>DATAVZ010000061.1:0-93488 GCA_036267475.1 Occallatibacter sp.
CCTCAGCCGTGCGCCCCGCCTCTACCTGCTTCAGCGCAACGATAATCTGCGCCTCCGTGTGTCGGCTCTTGCTCATAACTGTTCCCCTTTCCTTCGTCCAAATCGTAGTCCAAATTGGACGGATTCTGGGGGTCAGGTCAGGTCGATCGGGCCACCGCGGGCATTGATGAAGACGAGGTCTTCCGATCCGTGCATCTTCGACCGAGCCCAGGCCCCGTCCAGAACTCCCTCAGGATTCCAAAGGAATCAAGCGGAATGCTCCGTTGCCCGCCAGTTGAGAGAGCCTATTGGCACCTTGCAAGATGTTCAATTTGGAATCCAACCGCGTCTTAACTATTCACGGGAGCGCTTCAGCCGATCGGCGAATCGACAAGATAGTTTGTGAAAAGGAATACGTTGCTGCGCAGAATAATGTGAGGAGCTAGACGTGTGAGAGGCGGAGGAGCGACGCCGCTCAAAATGTAATTCAGGAGTAACTCAATAGCTCTCTTGCCCTGCGTATATGGGCGTTGATACAACGTGGCTAATATTTTCCCGGATTCGATATAGGGCACCAATTCCGGAAAAAGGTCTGTAGCGATTACCTGGATTTTGCTAAGCATATCTCGCTCGTCGAGCGCTTTGAGGACGGAAATGCTGTTTGCGGTGCTGATGTAAATACCGAGCGGATACGGTTTCTTCGCCAGGAGAGCTACAGCCTGTTTCGATGCAACGTTGGGCTGTTCGTGCGACTCGAAAGCAGGAAGTAATGACAGATGCGGCGCATGGACGGCAAGATTCGCAGCAAATCCGCGCAGTTTTTCAGCGTGGTCCAGGGTGCGAAGATCGCCGGTGATGGTGGCCAGTGGGCCGGTCTTGTGAATCGTGCGGGAAAAAAGCTCCGCCGCGATGGCCCCGCTGGTATGAGCGTCTGCTGTGACCGCGGCGAGACGTGTACTATGCGGCGCATCTGTTGCGACACAAATAACGGCAGTCCCTCGCTGCGCTAATTTACGAAGCGCCGGCTCGATACGGGTAGGGTTGCCGGGAGCAATGAGCACGCCATCGAATCTTTGCTCGGAGTCGGCTGCAAGAAGCTCGACATCTCCCTGATCGAGCCGAGGGAAATCCCGGAAAACAAGCTCTACATTGACGGCCATTGAGCCGGCGGCCGCTGCGCGAACCCCGGCGCGGAGTGAGTCGAAAAAGAAAGCAATTTCGCGGGGGAAATAGACACCAATTCGTACACGGCGATTGAGCTTGAGGGCGCGGGCGGCGAAATTAGGCTCGTAGCCGAGCTGCGCGGCTTTTTGCAGGACACGTTCACGCGTGGCCGGGCTGATATCGGAACGTCCATGCAGCGCACGGTCCACAGTGCCGATGGAAATGTTCAAAGCCTTCGCGATGTCTTTTATACTGGGCGGCTTCATAATTCTATTGCACCATAGCAAACCGGCATGGTGTCTGAGTTTGCGATTCAAAGAGATATGCGCTAGCCGGGTGTAACGACTTGATTGCGGCTTTGCAGTTTGACACGGTACTCATAACGATCGCCACGGGAGACCGCGACGGCTACTTCGAAAGGCCTGCCATCATCCATCTGCGCCACGCGGGTGACGACGAGCACCGGCGACCATGGTTCAATCTTGAGCCGTTCGCTCTCTGCTTCCGATGCGGGCCGTGTCTCAACGGTATCCGTGGCTACGGCGGGAGTGAGTCCGTAGCGCACACGGAGACATTCGTAAAGTGACTCGGTCTGGAGGCCCGTCTCAAGAAATCCGGGCATATTCCTGCTGGGAATGTAATTCACCATCAGCGTGATGGGCTCGCTATTGGCCAGGCGGGTTCGCCGCAACTGGATGACTTTTTCGTCCAAGGCGAGCTGCAACAGTTGAGCAATCTTTTTTGGAGCCGGAATCTCGGTCAACTCTTGAGCTGCCGTGTGGGGCTCATAGCCGAGATCTTTCAATTGCTCTGTCCAACTCGTGATGGCGTTCAACTCGTGCACCAGCTTAGGGGCTTCTCGAAAAGTGCCACGCCCCTGCTGCCGGACGAGCAATCCTTCGAGGACGAGGTCATCGATGGCTCTCCGGATGGTTATGCGGCTTACGGAAAAGCGCTCTTCCAGGCGGGATTCAGTGGGGATCAGGTTTCCTGGCGGTAGAGCAGCGAACTCGTCTCTGAGCCGCTCACGGACCTGAACGTAGAGTGGGATTCGCAATGTGGCATTGTTCAGCATCAGAATGATTATAACAATATTCATTATTCAACAAAGTAGATTGAATCGAAAGAGATATGTCTATAACGTCCTTAGAGCGCATTCTCTTCCGTCTTTTTCGTTTGTTTATAATGACATAATGATGTAGTATCCATCCGTTCTTGAGACTTGCCTGTGAGTGGTCACAGAAAAAGCATGCTGAAACTGACTAGACGGAAGTTTGTTGAGCTATCCTCCAGCGCCGCGCTCGGCGCAGCATCGACTCGGCTGTCGGGTTTGTCATTTGCGCCGACAATCTCCAGCCAACAAGGGGAGATACGGGTTACCGATGCAAGCTACTCGTGGGAATATTCGCGGGAGAGCGATGTTTTTCTGCTGCATGACGCCAAAGGCCGGCTGATTGTGAGCGGAAAGATGCAGCCAGCGATTGTCGTGTCTTCCGGCGATGCAGCGGCGTCACGGCTATGCAGCCTCGGGAAGCCCCTGGAGCCTCGCCGGAATGGAGACCGCATAGTTTTTGCTTACGAAGGCGTGAATGGCAATGGGCGAGTGTCGGTGACCTGGCGTTTTGACGAGCACGGCATCTGGACCGAGCCGGTTGTCTACGAAGCGGCGACCGCTCAGGATATCGTGAGTCTTCATTACTTTGCAGAAGTGAAAGAGAACCTTCCATCGGCGTCGCTTCATGCGGGCTATCTCGTCATTCCGGGAATCAGTGAGTCGTCGACCGTAAGCCCGATTCTGCGGGATGACGTAGGCCTGGATGAAAATGTGTGGCTGGGTCGGGGTAGCTCGACGGGGGGGCCTTCACAACAGTGGGGCTTGCCCGTGCATTATTTCTGCGGGTTCAGCGCGGGAAACCCCGATGGCGCAGCGAGGGATTATTTCACCGAGTATCTGTCGGCTGCTTTTGCGTGTGGCCTTGCCGATTTGCCGGGCGGTGATCTGTTCCTTCATCTGAGTGGCGGCAAGAGTAGTTTGTGGGTCGATTACCGGAGCGACCTCTGGCACCATCTGCATGGACCGGGGCCGCTGAAACTGGGCGCTACGCTTCTTTGGTGCGTCGCACCGGACTACTATCATGCGATCGCCGGCTATTATCAGGGTTTGCTTGGCGCTGGAGTGATCCACAAGGCACAGTCGTCCGAGAAAAAGATTGCGGCAGCTCTCAGTCCTCAGTTTTGTACATGGGGATCACAGGTTGACAGGAACAAGGGAGGCGCACGCCTGGATGAAGCCTATCTGGATGAGATCTACGCGGAATTGAAAGCCTCGGGGATGCAGGCTCGCATGTTCTCGATCGACGATAAATGGGAGGGGAGTTATGGCAATCTCGAGCATTCGGCTGAACGATTGCCGCACTTTGAGCAATTCCTCGATCAAGCGCGATCGGAAGGCTACAAGATCGGCGTGTGGGCTGCGCTGATGCGCTGCGAACATCCGGAAAGTCTGGGCCTGACGACCGACAATGTGCTGAAAAAGCCCAATGGCGAGCCTTTCGCCCGTGTGAATCGCGAAGGGAAGAAGCTCTACTACATTCTCGATTTTACGCAGCCGGTTGTTGCCGAGATACTGGAGAAAGTCGCACGAAAGTTCATCCGGAGATATAAGCCTGACCTGTTGAAGTTCGATTTCGGCTATGAGATGCCCGCTGTCTCTGTCGCTGGGCCTCAGGATAAACAATGGTCCGGCGAACGACTGATGTGGAAGGGGCTCGATGTACTGATCAAGGCGATGCGGCAGGAAAATCCTGACCTGGTTGTGATGTATTACCAGCTCTCTCCGCTTTTTCTTGAATACTTCGATCTATACAGTCCGGATGATTTATTCGAGAATTCGGGCGAGTACGATCTTGAAGCCAACCGGCGCTTTTTCTTCAGCAGCTTGCTGGGACAGCTTGGAATTCCAACGTATAGTTCTTCCGGGTATGACTGGGCGAGCGTTGCGAATATCTGGTTCGACGCCGCGGCGCTGGGAACGATCGGCTCTATGAACGACTTTCGCGGCGACGAACGCGGCGAGAGCGGCAGCCCCGAACTCATTGCAAAATACAACGGGCTGACTCACGCACTTCGATCCACAACCGCGTTCGAGATTACTCCGATTGATTATCTTCTTGAAGCCCCGACAATGGCTGCACATCCGCGCTCGTGGGCAAGATTTGAAGACGGCCAGCTTGTTCTTCTGGCATTGCGGCCGTCTATTCCGTGGGAGACAAGCCAACTCCTGCGCCCGGTCAGCGATCCACGCATTACAGGCGCCGTGCGTTGCGATGTGCCAATCGTAGTCGCTTCCAAAACCAAAGAAAGCATTGCGGAGAGCGCGCATGTTGCCATTGTTCCCTATGGGGGCGGCACGATTACTCTGCGCCGCAAAGCGGGGAAAACGGCTGAGGCGATCTTCCATTATTTCGGGTCATCCGCTGAATCGAAGACTTCCATCTCAATTGATAACGGTGAGATGAAGATAGTTTCGCAGGAGCGCAATGCCGCGGGCGCACCGCTTGAATGGATTGAAGTGAACATTACTTAGACGTGTCAGCTTTGCATGGAGACCGGGATTGCTTTTATGGAAAAGCTTGAAGTGGAGACGACCTTGTGAGCGCCTCGGCGTGTGAAGATGAGGGTGGCGCTGGAATCGGCAGGCGCGCCAGGTCGTATCGCACCCGGATTGAAGCAGTGAGGAAGAGACAGCAGCGTCAGGACGCGGAAGCGGTTTTTTTCGATTGCCGAAAGTGATCAAAAGCTTTGCGACAAGACAGAGGAACGCTGGAGATGAACGATCTAACTTTTCCGGAACAACTCAATAGAATTCGAGATCGGATATTAGCCCAAGCGGATGAGCTACGAAGTGTGGCAGAGATATTTGCAGACGCGATTGCGGCCGGCGGTGTTGCGCATATCTATGCGAATGGCCATTCGCGGGTGGCGGTCGAGGAATTGTGTGTACGCATGGGCGCTCTCACGGGTTTTCATCCCATCCTTGCCGTCAGCTTAACTTCGTTCACAGATGTTGTGGGCGCGAGCGGTCTGAGAGTGGCTCAAGCGATTGAGAAGGTTGAGGGGCTGGGCGCAAAACTTCTCGATGAAGTCGATATCGCGTCAGGCGAGCCGCTCCTTGTGGTTTCAGCAACGGGGCAAACCGCCGCCGCCGTCGATATCGCGCTTGAATTCTTGCGGCGTTATCCTGAAAACCCGCTCGTTGCGATTGCCTCTTTAGAGCAGGCGCGTGAAGGCTCCCCCAAGCACTCATCGGGCAAGACGCTCTATCATGTAGTGCGCGAGGCCGAGGCTGGTTTCTTTTTGGACAACGGGATGCCGATTGGAGATGTATCGACCATGATCAGCGGAAAAACTGGAACATATAACGTATGCCCGCTTTCGTCCATCGGCGCACTCACCATTGTTCAATCGCTCAATGAGTTAACTGCCAGAGCGCTGGACTCGCGTGGAGTCAAGCCTCTTGTGCTCGCCAACATGCATTTAGGTGAAACAGTCGATAACTACGATGCGTGGCTGAGCGATCAGAGACGCCGCTATGCGCGCGCGCTAAGCGGTACACATCGGAGTGGGCAAAGCACATGACGGATCGCCGGACCTATTTGATTACAGCATCTTCCGGAATCGGCGCCGAAACCGCGCGCCAACTCAGCGGTCCGCATGCATGCTTTTATCTTGTAAGCAAAGACGTGGAAGAGTGCAGGGCGCTGGCTTCGGATCTCGATAAACGTGGATCCGAGGTTGCTTTTACGACGGGAGATCTAACAGATCCAACTGTAGCCCCGTCCGCAGTGCAGAGCTGCGTCGAGCAATTCGGGAGGATTGATGCGCTCTTTAATGTCGCCGGCATCAGCGGACGTTCACTCGGGGATGGACCCATTGATGCGTGCACTGAGGAAGGCTGGCAAGCGACCATTGAAGCCAACGCTACCACGCAGTATCGCGTTTGCAGAGAGACCATCCGCGTCATGCTGCGGCAGGAGCCTGGGAGTAATGGGCAGCGCGGGGTATTGCTGAACATGAGCAGCATTCTTGCTATCGATCCTGACGCGCGGCATTTCGACACGGTTGCTTATGCCGCGAGCAAAGGGGCGATTATTGCCATGAGTAAAAACATGGCAGCCAGCTATGCCAGCCGGCGAATCCGCGTGAATGTCGTTGCGCCGGGCCTGGTGCGTACGCCGATGAGCGCCCGCGCATCCTCAGACCCCAAGATTACGGAGTACATGAAGTATCGTCAGCCCTTGCTGGAGGACGTGATACCGGTGGAAGACATCGGCGCAGCCTGCGTTTATCTTCTGACCGATGCTTCTCGCTCGATTACCGGGCAGGTGATCAAGGTGGACGGCGGCTGGAGCATTGTCTAGGAAACTTTGGAGTCAATTCAAGATTCAATGGATTTCATCTACGGCAAGAAACTCAATACGAGCGGGAAGTATGACGTCATTGTCGTCGGCGCGGGCTCAGCTGGAGCCACGGCGGCGATTGCGGCGGGGCGCGAAGGCGCAAGTACACTTCTTATCGAGAAACTCCCTTTTCTGGGAGGCACGAGTACTGCTGTTCTTGACACGTTCTATGGTTTTTACACGCCAGGGCAGACACCGCGCAAGGTTGTGGCCGGAATACCGGACGATGTGATTCGAGGGCTTCAACGTTACAGCTCGTGGCTGGAGCGGCCAAACACGCACGGCGCAGGAACCGGAGTCACTTACCATCCGGAGTATCTGAAAGTTGTGTGGGAGGAATTGGTCGAGCAAGCTGGCACGGAGATTCTGCTCAATGCCTGGGTGCAAGATGTAATCGTTTCGGATGCCAGAGTGAGTGGATTGATTGTGGCGACAAAGATGGGATTGCGCCGTTTCGATGCATCGGTTGTCGTGGATGCCAGCGGCGATGCCGATGTTTGCCACTTTGCCGGAGCCGGATATGAGCTGGCAGGTCAACTTGAGCCGGCACAGACGTTGACAACCACCTTCAAGCTCGTGAATGTGGATATTCCCAAACGAAAATCAATCAGCAAGATCGACTTCCACGCATTGATGGCTCAAGCCGCGGAGAGCGGCCGATACGATTTGCCAAGAAAAGAGGGCAGCGATCATATCACTCCCGTTGATCATATGACCGCTACAATCATGACTCGATTGCCGTCGTTCAAGAGAAACGGCGAAGAGGTTGTGAATGGGACCGATCCGGAATTGCTTTCGGCTGCCGAGATTGCCGGAAGGCGCCAGGCGATCGAATACATACGGTTTCTCAGAGACATGGTGCCTGGGTATGAAAAAGCGCAGCTCGCCACCTTCGGAGTACAGATCGGAGTCCGCGAAACGCGCCGTGTTTATGGGGACTATCGATTAACCAGAGCGGATGTGCTTTCAGCAGGACAGTTCGATGATCAGATCGGGTTGTGCGGGGCTCCGATCGAGGATCATCACGACGGAGCGGATACCAAGTGGCACTATCTGCCGGAAGGCCGCTGTGTCGGGATTCCTTACAGAACACTGCTCGTGCGCGATAGCCAGAATCTGCTGGTGGCGGGCCGCTGTTTTTCCGCGACTCATGACGCACATGCCAGCGTGCGCTCCATGGCTCAATGCATGAGCATGGGGCAAGCTGCGGGCATAGCGGCAGTATACGCCGCGCGCGAGGCTTGTTCTCCGCGCGACCTCAGCGTGACACGGCTGCGGGACAGGCTGAGAAATCTGGGCGCGTTGCTGGATATCGAGTGAACCTATGAACGAGTATCTTCTGGGAATCGATTGGGGAGGCACCCGCATCAAGCTGGGCGCCGTTTCCGCGGATGGCAAGATACTTTGCCAGGAAATCATGAATACTCCAAATAACAGCGGAGCTCAGGAAGTTTACGGTATGCTTGCCGGCAGATTGAGGAGGATCATCGACCGTATCGGTGCTCCGTTGGGCGTTGGTCTTGGTCTCACCGGCCCAACCGATCCGGATATGGGCGTGGTTCTGTTGCCAGGCAAGATCTCCGGGCTTGAAAGCTTTCCCATCGTTCAAAGAATGCGCGCTGACTTTGGAGTGCCTGTATGGGCCGACAACGACGGGAAAGTTGCGCTCTACGCCGAAAAGCATATCGGAAAGGCGCGAGGACGAAGCTGGGTCGTGTTACTCACCATCGGCACCGGGATTGGTTCAGGTGTGATGCTCGATGGCAAGATTCTCAAAGATCCGCGTTTCATGTTCGGGATACAGGCGGGTCACCTTGTAATCGATGTAAGCTGCGATCAGCTCTGTCTGACGGGTGCGCGCGGGACCGGCGAAATGCTTTGCTCGGCAACAGCTTTGGTGCTGGGAGTTCGAAGCGGGCTGCAAAGAGGGATTCCATCAAGACTTGCGCAGCAATACTGGACTGATCCGCACAGCGTGGATTTTAAGACGGTTGTTGAAGAGGGAGTTGCCCATGGAGATGCTCTCTGCATCGATGAACTGCAGCGCTGGACACGGCGTCTCGGCTGGTTACTAGTGAATACCGTACACGCCTATTCGCCGGAGATCATCATTCTTGCGGGTGGTGCGATGGCCGCTTCGCGTTTCTTTCTGGAAGAAGTTCAAGCTCATGTTGCAAAACATATCTTCCGATTCCCTCCGCAAGAGCCTCTGCCAATTGTTGTCTCCGAGATCGGCGATCCGATTGGGGTGATTGGAGCCGCCATGATGGTTAAGGAGCGATTGCACGCTCAATCGTCTTGATTCAGAACGGGACTTACCGGGCCGGATGGAGCATCCGGGCCTTGTTCTTAATGCGCCGACTGCATAGCTGCGAAGGTAAATGCTTTACCGGCATTGTGGGTTGAAAGCCGTTCGATTTGCTCGTCAGAAAATCCTTCCCGTTTCAGCCTGGGAAGAAAAGACCGCAGGATGTAAGACATTCCCGGGTTGCCGCCATACGACTTCCAGTATGAGCGCCTTGCGTTGTCCCCGCCCAGCAGAATTTGCGATCCGACGGATAGATCGAACATCTTCCTGAGGAGCTCGACTATGGTTGATTCGGGGAAGTACTTGATTCTGCCCATGCAGTCGTACTGCATGAAAGATCCAGTCTGGGCCACATCCCGATGCACGAACCAATCGGGATTGCGATCTGCATGGGAGATAATGATGTGTTCCGGGCGAACTCCAAACGAATCGAACATTTCAATCTGCTCGAGCATCATGGTTCCTTGCTCTGAGTGAGTAAGGATCGGCGCCCCAGTCAGATGATGAACGGCCGCTGCCGCTTCCGCGGCTTTCCGGGTTGCGCTGGCAATGTTCTGGTAGTCAGTGCCAATCTTAATGATGCCCGCGCGTGCGGATGAACGTCTTACCATTGGTCCTTCGTAGCCGGAAAGCTCCATGCCCTGCTCGATTTCAGCCTGCCACAAGGCAACGATCTCGTCGACTTCATAGTGAAAACGCCAATGCGTATCCAGATAATAGCTTTCCCGGTGCACTCCGGTTGCTGCGATGACGTGCACTCCGGTCTTCTGCGATATCTCGAGTAACGCATTGGGATCGCGCCCAATGCCGCATGGGGTAGCCTCAACAATTGTTCTTCCGCCTGCGCTTGAAAAGTCGAGAACTTCCTCGATCGCCCTTTTCGTGTCGTTGAGCCGGTAGTCAGGATGCTGCATGACGATGAGACCGCCAGTGATTGCCAGATGCTCGTGCGCGTTGGTAATGCCGAGGCTGGATGCTTCCACATCGCCGAGGACTGTACGAACAATAGGTGCCATAATCTTTACCCTCTTGTAATCGCGGCTTGCTTGATCATAGCATCATAATGTATTTACTGAATTGAAGGGGTTGGGTCACCAAATCTTATATAAAAATATCGTAATGTCATTACGAATTTTGTTGACAACAGTATGTTTGTATTTCTAATGTTTTGGTGTTATCGGCAGGGAACTGCGTGCCTTGATGGAGCGAGGCGGTCGGAACGGAGTGCGATAGAGATGCATCTGATCGCGAGCTCAAAGCTGTGTTCCTGCGGCGTGTTCGACAACGGTCTCTGTGCGACATAACGCTTCGGGCTCCTGGCTCCGATCTGGGCGAATGGTCGCGGCCGTTTGGGCGCGACGCCCAGATTTTACTGCTCTATTTGTCGATTAAATAATTGATAAACAATAAGTTACTTTGATTTTTTGCCGAAAACTTGCAGGCGTAGAAGTGTGCGGAGTTTAGGCTGCTTTCACTTGACAAGCGCAATTTGCTCGGAATAGTGTTGCAGCGGTAACGAAAACGGTGAGACGTTTTTGACTTGGACGAAACAATTTGGCGCGACTATTTGGAGGGCAACAGTGAACAGCAGATACGGACTTCGGCGGATAGCAATCTGGCTTGTGGGCGCGTGCTTCATCTTCGCCGGCAGCTTTTCTGCAGCTCAGGGCACTGCTTCAATCAGCGGGACTGTGGTTGACTCATCCCAGTCCGCGGTTGCGCAGAGCCAGGTTACGTTGACGAACACATCCACGGGACAGACCCGCGCCATAACCAGTTCCGACCAGGGCTACTTTGAATTTCCAGATCTGCCACCTGGCATTTACAGCGTAGCGGTGGATAAGAGCGGCTTCAAGCGGTGGCGGCAATCTTCCGTTACTCTGGCGGTCGCGCAGCACATTAGTGTCTATCCGCTACTGCAAGTAGGTTCAGCGAGCGAGCAGGTCGTAGTTACTACGGAACCGACATTTCTTACAACAGACAACAGCACTCTGTCGGGCGTTGTCGAGTCCGAGCAGATCGAGCAATTGCCGCTGAATGGCAGAAATGCGCTGCAACTGGAATCGCTCGAGCCTGGCGTAGTGTCGACTGGTACGTCGGGGCAGTTTGGCGCAACGCAGGTGACATTTGCGTCTTCGGGCGGCCGCGATATCGACACAAACTACACGCTCGATGGCGGAATCAATGTGGATCCGTTTTACGCAATCGCCAGCAACTATCCGAATCCGGATGCATTGCAGGAGTTTTCTGTCTCCAGCCGGAACTACAGTGCCCGATTTGGCCGCGGCTCGACGGATGTTGCTGCCGTGACACGCTCTGGCACGAATAAGTTTCATGGATCGCTGTTTGAATTTTTGAGAACCACAGACCTGGATGCCACGCCCTATTTTTCGGCGATGCCGCCTGCGTTTCATCGGAATCAGTTTGGCGGGTCGGTTGGCGGCCCAATTCGCAAAGACAAAATCTTCTTCTTCGCCAGCTATCAGGGGACCCAGCAATCGGGAGGTCCGGGAGAGCAGGTATACACCACCGTGCCAATGGCGGAGAGAACCGGAGATTTTTCAGCCCTGAGCACGCCCGTGATTGACCCGACGACAGGGCAGCCATTTCAGGGAAACATGATTCCTGCCGGCCGCATCACTTCACAGGCGACGACATTTTTCAAGACATTTCTTCCCGCTCCCAACCAGGGAGACAGCACGTATGTTTTCCCGAATGTAGGAACCGAGGCCGAACACCAGGCGATTGGCAAGGTCGATTATCAGATCACGCAGAAAGACCTTGTGTTCGTCCGTTACTTTCTCGATGATCTTCCGCAGGTCGGATATGGTTCCGGTTCAGGATCTGCGCTTGATACAACCTGGTTGTCCAAGCTTCCGTACCGCTACCAATCAACAACGATCGGTTCCGTGCATACTTTCTCCCCGAATCTTCTCAACGATTTTCATATTACCTACCTGAGAAACACGTTCGGCGAGTACACCGACTTGCCGTTTTCGCTCAGCGGCATCGGGTACGACGTCAACACCGGCAATGCATTCAGCAAATACGGACTTACTCCGGATTCTTCTCTGAGCGTCGGTGGAACGTTCGGAGCTTACTCCGGTGCGCCGACTCGCGATATCATGCCGACCTACGATATCAATGACAACGTTTCGTGGATCAAGGGACGGCATAGCATTAACGCCGGCATTCAAATTTACAAGAATCGTGTGAATGAAACGCAAAACTTCTATACCGGCGGAGCTCTCAACTTCAGCGGACAGTTCAGCGGCGTGGGCGCGGCAGATTTTCTTCTTGGAGATTTCGCCAGCTATACCCAGATCAGCGGGCTTAGCTCGCGACTGCATCAGACGCTTCCATCCGCATATGTTCAGGACGATATCAAACTCGCGAAGCGACTCACGGTGAATGCGGGCGTGCGTTGGGATATCGTTACAGGCTATTCATCAGAAGACAACCAGCTCATGACCTTGCAGCCAGGTAAGCAGTCAACGGTTTTCCCGCTAGCGACAACCGGCCTTCTGTTTCCCGGGGATCAGGGCGTTCCCACAAACGTTATCGGGACGCGCTGGAATGATATTGCTCCGCGCCTGGGATTTGCCTGGGACGTTTTCGGAAACGGTCAGACGTCCGTGAGGTCCGGGGTTGGCGTTTACTATGTGCCGATGACAGAAGGCATTTCCCTCAACCGGCTGACTCTGATTCAGCCGTTTACCCTGGAGGTTTCCATCAGCGGAGGCAATGCGGAAGATATCTGGGGAGAAGCGCCTTACAACGGAGTTGACCCGTATCCGAGGCCGACGAGCGCTTCTGGCCTTAAAACATTGCCTTTTGTGCCGACTGCCAGCGAAACTTCGCTGCCAACGAATTGGAAGACCCAAACAAGTTATGAATGGAGCTTTTCAGTTCAACAATCGTTATGGCGGAGCGCAGTGCTTGAAATGGATTATGTCGGCTCCTCTTCTGCGCATATGTTCACCTCAAGCCAGGCCAATCCAGCGGTTTATATTCCAGGGGCATCGACTGAAAACAACACGCAGTCCCGGCGACTCTATCCCGAGATCGGTCCAGTCGAATTGGATGCGGACCTGCTCAGCTCCAATTACAACGCGCTGCAGGTTGTCTACAACCAGAAAATGCAAAAAGGGTTTCTGGTGAAGAGCGCATACACATGGTCAAAGAACCTTGGTGTGAATGCAGGAGAAGGCGCTGGAAGCAATGGACCGCGCGATCCCTTTAATTGGCGTCTCGACTATGGCCCGCTCTCGGCGAGTGTGCCCCAGAACTGGGTAACATCGCTTATCTGGACGCCTCTGGCGGCCCGCACATTCCGGCCGTTGCTGAGGGAAACGATTGGAGGGTGGCAGATTGGAGGTATAGCTACGGTTCAAAGCGGCACGCCGCTCAACTTTACCTCCGGTGTGGATAATTCCTACACTGGAATCGGAGCGGATACGCCGAACGTTGTGGGCAATTACAGACTCGGTCATCAGTCCAAGAGTGAACAGATGGCGCATTATTTCAATGCCGCCGCCTTCATTAAAAATCCAATCGGAACCTTCGGAACGCTGCGACCAAACACTCTCGTGAACCCTGGCTACATCAATTTCGATATCAATCTCCAGAAGAATTTTACCTTCCGTGATGGATACGGGCTGGAGTTCAGGAGCTCGTTATACAACGCCTTCAACCATTCGAATCTGAATGGTCCGGTCGGCACGCTTACATCTCCCAACTTTGACCGGATCGTGAGCACGAGCAATCCGCGTGTGATCGAGTTCGGTCTACGGCTTGCCTTCTAACATGCGGAACTCGAACGCGAGGCGGACTGCAAACAGAGAGTTGCAGTTGGTTCAAGATCGCGAGGTTGCGGATCGTACCAGTTCAAATCTGGTATGATCCGCGTCGAGGTTGGGTTGCATGAACAAAGCGGAGGACAAGTTAAAGCGCCACGCAGTAGGATGCTTGCGAGCCGGGCTTGCGGTGAGCGTATGGCTGGTTGCGGCCGTGTTCCTCGGTGCGCAGCAACAAACATCGGCGGCTCAATTGGCCTCTGAAGGATGGACTGCATTTCAGCAGGGCCGGCTCGATGATGCAAAGCAGTCACTGGACAAGGCGGTAAGTCTCGATCCGAACGATGCTGACTATCAAGCTGCTCTGGCTGAAGTGGATTCAAGAATGAAGCAGCAGGATGCCGCGATCGAGCACTTCAGGAAAGCCATAGCTCTAAGCCCATCCGATGCCGAATTTCGTTTTGATCTGGCGCAGATTCTGCAGACGGAGAACAAGGATCAAGAAGCGCTTCGTGTTTTGCAGGGTGCGCATCCAGGCCCCGGATTGTCGGATGCATGGCATTTCAGCAGAGGCTTCAGTTTATTTCGCACCGGCCGTTTCAGCGTGGCAAGCGAAGAATTCAAAGCGATAGCCGAAAAACCAGGCTTCAAAGCATCCGCATCGTTTTTTCTGGGGAATATCGCCTACTCGCAGGATGAGTTCGAACAAGCAGGGCGGTATCTGGCAACCGCGGTGAAACTGGGCAATGTGGCAGACAATAAAGCCTACAACGCCTATACCTACGATTATGGCCTGGTCTTGATGAAGCTGGGCAGATATGAGGAGGCGGCGGCAGAGTTCAAAGCTTCTATCGAACGCTATAACAACGATCCGTTGCCGTGGATGTTTTTAGGGCGTTGCGAGGAGCAAATGGGAAATTATCCTGCCGCAATCGAGATGCTTGAGACTTCGATCAAGAAGAATCCCAATTTTCAGTTGAGCTACTACGAGTTGGCGCGCTTGCAGCAAAGACATGGCGATCCGCAGAGAGCTGCAGAGCTATTTCGCAAAATCGGAACCATGAAGGAAGAAGAGATCACGGCGGAAGAAAACCGGGCAATGAAGTTGAGAACTGAAGCGGGACCTCAATAGCGTGGAGCAGACGGGATACGAGAGATTCGGAGCGTCGACCCCTGCTCGCGCAGTGCGGGGGGCTCGGCCGGCAGCGGAATGGAACTGGAGTGGTCTGGCAATTCTTTGCCTGTTTTTTGCGCTTTGTGGCGGCCCGGCGTGCTTCTCGCAGGGCATGGGCAGAACGACCCATTCCGAGCCTCCCAAGGGCTTCAAGAGGTTTCCGGTCCCCGATACAGGAATTTCGATCGAGGACATCGCGGCCCAGGCAGGCGTGAAATTCGTGCATGTCTCAGGCGATCCGCTTCATAAGAAGTATCTTCTTGAGGCTGTCGGCAGCGGCGTTGCGATTTTTGATTACAATGGAGATGGTCTGGAAGACATCTTTCTGGTCAATGGGCAACGCCGGAATGCCGCAGCGGGGTCTTCTGAGCCAACCAGCAGGCTCTATAAGAATCTCGGAAACCTCCGCTTTCAAGATGTAACCGAACAAGCTGGATTAACGCATACCGGATGGGGCCAGGGCGCGTGCGTGGGCGACTACGACAACGATGGACATGAGGATCTGTTTGTTACCTACTATGGACACAATATCCTCTATCACAATGATGGCAACGGACACTTCACCGACGTTACGGCACGCGCAGGTTTGCCGACGAAGGGGACCCGATGGGGAACAGGATGCTCGTTTTTTGATTATGACCGCGATGGAAAGTTGGATATTGCTGTCGCCAACTATGTGAGCTTCGATTTTCGCACCACTCCGTTGCCGGGCAGTAACCCGGTCTGCCAGTTCAAGGGCCTTCCGGTGGTCTGCGGACCACGCGGACTGATGGGGGGCAAGAATATTCTCTATCGCAACATGGGAGATGGAACCTTTAAGGATGTCTCCGCGAGCTCGCATTTTGACCAGCCTTCAGGGCACTATGGATTCTCAGTCGTTACCGGCGATTTTGATGGAGACGGCTGGCCCGATGTTTTTATTGCATGCGATTCGACTCCGAACATCCTGCTGCATAACAACCACGACGGAACTTTCACCGATGTAGCGATCCCCAGCGGAACCGCTTTCAATGACGATGGAGAAGAACAGGCATCCATGGGAGCCGATGCCGGAGATTACAACCATTCCGGTCGTCTCAGCCTGATCACCACAACCTTCGATGATGACGTGCCGGCGCTTTTTGTGAATGAAGGAAACGATTCTTTCAGCGATGTCTACCTTCAGGCCGGCCTGGGATTTCGCACGCATCATGTTGGCTGGGGCGTTGCTTTTCTTGATCTGGATAACCATGGCTGGCCGGACATTTTCATGGTGAACGGGCATGTATACCCGAATGTCGACAGCTTGCACAGAGAAAGCCACTACAGGGAAGAAAAGAACCTTTATTACAACCTTGGCAATGGAACCTTTGCCGATATTACCGATCGTTCGGGGCCAGCGACAAAAGCACTGAGTGTCGCCCGTGGCATGGCCTACGGAGATCTTGCGAACGATGGATCGCTTGAAATTGTCATTAATAATCTCGATTCGTCGCCGAATTTACTTGTGAATCGCGGTCCTAAAGGGCATTGGCTGACTGTGAAATTGATTGGCGTCAAGAGCAATCGTGATGGAATCGGCGCCCGAGTCGCCCTCTCAGCGGGCTCGCTTGTGCAGACTGCCGAAGTGAGAAGCGGGTGTTGCTTCCTGTCGCAAAGCGACATGCGGCTCCATTTCGGGCTGGGAAACGCTCAGAAGGTTGACTCCCTCGATGTCTGGTGGCCAAGCGGCGTGAAAGAGAAGTTCGTAATTATAGGCATCGACAAGATTGTGGAGTTGAAAGAAGGATCCGGAACACCCATTACGTATGTGAGCCGCTGAGGTTTCGTTGTCAAGTTCCAGCGCAAAAAGGTTCAAAAGGAGAAGGTTATGTTGCCGAAAGCAAGACTCGCGTTGTTGGTCTCATTGTTTGCCGTTTTGCTGCCCTGGCTTGCGAGCACTGTAAGTGCCGGCCAGACTCCCGCCGAGATACGCACCCCCAAGCCGTCCAAGGCTCCACGTATCAACGGCCCGAAGATCTATGGCGCACGGCCAGGCCACCCGTTTCTCTATCGCATTCCGTGCACAGGAAACCGTCCGATGCGTTTTTCCGTGTCGGGTCTTCCATCGTCGCTGCATCTCGATCCAGCTTCCGGCATCATCACGGGAGCTACGCCGGCCACTCTGGGCGAATTCATGCTGACTTTGAAGGCGAAGAATGCAAGAGGGAAGGCGTCCCGGCCGTTCAAGGTCGTTGTGGGAGATACGATTGGCTTAACTCCGCAAATGGGATGGAACGACTGGTATACCTTTTACGCGCATCCCACCGACAGCCTTGTTCGCAAGGCGGCGGATGCAATGGTTGCCTCCGGCATGGCGGACTTTGGTTATCAGTACGTCGATATGGACGACGCGTGGGAGCGCAAGCCGGGCTCAACAGACGAACAGCTGGGTGGACCGCCCCGGGATGCGAACGGCAACATCCTGCCGAATGCATACTTTCCGAACATGCCGAGCCTCACGGCTTATATTCACTCGCTCGGTCTCAAGGCCGGCATTTACTCTGGCCCGGGACCCTTGACTTGTGCGAGATTCGAAGCCTCTTACCAGCATGAGGACGCAGATGCCCACCAGATAGCCGCGTGGGGTTTCGACTTATTGAAATATGACTGGTGCAGTTATCGAAGCGTCGTCAAAAGCAACGATCTCGCCGACCTGCAACTACCGTATCGAAAGATGAGTGCATTCCTCAAGAATCAAGATCGGGACATTGTCTTCAACATGTGCCAGTACGGCATGGGAGACGTGTGGAAGTGGGGACGCGAGGTGGGCGGAAATTCCTGGCGGACGACCGGCGATCTCGGCGCGGTGAGAGGCGGAACACTGCCGGGGTTTTATGCAGTGGGTTTTGCCAATGCGGCGCACAATGCGTTTGCTGGTCCTGGTGGCTGGAACGATCCCGACTATATCCTGATTGGAACAGTGGGCGACGCATTGAACAGCGCAAGACCGGCTAAACCAACGACGCTGACCGCAGGCGAGCAATATAGCTATATGTCGATGTGGTCTCTTATGGCGTCGCCACTAATTTTCTCCGGCGACATGAACAAACTCGATGCGTTTACACTCAATGTTCTCTGCAATGCCGAGGTCATTGATATCGATCAGGACTCTCTGGGCAAGCAGGCAAAGATCGTAAGGAAGACAGACCAGGAATTCATTCTTGCCAAGCCTCTCGAAGACGGCTCAGTGGCCGTGGGCCTCTTTAATTTAACCGAACAGCCACGTACTATTTCTTTTGACTATGCGGAAGCAGGCACAAGCGGGCGTCAACGGGTCCGCGATGTATGGCGGCAGAAAGATATCGGTTCATTTGCCAATAGCTTCAAGGGGCAGGTAGGCGCTCACGACGTTCTGCTGGTGAAGCTGACGCCAAAGTAAATTGGCTCCTACTTTTGTAGGGCCTGTTTTCGAGCGCGAGCACACGAGAGAGGACAAGCGCTCCGTCCACGGAACTATTGACACGTGACATACTGGCGTGTACGTTAACGTAGGGATGGACATTGTTCCTCTCTCCTCGAAAAAAGCGAGCTTACAGCTATTGATTCGATGCCGAACGACTGAGGATCGTGCCCGATGGATGACGTGAACCAACTGGATACCGTTCGATGCTGGGAAGAGCAGGTCGTTATCCCAACCTATCCTGCTCTCGACGCAGATCGGAATCCGATGTTTCTGGAGAAAAGGGTTTATCAGGGAAGCAGCGGCAAGGTTTATCCGAATCCGTTTACGGACAAAGTCTCGCTCGAAAAGACGGATCGACCGTATCGGGCGATTTTTCTTGAGAATCAGTACATTCACCTGATGATCCTTCCGGAGATTGGCGGAAGAATCCACGCCGGTCAGGATAAGACGAACCAATACGATTTTTTCTATCGGCAAAACGTCATCAAGCCCGCACTCGTCGGCCTTCTGGGGCCGTGGATCTCCGGGGGCGTCGAATTCAACTGGCCACAACATCACCGGCCATCGACGTTCATGCCGGTTCACGCAAGGGCTGAAAAGCATGATGATGGCAGTTGTACCGTATGGCTGAGCGAACACGATCCGATGCTGCGTATGAAGGGCATGGTGGGCATTTGCCTTTCCCCCGGCAAATCGCTGGTTGAAGCCAAGGTTCGCCTTTATAACCGCACGCCGCTGGCACAGACATTTTTATGGTGGGCCAATGTAGCGGTGCGCGTGCATGATCAGTATCAGGCGTTTTTTCCTCCGGACGTCAGCTTCGTTGCAGATCATGCCAAGCGCGCAATTTCATCGTTTCCGATTGCTCGCAATTCGTACTACGGGGTAGATTATTGGCCAGGCACGGACATTTCCTGGTACAAGAACATTCCGGTTCCAACTTCATACATGGTGAGCGAATCGAAGTTTGATTTTTTCGGTGGCTATGATCATGCGCGGCAGGCTGGGCTGGTGCACACCTCCAATCACCGGGTTGCTCCTGGGAAAAAGCTGTGGACATGGGGTAATGCAGAATTTGGCTATGCATGGGATCGAAATCTTACCGATGACGATGGGCCGTATGTTGAACTGATGGCCGGCGCATTCACGGATAATCAGCCGGATTTCTCGTGGTTGCAGCCCTATGAGACGAAGACAGTCAGTCAATACTGGTATCCAATTCAAAAGATTGGTCCAGCTAAAAATGCAAACCGGGAAGTCGCGTTGAATCTCGAATTCGAAGCTGAAGCCGCACAGGTACGGGTCGCCTCGACCTCGAAGCGTTCTATTCGAGTTGTGTTGACATGCGATGGCAAGCCGGTGCTTGATGAAGTAGTCACGATTGCTCCCGACAGCCCGCTTCTTCGGACGGTTGGGACGAAAAGCGCAGCGGCAGAAAGGCACATTCTGCGGGTCGAAGATATGGAGAGCAATGAGATTCTTTCGTATCAACCCATGGAACGCGCCGATCCGGAATTGCCGCGTCCGGCGACTGAGCCCGCGAGCCCTGCCGAGATGGAAAGCATCGATGAGCTTTTTCTGACTGGATTACATCTTGAGCAGTATCGCCATGCAACGCGCTCTCCTCAAGATTATTGGCTCGAAGGCTTAAAGCGCGACCCAGAAGATGCGCGGCTCAATAACGCAATGGGGCTTGTGCACTTTCGTCGAGGCGAATTCGCCGCAGCCGAAGAACACTTTTTGCGCGCAACGCGCCGCCTGACAAAACGAAATCCTAATCCGCAAGACGGTGAGCCTTTCTATAACCTGGGGCTCGCGAGGCTCTACCAAGGAAAAGAAGCTGAAGCGTACGATGCCTTCCACAAGTGCATCTGGAACTATGCCTGGCAGAGCGCTGGAAATTATGCTCTCGCTTCGATCAGCGTCAACCGAGGAGAATGGGCTCTTGCCTTGGAGCAGGTGGAGCAGAGCCTGCTGACCAATACGCAGAGTTTGAATGCTCGCGGACTGAAAGCCTCCATTCTGCGCAAACTTGGCCGGACAGCGGAGGCGCAGGCTGTTGTTGAAGTGACGCTGAAGATCGACTCGCTCGATTTCCGCGCCATGGCGGAGTGCTTTCTTTTGTCCCGCGGCAAAGAAAGCCTCCATACATTCCTCCATTTTCTCCAACAGGACTGGCAGAGTCTTCTCGACGTGACCTTCGATCTTGCACAGGAAGGCTTGCACGAGGATGCATTCCTGCTGTTACAAAGCTGCATTGAGGAAACACAATGGGATTTTCCAATGCTGTGGTACACCCTGTCCTGGTTGGCGCAGAGACTGCAAAAGCAGGGCGACGCGGCAGAGTTTCTGGTAAAGGCAGAAGCGGCGTCTCCACGTTATTGCTTTCCCGCGCGGTTGGAAGAGATGGTTGTGCTGCAGGATGCGATCAAGAGAAATCCATTCGCGGCCAAGGCCCACTCCTATCTCGGAAATCTGTATCACGATAAGCGCCGCTATGACGATGCGGTTCGTGCGTGGAGACATTCCATCGAGTTGGATGACACATTCTCTGTTCCTCTGCGCAATCTTGGCATTGCAGAATTCAATGTGCTCCACGACGCAGAGACTTCGAGTCGGATGTATGAGCGCGCTTTTCGGGCTGACCCAAGCGATGCAAGAGTGCTGTATGAGTGGGATCAGCTCAAGAAGCGGGCCGGACTTGCTTCTCCGGACGAGCGCCTGCACTCCTTGCAGCATCACGGAGCACTGGTGGCTGAACGCGACGATTTGTCTGTCGAGTTGATCACGCTGCTCAATCAAGCGGGACAGTACAGTGAAGCGCTGACCCAGATAGGCCGCAGAAGATTCTCTCCATGGGAGGGTGGCGAAGGGTTAGTCTCCACGCAATACGTTCATGCGCACCGTGCGCTGGGCAGAATGGCATTGGGAGAAGGAGCATTTCGGGAGGCGCTTGACCATTTTGATTTGGCCCGGCGCTATCCTGAGAGCCTTGGTGAAGGCAAGCACCTGCTTACGCTGG
This sequence comes from Occallatibacter sp., assembly GCA_036267475.1. Classification (GTDB taxonomy): domain Bacteria; phylum Acidobacteriota; class Terriglobia; order Terriglobales; family Acidobacteriaceae; genus Telmatobacter. The sequence continues at coordinate 21,327 of DATAVZ010000061.1, forward strand.
AGCGAGATCTTGATTATTTTTCCGGATTGGCGGCACAGGGGCTCGGCGATGCAAACACCGCGCAGCGTTTCTGGAAAGCGGCGGCGGCTCCATTAGCTGATCCAGGAATCCATTCCTACTTTCAAGCGCTTGCGTTACGGTCGCTCAACCAGTCTGAAGCCGGCCATATGGCTCTCAAAGAACTCGAGCATTACGCGATAGAACAGCTCAAGACTGAAGCGAAGATCGACTATTTTGCCACGTCTCTTCCTAATCTGCTGCTTTTTGAAGATGATTTAGAGAAGCGCAATCGAATCGAGGCGAATTTGCTCATCGCCCTAGCAAAGGAAGGTCTTGGCGATCGCGCAGTAGCAATTGACCTGTTGCGGGAGGTTCTTGCTGAAGATACGAATCACCTGTTTGCGAGTGAGACTGTTTACTGGCTCACTCGCCAGGAAGCGCCAGTGTCCTCGAATACTGAGGCGCGACCTTTGTCATGATAGGTGCGATCGATATTCCGGAAGTGCCGCACGGCGATCATGGCTCATCACATTCTCTGCATGTGTGGATTGCGGCGATGTCAGGCGCGCTGGGCGGCTTGTTGTTTGGCTACGACTGGGTTGTGATCGGCGGAGCAAAGCCATTCTACGAGCGATATTTTCACCTTGATACGCCTTCGATTGAAGGCTGGGCGATGAGTTGCGCACTGATTGGCTGCATGTTTGGCGCAATCTCATCTGGAGCCTTGAGTAACCGCTTTGGCCGAAAGCCTATTCTGATCCTGGCGGCGCTTACATTCGCGGTTTCGTCTTTGGGAACCGGGTTAGCGTCTGGCTTCGCCGTGTTTGTCGCCTGGAGAATGCTGGGCGGCTTCGCGATTGGCATTGCCTCCGGAATTTCGCCTATGTACATCGCAGAGATTGCGCCGGCCCACCTGCGCGGGAGGCTCGTCTCACTGAATCAGATCGCCATCGTGTTCGGCATTCTGCTCGCGCAGGTGGTGAATTGGCTGATTGCTAGGCCTGTTCCTCCGGGCTCTTCTGCGCATGCCATTCTTCTCTCCTGGAATGGCCAGGTCGGATGGCGCTGGATGTTTGCGGTCACTGCTATTCCCGCGGTCATCTTTTTTATTGCGTCCTTGTTCTTACCGGAAAGTCCACGCTGGACGGCTTCCAAGGGAAACTATGAGGAAGCTCGACGTGTACTGAAACGCTTTGGGGGCTCTGTCTATGCGGAGCAAGTGTTGAACGATTTTGCAGCCATAAGCGGATCTCAGCCGGACCGATCGATTTTGCAGGAGCTGCGTAACCCGGGGGTTCGCAAGATTCTCGCGGTGGGCATTGTTTTAACCGTTCTGCAGCAGTGGTGCGGTATCAATGTGATCTTCAATTATGCTCAGGAGATATTCGCTGCAGCCGGCTACCAGATATCAGATATTCTTTTCAACATTGTTGTGACCGGAGCCGTAAACGTTGCATTCACCTTTGTAGCTCTTTTCACGATCGATCGTTTCGGCCGCAGATTTCTGCTCCTTACGGGATTTGGCGGACTATTTATCCTTTATATGGTTCTTGGGGTGCTCTATCGGCTCCACTTTCAGGGAAAGCCGATGCTCGTGCTGGTGCTGGCTGCCATCGGTTGCTATGCGATGTCTCTTGCGCCGGCCACCTGGGTTGTAATTGCTGAGATCTTCCCCAACCGCATTCGAAGCAGCGCCATGTCGATTGCGGTTACCGCTCTCTGGTCAGCTTGCTTTCTTCTTACCTATACATTTCCTCTTTTGAATGCATCGCTGAGTGCTGCGGGTACGTTTTGGACATACGCTACCGTTTGTCTTGTCGCGGTTCTATTTCTTTGGATTTTATTACCAGAAACAAAGGGAAAGACTTTGGAGGAGATTGAAGCAGAAATTCGTGCGCACTGATGTCTACACCAAGGACTTCCTGTATTCACTCAGCAGTGTCCGGTTTGTTCACGGTTGAAGTATGGACAAGCGTGAGCGAAGCGGTTATCCCAGCGACGTGACCAATGAAAAGTGGGCTTTCGTGGCTCCCTATTTGGCCCTGTGTACGGAGGAGTCGGAGCGGCGGGACTATCGGCTGCGAGCGTTGTTCAACGCTTTGCGAATTTATCGGCTCAAGCACTCGAAAAGAAATCACGGAGCAGTGCAAAGCGGTTGAGCATTCTTCTGGTTTACTTCGTGAGAAATTGTTACGATCCAAGAAGTGAATTGGCAGGAGATCGCGTTAATGGACCGTAGAAGATTCTTGATGCTGGCTTCGACATCTGTTTTTATCGAAGAAATCTCCGTAGCCAAAGCTCTGTCCGTCCTCTCCTCTTCTGCCGATGAAGCGAAATATCGATCAGCATGGGAGCTTTCCATCGAACAGCCTAATCAGGCTCCGATTTTTGTCGAGAGTTTCATGCTTCCTGAGATTGGGGAGCACGTCATCAAGAAGTCGCTGAGCGGCTTCGAGGTGGAGGCATCGATCCGGAGTGCCGACAGCTTCTGGGAATTTTCCGCCAGAGTGAGATCCAGTGTACCCGGACGCATGTGCTTCCTGAGTCTTTCCCGTTCGTATGAAGAGAGTTCGAAGCCGCTAAATTTCAACGGCGAAGTTGTTGAAAGCGCTGTCTACCGTCAGAGTCCTCACAATCCGCAGGCAGGCGGGCTCGAAAAAGCCATGCAGTCAGTCCCACTGGTGGCTCTGGCTACGTCGGCTGGAATGGAAATGGCCATCTGCGATACTCCGGCCCATTTCGACAACTACACTTCGCAAACCTGCGATCTGGAGGCGCGCAGGCTCATACTTTCTTCCGGAGACCATGGACTCAACTGGAATGCCGGCACTCATGCATTTGAACCTGTTACAACGGAAGGCATGATCGAGGCTGAACATCGTCCCCGTATTGAACCGCATGCCTTTTCGCTCAACGGAGGCAAAGAGCACGCAATGGACGCTATCCTCATGCGATCTCCAGCGGTGGCACTTCCACAGTTCCGTCAACAGGTGAATCTCGGCGTTGCTCGTCATTGGTCGAAGGGGAAAATCGTCGATCTGTTGGGAGCAACCTACTTTGGCACAGCCTACATGAACCTCCGCGTCAATGAGACCGGGCGGAGCCGTTACTGGGTTGTTCCCGCGATCGAATATTCGAACAAACAATACTCCCGGGATGCATTCTGGATTTCGATGATGCTGCCGCCGGAGTACTCGCAGTCGTGCTTCGAAAACGAAGCAAGCTACGATACCGCTTTCACCGGGGCAGAGCGGCAACTGTTCACGCTAGTATGGGCATATCGAAATCATCGCAACGGCTTTGCGGTCGATCTGGGCCGTGTGGAACGGATTCTTCGCATTGTGGAAACCCACGCGCCGGAGAGTTACTACTCCGGCTTCACGACCCAGACCCGTAAAATCGGATGCTGGCAGGGCTGGGCTGACGTGATCGCGTTTGATCGCGATGACACGATCAGCAACAATCAGGGTCTGTTTGTGGTTGCACTTCTATGCGCGCAGGCCATGGGCATTGAAACAAAGGTATCGGTCGATCAGGCGCTTGATCATTATCGCGGCCTCTTCAGCACGTCTCTCGGCGCATATCCCATCAGCCGGAAGCGAACCGATATCTTAGCTGTAGATCCGCTGATGGGTGACTTGTTGGCGCAGTATATTTTGGGAAAAAGCTGCTGCCCTCCGAGCAGGCTCTCGCGCACTACCAGACGCTCACGGAAAAGGCCAGGACAGAGAACGGCTTCAAGATCTTTTGTGCGGCTGATGGCACTTATCGACGAGACCAATACAATTCGAAAGAATATACCGCCGCAATTGGAAACGCCTCTGACGGCAGCTATCAGTGCGGAGGCTCTTGGTACCTCTATGACATGCAAATGCTCATGGACGCTCATCTTCATGGCGCGGCTGATGCCGAGAACCTGATGATCTGGAGAACTAAACTAGAGTTCTCGAAGGGCGGAACCACACACGAACACATCGATACAGTAACCGGACAGGCCTTCAAACCTAATATGGGCTGGAACTGCGGTGTCTACGGGCTTTGGAAGGAAATCATGAAAAAGGGGCTCGCCTCGGATCGCTTCTTCCACCAGATCGACGGCTTGCGATCAACGTAACTGATCCAGGATCTATCTTTTTCACTCGTACATTTCAAGTCGGGCACTCCAAGTCATTGGGGCATTTCTGAGCTAACCAAATGACGTTTTTTGAGTTGCGGTTCTATCACCGCCTACTCGGAAATAACTACTTCGTTACTTGCGGGTTGGAGCTTGGCTTATTGTCCGCCCCAGTTACATGCTCGTCTTGCGCCTCATCGTTATCGGAAACTGGTTCCTTTCCGGCGCCCTCGACAGCTCTATCGGTTCTGGCTTCTTCATTTTGTGGTGTGGCCTTGGCGCTGCCTGTCTCGTTCTTCGTCTCCGGTTCCTGATTTTGACTAGGCGGAGCATGGCGTGCGTCCACCTGGCGTATCCCATTTTTCCCGAGTTCCTCCTCTTTTTGCCTTTCACTTCGGAAGAGGCTCTCAAGCCTGATATGGGCAGCACGCCACCGAACGCTGCTAGCTTTACCGGCCTGTTCTAGATAAGGTGTAATTTGGTCATCTGTGAGTATTTCCTTGTCCTTCAGAAATTGAAAAAGAGCGGCATGTTTGGTCTCCAGGTCTTCAAGAGATGCACCCAGTTCGTTGAGCAGTTCTTGGGCCAGATCAACATTCATATGCGCGCCTCCGCAGATTCTTGGATGCCAACAGACGACCAAGCGCATGTTTGGAGCAGTCCCAAAATTGCGGCGGAACTGCTCCTTGATCGAAAGCACGCAAGTCGAAACGGGCTTATGTCCCGTCTCAAGGTAGAAACGCCGGCGCGAGAGTTCCACGAGAGCGACGTTTCCGTTCCGGATCCAGAGCCGTTTATCCCCCGGGCGCAAATGGACATATTTATAGGAGTCTAAACGCGATCAAGGGGCATTTTTCGGTGCCTTTGACCGAATTGTAGTTTCGGGTTATAACCTCATCATCGGTAGGGACCGGCGACAAAGCAATTCTTCCACCCTCGAAGGATTGCGCGAAGCCTTCGGGCTCTATGTTCACAAGCTTGACAGCCAACCTCTCGACTGGGTCGATAGCCGCACCCCGTCTGCATGGCGCTCTTCTGTGTGAACCGAGGCATATACTGGATTCTGGAAGAAGGAGAAACCCCCTTTTCCCATCGGTATTCAGCGCGGACCGGAATAAGATCGGCAACAAACACTCACGGAAAGATCAAGTTTATCGCCAACTACTAAACAGAGGAACCGTACAGAATATGACACGCCGCCACGTCGGACCTATTCGGAAGACCTGCCATGATATTTACACGCAATAGCATTTCGAAGTGGCGGAGAGGACCGGAAGGCTTAATGCCACAATTCTGCAAGGCCTTTGAGAAGCGAGGAAGATCGACAACAAACTTCCCTGCCGCTTCGGTTCCCTCGCGGCTAGCTCCTGCAAGAATGAGAACTTGTCCGTTTTGGTCGGGATTTTGAACAAAGGCGATGATCGCAAACGATTGGCCCGTTGCATAACCTGGAGCTGTCGGAACATACAACGGTAATTCATGCGCGGACGGATGGGTGTTGACGACGGTCTGATCCAGCCCTGCGCTGCCGTTAGCGCCAAACCTGAAGTCCAGTTGGCTGCTAAAAAGGTTCACCCATGGATCAGATCCCGGGCTTCCCAGAAAAATAAAGTTGTCATCGGTATGCAAATTCGAGAGTTCTACGTCGCGCGCACCGCGTACCTCGATCTTCTTTGAGGCGCTCTGGGCCAGTTGCGCAATGTTGGCGACGATAGGCGGGTCAACCGAGGCCGCCTTATCTCCTATCAGGAACTGCTTGCAGAATTGGATTTGTTCAGGTGTGAGCGCATTGGGTTCGGGGATGTATCGATGATTCGCGTAATCGGAGGTCGAAATCGTGCGGCCAGCAAGGATCTGAATTTCGGCGATGTTGGGATCACTTGTGACCAGCACTGTGGAGTGCGAAGAATTGAAAAATGCCGACCATGGAAGCACCAAGCCGCGCTGATTTCCTTCATGCGAATAGTGATTCAAGAGGATGCCCCACTGAGCCACGCTCGCGGCCACGAGCAGAATGCCGAAATAAATCCACAGCCGCCAGTTCAGCTGGCCTGTGCGCATCGATTCGGATGGGGAAACAAGAATGGGAACTACACTCTGCTCTTGCGAAATAGTGGCGGATTCGTGATGATTCGCTACCGGTTCAGAGGACGAGATGGCGAGCTTATTATGGGCATTCGTTACAGCGAGCAGGTCCCGCACATCTGGGGGGTGACGTGTGATCTCAAGAATGTACGACCCTAGTGGCAAGCTCAGGTGAAACTCAGAGACCGTTCCATAGATCGAGTAATGCTGTGAGAGGCGCTTACGGACATCTCCGGCCGCAACCCGAACGATCGAATCTTCGCCCGTCTCATAGGATGGGGATCGTCCAAAAAGCTCGACACCAATGACACGCTCTTTTAGCGCTTCAAAGTGGCCGGCAATGGCCTGGTCTAAGATGTATTCCAAGAATCTTATGCTACGCGCACTTCCCCTAAACGCTTTCCCCTCAATGATTTCTTTCAGGTGCTCTTTGAGCGCGGCGCTGTCTTGCTCGGAACTGGCGATCTCAGCGAGATGCGCTTCGCGAGCGTCGGTTGGATCAGTGTAATGCATGTGAAAACCCGGCCACCTCAATCGTGACAAATATCCGATGGTTTCAATCGTAGCATTCGTCGCCAGGATGCTCGGTTGCATGCCCACTTTGATCGGAAAGACCGTGAGAGCACAGCCTCTGAGGAACCGGTCTCAAGCCTTGCGAAAGCCTTATGCAACTGCCGCGTGCGGTGTTCGATAACAAATCGCCCGTGTCCCAATAATCCCAATTTTATCATGCACTTACTCGACGTTAGTCACTGTGATGAATACTGTTACGAATAGACGATACCTTGCAATTCCCGTCTCGTGCGGCTAGTTTTTGCCGTGGCTTTCAGAACGGTTCGGCGTTGTTCACAGAATGCATGTTTGGGCGTGCAAAGCTCCAAACTCTACGGACCGACATCTGCATGGCGAATTGGGAGAACCGCGACATCCCAGACTATGGCGTTACGACGGCAGTAAGAATTTCAGGAGGAGACGTTCAAGTGAGCAATGTAGCTAACTATCTGACGCGTGTGCTTTGGTACCGGAAGATGCCGGTCCTGGCCGTCACCGTAGCTCTGCTAGGACTTGCGATTTGCTGCTCGATAGCAGCCGCACAGAGCGGAGCTGGCTCGATTCAGGGAACTATCACCGATCCTACGGGGGCCGTTATACCAGGAGCCTCTATCCACGTTGTCAATCAGGCCACCGGTATTGCGGCCAATACAAAGTCCAATAACGCCGGGTTCTACCAGGTGCCGGCTCTGTTCACGGGAACGTACATATTGACGGTCTCCGCGCCGGGCATGAAGACGTACCGCCAGACCATCGAGCTACTGGTGAGCCAGACTGCCGTCATCAACCCGGTTATGACAGCCGGCGCGGTAACGCAACAGGTAAACGTGAGCGGCAACGTCGTTCAGTTAACCAATACCGACAACGGGACGATCTCTTCGACCCTGGAAAACCAGAGAATCAGCCAACTTCCTATGAACGGGCGTAGCCTGCTCACGCTGGCCGCTAACTCGGTACCCGGCTTGGAGAACGGCGAACTTGACGTTGGGGTGCTGTACCAGGGGTTCGAATACGTTGCGGACGGCGTGCCCCTGAACAACGATAATTTTGGTGGCCAGCAGAATACCTACGGGGCCATGCTGCCCGACGCGGATTCGATCCAGGAAGTTACTTTCAATCCGATCGACGCGCCGGCGCAGTACGCGACTCCGGGCACGGCGGTCATCACCACCAAGTCTGGAACCAATCAACTGCACGGTTCGGCCTTTGAAACGGCCGTCAACAATTACTGGGGCGTTGCCAAGACCAGGAACGATCTCGCTGCCTACAATGCGCCGCCTTACATCCGCAACGAATTTGGCGCATCCGCCGGCGGTCCCATCGTTCTGCCCCATCTGTACCATGGCAAAGACAAGTCCTTCTGGTTCTTCTCGTACGAAAGATACTCGCTGGCTGCCACTACCGCGGAACAAGTGTCCGTGCCCACGCTTGCCGAGCGGAATGGAGACTTCAGTAACATGGTCAGCTCAGGGGTGCAGCAGGCGATTTACGATCCGGCGACGACGACAGCGAATGCCGCTTGTCCTTTGCCTCCCAGCGTAAATCCAAGCACTTTGACTCCCGCCCAACTAGCCGCCGATCAAAACAGCCCCTGGTGCCGCACCCAGTTTGACTATAACGGCAATCTGAACACGATCAACCCTGCCGAGATGAGTCCGGGGGCCGCGCTGGTCTATTCCATTACACCGCAGCCCACCAACACCAATGATCCATTGGTGACGCCCAATCTCAACTCTCCGGACGTTTCCTACCAGGTCATACCGACGATCACCTGGCGTTTGGATCATAACTTCAACGAAAACAATAAGGCTTACTTGCGCTATACCCAGAATATAGAGACCAACCGGGCATTGCGGAATTATCCCATTAAGTCAGCGGCAACGATTGCCGCCAATGGCTTCCCCGCCGCCGCCAGCGGCTACCAAGTCATCCCGGACGCTAACTTCGCCGGCGCTCTCGGATACACGCATGTCTTTTCGCCTACTTTCTTTGCTGAAACCGTGCTGAGCCAGCAGTGGTATAGCCAGTATGTCGGCGGAGGCGGGAATCCGAATCTGAACTATGACAAGATGCTAAGTCTGCCCAACAACTTTGGCGAGACAGGATTCCCGGTCATCACCGGGCTCACGACCATGGACTACGGAGGCACCATGTACCAGTACCAGGAGGACCAGATCATCTCGCAGATTGACGAGAACCTGACCAAGACCATTGGAAAACATCAATTGCAATTCGGTGGCCGCTTCCGTCACGATCGGTTCTATTACCTGAATAGCCGCAATGCGGATTCGAGCACCTTTACCACTTACACCACCGGTCTCTATGAAGGCACGACTGGCACGGCAAGTCCCGGCGCCTATTCCAATACCGGATTGGGCGATGCCGGCCTGTATCTCGGTAACATTGCGGCGGCCTCGGTCCAGTTACAGGATCCTCCTGTGTGGTTCCGCGACCAGGAGATCGATGCCTACTTCCAGGACTACTGGCATGTAAGCCGAAACCTGACTTTGAACCTCGGCCTTCGCTACGAAGCCCATCCGGCCAGGCAGACCAGGGGCGGCGTGAATGATAACTTCGACCTTGCCAATCACGCCATTGTTCTTGGCGCCCCCCTCTCCAAGCTGGTATCGGAGGGATGGACGACTCAGGCGATCGTCACCAATATGGAGAACATCGGGGTAAAGTTCGAAACCGCTTCGCAGGCTGGCTATCCCAACGCTTTATATGATGGCGAGAACCTGGACGTGAGCCCGCGCGTCGGTCTAGCGTGGCAGCCATTTGGGAACAAACGAGGCACCGTGCTGCGTGGAGCTTACGGCCGGTACATTACTCCAGTTCCCACGCGTAACTCCAACCCTGGGCCGAATGGCTTGCCGTTCGCGGCTACCTATACGCAGAACTATAATTCCGCTGCCCAATCCCCGGATGGGCTGCCGAATTACACGCTGCGTGAGGTCTATGACCCGACCACCAATCCCAATTCGATCGAGATGGGCGTGAACGCGGCGAACATCGTCAACACAAGTACGACCACCGCGATTCTGCCGGGCAGCACGAATGGTGAATATTTCGATCCAGACTATAAGCCGAGTATGGTGACCGAGGTCAACACCACGGTCGAACAGCCTCTCAAATGGAATTCGGCTCTTCGAGTGAGCTGGGTATGGACGCATGGCTCTTACCTGGATCATGCCTACTCTCCCAATGGCGCATACAGCGCCTTTGACTGGGAGATGATCACTGGCACGACTCCGCCGAACGGTAATGCGAGCGTCATCGGGACGTCGCAGCAAGACACTTATGCAGCAACCGCGCTCAATTCTTACGACAACACCACTTATGCCCCCTTCACCTGGGATGAAAAAACCGGCTGGTCGAACGATAACGAGCTTCAGGTCAACTACCAGCGCTTGTTCCACCATGGGTACGCATTTCAGATTTTCTATGACTACAACAGGGCGTTTCGTATAGGCAGCAACTCCACCCGCGATGGTTCAACCGCTCCTGCTGTGATTTATTATGGCGCTCTTCCTCAAGTGGCTACCTTCACTTCTGACTATCCTGTAACTCCCGCCGCCCTTCCGCCGGCGCGTCCATCGGGTGTCGCGCCCTACGCCAGTTGGCACGACCTCATCAAATGGGAAACTTACCAGCTCGACAGCACCTTTCCGCCGCATCACATTGTGTTCAATTACATCTTCGACCTGCCGGTGGGCCGTGGAAAGAAGTTCCTTGGCAGCTCGAATCGCTTTGTGGATGAGTTAGTAGGCGGCTATCAAATAGCCGGTGTGGGTCATATGACCTCATCGATATTCCAGCCCGCGGGCGCAAACTGGGGCCCCAACAACCCCATCCACATGTATAAACACAAGCTGCCGATCACCGACTGCCGCAGCGGTAACTGCTATCCGTCGTATCTGTGGTTTAACGGCTATATCGCACCAACCGCCAATGCCACCAGCGGACAGTGCACGGCGGCTAACGGCGTCAAAACAGGGGCCGGCGGTGCTCTTGAGTGTGTGTATGGTCTACCAGCCAATTACACACCCTACCAGCAGCCGATCGACACCGTTCCCGGAACGGCATTCTACAACACGAATAACGTAACTGTGAACCTGGCAAATGGCAAAACGAACACAGAGGCCTATGGCACCAATGTCGGCGGTAATCTACGCGCACATACTTTCATTCAAGGACCGAAGAACTGGGAGACTGACATCTCGCTCTTCAAGGTCTTCCCCATCACCGAAAGGTTCAATCTTCGATTCAATGTGGACGTGTTCAACTTCTTGAACCACCAGGGCTTTAACAACCCCAATACAACCGACGGCACGGAAGCTTATTGGCCAGGCGGCCAATCTGGCGCTTCGTCCGCCAACAGCGGCCGTCAAGTGCAACTCACGCTGCGGCTGACGTTCTGACCGACCTGCACTGAAAAATGGACCGGCCCCAGGATGCGCTTTTCTGGGGCCATAGCTTTCACTTTTGCATCGCAGGGATGCGCAATGAATGATTCTGAGCGAGCTGAGCGTGTAGGGGAGTCCGTTTGATCGGGCAGTCCTCATGGGTTGGCGCAGTTGTGATGGCGGCATGGATGGCATCGACGCCGCTTTGGGGAGCCGCCCGTTCATCTTCTCAGGATAATCGGCTTGCAGAGGATCAGGTTGTTTCCCTTCGATTCTTCGGCTCGCCGACGGCGAATTTATTCACAAAAGAACTGGATGAATCATTCCAAGGCGTGCTGGAGAAGAACTTTTATGCGCAGGCTCGCGATGGTTATCCCGCAGGGTTCGTAAGCGCATCTCTTCCCGGCTTTCCTTGGGCGGGCACCATGTGGTCGCGCGACGGGGGTACGTTTATGCGCGAACTCGTGATGCGTGGCTACTATCAGCATGCGGGGCTTCTCGCCGAATGCCTGATGCACCTGGTTGAAAAGAACCGAAACGGATTTTACTCATTTCCGGAATACTTCAAGCAATCGCAGCCGGGATCAGGCGCGGAAATGGATGGTACGACTTCGATTATCATCGGCATGGTGCTGCTATGGGAACGCCTGCCCGGCTCAGACCCGGTCAGGAGAGACATTCAGCAGTTCTTATTCCAGAAGGCGTCACCACTCAACGAAATTCAGCTTGAGTTGAAGACGCATCTGCTTGTGGCTGGAAGCGGTGAATTCGGCTGCGGGCTGGGTGTGAATGGGCTATGTTACAACGTGGCGCAAAACAACCTGGTGCGGCTGGCGCTGTTGGCCGCGGCTAGAATAGCGGATGAATCTGGGAACAGCATGAAGGCTGATGAATATCGTCGTTCGGCAGCAAGTGTCAGCAATGCCATGAACAAATATCTGGTTGATCAAGATGGAGCTTGGATCTGGTGTATCGATATAAAAACGATGAAGCCTGATCCCCTCATCTTGAATGCTCCTGGAAATAAGGGCATCGGATCGATCAACGGCGTCGCATCCATGTATGCCGATGTTCTGGGTCTTCAGCCGCTCGCATCCTCGTGGACGACAGACTTCAAGCACAGTGAGAAGACATTCCAGCAGCTCTACAACACGCCGCTGCGCAAGACGGAATTCGACCGCTATGGTATCTGGACACAATTCGACCTGCTTGCCGGAGGTCTCCTCACCAGCCCATCCTACGGCCAAGGATATGCGATCCAGACTATGCTGCTCTTCGATAACATGACAATGGCGGAGAAGGCGCTCTCCTGGCTTGTGGATGCAACCTATCGTCCTGTGCCGGAATATAAGCTGCATCGAGACTCTCCGTACTTCTTCTACGAGCGCACCTATTCACCGGATGCCGTGGGTAAAATCCCTCTCGAAGAAGGATGCGGCGCATTGAATCTCGTCAACGTATCGGAGCCTTTGAAGGTTTCACGCCTCATGCTCGGCGTCGATGATCATTCACTCGAAGAAGTCGACGTTATTCCGCGGATTCCACCAGGCTGGACAGGTGTCGAAGCGCACAACTGGCCCATACGGACCCGCACGGGTATTGTCAGGGCTAATATTCTCTATCAAAAGGTGAAGAGTGGCGCGGAGTTTACTCTCACACTGCTTCCTGGCGAGCAGATTGGCAACCTCAGGGTTCGAATGCCTGCGAAGAACGGATTTGTCTGGCGTGAAGAGAAAAATACACAATCCGCTCATTTCGTGACACATTAAAGTACCTCGGCGATGTTTGTGCACCGCCGCTGGTTGCGGTACCCGAGACCTGCGCACAACGAAAGGACAAGAAGATTACTAAGATGAAGAGGCGGACGTTTCTTTGGCAATCGGGAGTCGCCGCAATCGCACTACCGGGATTCGGACAGCTTTCATCGTTTCCAGCGGCTGGTGCACATAATGACGACACCGGTACGGCGCAGGCAGCTCACAGGCCGATTGTGCATCCCGGAATACTGCAGACCCGACCCGACCTCGAGTTTATGAAGGCCAAGATCAATGCCGGCGAGGAGCCATGGAAATCTGCGTGGCAGATATGGCTCGACAGCCCCGTCGCTTCGCTCGACTTCACGCCGAAGCCGTTTGTCCATGTCATTCGCGGGGCGTACGACGCAGGCGAGAAGGGCGGCCGCGAGCTCCAGCAGAGCGCGGACGCAGCGAACAACCACGTGATGCAGTGGTATGTGACCGGAAACGAGGCCCACGCGCACAAGGCCATCGAAATCTTCGATGCGTGGTCGAGCACATTGGCTGACTTCTTCGAGAACGACGCGATGCTGCTGGCCGGTTGGACCGGCGGTCAGTTCTGTAACGCGGCCGAGATTTTACGCGCGACCTACGCAGGCTGGAGTGCGCAATCGCGGCAACAGTTCAAGCGGATGCTGCTGACGGTCTATGCGCCGCTGTTGCGCATGTTCTACCCCGAGGCGAATGGCAACTGGGACGCGGCGATCATGTACACGTTGCTGGCAATCGGCGTCTTCTGTGAGGATCGCAATCTGATGGAGTCGGTCTATCGGCACTTTCGGCTCGGACCTGTAAACAGCGGCATCACGCACTATGTTTACCCTAGCGGACAGTGCGAAGAGTCGTGCAGGGATCAGGGACACACGCAACTCGGGCTTGCCTACATGGTGAATACTTGCGTGGTGGCATGGAATCAGGGTGTCGATCTTTTTGCCGAAGCCAACAACCGGCTCGCACTTGGGGTTGAATACACAGCCCGGTACATGCTGGGCGAAGATGTGCCTGCTTACGGCAAGATCAGCGAAGAAACGCGCGGGAAATTCAGCGACCTTTACCACCCAGTATTGCAGCACTATCGCTACGAAAAACACATGGCGATGCCGTATACCGAGAAGGCAGCGCAGAAAGTGCTACGCCCACATAGTGTGGCGACAATGTTTCGTGGCGATCTTGGCAAACCTCCGGCAACGCTGAAACCAGCACCGACTCCGTCAACGATTGCGGCGACGGCCGGCGCGCAGACAGCGCCGATGAGCGCTGCGCCGGCAGCGGCAATTCCCGTTGCACCAGGTAAATCGATCCAGGAGGCTCTGGACACGCTTGAGAAGAACGGAGGCGGCACACTGAGCCTCGCAGCAGGATTGCATACGCTGCCGGCAACTCTAAAACTGCCAAGCGGAGTCACGATCGCAGGAACAGGCATTGATTGTGAACTGTTTCTAGACCCGTCCAAACCAGGGTATGAAGCGGCAATCGTGAACGGCAAGCCAGACCTGCACGACGTGGTACTACGGGATCTGGTCATTGAAGGTGGCCACGCGCCAGAAGCGTCGCATGATCCAAACACCGATGTGGGCCGGCGTCGGCAAGAACATGGGCCAATCCGAGCAGGGATTGTATTTCAGAGCGATGGAAAAGCTAAGCAACGCAATTTGAGATTCGAGCACGTCACTGTGCGCAACTGTACTTACAGCGCAGTGGAATTATTCGGAGCTGAGAATGTGCAGTTTGTGAATTGCGATATCTCGGCAAGCGGCGGAATGGTTCCACCGGGCCCCGGAAAGAACCACAATCTGAAGATGAATCATGTTTCGAGCGTTATGGTCAGCGGCTCGCGGTTTGCCGATTCGATGTGGGGAAATGGAGTTGCGGTGATCTTCGGGCACGACATCTCAGTTCGCGATTGTGAGCTCACACGAAACGCACTCGACGGTATGATGATCGCGGAAAGCCAACAGGTGACGGTCGAGGATTGTCTGGTTGAAGGCAATGGTGGCGCAGGGGTTGGGCAGGAGACCTGGATGGAACCGAATCAACACGTCACGGTGCGAAACAATGTTCTGCGCAACAACTTGAAGCCAAGGTAAGTGAGAAGTTAGCTTTTTGGGGATTTGAGCTCTTTTGCCCCAGAGTGACCTTCCGGGGCTTTGCCCTAAACGAATCCTCTTTACCTAATACCAGAAGGAACGTGGCACGACTTTTGGACAGGCGAAACATTTCAAGGTGGCACACGGTTAGCTGTTCCATCAGCGATCAGACACATCCCCGTCTATGTGGAGAGTGGAAGCATTATTCCTTGGGCGGATGTGGGCGCGCACGCGGGCATACGTGAAACACGCCAGATCACAGCGCGCATTTGCGGCAATAGCTCCATACCTTTTACGTTCAGGATTCGCGAAAAGACTTTGCGCTTAAGTTGGAGCATGATCGCGGCCGCGAGGAAGGCGAGAGCGGTGGCTACGAGGTCTACTCTTGGAAGATCATAACCTGAGCTCAGCTTTAGTATCGTTTGTGGGTACTGCCTGCAACCGCGTTACTGGGCGCAGCTGTGACTTTGACCGGATTCCGTATCCCGGCGCAAAAACCCGTTTTTCAGACACTTCGGTATCACCGGATTGAGAATTAGCAATAGCCGGAACAAATAGGGCTGGTGTAAGTTCCGCGCACGCAAGTGAATCCTCGAAAATGGCGTCTACCTTTACGAATGCTGCTTGCCACAATCACGGCACTGGCAACCCTTCTGGGTCTTAAGCCAGTGTTGACGCGCTGCGAGTTTGCCACATGCGGGTGCGCAAGGCCATAGGACCTGCGCATAGCCACGCCGAGGGAGCATTTTTCGCAGCGCGGTTTCTCTAATGCAAACATATTCTAATGTAAACTATTTATTATCATAATTATATAGATGTGAGACCGGTTTCTTAAAAACTCTTGACAAGCTTAATTTAGCTCGCCTAGGATTGGGCGGGTATTTTCACAACGACCCAGCCAGGCGCTGAATGGAAGAGAGGTTTTGCGCGTGTCCAATAAATCAATTGTCATCTATCAGCCAGCGAGCATTAACCATTCACCCCCAAAAAGATACCGCCGGAAGCAGAACCCAGCCCTATTGCGCCTGTGGATTATGGCGGTCCTCGTCTTTTCCTTATGTTCCAGAAATGCCTTGGCGCAAGTCGACCAGGGCACGATCTCAGGCTTCGTGGAGGACAGCTCGGGGGCGGCTATTCCAGGCGCTCAAGTGATTCTTACCGAGACGGATACCGGCGCAATCCTGAAGGGAAAGACAAATGCGAGCGGTGTCTATATCCTTTCTCCGATCAAAATTGGGCACTACTCGGTAAGCGTCTCAGCGCCGAATTTTGAGACCACTCTGCAGCAAAATCTGACGCTGCACGTGAGCGAAAATCTGAACGTCCCGATGGTTCTGAAGCCAGGCTCGGTTTCAGAGACCGTTACAGTCAGCACGGCGCCGCCGTTGCTCCAGAACGAAGAGGCGACCGTCAGCCAGGTTATGGACTCCCAGACCATCAACAATACGCCGTTAGCTGAGCGGAACTGGGTCTACTTGGCGCAGCTTGATACCGGTGTGGTGCCCTCATATGGCACGCGGGGTGGCGGTCATGGCGACTACGAGGCCAACGGACAGCGTGCTGAACAGAATGACTACCTGCTGGACGGCGTGGATAACAACGTGGACATCGTCGATTACATGAATGGTTCGATGTATGCCGTGTCTCCGCCGCCGGACGCGCTTTCAGAATTCAAACTGGACACAGCTGACTACAGTGCCGAGTACGGGCACTCGGCGGGTTCAGTGTTGAATGTCGCCATCAAGTCCGGCACCAACCAGATCCACGGGGATGTGTGGGAGTACAACCGCAATACGTTCTTCAACGCGGAGCAGTGGAACGCAAACCCCTCGTTGCCCATTCCTCCGTATCACTTCAATCAGTTCGGAGCCACACTGGGCTTGCCGATTATCAAGAACAAACTCTTCTGGTTCGGCGACATGCAGGTCACGCGCATCGCACTCGGAGCAATCGGCGGACCCTATAGCGTCCCCACGCCCCGCATGCGCCAGGGAGATTTCTCCGAGTTGTTGACGGCACAAAATACCTCCGGTCAAACCTGCCCCATTCTCCTTTACGAGCCCAACTCAAACACCGGCCACTACTCATGTGCGAACAATGCTCCAACAGCCGCGCAGGGAACTCCGGGTACATTTGATGGAACCTTCCAGCAGTACGGCACGCAGATCACTGTCGCTAACGGGTATACCTATGCTCCCGGACAGAATGTTTTCAATCCGGCCGTTCTCAATCCCGTTGTGCAGAATATTCTGAAGATGTATCCGTTGCCCAACAACAACGGATGGAACTCATCGAACAATACGAACGCATCTTCTTATGGCGCGGCCTACAACAACCTGCTTGAGACTCTGCCTACACAGAACAACATTGTTCAGTGGGATCAGCGGCTCGACTGGGATATCCGTCCCAGCGATCGCGCATACGCGCGCTACAGTTACAACTACATGTATAACAAGCTCACGCCGCCGCTGGGTCTGATACTCGATGGAACCGGTAACTTTGCCGGTAGCCGGCAGAGCTACCTGGGCGAGAACTTCATGCTCAGCGAGACGCACCTTTTTACGCCCACCCTGGTAAATGAATTCCGCTTTGGCTACAACTGGGGATCATATCAGAACCTGCAACCGAACTATGACACGAATGAAGCCGCCGCGCTCGGGTTGGGAGGGATGCCGTTCGGTGCTGGCACTTACAAGAACGGCGGCTTACCCAGTATCAGTGTTGGCGGCATCCAGGGATTCGGTTCGCACGGCAATGACCCATCGATTGAACTCCAGAATATCTACCAGATCCAAGATAATGTAACCAGAATATTCGGTAACCATACGCTGAAAGGCGGAGTAAGTCTTCAAAACTTCCGCATCTTCTTCCTGCAGCCACCTAACCCACGCGGGAGTTATAGCTACTCAGGGACTTATACGGCTGTAACCAGTGTGAGCAATACCGGATACGGTGTAGCCGATTTTCTCATGGACCAGATGAACGGAGATAGTATTACCAATGAGCCAATCGATAATCTACAGAACTGGTATAACTCTGCTTACGTGGAAGATACGTGGAAGGCTACGCCGAAGCTCACTCTCACTTATGGACTGCGGTATGACTACTATCAGCCGACGGGAGAAATGACCGGCGGATTTGCAAATTTTGTGCCTTTGACCCAGGGAATCGGCACGGGAACAGCCAACTATGTTCTGCCGGCAAAGTGGAAGACCGATGCGAATCTGTTTGCACCGGCATTCAGCAGCCTGCTGACCGCCAACAATGTCGCTGTCCAGTTTGACTCAAATCCGCGCCTGTCCACCGGACAAAAGAAAAACTTTGGGCCGCGCATAGGTGTTGCGTACCAGATCCACTCAAATACCGTGGTGCGGGCTGGAGGCGGCATTTTTTATGGGGCAATCTTCGGTCTCGGATCCAATCCGAATATCGGCGGCAACTACCCATTTATGGCTCACTCAGGCCTTAGCTCCACAACCTGCGTAAACGGCAACGCTACAAATCAATCGGGCATCACGACCTACTGCCCATCGCTGAGCCCGACCGCGGCGGCAAGTATCGTCGGAGCCGGACAGCCTGGCGCAGCACAGAACTATCCGATCACCGGGCAGTATCAAAATCCCGGCGATACGTTGGAACTCGGGATGACCAATCAGATCAGCGGCCCGAGTGGAATCCAGGGGTTCATCAACAGCACCGTCATCAACGGGCGGGATTCGCAAATTCACACACCCTACGTGTTGAACTACAACCTGAGCATCCAGCATTCGTTCACAAATAATCTTGCGGCGACTGTCATGTATGTAGGCAATGTGGGGCGACACCTTCCTACCCTGATCACTACAAATCCGCCTGGAGAGCTCCAGGCAAATGGGAAGAACTCGACAGGCGTGTCGGCATTTCCGTCGCTTGGAACGGGCAACCCATGGCTGCACTTTGGCGCCGAGAGCTGGTACAACTCACTGCAGGCAAAATTGGAAAGGCGCTTTTCAAACGGGATGAGTTACCTTGCCAGTTATACCTGGTCACATAATGAAGACAATTCCATCGATCCTCTCGGAGGAGGTGACTCCTATCGCATTTGGAACATTATTCCCATCGAGGATGAAGTTACCAATTCCAATTATGACGTTCGGCAGCGCTTCAGCTTTAACGGCTCGTACCAACTGCCTTTTGGAAAGGGCCGTATATTCATGAACAACGCGCCCGTGTGGTTGAATGAGATTGCAGGCGGCTGGGCGGCCGATCTAACCTTTATTGCACAAACAGGCATGCCGTTTACCGTGGGCACATCGGGGATCAATACTCCTTCCGGCGGGAGCGCGCGTGCGATCAGGATTGCGGATCCATCTAAAGCGGGCGGTATGCCAAACTCGACCAATCCACAATTGACGAGTTGCCCCACGTCTGTGCGTAACAAGACCCACTGGTACAACGCCTGCGCGTTCGATAACCCGCTCAACGGCGCGGCCACCGCTAATGCGAATAACGGAGTCGGCCAATTCCCAGCCAGTCCCGTCACGGACGAGGCAACGGCAGAGCTCTATCTGGGCGGGAGAGCCAATAACACATACGGCCCGGGGTATGAGCGCATCAACCTGGGTGTCACCAAGAACTTCACCGTCTGGCACGAACAGTACCTGCAGGTCCGCGCGGACGCATTCAACCTTTTCAATCATCCAACCCTGGGCAACCCAAGCCAGACTGGCATCAATAACGCCGCAGGCCAAATCACAGGGCCGCTCGGCTTACAGAGCAATGTGCCCGACGCGAGGTTCTTCCAGTTGGCAGCCAAATATGTTTTTTGACCTGCGTTGCTTTGTTTATTGAGACTTCACCTTGAGGCCGCGTTTCCAGGCGGCAGCGGCCTCAATAATAATGCACATTCTGCAGAGGGGATTGACACAGAGTGAACCGCAGGAGATTTAACAAATTAGCTGGTGTGGCTGCGATTGGCGCAATGACGAGACCTAGAGATGCCTGGGCCGCTGGACTGAATGGAAGCGAGAGCAGAGCGGGGGGAACACGCAGTCCGTGGGATCACTATTTTGTCGGCGCGGCATATTACCCCGAGTGGTGGCCTTCGCCAGAATGGGAGATCGATTTCCGCGAGATGCAGGAGTTAGGTATCAATGCAGTCCGCATGGGCGAGTTTGCATGGGTTATGTACGAGCCAGCTGCTGGCAAATTTGAGTTTTCCTGGATGGATAAGGCCATCGATTTGGCCAATCGCCACAAAATCGACGTCATTCTCGGCACGCCTACGGCATCGGTGCCTCCCTGGCTCTATCAGCTGCACCCGGACGTTCTGAGCGGCAATGATATCGGTTCATATACTTATGGTGGCCGTAAAGGATATTGCGCCAGCAGCCCCGACTATCTTGCGGCGAGCGCGCGAATCGTCACTGCTCTTGGAGAACATTATGGCCATCATCCAGGTGTGATCGGCTGGCAACTCGATAATGAGCCGGGATATCCATTTCAGAGCTACGATCCAGTTTCGGAGAGAGCGTTTCAGGTATGGCTCAAAAAGCGATACGGTACGCTGGATGAGTTAAATCGCGTATGGAACGGGGCCTTCTGGAGCAATAAGTATTCTGATTGGTCGCAGATCCATTTTCCACGAAACTCCGCGGAAGGCGGTTGGCAGCCTGCCATCAGCTTGGACTACCGCAGGTTCTTTTCAGACTCATTCTTAAATCACCTGCGCAGACAGGCTGACATCCTTCATGCGCGCGTCGAAAATCAGTTTGTCTTCACGAATTGGCCGGCGCCTACATGGTCTGTAGACATCTATGCCGCTGCCGTAGAGTTTCTGGATGCGACCGCATGGGATAACTACGTGAGTGCGCCGGGACTGAGCCGATTCCAGCGCCAGTATACTGCGGGCTTTCTAAGCGATTTTTGCCGCTGTGCAGGGCCGCATCAGCGGTTTCTTTGCGCTGAGCAAAATGCATATGTTCCTCCCAACGCAATGCCCGAAGGGTTACGCTTGCAGGCTTACTGCGATCTGGCGCATGGAAGTCATGGGCAGCTCTACTTCGAGTGGCGTCGGCCTCTGGCCGGCAATGAAGAACATCGGCCATCGTTCATCAAAGGATTCGACGGCAAAATCAATCCCGCACAAGATACATTACGACAGATATGCGGGGAGCTCGCGAGTCTGGGGCCTCGGGTGGCTGGGGCCATGACGCGCGCCGACATCGCGCTGCTTTACGACTTCACCAACGAGTGGGCGCAGGGGTTAGGCGGGGTAGGAGACAGGCATCCGCGTTATAACGGCGAAGCGCAGTGTTTTTACAACGGACTCAAAGTGCTCCAGCGCAACATTGATGTTGTGCCGCTGAATGCGGACCTGTCCTCTTATAAGGTGGTCGTTGCGTCGAACCTACGACTGGTCGACGACGTGACCGTGAAGCAGCTGAGCCGCTTTGCAGAGCGGGGTGGGATACTGGTCTTAAATTACCGGGCTGGCACAGAAAACCCTGATAACAGCATGAGGCAAACGTTGGCGCCGGGCCCATTCTCAGAGATTGCCGGCGTTAAATCCGATGCAATTCTCGATCTGTTCGAATATAACGCGCAGAACGGCATGCTG
Organism: Occallatibacter sp.; assembly: GCA_036267475.1. Classification (GTDB taxonomy): domain Bacteria; phylum Acidobacteriota; class Terriglobia; order Terriglobales; family Acidobacteriaceae; genus Telmatobacter. The sequence goes on from DATAVZ010000061.1 coordinate 42,965, forward strand.
GACGAAAAGCACGCGGCGGAGATTGGAATCCGTTTTGCTGGAAACGACGCGGTTTTCAAGCCGCGCACCATTGTCGAATCACTCGCTCTAACTGGCGCCGAGGTGATCGCCACTGTATATGGCGGTGGCCCGATGGATCGCAAGCCGGCAATTACCCGCAATCGGCACGGTCAGGGCTGGGTCCTTTATGTGGGAGCCGACAGCGACGAAGACGTATTCTACGAGACACTGGCGCACGAGATAGGTCTCATGGGAAATCTCAAGCCTCTGATCGCCGCGCCTTACGGCGTGGAGGTCACCAGCCGGGAAGAGTCTGCCACGACATACTACTTCCTGCTCAACCTAACGACGACCGCGCATGACAACATCGATTTGCCTCACTCGATGAGTGACCTGATCGACGGCAAGGCAAATGTAACTCAGGTTTCTTTGGGACCACTGGGCATTGCAGTTCTTGCATCGCAGTGATGCCCGATGTGCTTTGTGTTTTGCGGGAACTATGTGTTGCGCCGGCGGCTCTAAGCACGCGGCGCACAGGTCGATTCGCGCAGGACAAAACGGGTCTTGTATTCCAAATTCGATTTCTCGGAGCTGACCTCGATCTCTTCCAGCAGAGCGCGAAACGCGAGTCCGGCGATCTCGCGCGGTGAAAATTGAATGGTTGTAAGCGCAGGCTGCGTGAATCGGCAGATTGTGAGGTCGTCGAACCCGATGAGCGCAATATCCTTGCCGGCCTGCAGTCCTCGTGCCGCCAGCGTCTTCAGAGCGCCGACTGCAGCAACATCATTGCAGCAGAGGAGCGCGGTGGGCGGCTTGGGAAGATTCAAAAGCGTGGCCATGCCCTGTGCGCCGCCATCCCAGGTGTGATCGCACTCGGCCACTAAGTCTTTGTCGAAGTTAAGTCCGGAGAGCTTCATCGCTTTGCGAAGGCCCTCGTAGCGCGTCCTCATGCTGCTCCAAGTGAGCTGACCGCTCAGGTAGCCGATTCGCTGGTGGCCAAACTCCGCCAGATGCTTAATCGCGTCGCGAAACCCCGGCAGGTAATTGATGCGCACGTTTCGAACGCCATCGAGGTCGTGGTCGGCTCCAGCATAGACCATAGGCACGCTGATGGGGAACTTGGCTAGTTGTTCCTCCATGCCGAAGGTGAGCGTCGCGATACCCTCAACCTGCCGCTCCTGCATGCGCGATGCACATACGGCCACAGGGTCCGCATGCATCTCCTTATCGGCAAAACTGACAAGTACCTCATAGCCCTGCTCTACGGCGGCGCGTTCAAAGTAGAGGATGATCTCGGAAAAGAACGGGTTCCCGCCACTTAGTTCCGAGACAATGAGCCCTACCGTGTGGCTTCTGCCGCGAGCCAGAGCCCGCGCCTGATAATTGGGCCGGTAGCCAACCTCCTGGATAACTGCCTGTACGCGGCGCGCCAGCCTTGGATCAACAGTGTCAATCTGATTGATGACTCGCGATACGGTAGAGTGAGAAACGCGTGCCCGTTTTGCGATCTCTCTGATATTCATGTGCCTTCCTCGACTGAGATCCCATGGAGCAGAGCTACGAAAAAAACCAGGGACCGGTCACTCGCGGTCGCCTGTATGCGCTCCAAATCAACCTTCCATTCCAGAAGTTAAGAGTATAGCAGCACGGTTGCGGGACAGGATCGCGAGAAATGTACGCTATTTCTGCTGCTTTCGCCCCGGGCGGAAACACACCGTGTAGAAGCCGCCGATGAGCAGGAGGACCACGCCACCCCACACGCCGGGGTGGTATTTCGCAAGAACTGCGGCTGGAGAGTGAGCCCAATCGGCGAGAGAGGTGATCAGGATTATCACACCATACATGGTGAGCAACAGGCGGACGAAGAACCAGACTGGCAACATGTGTTTTTCAGTCATATTTCCGTCTCCACTCCTTCAAGCAGGCGTTACCAGAATATCCATTGCAGAATGGCGAAAAAGACCGCGACGTCTGCTCCCCAAAATATCGATCTCTTCCACAGCGGCAGAGGCTCCGCGGCAGGGAACTGTGTATAGCCCCAAACCACGCCGGTCAACTGCTCTTTAGTTTTAGGCGTGGTGAAAAGGCTCACCACTATTGTTACCAGCACGCAGATCATCCAAGATCAGAGTACGCGATAGAGATTTTCTGCCATGTCCCTGGCGTCAGATGAAAGGGCGACGTAACGAAGATATGCCGGATGCGCCTTTACGACGGCGTATATTGCCACCGACGATGCGGTGCCCGACAGAACCCCCCAAAAGCCAGCTTGTGCAGTGGTGCGTTCCAGATCATTCCCATGATCACGGTGCCAAATAGCGGCGCAATGAAGAAGCTGACCAGCGCCTGCATATAGTCCATGATGCTTTCAAACTGTGTAACGAAGTATGCGGTGGCAATACTCAAAAAGACCCCGTGAATGGTGCATCATCGCCCCACGCGTACGTTGTGCGCATCTTTGCTTTCTCTCATCCCTTAGGCTCCGGCATCGCGAACCGTACATCGTGCCCCTGGCATCATCGTTAGCTCCGGGCGCTGAACTTTTGCTCGCCGTCAAGGGATCCGTAGACGATCCATTGATCGGTATAGCTTTCGCTCTCTGATTGCGATCACGTCTGGTTTTTGTAGGATGCGAATAAGAAACCGGTATCTCACATATCGATTGGAGAATTCTACTCTTGCTGTGCGTCGAATGTCAACAGTCTGGGAAAGATGCTCGCATAGATGTCACTGACCCTCATAGCTCAAGATTCGTAAGAATAATGGGGCTAATTGCGCAAGACTCCGATTTTAATATTTAGCGATTATTCAAATGGAGACCGGTACCTTGACAAAGCTTTCTGCCCACGGATATATTCGCCATCGAGCGAATCCTGAGATGAAAATGGCTTTGAACAAGAAAGGCGTCTATGTACGCGCGTCCGGTTATAAAATCCGCGGCAAGCCCATGCTTTCGACAGGAGTCCTGACCACGCACGGAGCCGCAAAAATTGTATGACAATTCCGCAGATTTGTACTGTGGGTCAATTTCATCCGTGCTCAGACGCATCCGGCACTTGCTCTCACCGGAGGAAAACATGGATCGAAGAACTTTCAATAAATTAGCCGGATTGACGGCAGCCGGCGCTCTGACAAATGCAGAACTGCGCGCGGAGCAGCCCAACAGTGCCGGCGAAGTGGTTTTGGAAGACGATGTCTTTCAGGTGGCGTTTGATGCCGTGTCGGGCGCGTTGACGCGGCTGGTTCGAAAATCGACTAATTGGGTGATCGAACGCCGGCCGGAACTGGGTGCCTCATTTCGCCTGCTGGTCCCGTTGCCACACCAGCGCGCCAACTTTGTTCTGGGCCAGAAACAGCGCGCTGTGAGCGTTCGCAAGATCTCCGACAATCAAGTGCGGCTTGAGTGGAACAATCTGGTGAGCGAGCACGGCGGCATGTTGCCAATTGCTTTCACGGCCGTCGTTACGTTGCAAGATGGCGCACTTACCTTTGATGCCACACTGAAGAACAATTCGCCCCTATGGGTAGAAACCATTGACTATCCATACTTCGGCGATTTGAATGGACCCACACGAGAAGAACAACTGCAGTCCGAAGTCATGTGGTACGGGAACCTCGAAGGCAAGGAGATTCATCCCAGATTCGACAATGAAAAGGGGTATTGGGGTGTTCGCTATCCAACCAAGACTTCGCAATCGGATCACAGCCTTTATTGTCTAATTCAAGCAGCCAGCCAGGGACTCTACGTGGAGATGCACGATCCTACACAGCCCTATCTACTGGAGTACACCTTCGAGCAACACCCGGGAATTGTTGCGGAAGACCGCGTGCCGGAACAGGATGAGATTTCAGGCCTGACGGTGAATCTCGAATTCCGCACCTGCCATTTTGTATTTGCTCATCCGAAATCTACAAGGAAGCTGGCGCCTGTGCTTATGCGCGGCTATGACGGTGACTGGCACGCAGGCCTGGATATTTACAAACAGTGGCGCGCGACCTGGTTCAAGCGGCCGCACATTGCTGCGTGGGTTGAGGATGTGCACTCCTGGCTGCAACTGCAGATCGATGGAGCGGAGCAGGATTTTTCCATTCTTTATCGAGAGTTGCCGAAGTACATTGACGAATGTGCAGCCAACGGTGTGACTGCCATCCAACTGGTCGGTTGGGCGCTTGGCGGGCAGGACGGTGGCGATCCGTGTCTCGATACGGACCCTGGGCTTGGCACCTGGCTGGAGTTGCATCAGGCCATCCTGCACGCGCGCAGAAAAGGCGTGAAGATCGTCCTGTTCGGCAAACCAATCTGGGCCGATATGACGACAGAGTGGTACAAGAAGGAGCTTTATAAATATGACGCGATCGATCCTTATGGCATTCCCTATGAGACTGGCGGATATAGTTACACGACTCCGACCCAGTTAGCGGGAATTAATAATCGGCGGCGCGCCATCATGGATGTACAGTGTCAAGCGTATCGCGACATCGCTACACATGAGTTTGAAAAAACAGTTGCGCTCGGGGCCGACGGCTGGCTCTTCGACGAGGTGTGCCATCATGCCGGCGTCTTATATTCTTTCAGCGCTGGCCGCGGATATGAGCCGCCGAGTTATATCTATGGCGGCGATATGCCTATGGCTGCGCAGTTTCGTGCCGCCGCCGACAAGGTGAACCCCGATTTCATCTTTGCAGGCGAAGGCCCGCAGGACTGGCTGATGCAGTACTATCCTGTCTCTTACTTTCGCATCAATGACGGATCGCGGCCTGTCTGCCGCTATATCGATTCGCAGGCTCCACTGCTGGTCGCGGTCACCGGCATCGACGACCGTGAGAAGTTGAACCTGATCCTGCTCAACCGCTACATCATCAGTTATGAGCCCTTCAACTTCAAAGGGCATGTGACGGATTTTCCGTTAACGCTGGTCTATGGCAAGAAGATCGATGCATTGCGGCGTAGATACAGAGAATATCTGTGGGATGCTGAGTTTCGCGACACGCTCGGCGCCTCTGTAACTGGCAGCGGATCGGTGCGTCATGCCGTGTTTGTTGCAAAGTCAGGCAAACGGGCCGTTGTGGTGGTGAATCCTGAGACGACCGGAGAGCTTACGGTGAAGATCGATCTGCCACATGCCGGTCGCCTGGTCGTCGTTACTCCCGAGCAGCCGGAGATGCAAGCGGTTTCTGACATGCTCAAAGTCCCGGCGCGATCTGCCGCCGTGATTATGGAGCCATGAAGGCTGAATAGATTGAGTTGTGGCACATTTAACCAGTTACGGTGGAACGTATCGAAGCCCATGTCATTGCTGATGCCTGGCACATTTGGATAGAGCGCTGTCACTGCAAGCGTGTAGATAATGCGCTTTTGTTGATCGGTCGCGCCAGGCAGACAGAGCTTTGCCGTGGAATGAGCCCGATCCGAGGTATATCTCAGACCGATATCGAGAATATCCGTAGTTAGCCGCATCGAGCGTTGCCCGGGAAAGTGCATCAGCGCAGGAGCCGCCAGCAGGCCATCTTTGCGGAACACGCCCAACATGGTGCTATGGACCTGAGACAGGTCGAAGTGAAAGACCATGGAAGGCGGAACAAAATCCGTGCTCCACTCCGACGCTATGACCACACGGCTGCTGGAAAGCTCGGATGTCCATGGCGGCGGAGAATCCTGGCTGGCGCCGGACAAACGGTATTCCACGCGGCACGCGCTGCCGGCGGTGAAACTCGACGCTCGATAGCCCGTCCCAGAACTGTTTGCTGCGACAATGTTGGCACGTCGCCTTCCTTTTCCCAAACCGTCAATGTTAAGAAACAAAAACTCCGGTATGGTTGCTTAAAGCTGCAATTCCAGGCTCTCTGAAGAAAAGCGAAGTGCCTCGACCATATCTTCATGAAATTCAAACGCGCCGCCCGCTTGCGACAAGAACGCGCCAGCGGCAGTGGCGCCAGCAGCCTTCAGTAAATCTCTGCACTTCAACATCCCTGTCACCTACCCGCAGTGGAATATCTCACCGGGAAACGCACGGCTTGCTGATGTTCGCGTTATGCTGAAGAAGGACTGGCCATGAACCCTTCATTGCGTTTGATAGTTCGAGAAATATCGCATCCTCAACGGACTTGTTCAGTCCTTGCCTCTCTGGTCCTCATTTTTGGAGGCGCGCGCCTACATGCAGCAGTTACGGCTCTGCACATAAATCCGTCGCAGACTGATCCCGCCATTGAGACCGTTCATGGTCCACATCTCGTTCTCTATGATCCGCAAAAAATGTCGCGCCATCGCTTACTCCTCTTTCTGGTCGGCACACGCGGCAAAGCAGAGAGCAGTCTCAACATGGACCGCGCTTTTGCAAGCTGGGGTTACCACGCCATCAGCCTCGATTATGAAGATAACGTTATTGCCGTCAGTTGCGCACACAGTCTTGATAGCAACTGTTTCGGCCACTACCGCAAGGCCATTGTGACTGGCGCTCCCGTCAGTGACAAGATCAAGGTCGATCCCGCAAACTCGATCCTGAACCGGTTTCAGAAACTCTTGCTCTATCTCGTCCAGCACGATCCTGCTGGTGGATGGAATGAGTTTGTCATCGATGGCCAACCGGCCTGGAGCCGAATCCTGGTTGCGGGTCACTCTCAGGGAGCTGGACACGCAGCTTATATTGGAAAGCTCTTCCCGGTAGACAGGGTGCTGATGTTCTCTGGCCCGCAGGATTACCTGGACGATCTTCATCGACCGGCTCCTTGGCAGGCGGAAGAAAGCGCCACCCGTCCCTCTCGATTCTTCTCTTTCCTTAACTTGAATGATCCATTCGACGTACAGCACCAGATCGCGAACTGCATGGTGCTCATGAAGCTCTCGAAGCCGGAAACGCTCATGGTCAAGCCAGACAGGACCATCCACGGTGACCACCACATTCTTGTCAATGATTTCCCTACCAGGCAGCCTCATGGTTCTACATTGCTGCCGCAATTCAAAAATGTGTGGAAATACATGGCCACAGCCAGCACTGAATAGGTTACGAGTGTCTAGCCTCTCACATGACCGCAAGATCATTCCATCACTACCGCGGTAGATCTTGCCGGAATCTACAGGACTTCGGTCGTCGGTTCGTGGGGGGCGGAGGTTCAAATCCTCTCTCCCCGACCATTCATTTGAAGGGGCTATATATAAATTATTTCAGCGCCGGCTGCGGCGGTGCGCAGTTTTCGCGTGACCGTACGGCGCAAAATTTGCTGCCGATATTGCTGCATTCTCGGTAATCCCTCCATCTTTCAGCGACCGCACCTTAGGCTTGGTTTCAGCGCGATAGCGTCGCCATTCTCCGTAGCGCGACGAGTAGCTCTGCCGGTGCGACATGCCGCGCTCCGGGCTGCAAGGGAACCAGTGTAGCCGCGATCCGCGTGGTCGTGGGATGATGAACCGGTGTGGTTGTCTGCCTATCGGCAGCACGGGATCGAGAAAAACAGATGAAGAGCACTCTGAAAACCGATGTTGAAGAGCTGCGGGCTCTGCTTGGCGGCGTGCACGCGCTCGAGCCGAGCGTGGTTGCGGCGGCAACTTTGCTGGCGAACGCGCTTGGCGGCGGCCACAAACTGCTGGCCTGCGGCAATGGCGGCAGCGCCGCCGATGCATCGCATCTCACTACGGAGTTCGTCTCCCGCTTCAACCGCGAGCGCAGGCCGTATCCGGCCATCTCCCTTGCGGTTCACGGAGGCGATCTGACGGCGCTCGGAAACGACTACGACTTCAAGGAGATCTTTGCGCGGCAAGTGCATGCGTTTGGCAAGCCCGGCGACGTGCTGATGGCTTTTACCACCAGCGGCCGCAGCGAAAACGTTCGCCGCGCGTTGGTGAGCGCCAAAGAGATGCAGATGGCGAGCGTGGCCTTTCTCGGCAGGGATGGCGGCGCTTGCCTGGGGCTGGCGGACATTGACCTTCTCGTCGAGTCCCACACGACGGCGCGCATTCAGGAAGTCCACAAGCTCTTGCTGCACTCGATTTGCGCCATGGTCGAGATCAAACTTGAAGAACTGGATGCAGCGCAGGATCGGGCATAGACATTGGACACTGTTTCGGCGCCTAGGTGTGCGGGCTGTCTGGACCTCGCGTTATTCCATTCGCAGCGCGATCATCGGATCGACCCGCGTTGCGCGCCAGCCTGGCACAAAAGCCGCGGCCAGCGCGGTAAACAGCAGCAGGCAGGCGGCGGCTGCAACACTGATCGGGTCCATCGGCCGCACATCCACCAGCATGCTCGCAACCAACCGCGCCGCCGCCAGTCCCAGCAGCAAACCGGCCGCAACGCCGCAACAGGCAAGCTTGGCCGCATGCCCAAGCACGCCGCGCAGAATCGCGCCGCGGTGCGCACCAAAAGCCACGCGGAGCCCGATCTCAAAGGTCCGCTGAGCGACCGAGTAAGCCATCGTTCCGTAAACGCCGAGCATCGCCAGCAGCAGCCCCACTGCGGCAAAGCAGGAGAGGAGTGCGGCGCGAAAACGCTCCGAAGACATAGAGCGATTGACCATAGTGTCCATCGTGGTGAAGTGCAGAGCAATCAGCGGATTGACTGCCAGAATGTTTCGCTGGACGGCATTCATCAGCGTGAGCGGGGCCACGCGCGTGCGCAGCACAATGTGAATCTGGTTGGCGTAAAACGGGTGTTGCGTCATCGGCATGTAGAGCGTGGGGCCCGGCGCTTCGGCGGGCGAATTCTGGCGGACGTCGCCTGCCACGCCAATCACCGTCATCCATTGATCTGAGTCAAGTCCGCACTGGATCTGCTTGCCTACTGGGTCAGCGCCGCCAAAACTCTGCCGGGCAAGCGATTCGCTGATGACGGCAACAAAGGGGCTCGTGAATGTATCCTCCGCGCTGAAGTCGCGCCCGCGTTGAAGCGGGATTCCCATGGTTTGGAAATATCCGGGACTGGAGACGCTGAAATTGGCCGACGCTGCATGGCGCGGGTCCGGCGGCAGGCCTCCCCTGATCTGATAGTAGCCATTCGAGCCGTAGCTGCCCGTGGGTAACCCCATGATGCCGGCTACGTGTTCCACGCCGGGTAACGCCGCCAGATCGATGAACAACTCGTTGAACTGCCGCACCACGCGCGACTCATCCTCTGCGGAGTGCGCGGGCGCATCCGCGTCTGCCACCAGCATCCGCGTGGTCTCATATCCCATGCTGCGTGTCATCAGGTTGCCCATTGTGTGCAGCAGGAGTCCCGCGCCGAGCGCCAAAACAAACGCTGCCGTGACTTCGGCGATCACCAGCGCATCCCGTAGCGCCGCCGCTCCCTGTCGGCTAATTCCGCGGGCAGTGTTGTGCTTCAACGCCTCAGCCGGATCGACCTTCGCTGCGCGCAGTGCAGGCAGAAGAGAAGCTGCAAGCGCCGTCGCAATCGCTATTCCCAGCGTGAATGCAAGCACCTGGACGTTGAGGTGAATCTCGCTGGCTCGCGGCAACCCCGGCGGAGCCATTGCCACCAGTACGCGAATCACTGGGAACGCAAGCAGTACGCCGGCCGCACCGCCCAGCATAGCAATCAATATACTTTCCAGCAGAACCGGCTGCATCACCTGCCAGCGCGACGATCCGAGCGCCTTGCGAATCGCGATCTCCCGCTGCCGCTCAAGCGAGCGCACCAGTTCGAGATGCGTCACGTTCACGCACGCAATAAGCAGAATCAATCCCGCCGTTGCCCACAGCAGCAGAAGCGTAGGCCGCGCGTTTCCAGTGATCGCCTCCTGGAGTGGCTCGAGCATCAACCGCTTGCCGTGGTTTTCGGCGGGATACGCGTTTGCAAGCCGGCGCGAAATCCCATTCACTTCTGCCTGCGCGGTAGCCAAAGCCACGCCTGTGCGCAGCCGTGCGACAGCCTTGTAGTTGAAGGCGGTTCGCGACTTGGATTCGGGACTGAGCGGAGCAGCCTCCCAGACCTGGGCGTGATTGGGAAAATCGAATGCGTCCGGCAACACGCCGACAATCGCAAGCGCCTCGCCTTCGATGTGGATGGTCTGCCCCACAGCGGCCTGGGCGCCGCCAAAGTTGTCGCGCGCAAACATTTCGCTCACAAGCGCCGCATGGTGTGCCTCGCCATCCACAAATAAACGCCCGGCGATCGGTTTGAGGCTGAAAACACGCGCAAAGTTCTCGTCAACCCCGGCCGCGATCGTATAAACGGAATGATTGCGCAGCTCCACGCCCTCGTTGCCGCCGCTGTAAAGACTCATTGCGGCAAAGCTGTGCGACTGATTGCGCAGGTCCGCTCCATCGGGTCCGGTCACGCGGGGCGCGGTGTGCCCGCTGTCGGTCCAGCGGGTATTCAACACCAGGATGCTGCCGGAATCGCGATAAGGAAGTGGCGCAAGCAGAACCGATTCAACCACGGTAAAGATAGCGGTATTTGCCCCGATTCCGAGAGCCAGGGTGAGCACCGCGGCCGCAGTAAAAGCCGGATGCCTGGTGAGTTGTCGCGCCGCAAACCGGAGATCGCTGAACAGCGCCGAGACGGTATTCTCCCATCCGTATACGCGCGCCTGGTCGCGGGCAGCGGCGGCATCGCCCATCTCTGCGCGCGCGGCGCGACGGGCTTCTTCCGGCGTGAGTCCGCGCGCCATCCGCTCCGCTGCGGCGTTCTGAAAGTACTGCTCCACTTCGTCTGCTACGTCGCGGTCGCGCGCTTTGCGGCGCGCCAAGCTGCGCAGGCCAAAGGTCAGCTGCCGCCAGAATGACATGGCTCAACCCTCGGCTCTGAGCAGGCGTGCGATTGCCGACGCGCGGCGCGTCCAGCCAGCCTTCTCCGTTTCAAGCTGCTTTTTGCCGGCGCGCGTGAGCGTATAAAACCTAGCGCGGCGCGCGTTTTCCGTTTGGCGCCACTCGGAGTCGAGCCATCCGGCGCGCTCCAGGCGCTGCAGAGCGGTCAATAGCGAACCCGGGTTTACCTTGAACACTCCACGCGAAACCTGCTCCACGCGGCGGGCAATGCCAAAGCCGTGCATCGGCTCCAGACTTACCGTCTGCAGAATCAGCATGTCGAGCGTGCCCTGGATGACATCGGTATTATCAGCGCTCATAGAGGAAGACATTACAGTTCTTCATCTTGATTGTCAAGATGTGATAGTCACGTGATGAAGAGGCGGACGAAGAGAGCGCATCGATCCCGGCCCATCCTACTGGAGCGCAGCCATGTGGCCACCGGCATGGGCCCATCAACGTGGATCCACTGACATGGATCCACCGAATGGATGGGGTTGTGGAGATGCGGAAGAGTGTACAATCGCACTGTCGCCGGGCTGCTGTTCAAGACCGTCTGCCCGCCTGTCGATGAAACGGAAGACACTTTCGAGGGCGTTGTGGATCAGTATCTTGAGCGAGTTGTCGACCTGACCGAGCCGGGGTCGAATCATATCTACAACATGAGCGTGGATGAAGCGCGCTCGCTCGTGCTGGAGGGGCCGGCCGACGGTATAAGCCGGATTTGCGGCTCGTTTGCGCTCCTGGCCAAACGCGGTAAAACCGTGCGCATGGCGCGCTCGCTCGACAGGCCGATGCGTTATTTTCTGGCCAAGCGCAAAGCTGGTCCGGCGCTGATCGTCTCCGACCGCATTGACACAATCTACGAATGGCTCAAGAGCGAGGGCCTTGCGGAACAGTTCCGGCCCAGCTACACGCGTATGGTGCCCGCGCACTATGTTGTGGAGTTGCAGCTTATCGGATGCCCCGATCCGGACCCGGTCTACACACGCTTCTTTACGCTGAGTGCTGAGAAGCTTCCAGCCGACGTGGATGCGATTGGCCGCACTTATGTCGCCGCGCTCGCCGCAGAGATAGCTCAGTGGTTGCGATCCATTCCCGAAGATGCGCCGATTGGAGTCTGCTTTTCAGGAGGCATCGACAGCGGCAGCGTGTTCCTGACAACATATCATGTGATGCGCAGGCTGGGTATGAATCCCAGCCGCCTGAAAGCGTTTGTGCTGAATCTCGGCGGCCCAGACCTGCAGCAGGCCCAGTCGTTTCTTGAGGAGTTCGGGCTTGTGATCTTTCTGGAGCCGATTGAGGCCGATGCGTCGGCTCTCGATGCGAGCGAGACAATCCGCGTAGTTGAGGACTACAAGCCGCTCGACATTCAATCGGCGAGCATGGCGCTCGCGCTCGCCAGGGGCATTCGCGCGCGCTATCCCGACTGGCGTTATCTGATCGATGGAGACGGCGGCGACGAGAATCTGAAGGACTACCCGATCGAGGCCAATCCTGAGTTGACCATCCGCAGCGTGATCAACAACCCCATGCTCTACCAGGAAGGCTGGGGCGTAGGTAAGATCAAGCATTCGCTTACTTATAGTGGTGGTCTCAGCCGTTCGTATGTCCGCACCTATGCGACAGCGCGACGTTATGGTTTTACGGGGTTCAGCCCCTTCACTATGCCACGCGTGATCGCGGTCGCAGAGGCGATTCCTTTTATTGAGCTGACGAACTACGATGTTGAGCGCCTTTATGAATTGAAAGGCATGATCGTTTCGCGCGGCGTGGCCGCTGTGACCGGCATGCAAATGCCGGTCTTCACCAAGCGGCGTTTCCAGCACGGCGCGCTCTCTGAAGATTCGCTGCGCGAACGGTTGCCCTATCGCGAAAGCGAATATCGCAACCGCCTTCTCTCGATGTACCAGTGATGCCGCGGCAGCTTGCTACGTATCCTGACGGCGCTCGAGAGCGCGATGCGTGGATTGCCGCGCGCAGGGGATCGCGGAATATCGTAGATCCGCTTCAGCCATACGCTTTTCTTGTCGAGCAGGAGCGTAGCGCCGCGGGAGAAATCCTGCCCACCGCAACCGTTTTTCTCACCAACAGCGAGTGTCCATGGCGTTGCGTGATGTGCGACCTATGGCGCAACACGCTTACGCGGTCGTCGCCGGCAGGGACCATTCCACGGCAAATTGATTATGCACTCGAGCGCCTGCCCGCCGCGCGCCAGATCAAGCTCTATAACAGCGGAAGCTTCTTCGACACGCGAGCTATACCTCCGGAAGATTACCCGGCAATTGCCGAGCGCACGAACGCGTTTGAGCGAGTGATCGTTGAGTGTCATCCGGCATTGGTGGGTGAGACGTGCACTCGTTTCGGGAGTTTGCTGGCAGGAAAACTTGAAATCGCAATGGGACTTGAGACGGTGCATCCGGAGGTTCTTCCGCGGCTCAACAAACGCATGACCCTGAAGATGTTCGAATCTGCGGCGCGGTTTCTCTCTGAAAACAATATCGATCTACGCGCTTTTATTCTGGTCAAGCCGCCATTTCTGCGCGAAGAAGAAGCGGTTGAGTGGGCTGTGCGTTCGCTCGAGTTTGCTTTTGCGTGTGGCGCAACCGCGGCAACTCTGATTCCCACGCGGGGCGGCAATGGCGCGATGGAAGAGTTGGAGGCTGCCGATGAGTTTTCCCCGCCTCATTTAGAAACCCTGGAAGCCGCGGCCGCGCAGGGAGTCGCACTGAACAAAGGAAGAGTCTTCGCCGACCTCTGGGACACAGATGCTTCGCCCGGCTGCATCGGCTGTCGTGAACGGCGTGTTACACGATTGCGAGTCATGAATCTTGAACAGCGCGTTCCGGCTCAGGTGACCTGTGAGCAATGCGGGCCCAGCCAATGAACGCCGCCTACGACATCGCTGTGGTCGGCTCGGGGTTTGCGGGATCGCTGATGGCCATGATCGCACGCCGTCTCGGCCGCTCCGTGGTTCTTATCGAGAAGGGCTCACATCCGCGCGTGGTAATTGGCGAATCGTCGACGCCGCTCGCGAATCTGCTGTTGGAAGATCTGTGCGAGCGCTACGAATTGCCCGCTATCCGATCGCTCGCGAAATGGGGCCCGTGGCAGCGCACGCATCCACAACTTGCCTGCGGTCTCAAACGAGGATTCACGTTTCATCATCACGTTCTGAATCGCCCGCAGTCGTTCGATCTTGAGCGTCGGAACCAGCTCCTGGTGGCCGCCAGCCCGCATGACCAGATCGCGGACACACATTGGTATCGCGCCGATTTTGATTCTTTTCTCGTGAATCAAGCCCAGGAACTTGGCGTTGATTACCTTGACCGCGTGACATTGCAGAGCTTTCAGCAACGCGGCAAGGAGATTCAGCTATCAGGCGCACGTCATGGCAAACCTGTGGACTTTCGCGCGCGGTTCGTGATCGACGCGACCGGGCCGCGTGGCCTTCTGTATCGCGCGCTTGGTCTGGCCGAAGCCCCGCTGCCTGACTATCCTGGCACGCAGAGTTTATACAGTCACTTTTCAGGCGTGGACAGATTGTCTGGAACGATGCACAGCCGCACGGATGAAGAGCCGCCCTACCCAATCGACGCCGCGGCTGTACACCATGTCTTCGCTGGCGGATGGGCGTGGGTGCTTCATTTCAACAATGGAATCACCAGTGCGGGCGTTGCGGCTACAGACACATTTGCCGCGCAGTTGCGGCTGGCTGATGGCGCACCGGCTTGGCAGCGGCTAATTGAACACATTCCAGCTTTGCAATCGCAGTTTGCCGCCGCGCGTACGGAGCAGCCATTTTCGTATCTGCCACGGCTTTCATTTCGCAGCGCGGCCATTGCCGGTGAGCGATGGGCGCTGCTTCCGTCTTCGGCTGGATTCGTCGATCCGCTGCTCTCAACCGGCTTCCCGCTGACGCTGCTGGGCGTAGCGCGGCTCGCAGCGATCATTGAGCGCGACTGGAACAGCGGGAGCTTTGGCGCGCAACTAGAGGTATATGCGACGCAAACGGACGAGGAGTTGCTGGCTGCGGCGCAGTTAATCGGCGCGCTCTACGCAAACATGGACAATTTTGATGTATTCGCCGCGCTCACACTGCTCTACTTCGCTGCTGTGAGTTTTTCTGAGTCTGCGCGAAGATTGGGCAAGCCGCAACTGGCGCCGTCTTTTCTTCTCTGCACGCATCCGGAGTTTGGGCCTGCATGCCAGCGCCTGTGCGCTCGAGCATGGCGCAAGCTGACGGCCAACGAGTCGCGCGAATTGATTGCGGAGATCCTCGCCGTGATTGAGCCTATCAACGTGGCTGGACTAGGGAAGCCCGAACGGCGCAACTGGTATCCCGTGGATGCAGATGATTTATTGAATGCAGCAGCAAAGCTGAATGCCAGCCGCGAAGAAATCATGGCGCTGATAGAGCGATGCGGCTTTCACACCGCGCCCATCACGGATTCTGTGCCGATGACTTTTTTGCCATAGTAAATGCAATCGGATGCGTCGAGACGATGCCTTTACCCTCTTCGATCACTAGCGACTGATCGGCAGCCACATGGGACAGCGACTCCTTGCGCCCGCTGGGCCACGCGATCGCAAGATTTACTTCTTTGATCGCTCCGGGTTTCCCGAGCCCAAAAGTCAGCGGCAGCTCGCTCTGCGAGAGATAGCTGGATCCGGATTTGACCATCGCAAACTGTCGCATGCCACCGGCGGCAGTGAGCGCCACCTTTGCCCCAATGGCATCACGATTGGATTTTGTGCCAACCAGTTTGATGCGCAACATGTCGTTGCGATTGCCGTTGTTATTGCGGAATAGATGCGCTGGGCCATTGTTGGTATTGACGACGAGATCGAGGTCGCCGTCGTTATCGTAATCGAAGTAAGCGGCGCCACGTGCAACCATTGGCCGACGCAGTGCAGCGCCCATACTTGCGGACACGTCTTCAAACTTGCCTCCACCCAGGTCGCGAAACAACAGCGGCGGCTCCGCGTAATGCAGGTTGGGCCGTATGGAACTAATATCGTCCGCCACATGGCCGTTGGCAGCGAAGATGTCGAGACGGCCATCAAGATCGTAGTCGACGAAGAAGCAGCCAAAGGTGAGCGACTGCGCGGAAGGCGGAGCAATGCCGGAGGCTTCTGCCTGATCGGTAAACAGTCCGGATCCATCATTGTGGTAAAGCGACATGCTCTCGTCAGTGAAGTTGCCGATGACCAGGCTTTGCCGTCCGGAGCTGTCGTAATCGCCCGCGTCTGTACCCATGCCGGCGCGCGCGCGGCCCGCATCGCTGAACGCAACGCCCGCCGCGAAGCCCGCTTCAGAGAACGTTCCGTTGCGGTTGTTGTGGTAGAGCTTGTTGGGCTGCGTATCGTTGGTCACAAACAGGTCAAGCCATCCATCGTTGTCGTAGTCAATCAGCGCAATGCCGAGCGATTTGCTGGTGGGATCGTAGAGTCCGGCGCGCTTTGTAACATCTTCGAATCTTCCATTGCCGAGATTGTGAAACAGCCGCGCGCTCTGCCCTTTGTACGCCTCAGGCGTGCAATAGGACTTATGCTTGCCATCGAGCGAGCAGGTCTGATCGCTTTGCCGGGACCAGGCGACGTAGTGCCCGACGAACAGATCGAGGCGGCCATCGTTGTCGTAGTCGAACCAGACGGCGCCGGTGGGGAAGCCGGAGTCCGCGACGCCGGCCTTCGCGGTCACGTCTGCGAATTTGCCGTTGTGTAGATTACGGAACAGATGGCTGCCGCCGATGGCGGTAATGTAGATGTCGTCGTAGCCGTCGTTATCAAAATCGCCGACAGAGCAGCCCATGCCATACATCTCGACAGCCAGGCCTGCCTGGCGCGTAACATCGGTAAACGTGCCGTCATGATTGTTGTGATACAGTGCGGGATACGATTTTCCTTTAGAGTGACCGGGCCAGTCCATCGAGTTGACAAAGAGAATGTCCTGCCATCCGTCGTTGTCGTAGTCGAGAACGCAGACGCCGCTGCCCATGGTCTCGGACAGGTACTTCGCTCCGTAGGCGCCGCTGTTGTGTTTGAAGTGAATGCCCGTTTCAGCCGTTACATCCGTAAATGTAATGGGCCCGGACGGCCGGGCTGGCCTTGGCTGCGCCGCAGCAGCGGGCGCGGACGTGGCCTGAACCGGTTGGACCGCGCTGCTTTGCGCTTCATGAGGCGCGGGCCTGGATTTGCAGCCGGCGACGGCGATAACCGCGAATAAAAATAGCAGAGCGTGTTGCGCGGTACGCACGACGGCTGGATGTTGATGCCGCGAATGGAGCGAGATCTGGGACATAAGGGTGTTAGGCGCGGATTGCTTTCTGATCGTTGATTGCCGGCGTTGGGAGAACTCGCGCGCGCCGCGAATCGATCCACATTTCAATGAGCAGTGCCGACGGGCCTACCCAGAAGAGCGCGTAGAGCGGCGCATAAATGCTGCTGTCGAGCCGGAAGAAGAATTCGAGCACGGCGATGGCGGCTGCCACCATGCACTGGCCTTTGCGCGAGCGCACCGTGGTTTTGGGATCGGTAATCATGAAGAAGATAAACAACTGATACATGGGTCCTGTGATCGGGGAAATCTCCGATTGCCAGGGGTCGCCGGTGATGTGCGCGCGCAGGAACGACAACGCAATGAAGCAGACAACATAGGTGAGCGTGATGTGGAAGCGGCGCGCACGCAACACGATGACCGTGCCCAGAAGCCAGATGACAAGAAGAGAAGCCAGATTGTTGCCCCACTGGATGCTGAGCGAGGCCACTGCCTGGGAAGCGAGAAAGAGCATTGCGCAGATGCCGAAGTTCGAAGGATTCCAGAGGTGCCGGTTGCGGAAGCGCAACGTGTATTTTGAGGTGATGGAGAGCAGGCTGCACAGCGCAAACGGCCAGAAGGCGGGCGAGCGCAGCAAAATGCCCACGCTGATGCCGCTGATGTAAGAACTGGCCGGATGCGGCCATCTGCGCAGAAAGATGCGCCCTAGCACCATCTCCGCCGTAATGGCTGCGGCAATCGCCAGCAGAGTCTTCGAGTAACCTTCAAGGATGCCGAAGGAAAGATTGCCTGCAAGCAGGATCAGAGTGATGAACAGAGGCGGAAGAAAAGGATTCAGACGGCTGGCGAAAGATGCCTGCTTCGCAACCAGCGGCTTCGTGGCGAATTCCGGCGGTGGAGGAGAGGATTGCGTCGTTGGCTGGTTCATGACGGTTCCTTCACTGTGTAGAGTCGGTTGGGCGCAAGGTGATCGAGCGTCTGTATGGTTCCCGAAGGCCACCGGATCATAGCCTTGTCGATCTGCGGATGTTTGCCCAAGCCGAAATGCACGCGGCGGTCGTTCTGCGAGGCAAAGCCGTCACCGCCGGACACCTGTTGCAATTGCTCTTTACCGTCCCAGTAAAGAGTAATTTGCGTGCCGATGGCGCTGCGATTGCTTTTTGTGCCTTCCAGTGAAAATTCGATCCAGTCATTACCGGGCGCGACCGTGTTTCTGTAGACCAGAAGAGGCCCGCGCTCATTTGCGACGATCACATCGAGCGCGCCGGTGTTCCACAGGTCGGCAAGCGCAACTGAACGGCCGTCATAGGTGTCGGTGGCGCCCACCGCCTGCGCCACGTCGATAAAGCGGCCTTCCCCGTCATTGAGCCACAGGCGTTTCTGCTGGTAGCCGGAGAGACTGCGGCCGTTGAACGCGGGCCAGTTTGCAGCGTCGCCAATGATGGAGCTGTTGCCGCCGGCCACTTTTGCAAAGTCGTACCAGTAGCTTCGCTGACGGTCGAGCGAGATATAGCCATTGACGAGATACAGATCGAGATTGCCGTCGTTGTTCAGGTCGCCGAACTGCGCGCCAAAGCTCCAGCCGCCGAGTTCCACGCCGAGGTCGCGCGCCAGGTTGTCGTACTTGAGTGTGGAGCCGCCTTGCGGCACCCATAGATTGTTGCCCTGAATCAGCACGCCCTCTTCAGAGATGTTCGACACGTAGATGGAGAGCTTGCCCTGATCGAAGATGTCGCCAAAGGAGACATTCATGCCGCTCTTGGGCGCAAAGCCCACGCCCGTCTCTTTGCCGGCTTCATGAAAATGTCCGTCGTCGTTCAGATAAAGCTCCGAGATGCCGTAATCGTTGGCGACAAAGAGATCGGGGTAGCCGGTGCCGCGCAGATCGGCCGCAGCGCAGGCCAACGCCCACCGGCGGCTGTTAATGCCTACCTTCGCGCTCACTTCCTCGAAGCGGCCGTTGCCCAGATTGTGGAAGAGATATTTACGGCCGCCGTTGTCGGCATACTCAAAGCTGTTGGGCATCATGTGCGTGTTGCGCAGGTGCCACAGGTTTACGTCTTCAGGATAGTAGCCGCCCACGAACAGATCGAGCTTGCCGTCGCGGTCATAGTCGAACCACACCGCGGTGTTGGCGTTGATCCACGGCGGCAGCCCGGCCTGCTGGCTTACGCGCGTAAAACCATGGCCTTGATCGTTGTGAAACAGCTCGGGCCTTCCCCACTTGATGAGAAACAGGTCTTCATAGCCGTCGTTGTCGTAGTCGCCCCACACCGCTCCCATGGAAACGCCGGTGCCAGCTTGGTTCACGTTGGCAATGCCCATTTGCTCGGCAACATCGGTAAATGTGCCGTCGTGGTTATTGCGGTAAAGATGATTGCTGCTGCCAATGGCGCTGTTGGTCACGTAGATGTCGGGCCAGCCGTCACGATTGTAGTCGACAATCGAAACCGACGCGCCCATCGAAGCCACTTCCGGCATAATGCCGTCGAGCTTGGGATCGAGCGTAGGCGCCTGGTGAACAAAGTCGATGCCGGCAGCGTGCGAAACTTCCCGCAGAGCGAAGCCGTAGCGTGCAAGAGATGCCTGCGCATCGGGTGTGGGCGCGGTTTTCTGCGCCGCTGAAAAGTGCTGGACCATCCATGGCACGCACAGCAGGCCGATGAAGAAAACGATGACGAGAACGCGCGCGACAGGAATTTTATTCATGGTGTGATCCTGTTGCGCAGCGCGTTGCGGAATGTTTCCGCGGTGATGTAGCGCGTTTGATAATTTTGCCAGTCCTGCGGATGATGTCGATAGACCCACTCGTCTTCGAGCGCACCGGGCGGCGTGTCATATTCAGTGCGTGCGTGGTAGGGCAGCGGTCGCACCGTGCGGGAAAACGTCGAATTGTAGTCGCCGTCCTTGATCCATCCGTCGCCGTCAATCACGTAATCGCGCACCCAGCCCGAGGGCGGAGGCGGCGGCGCGGCGAAGCACAGCGCAAGCTCATCGCCTGCGTTCATGATCACGTAGCGGTCGTCGGTGTGCGCCAGCAGTTCACGCACGTCGCCATAGCGCGTGTAATAGCCCTGCAGATCGCGCCATATCTGCGTAGTGGCGGCGAGCTGGTTGTAATCGGGAATCTCAGGCGACGAAGCATTGGCCTGACGAATCACCGAAAAGCCGCGATGGCGCAGGTTGGCGGACTCCGGCGCCAGATGCACGATCTTCGTCGGCGCACCTGGCAGCCCGTGTGCCCACTCAATCTGGTCCCAGTAGATTTCAAGATTGGTGCGCAGGCGCAGCTTGTGCGGAATGCCCTGGTGAAAAAGGCCTGTGAGGTCGATGAGGCAGGTTTTGTTGCGGCCCGCCGGGAAGCCCAGGTTGGCGCGCGCAACTGCCCAGCCGCCGCGGCCATCTGGAATTTCCAGGCTCAGTGGCTTGGGATGCACCCGGCTGCCTTGCGCGATAGCGACGTTGATCGATGAGTCGGAAGGATGGAGCCAGCCGCGCGCAATCAGCCAGAGCGGGCCGCCTGCGGGCAGATCTTCGCCGAGATCGATCTCGACATAATGATCGCGTGTAACGCCCTGATACTGTCCGCGGCCAAAGGTATCGAGATAATGTCCGTCCAGATTGCGCAGGGTTTCAGTCACGTCCATGCCCCGATCGTCCACTGCGCGCGCAATGGCGTGCGGCTCGGCCACGGTGGTAACGGCCAACTTGACGGGCGGAACGGCAAAGCGCTCGTCGGTGAAGATCTCAGTGCCCGCGGGGTGATCGACGGCCATCAGCGCCAGGTGGTCGTAGTAGTAGGTCTCCCACAACTCGCCGGTAATGCGCAGATCGAGCGCGCCGTTGCGCGGCGCAAGCGCACTGCCCGGAATCTTGTACCACTCCTCGGTGGCCGCAATGCGCGCCGGTCCCATGGAATCAATGCGCAGTCCAATCGCGGAGCCCCAGGGCACGGCGTCCTTCACGAACTCCATCGACTTTCCATTCCACGCGAAGAGAAATGGGCAGGAACCTTTGAGCCGCTGCTCGGTTAGCACTTCCTGATCGGCCTTGAGCGCGAACTCCGCGCGCACGGTGCCGTTGGGCCACACAATGCGCGCCACCTCCGCGCCGGTTTCGTTGCCCAGGCCGAAGTGCAGTTGCGGCCCGGTCATGGGCTGCATCTGCAGCAGCAGGCCGGAGCGGATTTCGATCTGGCCGCCGATGCCGAACGAGTTGATGCGCTGGTCGCCCGTTGCCTGGTGCGCGCGCGGCCGGATGATCTGCCAGTGATAGTTCTTTGTGGTGCGATTCACGCCGTCAATGGGCTGGCCGTCCGCTGTGAGTCCGAGCAGATCCAGCCGTCCCTCGGCGCTCACCCATGCCGCGTCAAAAACTCGGTCAGGCACGCGCTCCGCCCCCTGCGGGGATTGCAATTCCGTGAAGCGTTGATTTTCGTCGCCAAGCCAGATCATTGCGCCTGAATTTGCGTGCGTGGACGGCGCCACCGAAGCCAGCAAAAGATCGAAGGCGCCGTTGTTGTCGAGATCGGCAATGCGCAAGCGCACATCGCCCGCCAGCGCGTGCGCGGGATCCGGAATATTGGCGACCACGTCTGTATTCCATGTGCTGTTCAGATTCGAGAGCCGCAGTATCGCGCCACTCGCCTGCACGGCCAGCAGATCGAGCACGCCATCGTGGTTGGCGTCTGCCGCGGCAATGGCGCGCACTTGGCCCAGGCGCGCAGGCGGCGGATCTTCGCTGAAGTTGCTGGATCGCTGATTGAGGAAGACGCGCAGGCGGCCCGCGCCATCAATCAGAGAAGCGTCGGGATTGCCATCCCCGTTCAAATCAGCCCAGACAAACTGCCGGATTCCTGAGACGCCTGCAAAAGGGTGAATGGCTTTGAAGGTGCCGTCGCCATTGTTGCGCAGCACAGTGGGCAAACCGCTGGCGGCGCCCAACACAATATCGAGATCGCCGTCGGCCTCGATATCGACGGCCCATGCGCCCGTGTAATTCGCGTTGAGAATTTCTTTCGCCAGCCCGGTCTGCGCGGTAACGTCGGTGAATTTTGTGGGACTATCCTGACGCATCAGGCGTACGCCGCCGGCTCCGGCAAGCACCAGGTCGGTTTTGAAGTCGTAGTTGAAGTCGATCGGCAAGACCGACTCGGGAGTGGGCGGCGTGCTGGCCGAGCCGCCGGGGAAGGGAAAGGATGCGCCTGTCGAAAGTCGCACCTCGCGTGCGCTCGCGGTGACAACCGTCGGCGCGCCCTCGCCGCTGAGCGAGACCGCGCCAATCCAGTCCCAGTGTGCGTGGGTCGGGTTGGCGAGCGGTTGATTCTCGAAGCGGAGCGCGGTGTCTGGCGCCGCCGGCCGGCCAGGCGGCGAGGCAAGGCGGAGCAGATGCGTGTATGGTTGCGCTTCGTCGCCAGGCGCGGGCTTGATAACGGCAAGGCTCTCGCGGAATGCCGGAACCTGCATGAGCACGTTGCGCAGAAAAATGCTGCGGATGGCTGCCGCGGCGGGCGGGCCGGATGCGGCAGCCGCCTGCAGTTGCGCGAGCTGATCGCGCGCATCCGGGGGCCAGTTGGCAGACCGTGCCGCAATGCGCGTGACCGCGGATCGCAGTGCGATCATGTCTCCGCGCTTGGCGGAGACGCGGCTCAGTTCGAGCAGCGCCGCCAGGTTGCGCGGCTGCGCTGCCAGAATCTGTCGAATGAGCCGCTGGAAGTCGCTCTCGCTGTCGGCGCCGCCCTGGCGCTCGATCTCGAGCGCCAGCTGATAGAGAGCGCGCAGATTGGATGGATTGAGGCTGGTGGCTTCGCGAAGGTTTTCAATCGCGGCCGCTGGGTTGCCGCGGTCGCTGTCGAGAATACCGAGCAGATAATAGATGTGGTCGTCTTTGGGATCGAGTTTGCGCGCCCGCTCCAGGCGTTCGGCGGCAAGATCGAAGTTGCGCTGGCGCAACGCGAGAATTCCCCAGTCCGCCCAGGCCGCCGGTTCGCCGGGCGCAATTTGGGTGGCATGCGAGAGCGAGCTTTCGGCGCGCACGTCGTCGCCCACCTGCAGCGCTGCCAGGCCCACGTAAAACGAAGAGATGAACTCGCGATAGGCCGGCGAAGACGGTTTGGGTAGATCGCGATGGCATCCGGCAGTGGCTAACAGAGCCACTGCAACAGTTGCGGCCAGGAACGAGGATGCGATGTGAGATATGCCGGATTTCATGAATCGAGTATCGATAGGCATTGTATCGAATACTGCGTGTACCGTGATACCCGTGGTCATTGCGCGACTCCGGGCCTTGATGTTCTGCTGCGCGCGCGCCGCTTGCGAGTGCGCCTGAGGCTGGCTGCCTTGAGCCACAGTGCGCCAATGCCGGCAAAGGGCAGCAGAAAGAGCAGCAGGTTCCAGCGGCCCAGCAGCGTGGGCGTCACCGCCACATCCGTGTCGGCTTCTCCACTGGCTGTTGAGCTCGCAAACAGGATGCGAATATGCCACGTCTCTTCCTTGTCGAAGGGAACAATGGCCTTGTATTCCACGTGATCGAGCAGCTTTTCGCGCCACGCGTTGTAGCTGACAGGAGGCAGACGTCTGCTGACCGGCTGCACAATGATCCGGACCTTCATGTCCGCGGGTACGGTGATAGAACTACCCTTGGGCGGATCGATGATCAGATAAAAGCTGCCTGTGCCGACATCCGGGTTGCTCCAAACCTCCACATTGAAGGGACCGACGCTGCGATTCTGCAGAATTGGATAAGGCGGCCCGATATGCGCCCACCCGGAAGCGCAGCAGCAAAGCGCGATGAGCGCGGCGGTGGCGAAATGGATCGGTCTAAGTCCGGATCGGGTCATTTTCAGCCAGCCATCATGGTGGCGCGCATGTCCATGGGCTGGGTCATGAGCCAGGCGCAGCAAGCAAACAGGACCAGGCAGAGCACGCCCCAGGGAGCAAAAGCGCGCAGCGGATGCTGCTCGGAATCGTCTTGAGCCAGCCGCCATGCGACGAGCAGCGAGCCGGTCAGGCCCAGCAACAGAAAGCCGAACTCGATCGGCTCGACGACGGTTATGGGCAGTCCTACCAGCGTCCATCGCGGCTCGCCCAGGATGGGCCACCCGATGGAAGCGAATGCATTCTGCGTGACCGGAACGATGGTATAGAGGCCGGTGAGAAAATGGAATCCGTAGTGCGCCAACCACATGCCAAAGCCGAGTGGAGAAAGCGCATAAGCATAGCGCACCGCAATGGCGAGCCAGCCGCTTTTTACGCCGGCCCAGGCCCGGGTAATCCAGGACGCCAGGCCCAGCAGCAGCACCGGCTCAATCACTATCACCACGGTAAAAAGAATGCCGAGCGCCGTGGCTTGATTGTTGACATGCAGCATGCGCTCCAGCCAGCCTTCGACCGCATACACCGGGCTCACCATGCCAAAGGCATTCATCAGCGCCCCGAAGCAGAACACCACGGCCAGTGCGGCGATGTCGTTGCGGCGGGAAAAGCGGCCGATGCCGGAACGTGGCGGATCGCTCATCAGCTCGCCGGCAGGCAGCCGGCTGAGAATGCCGACATTGTCGTGCGGGCAGGCGTGAACGCAGTCCAGGCAGAAGGTGCAGTCCATGTTGCCCACTTTGGCGGGCTGAAACAGGGCCAGCTCGCAGCCGCGCTGCAGCACCACGAGCTGCGAAGAAGCGCTACGCCGGCCCAGGATGCAGTCTTTTGTTCCGCATGAGTCGCACACCTCGGGCTCACGCACGGCAACTTCCAGCGGCGACGCGGTGGACGCAATGAAGTTGAACTGGCCGATCGGGCAGACGTATTTGCAGAAGGTTGCGTGGGTAAAGAGCCCGTCCACAATGAGCGCCGCGGCAAAGTAGCCCACAATCACCCAAGCGGTAAGCCACGGCGACGACCACAGGCCGAACAGCTCATAGCAGAACAGCACCAGAACAAACAGCGCCGCGGGAATCCACTTGTTGCGTAACCGGCGCGGCCACGCAAACCGCGGACGAACCCAGCGGCGCATCCCATTGCGCACCAGCATGAACGGGCAGGCCAGGCAGAAAAGATTTCCCGCACACAGAATAGCCAGCACCAGCGCTCCGCGAAAATGCACCCAGGTCAGCACTGTGGCCAGGTTCTTGGGCGAGAGCGTGGGACCAAACAGCCCCTGTACGATCATGACGATGCTTACGGCTAGTAGAGGAATCTGCAGCAGGGTCCGCGCGTGGCGCCAGCCGAGCAGGCGGTCAAGAACCGGAACATCGAGAAGATCGAATGGCCGCGCTTCAGGAAATTCCTCGCCATCGAGGAGTCCTCCCTCTTTCTGGGAGCGGCTAAGCGCGGTTGGAGCCTTGGTCAACGCGATTCCACTCCCTTCACATCCCATTGTCGTTCGATTCTGCGTCCGTCGGCGAGCGTGATGTGGGCGAGCACCACCCAGTCGCCGCCCATGGTGAAGGTGAGAGGGGTCCGATAGCTGCCCGGGGTGGTTTCCACGGCGTTACTGAACAGCGGCGCCATGCCGGGGTGGTTCATGTCGGCTTCTATCTGCACATGCGCTTCCGCGACCGGATGCCTGGCTGCATCGGCCAGGCGGAGGGTCACCGTCTCATCGCCGCTGCGAACCGGTTGCGGAGCAATGGACTCCTCAACGGAGATGCCCTGGGCCGGGTCTGCGGACCGGCGGCAGGCGCATACCGCCCCAGTGGCGATGGCCAGCAGCAACAGGGCAATAGCATGCGCCGCGGCCTTCGCGCGACGGCGTCTGCATCGCGACCCGTTCATCCTGAGTGCCCCGACACAGAATGGCCGTCCATGATCGATTTTATGCCGTGCAATCGGCTTCCTCTCCAGCCTCATCCTTGTACCAGGAGCAGGTGCAAGCGGCCAGATGTTCCTCGCCCTGCGGCGGAAACATGTGAAAGTACATGGCGATCACCATCGGGATAAAAACGATGGAGTTGTAAAACAGGTGCAGTTGCACGCGCGGAATAAAAAACTGTATGACGCTGTAGGGCACCGGTTTACCCATCAGATTGTGATGAAGGATTGCCTGGCTGATGAGCAGCAGGTGCTCGATGTGGTGCCAGAACTGAATCCAGAAGGCGACCATCCACCACGTGTGGCTGCGGCCTGCGAACCCTTTGCGCAGCAGCCAGATGCCAACCAGCATGACCAAAGCGTAACCGTAGTGCAGCGCCTCAGACCGGATGAGCCATGGATACCACAGTCCCAGAATGCCATTGGCTCTGATGGCCGGCCAGCCCATCACCCATATCTGATAAGCCTGGGCCAGGTGCTCTCCCCAGTGGCCGAGCACAATCGCCATGAAGCCCCATAGCGCGCGCTCGTGCCACTGGCTATTGAGCTTTTCATAGAGGGAGGGTTGATTGGATACGGGCACAATGTGACCGCCGAGATTGGAAACAGAGGTAGCCATCGGAAATGACCTCGCAGAAGTAAGTGGATCGCGGAGCCCCGGAAATGCGGCAAGTCTAACGAAGTACTGCCTCCACCCGATTCGGTTGGATGGCCGAGGTTTATCTCAATCTTTGGTTGGAGCTTCGGCTGGAGGTAAATGGGGGTCACTCCGCAAAGCGAGGGCAACGGCATGGGAGACGGGAAGGAACCGGAAAAATGATAAGCTCGGCCCACAGGGGCCATGCCGGGTGCCCTGCGGCCCAGGAAGGCTCCTGCCGCCGGCGTCAGTGCAATGGGGGAGTTCTTCTGGGAAGGTGTAGCAGTGGGGTCGCTTGCGTAAACAGGAGTTTACACTTTGGTAGATATCTTTCCTGCAACTTATTGAGTACAAATGTTTAGAGGATTCGCAATAATGGTTACTTCCGTGCAGCAGTTTGGTATGATTCGAATCAGTCTCTGGACAATTGAGACGCTCGCCGTACTGCCGGTAGGGCGAGGGGAAACAGTTCGAGGTCACTAGCCGGGGGGGGAATGAACGATCGGGCCGACGCGATTCGGACAATCCGTGGCGGGCTATCCGCGCGCGTGCAGCGCCGCGGCTCCTCGTATCTATCGCCAATTCTGGCCGGACTGGGCCTGGCCGTGGTGCTTGGCATTTTGGCGCCGCACATTGCGCAGGGACCGGGCTTCAATGAAATTCTGATCTTCGCCGCCGGAGCGGCTGCTGCGGTGCTGGTGTTGCGGCTGCTGGTGCAGCGCGAGCGGCGCGTGGCCCTGCAACTGGTCATGAGCGAGATCGTGGGTGAAAACACCTCTCCGGAAATTGCCGCCATGCGCATTCTGGAAGCGCTCTGCGTCTCGCAGGGATGGGATGTGGCGCTGCGCTGGGAGATCAATTCAGAAGAGAACCGGCTGGAGTTCTGCTCCGCATGGGGCGCTCCGGGACGACGCACAGAGACGCTGATCCAGGAGAGCATGGGTCTGAGGCTGCTACAGGGAGACGAACTGCCCGGCCGCGCCTGGCAGGATGCCCGGCCGGTCTGGATTTCCGATCTCGGTGCGCTGCCGGCGAGCCCGCACACTCGTGCGGCGCAGCGGCATGGTATGGTTTCAGGCTGCGCGGTGCCGGTGCGCGTGGGCAACACCGTTCTGGCGATTATCGAATTTTATTGCCACTACGGACTGCGCGAGAACCGCGAAACCATGGCTGCCGTGGAGACGGTCGCCGCCTCGCTGGGACAGATGCTGGCGCGCTCGCATGAGCGGGACCGCGCTGAAAAGCTCTATCGCGAGCAGGAGATTCTGCTTAATTCCGTCGCCGACGGCATCTGCGGGCTGAGTCCGGATGGAATGATCAGCTTTGCCAATCCGGCTGCGGCCAACCTGCTGGGAGCAGACCAGTCCAGCCTGATTGGCACGCCCATTCACGACCTGCTGCACGGCGCCGCGCCTGAGGTGAGCCGCTGCGGGGACGACTGCGCCCTGTTGCGCGCCACCGGCAAGCTGCGCCGCATGGCCACAGCCGGTGAGGATACCTTCTTCCGCGCCGATGGCGAGTCTTTGCGCGTCGATTACGCGCTGACCCCGATTCTGGATCACGGGCGTCTCACCGGTTCGGTCTTCAGCTTTCGCGACATCAGTCAGCGCTACGCGCTGGATCGGCTCAAGGACGAGTTTGTCTCCACGGTGAGCCATGAGCTGCGGACCCCGCTCACGGCCATTCGTGGCGCGCTTGGCCTGCTTTCCTCGGGCAGCCTGGGCCACGTGAATGAGAAGAGCGCCAACCTGCTGCGCATTGCACTCAGCAACTCGGAGCGGCTGGTACGGCTTATCAACGACATCCTCGATCTTGAGCGCATCCAGAGTGGCCGCGAGCCGCTCAACTTCCGTCCGGTGCAACTGGCCGAGATTGTCCGGCAGGCAATCGACGGCATGCAGCCGGTGGCCGATCAGGCCGGTGTGCAGCTCATTCACGACCCGACGCAGGTGGAGGTTGCCGCCGATCCGGACCGGCTGCTGCAGGTGCTCACCAACCTGCTCTCGAACGCGATCAAGTTTTCTCCGACCAATTCCACGGTTTCGGTTCTACTGCGGCCCGACGTCACCGGCGTAACCGTCTCGGTTATCGACGCCGGCCGCGGCATCCCTGCCGACAAGCTCGAAGTCATCTTTGGTCGCTTTCAGCAGGTGGATGCTTCCGACTCGCGGCAGAAGGGCGGCACCGGCCTTGGGCTGGCGATCTGCCGCACCATCGTTCAGCAGCACTCCGGCCGCATCTGGGCTGAGCGCAATGCGGTCCGCGGTTCCACATTTCGCGTCTTTCTGCCTTACCAGCCGCTTCCGGTCGGCTCGACTGACCTGGTTATAGACCAGGACACAGGCCGTGGCCCGGTGCGTCTGCCGGCTCCTGCCGTCTATCGCGCGCGAAGCTGATCTTTCTTTCCCCTTTACAGTCCGTCACGAACTTATTATTCTGCAACCATTCTTCTTGAGCCCGAGAATGGGCCTGCTGTGTTTTTGGCTTGAGTGGGCCCTGCTCGTATGAGCTGTTGTGGCGGTCGCAAGCCAGTGCGGATACCAATCCGCGCAGTTCCGCGTGCGGCAGCGTAACGGACACGGCTTGCAAAACCACTATCTATCCGGGAATGCGAAGGGCTCTCCGCGCCGCGGCAGATGACCCGGGTTGGCCGGTCTGTGCCAGCGGTTTTCTGGTTTCGGGCGCGACAGCAGCATGCTTGCGTCGCAAGCTTATGCCCGGCGACCTTATGCGTGAATGCCGCATTTTGTGATCCTGACGTTTCGCTCAACCGGGCCGCGCGCTTGCACAGTAAAAGGAGACAGGCATGAGCAGGAAGACAAGCAGGTGCGCATCCGCGCCGCTCAGGGAGCCGGATCTGCCGCTGCTGGCCTCCGATCCCAACGAGGCCTATTGCCGGCGGCTGGCCGAAGAGGCTGCCCGTGTCGGCGGCGTCCGGGATTTGGACCGTTCTCAGGGCGGCGTATCGCACCTTCAGGACGCGGTATCGGTTGCCAACCTGGTCAAAAATGCCAAGCTGCAGTTGGACGCGGTGATCGAAACCGGCTACTCGCCCAGCAAGTGGCTGCTGGAGCAGGAACTGAAGGCGCGCAAGCGGTGGGACGGCGGGACAAAGAAGTTCGTCGACGAGCCATGCTTTCCGCACAGCGAAGGCGAGCCGCTCTTCCGTCCCGGCGACACCCCCGTACCTGACGTCTTTGAGGTAGCCGCCAACCAGGAGCTGACCGGCGTCTGCTTTTCCGGTGGAGGCATTCGCAGCGCGACGTTCAACCTGGGCATGCTGCAAGGACTCGCCGAGCTGGGCCTGCTACGGTTTGTGGACTACCTGTCCTCGGTATCGGGTGGCGGATACATTCACCAGTTTCTGGCTGCATGGATATTGCACGATCGCGAGGGACGGGCGGGCGTGGAGTGCAAGCTGATTCCGCGCCCCGAGCCAGGATGCCCGGTGCGTTTGCCCGAGCCCATCCGCTGGCTGCAGCGCTACGCCAGTTACCTCACGCCGAAGCGCGGCCTTCTCTCCACTGACACCTGGACGATGATCGCCATCTGGTTTCGCAACACGGTGCTCAACCAGACGCCGATCATCGCTTTTCTGGCATCGTTTTTTTTCCTGTTGAATCTGCTGGCGCCGGAAGATGCGAAGTATCTCTACCGGTTCCATCATCCATCCATCACTGACCGCTTTCTGGTGCTGGGCGCCGGCGCGGTGATCGCACTCTTCGTGGCCTTCTCGGTCATCCAGCTTGGCCGCGATCTCTATCTGCAGACCCGCCTCTCCACGCTGGATCTGGATATGGATTCCTGCGGCGCTCCGCAGGCCGGTTCCACCTCTGAAGCGCGCGAAAAACGGGTCAACAAAATCTACGAATCCCTGCTCAACAACAAGCATGTCCAACTGCGCATCATCCTCCCCTGGCTGGCGCTGTCGGTATGGGCCTCGTTCTGGCAGATCATGCCACTCCACCGCGCGAAGTACGTTTTCTGGATGCGGGTTCTGTCACTGGGAGCGAGCCTGATCGCTCTTACCATTACCGCCGGAGTGATTGCATTCGCCGGCGGAGGATGCGAGGAGTACCGTCAGCTTCGCGTGGGCAAGGCACGCCATGTGTGGATCGTGAAGCTGGGTTTTGTCGGCGCCTCAATTCTTTCGGCCACGGTGGCCTGCGCCATGGGCTTCGGATTTCAGCGGGGCAGTTACCGCCTGACGCAATGGATCAGCGCGCAGATTCACATCGTGTATGCGGCGCAGACTATCGCAATCGATCCGTGGCGGCTGCAGATCATTCTTCTGCCGCCGCTGTTTCTCTGCGTTCCGTATGTGGCCATCGAACTTACGCTGGGATTGCTGGGCCACGACTATGCCGACTCACGTCGCGAGTGGCTGGCGCGTTTGCGCGCCTGGTCCATGCTCTACGCAACTGTGTGGACGGGCATGATCGCGATTGCGCTGCTGGCGCCTTACCTCGTCTACTACGTGGTCTCGAAGGGCGCGGGCGTTGAGATTTCGGCAGCGGCCACGTTTGTGCTCTCGCACCTGGCCACGCTATTTGCCGGATCCAGCGGCAAAAGCGATGGCAAACCCACCAGCAAAGGCATCCTGGGCTACAAACCCGTGGACCTGGTGGCCATGGCGGCCGCGCCCATCGCCGTCGCCACGTTCCTTATCCTTCTCGCGTTCGGCGTTGAGTGCGCGGCCGAGGTCTTCCTCAATCCCGGGCATCCGGAGCAGCGGGTGATTGGTCTTTTTCTGCTGGCAACCGCGTCCTTCGTGGTGGCGTGCCTCTTTGGATGGAGGCTCGACATCAACGAATTTTCGATGCAGTCGTTCTACCGCAACCGGCTTTCGCGCTGTTATCTGGGCGCATCGTTGTGGGAGCGCAAGCCCAATCCGTTTACCGGCTTTGACATGAGAAACCGTGTGCAGTCGACCAACGTGCGCGGCCAGGGCATGCCGCCGCTGGTAAAGGATCTTGTGCCCGACAACTTCGATCGGCTCGGCAAGCCCGACGGAAGCTACGATGGGCCGTTTCCGATCTTCTGTTCCACGCTCAATCTCACCACCGGCGAAGACCTTGCCTCGCAGGAGCGCAAGGGCGCCGGTTTCGCCTTCACTCCGCTCTACTCGGGATACAGCGTGAGCTGGACCGACGCGCGAAAGAATGAGCCGGTAAGCCTGAACGGTTATGTGCCCACAGCGCATTACGCCTATCGCGATGGAGGCATTCATCTCGATACGGCGGTCGCCATCTCGGGGGCGGCCGTGAATCCCAACCAGGGATACAACAGCAACCCGGCGCTTGCATTCCTCATGACATTTTTCAATGTCCGGCTGGGCTGGTGGATTTCGAATCCGCGCCAGACAAACGCCTGGCAGGCGAACAAGAATCGACCCGCGCCGGGATTCGCGCTCTGGTATCTGCTGCGCGAGCTGTTCGGCTCGGCCAACGACCGCTCCAAATACGTGAACCTGAGCGATGGAGGCCACTTTGAAAATATGGGCTTGTATGAACTGGTGCGCCGGCGCTGCAAGTTCATCATCGTGTGCGATGCTGAGGAAGATCCTGAGATGAAGTTCTGCGGCATCGGCAACGCCGTCAACCGCTGCCGGTCAGACTTTGGCGTAGAAATCGATCTTGACCTGAGACCACTGCAGATCAAGGAAGATGGATTCAGCCAGACGCACTGCGTGGTGGGAACCATCCGTTATCCTCCGCCACGGCAGGAGCCACAGTCTGAAAGCGCGACCCGCGCAGTGTGCGGATGCCTGGACGAGCAGGTAGACGACCAGTACACAGGCATCATTCTCTACGTCAAGTCGTCGCTGGTGGGTGACGAGCCAGCCGATCTGCTGGCCCACAAGCTGCAGCACGACACCTTTCCACAGGACTCGACGGCCAATCAGTGGTTCAACGAAACGCAGTTCGAAAGCTACCGCAGGCTCGGCTATCACATCGCAATGACGGCAATTCGGCCCGCTCTGCAACCCGACCGCGACCGCGTGAAAGAGCGCGGCGAGATTGCCGGCCTGTTCAGTAACATGTACTCCATCTGGTATCCACCCACGCCGGAGATGAAGCAGTTTCTTGCCCAGCATCTGCAGCAGTACCATGCCCTGTTGGCCGAGCTGCGGCAGAGGCCGGAGCTGGTGGGGCTGGCGGACCGGCTCAATGACGAACGCTCGTCCATGCGCGGCGCGGTGCTGTGGGACCCGCCCGCGACCCCTCCGCAAAGTCACGACTACGCGTGGCAGTTCGCCAACACGCTGCTCGACTTCATGTACACAATTTATACGGACCTGGATCTGGCCTTTCCCGATAACCGTTCTTCGCCGCACGCCGACTGGTGGGTTTGCCTGTTCCGGCGGTGGTGCCGGGTATCGCTGCTACGCGATACGTGGCTCAGGCTGGAGCCGATTTATCCGAACGAGTTCCGGCTCTTTGCGCGCAGGGAACTCATGCTGCCGTAACGCACTCCGCATGCACTCAGACATTGAGGGCGATTCCAAACCGCTCAACAGCTACAGCAGATTTTCGTTCATCACCAATGCTACGGCAGAGCGCAGGCGCGCCTGGTTGCCGCCGCGTGCGGGCCGCAGCTTGGGCACGCGCACCAGCCGGTTGCGGCGCATTTCGGTGTCGATCAGCGGGCCGGTCATGTGCCACGCGGTGGTAATATCACCCACGACCACGATCTCACTTGGCGCCAACGCGGAGGCGATCATGTGCATGCCGCGGCCGAGAGCCTTGCACATGCATTCGACGGCAGCGCATGCCGCCGGATCGCCAGACTCTGCCAGGCGCAGCAGCAGATCGAAGGTGGGAGCGGGTTTGTCCGTAGCCTCGCTGTAATAGCGCAGGCCGGCGCGGTTGGACGCGACCGTCTCCCAGCAGCCGCGGTTGCCGCAGCCGCAGAGCGGGCCGTTGGGGTCCAACTGCACATGACCGAATTCGCCGGCTACGCCGCCTTCTCCGCGCAGCAGGCTGCCGTTGGCGATGATCCCCGTGCCGATGCCCTCGGAGACGTTCACTGCCACCAGGTCGTGGGTGCTGTCGCTGTAGCCGAACCAGACCTCTGACAGAGCGCAGGCATTGGCCACGTTGTCCACCACCACGGGGAGGCCGGTGGCCTGTTCCACGCGCGATTTGATGCGGCCGATGGGCCAGTCGATATTGGGCGCAAAGATGAACTTCTCAAGCTGCGCATCGAAACGGCCGGGCAGATTGATGCCAATGCCGTCAAAAGAGCGTTCGCTTTGCGCGGCGATCATCTTGCGCACCGCATCCGCAATGGCGCTCACCATCTTTCTGGGATTGTCAGGAGGCAGCACCACTTCATGCGCCAGAATTTTGCCGGCCAGGTCGGTCACGGCCAGCGTGGTCTGGGTGGGGTGAATATCGACAGCCAGCACGCCGCGCTGGCCATTGATGTTCAGGAAAGTGGGCCGGCGTCCGCGCGGGATCTGCCCGGTGGGGCCTTCGACGATCCAACGCTCGGCAAGCAGTTCTTCCACAATCAGCGAGACCGTGCTGCGTTGCAGTCCGGAGCTGCGCGAAAGGTCGGCGCGCGAGATCGGCTGCCGGGTCCGAATCTGGTTGAAGATTAGATTCCGGTTGATCTGGCGCGGCATCTTGTTGGAGGCGCTCAGATGGTTGTTCGATAGAAATTGAGAGGTCGGCATGGAATGGTTTTCAGACTCCGATGACACTTGCAAAGATCAATGCAACACCCGTGCAGACCGTGACCGGCCAGAAAATCCTGCGTATGATCGGAAAGCCTGCCTAAGTTGCCAATGATCTTATCATGCAGGACTGCAACGATTTGACCACAAAAAAGCCGGCCACTGCGCGATGCGGTGGCCGGCCTGAACAAGCACATCCGAATAAGGCGATGCTAGAACGAGACGCTGACCGATCCTTGCAGGGAGCGGCCGCCGCCTACGCCGTTGACCGATCCCTGGCCGCTGCCTACTGTGCCGGTAATCGTGCCGAAGCCCGAGGAGGTGAAGGCGCCACCGTTAGGATTGGCAAACTGCGGCGTGTTGCTGAGCTGGAAGGCGTCCACGCGCGCGGTGAGCAGAGTCTCGTTCCAGATGCGGAAGCGCTTGGAGAGCGAGAAGTTGTCCTGCAGGTAGCCGGGGCCGCGGAACTGGTTGCGTCCGGTGTTGCCAAGTCCGGGGTTTGGACACGGGGTTGTGCCGTTGGGGCAACCTGCAGGCTGCGTCCACTTCCCAGTAGTCGTTGAGGTGGCCAGAGTCGTGTCAAACCATGGCGAATTCGGCCCGATGCCGTGCAGCACTTTCATGCCGCCGGTGATGGTCGCGGTCTGTCCGGTGCCGGGGGTGTTCAGGGTGCCGCCGTTCGCGGTTACGGTGAACGGCGTGCCGGATACCGCCGAGACTACGCCCGACAACTGCCACCCGCCCGCGATCATATCGCCCGCGTGCGAGTTGAACAAAGCGTGTCCCCGGCCCATCGGAAGGGCCCAACTGAAGGTCTGCTCGAAGTTTTTGGCGCGGTCGTAATCCGCCGCAGCGTAGTTCCGGCGGTTGTTGATGAAGAACGTGACGCCGCCATCGTCGGCGCTCTGGTAGTTCAGCTCCTTGCCCCACGTAAAGACCGTGGTGAACGAGAAGCCGTGGGTGAAGCGCTTGGAAAGCTGAGTCTGCAGCGACTCGTAGTTGGACGAGTTGCCGATGAAGAATTGATTGGTGGCCGCCGTGCGCCCAAACGTGGCGTATTCCGGATCGGACGTGGAGCCGCCGCCATAGGTGCTGGGCAGGTTGATGTTCTGTCCGGCATCAATATCCACGCCATGGTTGGCGACATAGGCAATCTGCAGCGAATAATCGTAGGCAAAGGCCTGTTGCAACACGACGTTCCACGACATTGCATAGGGGTTTTTGTAGTTGAGCGGAATGTAGGTATACACCTGGCTGATGAGCTGCGGGGTGTTGGCCTGGATGATTCCGTTGGAGGGAATGGTGACGGGAACCGGAGCCGGGAAGCCTGCCTGGAACGATGCCACCGTCACGCCGTCCGACAGGACTGCGGGTGCATAGCTGCCGCCCACGGGCTGGTAGCTGTTGTTGGCGCGGACCGGGTAGTTGTAGGCATAGGTGTTGTCGGGGAACGGCGTGTAACTGATGCCGAAGCCGGTGCGCAAAACGGTGCTGTCAGAGAGGCGGTAGGAGATGCCGGTGCGCGGCGAAAAATACCGATACTGCGTCTCCATGCCTAGATTCGCGGGATTGCCGCCGATGCCTGCCTGCACCAGCGTGTTGTTGGTGGGATTGTAGTTGGAGAAGCCGCCGGAGCGGCGCGGCGTGGCCGGCGGATAGAACTCCCAACGCAGGCCATAGTCGATGGTCATCTTGGGAGACGCCTGCCACTTGTCGCCGCCGTAGGCAAAGAACCACCACTGCCGGTAGGCCGGGAAGAAGGTGTTCAGGTCGCGGCCGGTCTGGAGGGGCAGGTCGAGCAGGAAGCTGGCTACATCGTTGGCGATGTTGGTGGAGGCGCCGGATGTAGACGATTGCGAGGCGCCGAAAGTGAAGGCTCCGCGCGGGCTGAACGTCTGATCCTGCAAAAGATCGTCGCGCACCCGGCGCAGATCGACACCCCACTTGAAGCTGTGGTTGCCCACGATCTTGGTCCAGTTGTTCACCATGTCGATATTCGACTCGGCGCGAATCCACGGCAGCGATGCCGAGTAGCCGATCAGAGGACTGGAAAATCCGCCGTTGATGGTGATGCCCACCTGGCCGCTGGTAAACGGCTGGTCGGAGATGTTTACGCCCGCCACGCCGATTGTGCTGGCGTCGTCGCTGCCATAATCGTTGGGCTGCGCCGAGTTCCGCAGGTGGGCCACGCCTACGCGCACTTCAGTAAAGAAGGTTGGGGAGAACACGTGATCGAAGTCGCCGCCCGTGCTGTAGCCCGTTTGCGTGCCGGCGGCCTCAAAGCCGCCGCCTGCCGGACCACCCAGGAACCCGCCGAAGGCCGGTGCCTGGAAGGTGTCGGTGCGCTGAAAGCTGTAGCGCACGCTCAGATGGTTCTTTTCCGTAGGCGTGAAATCGACCTTGGTGTCAAAGCTGTTGGCCGTTTTGCGAAACGGAAGATTGGTCGCATAGTTGTTCGCGGGATTGGAGAGCGGCTTGGCGGAGTTCAGCGTTCCGTACTTGGCCGCGGCAGCATTCAGGCCCTGTAGCATCGCGAGCGAAACCGGATTGATCCGGTTAACCGGAAGCTGGTTGTTGGCGAAGGCGGCGCGCGGATGCTGCGGTGAGCCGTCGCCGGTGGCGGGATCGTAAATCTGCCCGGCACCATTGCTGATGGCCGCGCTCAGGTCCACATATCCGGAGCCGTTGTCGGTGTACCAGCGCGCGTCGGGAATCTCGAACGTGCTGCCGATGGCTTCGCTGTCGGTGGTGCGCAGATAATCGCCGAAGACGAACAGCTTGTCGTGGATTACCGGGCCGCCGACGCTGCCGCCGAAGTAGTTGTAGGAAAGGTGCCCGAGCTTGGGACCGAAATAGGAGCGCGCATTGACGGCATTATTCTGGAGAAACTCAAAGGCCGACCCATGAAATTTGTTGGTGCCGGACTTGAGAGTCACATTGGTGACAGCGCCGATGGCTCGGCCCAGTTCGGCTTCAAAGTTGTTGGTCGAGATGTCAACGGCCTGAATGGCCTCGGCCGGCGGGATCAAGATCTCCAGCAGGCCGGTGCGCTCGTCGTCGTCAATGCCTTCAATCTGATAGAGGTTGCCCATGCGCGGCATGCCGTTGGACTCAGTCTGCAGCGAGGCCTGCGGGTTGAAGAACTGGGAGTGCTGAAACACCGCCGGCGCAGTGCCCGGCACCACATTGAGCAGCGACTGGAAGTTGCGCCCCGTGGTCAGCGGCATCTCCGCGACCTGGGCCGATTCCAGCTTGGTGCTGATGTCGGCGCGGTCGGTCTGCAGCAGCGGCGGAGCCGTAGTCACGGTAATTGTCTCCGACACGTCGCCCGGCGGCAGCGATGCGTCGACGCGGACAGTCGTGTTGCTGAGGAGATTGATGTTTTCCTGTCTGATCTTCTTGAACCCTTTGGCGTCCACTGAGACGGTGTAGAGGCCGGGCTGCATGTCCGGAAAGCTATAGTTGCCGCTTCCGTTCGAAACAGTATCGTGCGTTGCGCCGGTTGACGTCAGGGTGGCCTTTACCGTGGCATTGGGAACTGCGGCCCCGGTCTGATCCGTGATGGTGCCGACAATGGTGCCGTTCACAGCCTGAGCCGATGCGAGCTGCACCAGGGCGAGCACGCCGAGCGCCGCCACAGCTCCTTTAATAAATCCCAGTAGCTTGCGTTGAGTCATTCTGATCCTCCAAATGGTCGTGCTATTGCGGTGAATATAGTTCGAACACTGGACAAAGAAGGCGCCATCCAGGCACCTTTCAGACCGCGCGGAAGAGGTTTGCTGTGCGGCTTACACCTTCAACCCGGTCGCCCGTGTTCCTCTCTGTCTGTGCCAAATGCCCACAGAACAAGCACTGCTGGTAAATGGAAACGTGAGCATTCTTGATGTCCGCTCCCGGAACAGGCAAGATTGATACCGTATGTTACGGAACTTGACCGCAGGGATTTTGTTGTTTATCCATCTGAAAATAAAGCATTTTAATTGACGAGCGGTAAGAGGTTGCACGGTCGGCCCCACGAACCATAGGCGGCCAAAGTCATCGTGACAATGTCCTATTCCCTCATGTATGCTACGGGCCTAAAAGGCGGCTAAGCAGATCGAATGCTGGAAGCAGCGCACATCGGAGCCTCGTGGATACTCACTTCCACTGCGGAGCGAGAACAAGTCGAACAGGAACTGGAAGCGATCCTTGCCAACCATCATTTCCGGGGCAGTAAGCGTTATCCCGCCTTCCTCAAATATGTAGTGGATGCGACTCTCGCCGGACGGGCCGGCGACTTGAAGGAGCGCACGCTCGGGATCGAGGTATTCGGCCGCGCCCCCGATTACGACACCAGCGCCGATCCGGTGGTGCGATTCAGCGCCAGCGAGGTTAGAAAGCGCCTGGCGCAGTATTATCACGAGCACGCTGACCGGCCGGGGCTGCGGATCGAGCTTCCGCTGGGCTCTTATGTGCCGCAGTTTTTCGAGAGAAATCCTGATTCGACGCCGGAGGGAAAGTTTGCCGCGGTCGACTACGCGCATCCGGGGCGGCGACGGGCACACCGGATGCGCTGGATCGTCTTTGCGTCGGTTGCGGCGCTTCTGTTGCTGGGTGGCATCTATGCGGCCTACTCGCGACGCGATCCGCATCCGGCGAAGCCTTTGCAGGCGGATGCGCTATGGGAGCCGCTGCTGCAGGATCCGGGCCAGGTGATGATCGTGTTGGGAACCAGCCATCCCGGCCGCGCGAGCATCGAATCGTCGCGAACCAGCTTTATCGATTACATGACCGGACCCTACCATCATGTATCGGTGGCAACCGCGGTCGCTCTGGCGCACCTGGCCGCCGTTCTGCGCCTGCACGGCAGTCTCTATGAGGTAAAGGAAGGGAGCGAAACCAGTCTCACCGATCTTCATGCGCGCCCGGTGATCCTGATCGGCGCAACCAACAATGCATGGACCATGCGCCTGGTGAATTCGCTGCGCTTCCATTTTGTATTTGACGGACGCATCGCACGGATCGAAGACGCGCGCAACCCCGGCGACGCGGCATGGGCGGTGGATTTTGGCCGTCCCTTCCACTCCGTTTACACCGACTACGCAATTGTTGCGCGCTTCCGCGACCCAGTTACCGAGGGGCCGGTAATGGTGATTGCCGGTCTGGGTTCGTATGGTACACAGGCCGCGAGCGAGTTCGTCACATCGCCGCTCTACCTAAAGCAGATGATGAGCGCCGCGCCCGCCGGCTGGCAGAACCGGAACGTGGAGTTTGTACTCCGATCCGACGTGATCGGCGGCAAAGCCGGTCCCCCTCAACTGGTTGCCACAGCCGTGTGGTGAGGCCGTCGTCCGGCGCACATGGGTTGCATGCCGCCAGGAAGTTGCGCAAAGAGTAAACTGTGACTGTGATACGCTGCGCGCCCGTCGAAGGGCGACACGCGCGGCGGAGGAATGCATCACAGAATTCGCATTACCAGATCCGCATCGCGGAATCGAAGGAGCGGGGAACAATGTTATCGGGACTGTCCATCATTGGCGGCGAACCCAGGCAGGGAAGCGACGACACCTTTACCGGCATTGATCCGGCCACGGGCGCGAAGCTTGACCCGGCCTACACCTCCGCTACGCTCGATCATCTTGAATCTGCGGCAAGGTTGGCCGAGGAGGCATTCCCGCTCTACAGCCGGACGCCGCAGCGCGAGCGGGCTCGCTTTCTGCGCCACGTTGCGGAGGGGCTGGAAGGAATCGCCGCCGAGGTTGTGGATCGCGCAGGAAGAGAGACGGCGCTGCCCGAAGCGCGCCTTAAAGGAGAACTGGCGCGCACGGTAAATCAGTTTCGCGTCTTTGCGCAGGTACTGGAAGAGGGCTCGTGGCTGAATGCGCGCATTGACCCCGCGCTGCCGGAGCGCAAACCGCTGCCGCGCGCCGATATCCGCTCCGTGCTGCGGCCGCTGGGGCCGGTGGCCGTCTTTGGCGCGAGCAATTTTCCGCTGGCGTTTTCCGTTGCCGGCGGCGACACCGCATCGGCACTGGCCGCGGGCAATCCCGTGATCGTGAAAGCCCATCCCGCGCATCCCGGGACAAGCGAGCTGGTGGGCCAGGTAATCGCTGCCAGTGTTCACGCATGCGGCCTGCCCGCCGGTGTCTTCGCGCTGCTGTTTGACGCCGGAACCCAACTGGGCAGCGCGCTGGTGGCGCATCCGGCCATCCAGGCGGTTGGCTTTACCGGATCGTTGGCGGGCGGCCGGGCGCTTATGCGGATCGCCGCGGCGCGAACCGAGCCAATTCCATGCTTCATGGAGATGGGCAGCACCAACCCTGTGATCGTGCTGCCACAGGCGTTGAAGACACGCGGCGCGCAGATCGCGAGTGGCCTATTCAACTCGTTCACGCTGGGCGTGGGCCAGATGTGCACCAAGCCGGGGCTGGTCTATCTGCCGCAGACAGAGGACGCCGACGCTCTGCTTGCCCAGCTCAAATCGCTGGTGGAGCAGGCTGGCGCTTCGGTCATGCTCACCGAAGGCATCTGCCGCAGCCACGCCACGGGAATGGTTCTGCGTCAGTCCAGCGAACGCGTGGAAACGATGGCGCAGGGCGTGCCGCACGCCGGCTCCGGCGGAGCCTATGCAGCGCCCGCGCTCTTCCAGACAACGGGCAGCCACATGCTCGAAGACGACGAGCTGGCAAAAGAGATCTTCGGTCCCAGCACGCTCGTTATCCGCTACCGGGACGCGGACGAATTAACCGCGCTGGCTGAAGCGCTGGAAGGCCAGTTGACCGCGACCCTGCACGGCACCGAGCCAGAGATCGCCGCGCATGCCGCCCTGGTTGCGGTTCTCGAGCGCAAGGCGGGCCGTCTGATCGTGAATGGATTTCCCACCGGCGTCGAGGTGTGCCACGCCATGGTGCATGGCGGTCCGTATCCGGCAACCAGCGACAGCCACTCGACCTCCGTGGGTACGCTGGCGATCTATCGGTTTGCCCGGCCGGTCTGCTATCAGGACTTTCCACAAAGCGCTCTGCCCGATGAGCTGAAAGATGAAAATCCACTTGGCATCTGGCGGCTGCTGGATGGCCGGTTCACGCGCGACGCAGTGCGTGCCGAGGCGCTGACGCCGGCAGACTGAGCGTGATGACACCGGCTGCCATGAGCGAAATCGACATGACCAGAAAACCATCGCGCGCATTGCCGGTAAGCGCCTGCAGCGCGCCCACCAGCCACGTGCCCGCGAATCCGCCCAGTGCTCCGCAGGTGTTTACCAGCGCCATTACTTCGCCCACGACGTTGCTGGGCAGCATTTCCGGCATAATGGCGAAGAACGGGCCGTACGGCGCATACATGCAGCCGCCGGCGACGATCAGCGCGGCATACGCGAGCCAGAAATTGTAGCCCGCGGTTGAGTAGGAGTAGAACAGCGCTGCCCCGGCAATTATCAGGAAGGGCCACACAAATAGCTTGCGGTTGCTGGCGCGATCGGAAAAGTAGGCGACCGCGAGCATCAACCCCACTCCCAGCAGAAACGGCGCTGCGCTCAGCAGCCCCACAGTCTCAATGCCGCGGGACGAGCCGGAGCGGATCATGGCTGGAATCCAGAGCACAAGACCGTAGACACCAAAGCTCCAGAAGAAATATTGCACGCAGAGCAGCATGACGCTGGGAATGCGAAACGCCGCGCCGAGATGGCTGTAGCTGGGCAGCGCGGTTTGCTCGAGCGCAAGCGCCTGGGTAAGCTGCGCGCTGCTCTCCGCGCTCAGCCAGCGCGCCTGTCCGGGCCGGTCGCGCGCCACCAGCACCCACACAAAGGCCCACGCGATGGAAGGAATGCCTTCGAGGATGAACGTCATCTGCCATCCCACGGCCTGAATCAGATAGCCGGTGACCGCGGCCATCCACGTAACCGTCACGGGATTGCCGAGGATGAGGATCGCATTGGCCCGCGAACGTTCCTCTCGCGTGAACCACTGGGTGAGCAAAATCAGCATCGAGGGCAGAATCAGGCTCTCCGCCACCCCCAGCAGCAATCGGTCCACCACCAGCAGCCAGAATGTGTGGATGATTCCCGTAAGCGCGGAGAATATTCCCCAGCCGATGAGCGCGAAGAAGACCAGGCGCGTGGCGCTTCGGCGCACCGCATAGGTGGCCGCGGGCACCTGGAAGAGGAAGTAGCCGAGAAAGAAAACGGAGCCGAGAAACGCCGCGCGCGATTCGGTGATGTGGAGCGAGGCGGCCAGTCCCGCGGCCGCGCCAAAACCGAAGTTCGATCGGCCCAGATAGGCAAGACTGTACGTAACAAAGACCACCGGCATGAGATAAAGCCAGCGGCGGCGCAACTCAACCGGATTGTGCGTCGGAACGTGCTTCGGATGGTGCGATGGTCGATCGGGTTCAATCTGCGGCACACAAGCTTTATAGCACCCCGCATGCGATGCGTTTCGCATGGCGAACTGGCTCCAATGCCTCTGCCAAATCGCTTTCGCGCGTGCGTGGTGGGAATGTACAATCAACCCGCGCGCACGGCGTGTGTTTGGCCCGCTGCCTGCCGTCGAGAGCGAAAGGGTTTTCTCATCGCAACCATCTCACTCACCGAGATTCTGGAGACGGCCGGCGCCGGACTTCCGCAGGTGGCCACGCATGCCCGCGGTCCCGTGGGCGCTCTGCCAATTACTGCCGACATGCTGCTCACCGCTCCCTCGGGCAATTTGTTTGGCCTGACGCAGAATGCGGGCATGGGCTGGGATCCGCAGCGGCTGCTCGATCCGGAGTTCTTGATTCTGAGCACGCACGGTGGACTGCGCGCCGAGAACGG
Source organism: Occallatibacter sp. (assembly GCA_036267475.1). GTDB lineage: Bacteria > Acidobacteriota > Terriglobia > Terriglobales > Acidobacteriaceae > Telmatobacter. The sequence continues at coordinate 85,893 of DATAVZ010000061.1, forward strand.
CGAGCCCATCGCGCTGGGCTTTCACACCGGTCACTGGGAAGTGGGCCTGCTGGTGGCCGAGGCCGCGCGCGAGCTGAAGTCGCTGCATGCCACGCCCTTCGCCGGCGCATGCACCGATCCCTGCGACGGCCGAACCCAGGGAACTACGGGCATGATGGACTCGCTGCCATATCGCAACGATGCGGCCGTGGTATTGCGCCGCCTGATGCGTTCGCTGCCCACCGGCAAAGGCACTCTGGGCATCGCCACCTGCGACAAAGGGCTGCCGGCGATGATGATGGCGCTGGCCTCGTCGGGTGCGCGGCCGGCGGTGCTTGTGCCCGGAGGGGTTACGCTGCTGCCCGAGCAAGGTGAAGACGCGGGCAAGGTGCAGACCATCGGCGCACGCTTTGCGCAGCGGCAGATCACGCTGGAGTACGCGGCCGATGTGGGCTGTCGCGCCTGCGCATCGCCCGGCGGCGGCTGCCAGTTTCTGGGTACCGCGGCCACGTCGCAGGTGGTGGGCGAAGCGTTGGGGCTTTCTTTGCCGCACACTGCGCTCGCGCCTTCCGGCCAGCCGGTGTGGCTGGACGCGGCCGGCCGCTCGGCCCGCGCGCTGCTGCGGCTGCATCAGCTTGGTCTGGGGGCCCGCGACATTCTCACGCCCGCCGCAGTACGCAACGCGATGGTGGTGCACGCCGCATTCGGCGGCTCGACCAATCTACTCATTCATCTGCCCGCGATTGCCCACGCCGCTGGTCTGCCGCGCCCCTCGGCCGCAGACTGGGCCGAAGTCAACCGCGCCGTTCCGCGCATTGTGGACGCGCTGCCCAACGGCCCGCGCGGCTTTGCCACGGTGCAGGTGTTTCTGGCCGGGGCCGTGCCGGAGGCGATGCTGCACCTGCGCAAGGCGGGACTACTCGACACGACCGCGCTCACCGTGAGCGGCGAAACCCTCGGTGAATGCCTCGACTGGTGGCAGCAGAGCGAGAGACGCGCCGCGCTGCGGAAAAGTCTCGAGCAGCAGGACAGCATTGATCCCGGCGACGTAATTATGTCGCCCGATTATGCGCTCGCTCGCGGCCTGACGCCCACGATCTGCTTTCCGGTCGGCAATCTTGCGCCCGAGGGCTCGGTTATCAAGAGCACCGCCATCGATCCGTCGATCGTGGGTGAAGACAACGTCTATCGCCACGTGGGGCCGGCGCGGGTGTTTGTTACTGAGCCGGCGGCGATTCGCGCCATCAAGAGCGGAGATATTGCGCACGGCGATGTGATCGTGCTCATCTGCGGCGGACCGGCCGGAGCCGGAATGCAGGAGATTTACCAGATCACGTCGGCGCTCAAACAGCTTCCGCATTGCAAACACGTGGCCGTGCTGACCGATGCGCGATTCAGCGGTGTCTCGACCGGGGCCTGCATTGGCCACGTTTCGCCGGAGGCGCTTGCCGCCGGGCCCGTCGGCAAAGTGCGCGAGGGCGACACGATTGAAATCGTGGTGGACCGCACGGCGCTTGCCGGATCTGTGAATCTGATAGGCGAGGGCGAGGAGATATTCGGCGCGGAGGAGGGAACGCGCAGGCTCGCGCGCCGCGCGCCGCGCGAAGATCTCGCTCCCGACCCCGCATTGCCTGACGATACGCGCCTGTGGGCCGCGCTGGTGCAGGCCAGCGGCGGCGTTTGGGGAGGCTGCGTCTACGATGTGGATAGAATTGTTGCGCGACTGGAGAAGAGCGAGTGAAGCTTTACCGCACCGGCAAGGGAAATTTCATTGAGCACGAAGGCGGCAGCTATCGCGTGCCTGAATCGAACTGGGATGCGCTTATTGCTCACCAGGATTTAGGCGCGTATCTGGCCTCGATCGCCATCGGAGCCCACCGTGCCGATTTCGCGGACGTGCCCATTCTGGCCCCCATCGGCAGCCAGGAGGTGTGGGCCGCTGGCGTCACTTATTATCGCAGCCGCGACGCGCGCATGGCTGAGTCAAAGGACGCCGGCGGCGGCGACTTCTACGATCGCGTCTACTCCGCCGAGCGGCCCGAGCTGTTCTTCAAAGCCACGGCCAGCCGCGTGGCCGCGCCCGGCGAGCCGGTTCGCATCCGCAGCGATGCGCGGTGGTCTGTGCCGGAGCCGGAGCTGACGCTGGCCATCAATCCGCGCGGACAGATCATTGGCTACACCGTGGGCAACGACATGAGCTCGCGCGATATTGAAGGGGAAAACCCGCTCTATCTTCCCCAGGCCAAGGTCTATGACCGATCGAGCGCGCTCGGCCCATGCGTGCTGGTAAGCAGCCGGCCGCTTTCCTCCGCAACGCCGATCCGTATCGAGATCGAGCGCGGCGGCAAGATCGAATTTTCCGGCGCCACTACGCTGGCCGAGCTCAAGCGCGAGCCCGCCGTGCTGGTCGAATATCTCTTCCGCGAGAACAGCTTTCCAGCCGGCGCGTATCTTATGACCGGAACCGGCATCGTTCCGCCCGACTCTTTTACGCTTGCAGCCGGCGACCGGATTCGCATCGCCATCGATCCAATCGGCACGCTTGAAAACGTCGTGGTGCAGGGCTGCCTGTAGAGCGCCGGCGGAGAGGCATTCCTTGGCAACGGAGACAATGGAGAACCGGGCCGGCATTCCAGGCCGCCGCTGGCGCATCTCGTGGCTGTTGGGCATCGGCATTCTGATCAACTACTTTGACCGCGTGAATCTCTCTGCCTCGCACGAAGCGCTGATTGCGGCCTTCGGCATCTCGGACGTGGCCTTCGGCTACCTTTCAGGCGCCTACAATCTCACCTACTGGTTCTGCCAGCTTCCCATCGGCGTCATCCTCGACAAGTTCGGCGTGCGCCGCGTGGGCCGCGTGGGCACGTTCCTCTGGAGCGTGGCCACTTTTGCCGGAGCCGCGGCGCCCTCGCTGGGAGCGCTGTTTGGCGCGCGATTCCTGCTCGGCGTGGGAGAAGCGCCCACATTCCCGGCCAGCGCCAAAGCCGTCGGCCGCTGGTTTCCACCGCGCGAGCGCAGCATGGCTACCGCGTGGTTTGATTCGGCGGCCAAATTTTCCTCCGTCATCGGCATTCCGCTCATCGGCTATGTGCTGCTCAAGGCCGGATGGCGCTGGAGCTTTGCGATGACGGGTGCAATCAGCCTGCTCTACTTCGCCTATTTCTGGCGCGTCTACCGCGACCCGGAAGAAGACCCCGGCCTGAGCGAGATAGAGCGGAACTACATCGAAGCCAGGGACGACCAGAGCGCGCCTGCGCCGGACGAGCCCGAGTCTTCGCTCTTTCATTTGCTGGGCCAGCGCAAGGTGCTTGGCCTGGCGCTCGGCTTCGGCTCGTACAATTACGTGTTCTACCTGCTGCTTACGTGGCTGCCTAGCTACTTCGCTTTTGCGCTCCACATCGACATGCTCCACTCGTTTCTCTACACCAGCGTGCCCTGGCTGTTTGCCACCGTGTGCGAGTTGGCTATCGGCGGCTGGCTGGTGGACTTCCTCGTCAAGCGGGGCGCCGATGCCAGCCGGGTGCGCCGCACCGTGCTCATCGGCGGCGCCGCCTGCGGCCTGGGTATTCTGGGCGCGGCCCGCGCGCACAACGCCACGCAGGCCCTCATCTGGATCAGCCTTTCCATCGGCGGCCTGTCGGCGCACTCGGCGGTGGGATGGTCGCTGCCTTCGTTCATTGCCGGACACAAGAACGTGGGCAAGGTCGGCGGCATCGTGAACTTTTCCAACCAGGTTTCGGGGGTCTGCGCGCCCGTTATTACCGGCTACCTTGTCGCCGCGCTGCACTCCTATGCCTGGGTCTTCCGGGTCGCAGCGATTTATCTCGCCGTCGGTATTGCCGGCTATATCTTCCTGCTGGGCAAAATCGAGCGGCCGCAGAAACAATCTGCCGCGGCCGCCTGAGCGGTTTCTGCGCGGATGCGCAGGCAGCCGATCCAATTGCTCCGAGATTCTCGCGTTGCCGGGGATTTCCGCGTTGCCGGGGATTCGCGCCCTTCCGCGGATTCGACCGTCAATGTCACAATGGGACCATCCGCATAGGGCTAACGTGGGAGATGCGTGCAGCGAAATTTGTTCTCTTGTAATATTGCCTGATGCACAATGATGAGATGAAGGAGTAAAAGCAGTGCCGCGGATTCACTTCCACCTACAACTCGCCGAGCTCAAGGACAAGCTCCTGGCCATGGCTGCGCTTGCACAGCAGACGGTTGAGGCCGCCGTGGACGCTTATCTGCTGCGCGACAAGGGCCTGTGCAAATATGTCAAGCAGAATGAAGCGGCCATCAACACCGCGCAGCGCGAGCTGGACGAGATGGCCTACGAGCTGCTGGCCAAGGAGCAGCCCATGGCCATCGACCTGCGCTTCATTCTTTCGGTGATTAAGATCAATGGCGATCTGGAGCGCATCGGCGATCAGTCCACGGCAATTTCGCGGCGCACCAAGGAGTTTCTGGCGCTCGAAGCGATCGAGCTGCCGGTGGATTTTGCCGCCATGGGCGAGTTTGCCGCGCGCATGATCCGCACCGCAATCCAGGCGCTGCTTGACGGCGATGCGCGGCTGGCCGACTCGGTCCGCGAGATGGACGACGAGATCGATCGCATGAATCGCCGCGCCCACTCTGACCTGCTCAAGCTCATCGAAACCCAGCCGCTGCACACCCGCCAGGCCATGAACGGCATCCTGGTGGCCAAAAATCTGGAGCGCATCGCCGATCATGCTTCCAACATCGCCACCGACGTCATTTTCTGGATTCGCGGCGCAGATGTGCGCCATCAGTTGAGCATGTCGATGGACTGATTTCGGGACTGATTTGGGAATTGATTTTGGGATCGACTTTTGTTGACTGATTCTCGGATTGACCCTGTTGATTGAATCGCCTCAAAAAATGAACAACACCATGACAATCGGCCCCAGGTTCTTTCGAGCCTGGGGCCGATCGATTTGTTGCGCTGCCCGTTTGTCTATATGCCGATTACAGCGCATAGCTCCTTGACAGCCGCCGCGCTCTTCTTCAGCGCAGCATCCTCTTCCGGAGTGAGCTTGATCTCGATGATCTTTTCCAGGCCCGCCGCCCCCAGCTTGCAGGGCACGCCGATGTAGTAGCCTTCAATGCCGTACTCGCCCTGGAGATAAGCCGCGCAGGGCAAAATCTTCTTCTTGTCCTTGAGAATCGCCTCCACCATCTCGACGGCGGCCGCTGACGGCGCGTAGTAGGCGCTGCCCGTTTTCAGATACTTCACGATTTCGGCGCCGCCGTCGCGGGTGCGCTGCACCAGCGCTTCCAGACGGTCAGGCGCAATGAGCTCGGTGATAGGAATACCAGCAACGGTCGAGTAACGCGGCAGCGGAACCATGGTATCGCCGTGGCCGCCCAGCACAAAGGCCGTCACGTTCTCCACGCTCACGTTCAGCTCCGCGGCAATGAAGGTGCGGAAGCGCGCCGAATCCAGCACGCCGGCCATGCCTATGACCCGCTCGCGATTGAAGCCGGCCTGGCGAAAAGCAGCCTGCGCCATCGCGTCGAGCGGATTGGAGACAATGATGAGGATTGCCTCCGGCGACTGCGCCACCACTTTCTGCACCACGTCCGACATGATCTTGAAATTGGTGTTGAGCAGGTCGTCGCGGCTCATGCCCGGCTTGCGTGGAATGCCCGCGGTGATGATCACGATATCCGAGCTGGCCGTGGCCGCGAAGTCGTTTGCGCCCGTCACGCTCACATCGCGCTTCTCGATGGGCATGGCTTCGAGCAGATCGAGCGCCTTGCCCTGCGGCACGCCCTCCACAACGTCGACAAGCACCACATCGGCAAGCTCCTTGGCCGCAATCCAGTGTGCGGCCGTGGCGCCCACGTTGCCGGCGCCCACAATGCTGACTTTTTTCCTCATCTCATCTTCTCCTTGTGAGAGCGAATAGTTGAAAGCAAACAGCGGCGAGTTCTGGATCAGCGCTGGTCTGCTGAAAACTGTCCGCTATCCACTGAAAACGGTTTACATGTTGCCGATGATGCGCGTGGCGAACTCGCTGGTGCCCACCTTGGTGGCGCCTGCGGTCTGGCGTTCGAAGTCATAAGTCACGAACTTCTGCTGGATCGTTTTTCCCATCGCGCTCTCAATCATCTTGGCTGCTTCTTTCCAGCCGATGAAGTCCAGCAGCATCACGCCGGAGAGAATCACGGAGCCGGGATTGATGACATCCTTGTCCGCGTACTTGGGAGCTGTGCCGTGGGTGGCCTCGAACACCGCATAGCCGTCGCCGATGTTGGCGCCGGGCGCAATACCCAGTCCGCCCACCTGTGCCGCCGCCGCGTCGGAGATGTAGTCGCCGTTGAGGTTGGTGGTGGCGAGGATCGAGTAGTCGCTGGGGCGGATGATGATCTGCTGGAAGATGGAGTCGGCGATGCGGTCGTTGACGAGGATTTTTTTCGTCCACTGGCCGTTGCCGTGGGATTTGCCGATGGAGGCGACGGTGTCCTCGACCTCCTTGACGACTGAATTGGCGAATTCCTTGGAAGCAAATTCGATGCCAGGCTCAACGAGCGCGGCGTTTTCCGCGGGCGTGAGGTTCGGGTTGGCCTCGAGGTTGCCGAGGATCCAGCTCTCGCGCTCGGTCACGATATGGTCGCGGAACTCCTGCGTAGCGACCTCGTAGCCCCACTCGCGGAAGGCGCCTTCAGTGAACTTCTGGATGTTGCCCTTGTGAACCAGCGTGACGACCTTGCGGCCGTCGTCGATGGCGCGCTGGATGGCGGCGCGGACCAGGCGCTTGGACCCGGTGATGGAAATGGGCTTGACGCCGACGCCGGAGTCGGCCCGGATCTTCTTCTTGGTGCCGTGGAGCATCTCGTTATTGACGAAGAAGATGAACTTTTCCGCTTCGGGTGTGCCCTCGCGAAACTCGATGCCGGCGTAGATGTCTTCGGTGTTCTCGCGGAAGATGATCACGTCGAGCTTCTCAGGCGCCTTCACGGGGCTGGGGACGCCCGCGTAGTACTTGACCGGGCGGACGCACTGGTAGAGGTCCATAAGCTGGCGCAGCGCGACGTTGAGCGAGCGGATGCCGCCGCCGACAGGAGTGGTGAGCGGCCCCTTGATGGAGACGCGGAAGTCGACGGTCGCCTTGACCGTGTCGTCGGGGAGCCAGTTATGTGTCTGGCGGAAGGCCTTCTCGCCGGCGAGGACCTCGAACCAGGCCACCTTGCGCTTGCCGCCGTAGGCCTTCTGGACTGCGGCGTCGAAGACGCGCTGCGCGGCCTTCCAGATGTCGCGGCCGGTGCCATCGCCTTCGATGAAGGGGATGATCGGATTGTCGGGGACGGTGTATTTGCCGTTGGCGTACTGGATCGCCTTGCCGTCGGCCGGGACGGCGATGCCGTTGTAGCTGGTCTGCATGAGCTGGCTCCTCAGGAAAATTCGGGGATTTGGCCAAGTTAACAAAGGCGGGAGAGGACTGGCAACGCGGCCAGTGCGATAACCGCGCCGCTTGCACGATCCTTAGCGGTTCAGTTGACGAGGTAGTAGTCGATGGTGGAGACGACGCGGACCTTCTTCATGATGCTGGAGTCGGCCTGCTGGTCCGCGCTGAAGCCACCCTCGTCGCCCGTGTCGGAGCCCTG
>DATAVZ010000062.1:0-113580 GCA_036267475.1 Occallatibacter sp.
ATCCACAGAAAGAATCAGCGCGTGCTCGGGCGGATTGAGATAGAGTCCAACGATGGCTTCCAGCTTGTTGGCGAACTCGGGATCGTTGCTCACCTTGAAGGTGTCGATGCCATGGGCCTTGAGGCCGTTGGCCTTCCAGATTGCCGTTCCAGAATGCGGTGAGTCTCTTCTCCCAAAACCATCCCTTCGGCGACGCGCATATCGAGGCCCTCTCATCATAAGGTGATCCTCGATGGACAAATGAATCTATTTGTGACGCACTTCACTAGCGCGTTTTGAACCTTGGTCATTCAAACAAACCCGGTCACGATCAGCGGATCTCCATCGTTCAGAGCACCACTCTAACAACCGGGCGGCTTTCTTCGAATTTGGAAGAGCGTGACATCGGAACGCGATGCAGGCTCTTCGCCCCGGAAGCTTCCGCAGTAATTGCTGCCGCGGGAATCATGGCCAGCGTCAAATACCACCAGTCCTTAATCTGGTCGAAGTAGCTTATTCCGAAGAACCCTGCAATATGGGCGCACAAGATACATCCAATCGCCCATAGAAGCCATTGTTGGTCCTTGCTGATCGAAGCCTTTCGCGTATCACCGAGCCTGCGAAAGCTTCTCGTGAGCAAAACAAGAAAAAGGATCAGGGTCGCCAAGCCCCCTTGTACGGCCTCAGCCACAAACTGGTTGCACAGGTCCCAAGTGTAGAATCCCCATGTATCGTAATCCCCGGTTCCAACCAGCCACCAACTGCTGAAATGCCGTACGGTTTGGTCGATCAGGTTGGCGCGATCCCAGCCCGTCGATCCTCCCACAAAATCAACTCGTGCGAGAATGAACCAGACCGGTGCCTTCATCACCAACGCGAGAGCCGCAATCACTCCCACCAACATCCAACACATCTTCTTCGTATGTTTGCGGAGCGGCCAAAGGCAAAGGGCCCCCACTCCTATCGCCGCCGCGGAAATCCCCGTGCTCGAAGAAGCCATGATCGTGATGACCGCGGCGGAGACAAGACCCATCATCGCGGTGATTTTCGCTTTCGGCGTAGTCCATAGCCACAGGAAAAGAGGAATGAGAGTACCCCCAAAAACACTGGCTATGATCTCCTGCTCGAACGGTCCGCGACACCGGATTTTGCCGTCACGTATGTGGGGAACGATTTGCCCTCCCAAGAGGACGCCGAACGGGTCTGACATCTCGAAGTGCTCGTAGATCATGCAGGCGCCGACAATGGCCGAAATCACCACAAAGACCTTGGCAATGCGCCGAATGTCTGCGACATCCCTGACAAGACAACGTATAAGAAAATACCCGCATAAGGCATCCCAAAGGACGCCAACCTGATTCACGACAGCGGAACCTTCCCGGAAACACAATATGAACGCGGTTGACCGGCAGATGGCCCAGATCAGAAATACCTTGTCGATGCCGGTGAATCCCCCCGCTAACGCACGCTTGATGGGTCCCGACCGGAAAAGAAATCGCACGCACCCCAGCAAGAGAACTATACGGCTGGCAAACAAATGAATACCCGAGATGACAAATTGCTGGCCGGGAATCAGGATTGAAAATAGAAGCAGCGGAACCATGACCCATTTGCGGGGAAGCGCCAAAACCATCACGGTCATTAGTACGAGCGCAGCCAATCCGACTGGGGTCATTTGATCGCTTGAAAGCCCGCCGCCGAATACCGCAGGTGGGACCACCATCGCCATCATGCTGACTTTCGCAAGGAACTCACCGAGAAACACCTACCTCACCCATCCCGAAGCGCTGTCCATTACTTCTGGCGATCCCACTTCGCAATTCTGCAACTCCAACAGAGCTGCGCGATCTGGTTCCCAAAGAGGCCTCACGCCTGGTGAGGCGTCAGAGATATACAAGAGGCTCTTGTTACTCTTCAGATTATGGAGATGCCGGTCGCGAACTGGAGGGCGCGCCATAACCCTGCTGTTCAATCGCCTGAACATCCAATGACAGCAGACTTCGCGTTCTTACCTAACAAACTTAAGCCATACGTGAAAGCAAACACGAGCAGCGCGAGAGTTTAGTTGGATTTAAGAGTCACAACTTTTCGCCAAGGCGCTAGGAGATCGAGCACCGTGTGCCATTCTTCCTTTGTGACGGATTTCGTCAATGAAATGGCCGGCCATGCCGCTATAGCGCACGCCGCTACGGTTTCGCCTAGCTTGATCATGGCATCGAGCCGTTCGTTCACGTTTGGCAACCCCGGCGTCAGACAAACCGCAACGCCAACGCCTGTGATAATCAACGTAGCGATGAAGCTCCTTAAGATATCTGGAATCAGCAGCTTTGGGCTAAAAAAGCTTAGCACGGATGTCATCGCAAAGAACATGTAAACCACGCCTATCAATTCAGCTGCCGCCAGTCCGATGAGTACACCACGGAATCCTAGTGCGCTTCCAAATTCCGCCAAGACCGCTAATACGCCAAGACGAAATGCTTGCCTAAGGTTGTCATGCATCGCATTTCCGGATGCGCGGTATAGAACGAGTTGCAGCCGCGAGATGGAATTGAAGAAGGCAGAAAGGCAGGTTAACCAGATCGCAAAGCTGAACTCAGAATTGGACTGGCCCGTCCACACGAGAACCAATAAGGTACCAAACGCCCCAACGAAAGCAAGCGGAGCGAGCGAGATCGCAACCGTAATCTTGAAGGATTTCCTAAAGAATCTAACTAGCCTCTCAGATGACCCAGCAGCGAACACAAGTGCGCCACCGGACAGCAAAGGCAGAATCAGTGCATCTTGCCCGATTAGCACGGCAGTGACCAACCTGCTTGCAACGGCGTATACTCCCGCAACCTCTGCGCCGAAGTACTTCAGTATAGTGACAGGAAGAAGTAGAGCGTAAAGCAATTCAAAAATGTTTACTACCTGGTAGCTTCCTGCAAATCGAACCAGCTCACGACCTACACTGCCGGTGAAGTGTTTGATCCCGATCTGAATCTCGGGGACTAGTTGCCGAGAAGTCACGAAGCAACAAGATACATAAACCAGCTCCGATGCCGCCATAACACCGGCCATCGCGAAAAGGCCGTACCCAAAATGCAGCAATATGATAATGGCAAGCGCTTCTGCGGCCGTTGTAACAATATTGAATTTGCGCGTTAAGTCGATTCGATGCGCGCCCATCACAATCGCTTCAAATACCGACCCGAAGTTTGCAATAGCTAAGATGACGGCCAACAAGACAAGCGATCTTGAGGCTGCCAGCAAAAACGACGTGGGAACACCGCTGATAAGTGCAAGTTTCCGCGAGTAAATCGCCAGCGGAATTAGGCCCAGGAGGGAAAGGAGTAACATTGCGATGCTTCCCGTGCTGAGAAGGCTGTTTGCCCTGGAGTAATCACCATTTGCGGTTGCTTCGGCAACGTACTTCTGAAAGGCTGATTTGAGGCCGGCGCTTCCAAACCTCATATAGCCCGCTGTCGCCATAATGATCGACCATATTCCATAGCCGTCGAGGCCGAGGTGGTAAATCACCACCGGCACCATGACAAACCTCGTTCCGACTTGTACGGCACTAGCTACAACGCCGAAGGCGGTATTCTTTCCAATCGTGGCCGCAAGATCACGGTCGGAGAAGTTTGCTTGGGATATATTTGACTTTGCCAATGGAGTAAAGGTGTCTGTCGGAATCAAGAAGCCGCCGGGGCGCGAGGTATTTTTTGCATAGACGATGCTGGCAGGGTTAGGATACGGAGCAATCAGATCGATTTCTGGGTGTTTCACCGTCAAGTCATGTTGATTTCGCTCACAGCCGCGATTGGCAATAGCGAGTCGCAGTCGGGAACTCGGCTGACAAACACTGTTCTTACCTGCTTCAGTTCCTTAAACAGCGGGCGCTATGGCTGTCTACTTTGCTTCTCTCAGTAAAGCCCCGCAATCCCACACCAGAAGCCCATCGCATAGCGCATGCGCGAGGTCTATAGGATATAAATGGGTGGGTGGCACTGCGCCCCCATACCGGCGAGCAGCGCGATATATTCGCGGTGTCGATCAGTGTGCCAGATTCGAATGATGATCAAGCCTTCTGGAGAGGCGAGAGACTGGCGGCACCGTTCAAGCAGGGCTGGAACTTGCCCGACCTTTACATAATAGATTGATTCGCACAAGCAGATTGTGCTGACCTTTTCGGTGGGGATTGGAAAGTTCTCAATCGAGCCGACATGCCATTCGGCATTGATGTCTCCAGACTGTTTGGCCACCTCTATAGCTTGTTTGGAAACATCAACGCCGATGAAACGACCATTCCAGCCAAGCAACCTGAGACCCGCGCGAAGATTGCCAGCGCCACACCCTAGGTCAAGGAGGTTCGCATCGGGATCCGACCTACTCAATCGCTCCAACAGATCATTCGGGCACTCCTCAGTATTGATACCGATACTCCGATATCTCCTATTCCACACTATCCGCTTGATGAAGGCTGGTGCGTAACTGCGCAGTTTAGACATGGGTGCTTAGCGTATTCCACAGAGCTGGGACAGATTCTAATGCTGGTCAATCACAAAGAGACGGCCCTTGATTTCCCCCAAACCCAAGCCGGATTTCAAGCCGGTCGGGTTCAGGGCTCAGGTCGCAAGTTAGGGCTAGGCAACATAGCGCAATGGTGCAGAGGCTTAGCGGCTTATTGAGCCTTGGCAACAACCCCGGTTGGCGGCGACGGCTGCAATCCCGAACCCTCATACGCTCCCACATTCCAAGCGGCGCTTGCTGAACGCGTGATACATCCAGTTCCGCAAGAACCGTTCGCACCAAAGGAGACCGGCGCGCTGGTGTCGAGAGCGGTGATACCCAGACCGGTTAGGTTTGTTCCTTTGTCGATGGCGACGGATCCAGGAAGCAACGTAAAGTTGCCATTGATGGAAATAGTGGTGTTTTGACCGTGGGTGTCGAATCCGCAACCCGACTTCCACTTAGAGAATGGCGCCCCGCTTTGGCACCCTGGCGGACCGAAGAAGGGGTTACTGCCTGCGGACGTCTGGTAGAAGTTGTAGTCCACTGTCGCAAGGGTTCCAGCCGCTCCGTCGGTGTAGACATAAGTGCTGTTGCCGGAAAGGATCAGGTTGTTTTCAAAAACACCGCCCTTGTTCTGCTCGAAATTCACAGATAGAGAGCAATTTGCAGTTGGCGAAACGGTATTATTGAGAACCGTTTGACTTGAGCCGCCGGCTCCAGCTCCGGACCAGAATCCGATTGCTCCGCTGGCGCACGCGGAATTCCCGCTCACATTGACAACGTTGTTGAATGTGTAGTTGCCGTTCCCCAACGACTCCATTCCAAAGATAGCGTTGTCGGTCGCTCCTGCATCCCCGTGGAAGTAATTGCTATAAACGCAGACTCCCGAATAACTCGAGCCGCTAGAGGTGTTGTTCGCCCAAAGATGGGTTGCGTCGTGGTGGTTTACATCTCCCGTAGCATCCCAGGGTTGCATCGAAGAGAAGTCATTGTTATAAACCGCCGAACTACAATTGCTGCTCGTGAGAACAGAATCGTCTCCCTGATCTCCGAGCACAACCCCATGATCCATGTCATAGACGGTGTTGTTGTAGATGTCTAGATTTGTCGACGTTGTTGCATGTGAGCCATAAGGTACGTAGATCGCCCACTTCATGTCGTGTACGGTGTTGTTGTGAATGGAGTCATTTGAGCCGCCCCACAGGTCGATTCCGTAGGTATTCTGACCGCCTTCATCGGTGCAATTCGCGACAGGCTCTGTGCAGGTATGCACATAAATGTTCGAGATTGTGAGGTTCTCGATGGAGACATCAGAGACTCCACTAGTGCCTCCACATACTCCTTTACCATTATCCTGTCGGTTTGCGAGTTCCGTTCCATTGGCCGTTGCTTGTATCACTCCGTTTGTGCCACCGTTGACGGTAATGTAAGAGTTGCCGTTGAGAGTCACAGCACAGCCGCTCCAATAGGGTGCTGTCAGAACCGCCCCGGATTCAAAGAGCAAGGTGATAGGGTTGCCATTTGTTCCGGAATGTTGAAACCCAAGATAATTACTCGCCCCGGCTGTAGCACTAAAGGTTCCGCAAAGATGGACGGTTGTACCGGGCCCAATTTGGGCCGAGCCAGTGCCCCAGTTCGACAAGGTATTGAAAAACGTGATCGCGTGAGCATCCGCGCAGTCAGCGCCGTTGTTGGTGCCTGCTACTGTTTGCGCAATATAGATATCGCTGGCGCGGCAGCAAACTGCGGCGAACACAAAAATCATCACTGAAAACGCAAGGTTACGAAGCCTGTTCACAGTTCTCTCCTGTCGTCCCGTGTCGGGGCCACCACGGCCGATTTCCCTGACCCCAAAACTATCGACAGTATACATCCGGCCGAATCCAAAGTTTGATTTTGACGTTACCCTTGTAACCGTGCGTTTCGAAGCTGTTTTGATGGAGCGAACTTTGCCCAAAATGGGAATATCTCGCGACTTTAATTCAAACGTCTCAATTGCGCCTGTAAATCCCCTGGATCGTTGCATGGAAGACCTTGGATGCAGATTGCGGCCACATCACCCAGTCGTACCCACCCGCCAGCTTCGCCTGGAACAACGCTCGGTCATCCAGGCCGTTTATTGGCAGCCGCTCCATAAACAGCGGTTCGCTCTGCCGTCCCACCCTTCCAACCATTGTACAAACACCGTTGCGGTATCCGGCACCATCCAACAGGTTCCGTAGCATATCCCTGAAATCTCTGTTCGACTGAGGAAAGGCATACGGGTAAGCAAACGAGTCCACAGCAAAACCCGTCTTCTCCTCGATCGTTTTCTTCGAGACCGAGAGCTCCATCTCGATGGTTCCTCTATCCAGACTGGAGAGTTGAGGATGGTTGACGGTGTGCGATCCGAACAGAATTCCGTACCTTTGCAGTTCTCGCACTTCCGGCCAAGTCATGCATTCCTTACCCTTAAATTCGAGGGAACGCTCCCCGATGTAAGCGGTGGGAAGAAACATTGTTGCCGTCTGGCCAAATCGGCTCAACGCAGGGAACGCGTTCCGATAGAAGTCGCGGTACCCGTCGTCGAATGTGATCACAACGTTCTTTGCGACGGATCCAGTTTCCACCCCCAACTGAGCCACCGCCTGTGCAAGGCTGTAGGTTTGGTATCCCTCTTGATGCAGGTACTCCATCTGTTGCGCGAAGACGCGAGGAGAAGTTGTTGTTCGATAATAACCATGCACTCCGGATTCATCGTCTTCCGAAATGTTGTGGTACATCAGGATCGGAATCGACGATCCCCGATCCGATAAGAACCGCCGAAGTGGCGAAACAAGGTAGAGCGTGGCAAGCCGGTCGAGTCTGAAATCCATTGCACTGCGCGTCCAGTTCTTCCAGCAGGGGGATTGGGGCTAACCGTTGACAACTGCCGCCCGCATCTGCGGAGCGGCTGAGATGCCGCCCAGTCCGACGTACTCAAAGCCGTGGCTCGCTACCACTTCGCTCGAGAGATAATTTCGCCCGTCGATGATCAATGGTCGGTCGACGAGTCTGCTGAGTTGATCCCAATCCACTGTCCGGAACTCCTCCCATTCGGTCAAAAGCACAACCGCCGCGGCGTCTTTCGCCGCCTCATAAACGTTCTGGCAATAGGCAATATCGGAGATCTCCTGCATGGCCTTGTCCATGGCCTTGGGATCGTAGGCTTGAATCAGCGCGCCCTCGGCTTGCAGGCGTCGGATGATCGAAAGAGCAGGCGCAAAACGGATGTCATCCGTGTTTGGCTTGAATGCCAGACCCAGCACGCAGAGCTTCTTTCCACGCAATACCCAGAGTTCCTTCTTGATCTTTTCCACCAGCAGGGCCGCGCGGCGCTGATTGATTCGCTCGACCTCTTTAAGGAGCGCGAAATCGCAGCCGAATTTCTCGGCAATGCGAACAAATGCCTGCAGATCCTTGGGAAAGCAGAATCCGCCGAAGCCTATTCCCGGTTGCAGGAACGATGGCCCAATGCGTGGGTCGAGTCCGATTCCTTCCGAAACCATGTTGATGTCCGCGCCCGCGGCTTCGCACAGATCTGAAACCATGTTTATGAAGGAAATCTTCATCGCCAAGAATGAGTTGGAGGCGTGCTTGATCAGTTCGGAGGAGTTGGTGTCCGTGACCAGAAAGCGCGGAGCCTTACGCGGCGGGCACTGCGCGTGGATGGGACACACGAGCCTCTGGTCGATGATCGGTTGATATATCTCGCGCAGCATATCGGCGGCACGCGCTGATTCGGCGCCCACCACGATACGGTCGGGATGGAGAAAGTCTTCGACCGAAGTCCCTTCGCGGAGAAATTCTGGATTGGAGGCCACGTCATAATCCAAGTTCCGCGTGCTATGTACCGCCAAATGTCGCCGCAGTTGGGCGCCCGTCTGCACCGGCACCGTGCTCTTTTCGACAATCAATCGGTAGCCTGTGGACCTCTTAGCTATGATCGACGCCACTACTTCAATCGCATGCAGGTCGGCATCCCCGTTGGGGAGAGGCGGCGTCCCGACGCAGATGAAAATTGCCACACCCCATTCAACTGCATCTTCGGTGGATCCGAAATGGAGCCGACCCGCCTGGCGCGCAGCATCGATGACGTAGTCAAGGTGCGGTTCAAAAATTGGCATCTTCCCGTTTTGCAGTTGCGCTAGCTTCTCGATATCCTTCTCGCCGCAAAATACATCGTGGCCGATTTGAGCCAGGCACGCCGCGGTCGTGAGTCCGACGTAGCCCGCGCCAATGACAGAGATTTTCATTTTCGTCTTCCCTCGGTGATTCTAGAATGGGTGCTACGCCCTTAGCTGGGCCGATTCCATTGCGACGTATTCTGATTCTGTCGGCTTGTAAGAGATTTTGGAAGTAAAGGTTCGGATCTCTTTGACCACCGTTGACTGCTGCTCTTGCTCCAATTGCGGAAACATCGGCAACGAAACAATCTCGCACGCGGTCTTTTCGGTTATCGGAAAGGCCCCCGCGCTGTACCCCATCCATGCGTAAGCCTGCTGCATATGCAGCGGGATCGGGTAGTGGATGGCTGTGCCGATGCCTCCGGTCTTTAGGTGCTGCATGAGCTCATCGCGGTTCTCCGTTCGGATCACATAAAGGTGATAAACGGAGCGTGACCATGAGGGCTCGTAGGGGCAGATCACGGCATCGCTCCCTGCCAGCAGGCGGTTATACTCTTCGGCGCGCTCACGGCGTTGGGCGTTCCATTTGGCCAGGTGGGCCAGCTTGACCTGCAGCAGGCCGGCCTGAATGGCGTCCAGACGCCCGTTGTAGCCTTCGATGTCGTGGTAATACTTTTGCGCCTGGCCGTGGTCGCGGATCATCTTCATCTTGCAGGCGATTTCGGTGTCATTGGTGGTCGCTGCTCCCGCTTCGCCGCACGCCCCGAGGTTCTTGCCCGGATAAAAGCTGAACGCAGCAGCGCGGCCCATCGAGCCGGCCTTCATCCAGCGATTGTTCTTGCGTGAAAAGTACTCGGCGCCGTGTGCCTGGCAGGCATCCTCGACGACGTCCAGCCGATACTCGTCGGCGAGTTGCAGGATGGCATCCATGTCGGCCATCTGGCCGTAGAGATGAACGGGGATAACGGCAGTGACCGGCCGGCCGCTCCGCCAACTGATGAGGCGTCCGTCTCCATCGCGGGTGCACTTTTCAAGATACTGGCCCAGCTTTTCGGCGGACAAGTTATATGTCTGCTCATCGATATCGATGAACTCCGGTAATGCGCCGGCCTGCGAAATAGCCTCTGTGGTAGCGATGAAGGTGTTCGGCACGGTGAGCACGACATCGCCTTGTTGCACTCCGCACGCCATCAGTGCAAAGCGCAGAGCGTCTGTGCCGCTGCTCACGCCGATTGCATGCCGGGCGTCGCAGAATGAAGCAAAAGATGTTTCGAACTCCTCCACCATCGCGCCGCCGATGAATCCCGCTGTGCGCAGCGCTTTTTGAAACACTTCAGTGAGTTCGCGCTCAAGCTCAATATGTGGTGTAACCAGATCTAGAAAAGGAATATTGTTAGGAACGGACACTCGAAGCCTCCATATTTGATTCGATATAACGCAGGACCCGCGCAGGATTGCCCGCAACGATCGCATTGGCCGGCACATCCCTGGTGACTACACTGCCAGCACCCACGATCGCATTTTCGCCGATTGTGATGTTGCAGAGGATGGTCGCGCCGGATCCAACGGAAGCGCCCTTCCGGATTACGGTAGGCTCGACTTTCCAGTCCGCTTCCGTCTGCAGAACTCCGCCAGCGGCGGTGGCGCGAGGATACATATCATTGGTGAATGTTACGCCATGACCGATGAAAACATCGTCTTCAATTACGACGCCCTCGCAGATGAAAGTGTGGCTGGAAATCTTGCAGCACTTTCCCACCGTCGAGTTTTTTTGGATTTCGACGAATGCGCCGATCTTGGTGTCGTCCCCGATTGCACAGCCGTAGAGATTGATGAACTTCGCAAGCCGCACGTTGGTTCCGAGCTTCACGTCGTCCGCTATAGCGTTGTAGGAATTCATAGGCGAACCAGGGCTCCCCTTTGCTTGAGCGACTCGGTGGCCGCCTCAAGCATTTTCACCACACGCAGGCCGGCGATTCCGTTGTTGAACGGCTCCGTTCCATTGGAGACGCAGTCGACAAAGTAGGTCATCTCCTGACGCAGCGCTTCCACCTGTTCCAACTGCGGGGCCCACATGTCTCCCGACCGGTAGCTGACCAGCAGATCGTAGACACCTTCCTTGCTGGTGATCTGCACGCCCTTGTCGTAGATCTTCAGTTTCTCGTCGGCCTCGAGATCGTTCCACACCAGCATGCGTTTTTCGCCGCCGATCAACGTGGTTCTTACCTTCACCGGCGAAAGCCAGTTGACGTTGATGTGGGCGATCACCTTTCCGGGAAAATAGATCGTCATATAGGCGACGTCTTCGTGGCCGTTCAGATGTCCCTGCCCGGTGGCTACGACCGCCTCGGGGCTGGACTTGATGAGGTGATCCATGATGGAAAGATCATGCGGAGCCAGGTCCCAGAGCACGTTGATGTCGTGCTGGAAGAGGCCAAGGTTGACTCGCGTCGAATCGTAGTAATAGAGATTGCCGAGCGCACCCTCTTCGACCAGTTGCGCGATCTTCTTGACCGCCCCGGTAAAGAGGAACGTGTGATCGACCATGATCTTGAGGTTCTTCTGAGCGGCAAGGTTTATCAGTTCTTCAGCCTGCGCGGCCGTGCTGGTAAAGGGCTTTTCGACGAAGACGTGCTTGCCATTCTCGAGAGCCTGCCTGGTCAGCTCATAGTGCGTCCAGACGGGCGAGATGACCGCCACCACATCGATGTCCGGCGATTTAATCACCTCCGACGCATCGGCGGTGACCGTAACGCCGGGATAAGCTTTCTGAGCTCGACTACGCGCTGCGGGACTGAAATCGGCGATAGCGCGAACGTGCACATTCTCCGTGGACATGAGATTGCGCACAATATTCGGGCCCCAGTAGCCGTAACCAATGACACCAAAGTTCATAAATAATCTTCTCTCTCGTGCTGTATTCCTGCCCAGGAAGCTATAGACAGCCGCTCATCAATGCGCGCCGGCGACATGCGAAAGCGCTACATTGGCGGGGCAGAACAGCCGGGGCGCAGCTTCAGTAAGCGCCCGAGCCTTTGATGACGGCAAGAGGAGTGCGGAGCAGGATTCGCAGATCCAGCCACGGACTCCATGAAAGCGCGTAGCGCAGGTCCAGGCGCACCATCTCGTCGAACTTGACGCTGCTACGGCCGGTGACCTGCCACAACCCGGTGATGCCGGGCTTGACGTCCAACAGACGGCGGCGATGCCAGGTTTGATACGCGGCAAGCTCATAGGGGATAGGCGGCCGCGGGCCGACCAGCGACATAGCGCCGGAAAGTACGTTGAGAAATTGCGGAAGCTCATCCAGGCTGGTTCTGCGCAGAAACCTGCCGATGCGGGTAATGCGTGTATCGTTCTTAATCTTGAATACCTGCTTGCTTGCTTCACCGTGCCCCGTCTGCGGACGACTGGCAATCAGCTGCGAGACAAATTCCTTGTGAACACTGTGGTCGTTATTCACATACATGCTCCGGAATTTAAGGAAGGTAAAGCTGCGGCCGTACTGGCCGACCCGCTTCTGGCGGAAGAAGACCGGACCTTTGGAGGACAGCTTGACCGCGAGGGCGATCGCCAGAAACAAGGGAGCACAGAGAATAAGCATTGCGACGCTGCCAATCACGTCTATGATCCTCTTGACCAGGAGCAGCGGCCGCCGGTTCTTGTTGTGCTTGAGCAGGTCGGGATAGAGCGTGAGATTGCTCTGGCCTCCCGGCTTGTCCTGGTCCCAGTCGTCTGGAAAGAAATGAACCGAGATGCTGATCCGCTCGAACTGATCCACGGAAAGTTCATCGCGCAGCGTCGCGCTCACCCGCTCGACAATCATGTCGAGCATCGCGCTCTTGTCGTTTCCGGAGAGGCCTGTGAACATCACTCCAATGATCGCCCGCTCTTTATACCAGCCGACGATGTCTGTGTCCCGGCTGGATAACATGAGCGCCGACACGATGGCACCAAGAGTCTGTCCCTGCTTCTCGGGGCGTTCACTGCCGACAGCCTCCAGAAGCATCAGCAGGAACGGCGCCTTGGACCGCTCCGTCCGCTTGCGCTCGACGGCAATCGTCCGCCTGAACATCTCTTCATCAAGCGGCATGCGATCGGATGGTGATATCGGCTCTAATAGAGGATCGGCCACGGGTGAAGTACCGTTTTCAGTTCGCATAGTGAATGCTTGCCCCTCTCAGTTCAAGAGTGTTGATAGTCAGCCTGTCTTTCGGTGACGGCTTGACGAAATCTCGGTAAATTTCTGTTGACGTGGAGAACGAGCTCTCAGGATGTGGCAGATGTCCGCAGGAATATACGCACGATAGTTGTCAGCAATGTGTAGTATTTTGGAAATTCAAAATTCTGAAGCCGACAATAACCGACTCAGCTGGCCGCACGCTTGGAATCGGCGGAAGAAGTGTAGTAATAGCTGCTATAGGTTGAAGCCTGCGATCCGTTCAATAAGGCACCGATCACCTTACTGGCTTCGAGGGCATGAAGCCCTCTTTCCAGTTGGCGTTTCTCGGTCGTCCCATGACGAGTTACCAGCAGAATGCCGTCAACCATCTGTGACCAGATGCTTGTGTCCGCCAGAGGCAATATCGGTGGAGAATCCACGATTACCCAGTCAAAGAGCTTTCCCAGCTGCTCCATCAGGGCGGGGAGTTTCTTTGATTGAAGCAGTTCCAACGGAGTAGCTGGCGTGGTTCCAGCAGGCATGATCCAAATGCCCGCTCCCTCGAGATGGTAAACACTGTCTATCAGACTGCGACCGTCTTGGAGCAGTTGACAGATGCCCGGAGTCTGGCCCAGGTTGAATATCCCCGACAGCGTCGGCCGGCGAATGTCGCCTTCGAGTAGCAGTACCTTTTCTTCTTTCTTTTGCGCCAAAGCGCAGGCCAGATTGGAGGCCATGGTGCTTTTTCCCTCGCGGGGCACCGTGCTCGTAATGAGCAACTTGTTCAAAGGTCGGGTCTGACGCAGCTCTCTCAGCCGCACGCCGAGCAGGCGGAAAGCCTCCGCCGTCGGAGTCGCGCGATCGGTGTAACAGACCAGCCGTCCTTCGGATGAGCAGGCCGCAGTACGCTTCTGGAACCGGCTCCAGATATCGCCATGGTCGTCGGAGGTGTCGCGCGATGCCATGCGCGTCTCGAAAGCTTCGGCCTGGGAATAGACATCCACCGGATCGAGAACTGCCTGGCGAATGCCCGCGGCGGGGGATTCGAATCCGTTCAGCACCGTTCCGGACGCGAGCTTGGTTGCAGCCTCGCGCTCGACGTACCGCAAGAGTTCCGTGGCCTCAACTTCCGCTGCCGTTCCCTCTCCACCGCGTTCCGCTTCCGATCTTAAGAGTGCATCAAATATCTGGCTCATAATTATTCTCTTCGGCAGTAACCGTAGTTTCCACTCCGACGCCACTTGCGCCGGGCACTCCAACGCGCGTGTGGACGTCGCGCATCGTGTTCAATGCTTTCCCGGTTCCTATCTTGCTACTCGTCTTCGTTCCCAGATCCGCACCGGAGCTGGGCAGATCGAGGCGGAAGTCCCGCGCCACGGTCTCGACGATCTCGGCGCTGACGGCCGGCATCCGTCTTGCGTAGGCGGTAATCAACGCATTCTCGCAGAGCGTGTTGATCAGGCGCGGCAGTCCTTGCGAGAAACGATGCACCTTGGCAACAGCGTGAGCCGAAAACAAAGGCGTTGCGCCTGGGTCAGCTCCGGCAATCCGCAAGCGCCTCTCGATATAGGTCGTTGTCTCTTCGGCGCTCAATGCACCGAGTTGCGTGCGCAGGGCGATTCTCTGTTTCAACTGCCGAAGTTCTACCGAGTCGAGCTTTTCGTCAAGCTCGGGCTGTCCGACCAGCATGATTTGCAACAGCTTCTCGGTTGTCGTCTCAAGATTCGACAGCAGGCGTATCTCCTCAAGAGTTTCGGCAGACAACTGGTGGGCTTCATCTACGATCAGTACGGTTGTCAACTGTCTGGCGCCACGCGCAATCAGAAACTTGCTCAGATCGGTCAGCAGTTCGCACTTGTTCTTGCCAGAGGCCGGGAGCCCGAAGTCGGCTACGGTATATTGCAAAAACTCCGTAGGGGTAAGCGTGCTGTTAAACAGATAGGCATAAGCGACATCCTTGCTCTGCTCTAAAAGACGGAGCAGGCAGCGAAGAAGCAATGTCTTTCCGGTTCCCACTTCCCCGGTTACGACGACCATTCCCTTATGGCGGCGAACGCCGTAGTAGAGCGACGCTAGCGCTTCATCATGCCGCTTGGTCGGAACAAAGCAATGCGGATCCGGCGTAAGCTCGAATGGGTCGCGGCTGAGATTGAAGAATGCTTTGTACATTGTTTGCTAAGACTAACTCTTCAAATAGCTTACCGCCGTACCCGCCAAAAGAGTGAAGAGAACGAATCCGGCCATCGCCCACCCCAGTACCATGCTTCGCTTTTCTTTCCGCTCGTCG
This sequence comes from Occallatibacter sp., assembly GCA_036267475.1. Taxonomy (GTDB): domain Bacteria; phylum Acidobacteriota; class Terriglobia; order Terriglobales; family Acidobacteriaceae; genus Telmatobacter. The sequence continues at coordinate 15,068 of DATAVZ010000062.1, forward strand.
GAAGGAGTCACAATCTCCGGAACTTCGGCAATGACGGCGAATGGCAAGAGACCTTGAATCTCCTTGTCGCCGTGGATGCGATCGTCAAAAAACTCCAGCCCGAAGACCAAAGCAACCCCGAGCGCCAGTCCAATCCCGATTCCGGCTCCGCACATCTTTAGCCGCTTGGGAAAATCGGGTTTCAGGGGCAGGCTCGGCGGATCAATCATAGTGAACCTCTCGCCTTCCTGCATCTGCTCCATACTGGTGGCCATCCGCGAGTCATTTTCTTTTTTCAATAGGTCATCGAAATTGGCCTTGGATTGATCATACCCCCGCGTGAGGTCAGCAAGCTGCTGTTCTACTGCCGGCTGCTCACTCAGTCGCGCCTGATAATCGTTGATCCGGACCTTCAGACTCGAGATTGCCTGCTCCCGATTCTCGATTTCCACCCGATCGGCTTGCAACTGGCTTTGCAGCTGTAAGACCGGCGCACTGGCAGTGGGATCTGCAACCGGCTGCGCTTGATTGTCCGCTCCGTGAGCCGAGGTGCTCTTCAGATTAGCTATCAGTTGCTGCCGCTCTTTTTCCGTCTTTGCAATCTCAGACTTTACTTCCTGCACTTCCGGATAGCGATCCGTATATCGGGTACTCAGATCCGCAAGCTTCGTCTGCAGTGTATCCAACTGCTGGTCAATTGCAGCCAGACCCGTCGGAGCCCCACTTGCAGTCCTCGTGGTTCCCTGCCCCGATCGATACTGATCGACGAGCGATTGTGTGTATGCCCGCTGCGTCCTGACGGCGTTGAGCGCGTCCTGCTCATTTTGGAGCTGCGCCTGCAATCCGCTCAGGATCTGGAGATTACTGGCCTGCTGAGTTGGCAGTGAGCCTTCATGGGCGGTTTGGAAAGCGCGAACCTTTGCGTCCTGGTCAGTCAGGCTGGCGCGGGCATTCGCCAACTGGTTCTGGATAAATTGGGTGGTTTGTTCGGACTGCTGCTCACGAACTCGAGAATTCTCATCGATAAACAGGTTCGTCAGTTCGCTTGTTACCAGCTGTGCGACATGTGGATTCGGCGCCGAATAGGACACACGAAATGCAGTTATTGCATCGTTCTGAGGATCTCTAACTAGTTCGATGTCAACATCCCTGCGCATCCGAGTGACCTTGTCATCGGGCGTGAGCGGGCGGTGCTGGTCGCTATAGAGATGCAGCTTATCAATTATCAGAAGGAGCCGCGTCCGGCTAAGAATCTGCTGCGTGATGCTTTGCAGCCTATCCTGCAGATCATCACTCACGTTCGGCTCGACATAGTTCTTCGGCATTGAAGGTGCTTCTACCAGAATCAATGTGCCTGACTTATAGCGCACTGGCAGAACCCAGCTAGCTCCCCAGACGAGCAGCCAGCCTAAAAATAGCGCTACCAGAAAGGGGATATGACGGCGACGCACAATATCAAGGAGACGTGCTATATCAAACTGCTGCGCTTTTTGTTCTTCGAGTTCTTCCGGCATAGTTATCTTCCGAGTGGCCGTGTGAAATGCCAGGCCAAAGAGATTGTCTCGCGATCGCTGTTGGGATTGCTGGAGACCGCTGCAATACCGCTATAGCTTTGGTGAACGTGGTCGTATTCGAAGTTCATAACAAAGTGCTGGTTGATTGTGTACCCAATCGTCGCGGACCCCGACACACTGTGGCCATTTTCCACGCCCGCACTCAAGAGAGGGGTTATCGATTTGTTGATCGCATAGTTTGCGCTCGCTCCCGCGGTTAGAGCGCGCGATACCTGCCAGCGCGCTGAAGCATTCGCGCCACTCGAATCAAAAGCTCCAAGCAGGCCGCCGCCAGCGGTGACCTGTCGCGAATAACTAGCGGCAAGATTTGTGCGAACTCCCTGCCATCCTACACTGGCCACTACCATTGGACTCCATCCACTGGAACCTGAAAACGACGTCTGTGTAATCGCGTAGTACTGCGGCCCGCTCGATACTGAGATGGAGAGATTGTGTCTCGGATAAACCGAGTAATACGCGGAGATGTTCTGCGTCTGAGTTACGCTCTGACCGTCTGGCGGATAGGCCACAACATGCGAATATTGATAGTTCACGCCAACGTACTGCGAAGCCGAGATGCGGCGGTTATAAAAAGCGCCCCCACCACGCTCATCGGAATTGTAGAGGCCGGATGATTCAGAAGGATTTGGGTAGTCCATCTTCATGAGCATTCCGGAGACGCCAACCATACCACTCGAACTAAACTGAAACGACAACTGCGCATTTGCAGTGTTGGTAAGGCGTTGCGCGAATGGCGCCAGGATGCCGGGAGTGATCGGTTGCGGTGAGCCCGAAACTGCGCTTCCATTGGCGGAGCCTAGAAGTGCGGATGAGGTCGAGCTCTTCTGAAACGAGTCGTTTGCGTTCAGGGTCAGATGTTCTGTCAGACGATATTCGTATAAAGCATTGAGGCTCTGATCCGTCTCGTTCAAGGAACTCGACGGCTGATAAAATGTAAATCCTGGACTATAGGTAAACATCCGATGCTGTCTCGGAGTAACTTGATCATACGCAACCGAAGGCAGAATAGAGTAAGTTTTCTCTGCGATTGCCGTGGAGCTACCCGCATACAGGTTGTCGATGTACGATGTTGCGAAGCTCAGTCCGCCACGGAGGTAATTCGACTGCGCTTCGGCCCCGACCTCAGTCGGATAAGATTGACTGCTCACCGGAGGCGGGGTTTGCATCTGCGACTCGTCGCTGGTTCCCCCGCTGGCTTCAGGCGCGACCTGGGACCGGGCTGGAACCACAGCAGCCAGTCCGAGAATCAGAAGCGCCCATGAGTACATAATCATTTTCACGGAACAATGATCGTGTCGTGCGGTTGAATCGCGATGTTCTGACTCGTATTCTTGCCCTTGATGAAGTCCTGATAATTGAATGGGATTCGGACTTCAACTCCCGATGCATTCTTGCGCAGAATGTAGATTCCCTTCTTCTTTGCGAAATCGCGAAAACCGCTCGCAGCGGCGATCGCGTCGACGATTGTCGCAGCCGCGCTGAGCGGATAGGCCCCAGGCTTTGTCACCTGGCCGAGGATATTGAATTTCTGGCTGTTGATCTGCTGCACGATCACCGTCACCTGCGGGTCGGTGATATAGTTCTTCAGCCTCGCCGTGATCTCTTGCTCAAGCTGCAACGGGGTTTGTCCCGCCGCCACAATTTCCCCCGCGAGCGGCAACGAAATCTTCCCGTCGGAACGCACCACGATCGATCGCGAAACATCCGGCTCTTTCCAGACACTGATTGCCAGAACATCATCGGCGCCAATCACGAAGGTGCTGTCGTGAGCTTTGCTGGCTGGGCCTGAAGCCGCAGGAGTTGCTTCTTCCACTCCAGCCGGGCTCGGCGCCTGGCCGTATGATGCTACGCAGAGAAGCGCCAGAGAAACCAACGCGCCCGCTTGTATCTTAGTCCACAATTTCATAACTGTTCCAGCCGGTAGACCTGCATTCGGTTAGCTAGATCGAAAAGTCGGCCTATGAGCCGCTTGCGAGGCTTAGATTCTGCCCATAGTTGCGGCCAGGGGCTGCAAACGATTTGTAACCCGAGAACTAACAGAAGATTTTTCGCCGGCATCGTCCACGGGTTCCACATCTGCCGCATTCACTTCCATCGCAACCGACTGCGCCAGCATATCGACCGAAAGAACGAGACGAAACAGATTCTTCTTTCTGGTCAAGATCCCCTCAACACCTTCGAGGGCGCCACGTAACACACGGACCCGCTGCCCGCACTGCAGGAATGGATGCGGCTCTACCTGAAAGCGCCCTTCAACCATCGTTCGGATTGCCGCGATCTGCTCTTCCGGGATGCTCGCAATCTTGTCTCCGCGATAGAGCATCATGTGTACCCCCGGAGTGGAGACGATCTGGAGCTTCCGCTCGGAGCCTCCCTTTACGAACACGTAACTGGGAAAGAGCGGCAAAGAGAGCAGCATTTTGCGGTCCTTCCAGCGGCGTATGGAGTCATAGAGCGGCAGGAAGACATGAAAGCCCTTGGTCGACAGCATATCCGCAACCGTCTTTTCATGCTGATGCCGGGTGTAAATCGCCCACCAGGGCTGATCCACGTCCACTGCAACCTGCTGCGATGTCAGCGTCAATTCGCTTTTCCTCTCCGGCTAACTTCTTCGCATGCGCTCAAAGTAAGCATAGCTTCGCCCTGTGAGTCACAGACTCATTGTTTTTCTGAACTCCCGACGGCGCGCAACTTGTCGTTTTTCACGCCGACACATGAAAACGGCACACGCCGAACCCATGCGGGAGTACTCTTTCCCATATACAAAATCCTAGATTGATACCCAATGTGACAATTCCCGGTTCGTGCTACGCTCCCTCACCCCTGGTAACGCCTACGCAAGCTCCCGGGTAACTACATCGAAAAGCACAGTTTCCGCATCTTGGGCCTTTTCCGCTCATCGGCGACTTGGCTATAGCCCTAGAGCCCCTTTTGCAGCATCATTCAGGTAACACCTTTGGGTTACTAATGCCCAGACGGCCCCTGATGAGATCGGTTGAATCCCCTCAAAGAACTCACCTCGGATGTGGAAATCTCCTCGATCCTGGTGCCGCGGAGCCGTTCCACACTCTCCCCCAACCCTATAGACCGCCAATCCTTGATGGCGTTTCAATCCATGGCGTTTTTCGCCGGTACGAGCCCCCTGGTCCGATGAGCAATCATGTGGCTGTCCCCCTTCTTCGCCGTCCGGCACGGTGGCTCTGGCGTCGCGGCTTTCTACTCAGACAAACCCGCGTCGCACGGCATATAGCATCGAGGAGCGGACTCACGGAGTCCATGCCCAAAAAGAAGCAGCAACTATAGCCAGAAAAATGCGCCCTTTCGCCGAGGGCAGTTTCTTATGTTAGAAGGTTGGCGATCCCGGAGTTATCAACGTAGAAATAATTACTGCGCGCCTGATGGCTGTCGCCGGCCGGTTCAATGGGCCCGAGCGGCTTATCGATATACCCCAAGTCGCGGAGTGCAGGGGCGCCCACGAAGCAAACCGCGCCGCAAGCTGCGGCGAATTCTCCTTCGCGACACATGACGCGGATCTGCGCAATAGAACAGCTAGATGTGGAAGGTTTGAAGACACCGCAACCGGCGCGCAATGTGGAGGCAGCCGACTGCTCAAAGGCATTTGAGCCGGATAGCGGGAATCGCATCCGGTTCGCCGGCGGTTTGCAGCAGCGAAGATCTTCCGCGCAGGCGTTCGGGCTTCAGAATTCGGACCTGTGGCGGCAACGCGCGGAGATGGATTCACAAGGCACCTTCAAGAGAAATTGCATCAACAAACTTGCCAACGGACGAGTAATTGACTTCCGCTTTGCTTGATTCGAGAAGCAGAACGAATGTGTTCTTCGGGTTCGATGTGCAGCGGAAAGAGCCCGTACTCACGGTCTGCTTAGATGGTCATTACGAATGGCGCCCGGAAAGAGGAGCGAATACAACAGGGCCGGTTTCAGCAGCGCACACCCGCTGCCAGCGGCCTTTGAGGCGGCCAATTCAATCACCGTTGGAAAGAGTTCTGCACGCGAATGTATGAGCTACTTAGCCAATCCCCGGTTCACGAAGCAGGCAATCATGTCCCATCATGCGGCCAGGCATCGATCCGGTTTCAGTGCCGCGATAGAAGTATCTTCTCGCAACTGCCGAAAACACGGGGCCCGCACCTTTCTAACGTTGATTCAATCATCCCCGCAAGATTGCCGGGTGTCAATAAAACTCCGGTAACAAGTTCGTCAATGCGGCGATTCGGGGCTGAGTTCCTACGACCGTTACGATCCTCCGGGCAAGATTCGATCTCTATCCGGCGGCTCTCCAGCTCCAGCCAAATCCGGTCCGCTATCGACGCGGACTGCTGGCCTGGATCCCTGTACTGGCGCTTCCTGGTCCGGAGGCTGGCCCCGCTGCGGCAAAACGGGAATATGGACTGGCCCGGACAGGTCTTTACGGGGAAGGACTGGGTCTTTACGGCGAAGGACTGGCTCAAAGCCTTGCCGAACCGGCATAACACAAATGTGCTACCGGGATACCACTCCAGTAATTCATCAGCTATTACTAATAAGTTTAAACCCTGCAATTGCAGCAACTTTGGCCATGCAGAGGCATTGTGCGCGATTCAGAAATTTATACCACTCCTATCATTCAAGTTATTTATTTTCTTTAATATACGAGATGCCACATTAGATACTATCTAAAGTAACGCGCGCGGGTAATTCCTTGACGGCCCGCGTGCTATACTCCACCTAGTTTTTACAAAGACAAATTGCTTCACCTTTTGCAGGACCTCAGTTGCCCGATTGCTTATTGAGGCGTAAGAATGCTCCGCTTGTTTTGTCCTCCATCTGGCCCAGAGCTTGCGACTTGTTGTGTGTCTCCGTTCAATGGGCGCTCGCGATCTAAAGATCGCGGGGCTGCCAATCGCGCGAGAATCGCGCAAACGAACGGATGGCTGCTCGCTTCGCTGTTCGCGATGCTGTCGTTGCCGACCCTGATCCTTTCAGGGTGCGGTGGCGCAACCATTATTGGTGCGGCCACCGGGGCGCTTCAGATTTCTCCCGGCAACGTCACTTTCGGCTCGGTCACTGTGGGCAAAGTGGCCGTATCCACGATTTCCCTAATCAATTCAGGCGCGGCCCCGGTCACAATCTCCAGCCTGAGCATTGCCGGGAAATCCTTCGCGCTGAGCAGCCAAGCCAGTTTACCGATTACGCTAGCTGCCTCTGGCGGCAGCTACAGTCTGAGCGTCAAGTTCAATCCCTCAGCCTCAGGCGCAGCGACGGGACAGCTCGCGGTTGCCTCCGACGCAGCAGGCGATGGAACAACCATGGTTGGGCTGAGTGGAACCGGTGTGACCGCTTCTGTGGCGACAACTCCTGCTCCTCCCACCGTCAGCAGCATCCAGTGCAGCAACGCTGTCATGGGACCGGGCACCGACTCCTGCTCGGTAACGCTAAGCGCAGCGGCCCCGGACGGTGGCGCGGTTGTGACTTTAGCCAGCAGCAACGCGGCTATCTCCGTTCCGGCTTCAACAACAGTTGCTGCAGGCGCCACCAGCGCCAATTTCGTGGCCACGGTGTCGTCCGCCGCCGGCTTTCAGCAGGTTGTGCTCACGGCGAGCGCGGGTGGAGCGACGGCAAACTTCGCGATCGAGGTTGAAGTGGCGAATCCTGCGTTGACTGTGAGCGCAGTCAGCGTGGCTTTTGGCAACAACGCAGTGAACACGCCCACATCCCAGACGTTGACATTGACTTCAACCGGCGCAGCCACGGTCAGCATCACTTCCGCAACGCTGAGCGGGGCTGGCTTCTCACTGCCTGGCGCAAGTTTTCCGATCACGCTGACTCCCGGCCAGTCCACTACGATTACGGTGCAGTTCGATCCGACCGCCGCGGGGGCCGTATCCGGACAGCTCATTCTGGTGACCGACTCTTCCGGCGGAGCGCCGACCGTGGCCCTCTCCGGCACGGGCATAGCAACGCTCACCAATTTCAAATGCGCCACGCTATCGTTCACCGGCGCCGGAACGGATGCCTGCACGGTGACGCTCAATGCGCCGGCCGCGGCTGGCGGATATGCGGTGAACCTGTCGAGCACCAGTGCCGCGATGGCTGTGCCCTCGTCGGTGACAGTGGCCGCCGGCTCGTCTACTGCCAGCTTCTCGGCTACGGTGTTGTCTGTCACGTCCGTGCAGACTGCCACACTGTCGGCCAGCGTGGGCGGTTCACAGCTCACAGTGAACGTGCAACTGAAGGCCGCCGTGGCCAATCTGAGCGTGGGCACGTCGAGCCTTAACTTTGGGAGCGTAGCGGTGAATACGGCTACCACGCAGACGGTCACGCTGAGTTCCACCGGCACCCAGTCTGTGACCGTTACATCCGCCACCATCTCCGGGCTGGGCTTCTCGATCACCGGAGCTTCTCTGCCGCTGACGCTCGGCCCGGATCAAACCGCCTCCTTGACCGTACAGTTCGATCCATCAGTAGCGGGCGCCGCAACCGGCCAGCTCACGCTGCTGACCAACTCATCATCGGGCGGTTCGATCGCGGTTGCTTTGAGCGGCGCGGGCGTGCCGGTGCTCACCAGTCTGGCCTGCGCCAAAGCGTCCATCACCGGGTCAGGGACCGATACCTGCACGGTGGCGTTGAACGCCGCCGCGGCCACTGGCGGCCTTACGGTGGGTCTTTCCAGCAGCAACTCCGCGGTTAGCGTCCCGTCTTCAGTGACGGTGGGCGCGGGCGCGGCCAGCGCCAGCTTCGCAGCTACAGTCTCGTCCGTTAGCACGGCGCAGGCGGTCACACTGTCAGCCATGGCGGGCAGCGTTTCAAAAACCTTTGCGTTGCAGTTGAATGCCGGCAGCGGCGGCGCACTGAACATCAACGCAACCAATATCGCCTTCGGCGATGTCAACCTGAACACTCCGGCAACGCAGACCATCACGCTGACCTCGACCGGCGTGCTGCCGATTGTGGTAACTGCGGCGACCGTCTCCGGATCGGGCTTTTCGGTATCGGGAATCAGCTTCCCACTGACGTTGAGCCTGAACCAGTCCACAACGCTGAACGTGGTTTTCAACCCGACCACTTCAGGCGCGGCGACCGGCCAGTTGATTGTCCTGACCACATCTCTGACCAACCCGACCATGGTCGTCAGCCTGAGCGGCACGGGATTGTCCGTTGGCTACGAGGTGAACCTGAGCTGGAATGCTCCGGCAAGCTCCACGGATCCGGTGGCTGGGTACAACGTATATCGCACTCCCAGCGGAAGCTCCACTTATCAACTGCTGGGCTCGGTAAACAGCTCGCAACTGACCTATACAGACACCAACAGCATACTGAACGGACAGACCTACGACTATATTGTTGAAAGCGTCGACGCATCCGGGAACGAGAGCTCGCCGTCGAATATGGCGGCCGTATCCATTCCCAATTAGCTCTCTGACTGCCGGACTGTAGACGTCAATTCAGCAGCGGATCGCCGCCAGCCCGGAGGCATGCGGCTTGTATTCGCGAATCTGCTCCGGCCCGGGCAGCTCAAGGCCGTGCAATCCGTTGGCCGTGCCGCGCGCCAGCAATTCGTGAAGGCGTGGAATCTCCTCCGATGCGGTGGCGACGACGGTCTTGCCGCACAACTCGTAGGGAATCGCGTGCTACCTGCAGAACTCGATCTTGCGCCTGGCGCGGAGAAACTGTGCCGGCGGATGTATTTCAGCTCTTCTCTTACGGCTCACAACAGAACCTATTCTCTTGCGGCTGACAACAAGTCTGGCGAGAAACCGAATCTGTCGTGATCGCTCTATTTATAGATGGCAGTCGATCTAAACGATAGATGGCAGCCGATATAAACGGTGGTCGCCGTGTGCGTCCTGCGAAAATTATTGAACAGCTTATCAAAACATCCCGGCTGGAAGAGATGAGTTTCCATTCACGAGCCTATACGCCGGTTACCCATTTGCAAAATATCCGCATCAAAAACTGGACGATGGTGTTAAGAGCTCGTCTCACCACGCGTAAGTATCCGCGCAAGTAAATGACGCAACTGTGCTTTGTGAGTTTTGTGAGGCAGCACGCTGGCTGGTCATCGGGCTCGGGAAACGCATGCATTTTCCCTGGGTATTTATCGCTCGATGCGTGATTTATCGCCCGATGATTCGATCGGCTCATGATGAATCACTCCATGTACGTGCGCGAACCGTGCGCCGAAGCGGCCCGCAAGTAGCTCAATGCAAAGCCCGCACTCGACAAGGAGAATGCCAATGCCCCCCTCCCCCCACACCTCCATCGGGCTCAGCTGGGCTCGCTCACAGGCCGCGCGAGCCGCATTTTTTCTGGCGCTGGCCTTCGCATTCGCGGCTACATGCGCACAAGCGCAATACCGCGCCTCGATACAAGGCGTTGTGACCGATCAGAGCGGCGCGGTGGTTCCCGGCGCTCAACTGGTGCTGACCAACAAGGCGACAGGCCAAACGCAGACAAGGACCAGCGACAGCGTGGGCGTGTACAACTTTAACGCGTTGCCGCCGGGCCAGTTCAAGCTGGTGGTGGAACGATCCGGCTACCAGACAAAGGTGCTGGACAATGTGCAGGTCATCCCGGAACAGGCGAATGCCCTGAATGTCGCGCTGGCGATCGGAGCGGTAGCGCAGTCGGTCACGGTGGATGCTTCTACAACGCCGATCATCGACACGGAGGGCGGCTCCATCGGCGGAACCATCAATGAAAATGAGATCCAGCACATGCCGTCTTTCGGGCGCGACGTGTTTCAGCTCACGCAGTTGGCGCCCGGTTCGTTCGGCGACGCTTCTCAGTCCTCGGGCGGAGGCACGTCCAGTCTTCCCGCCACGCAGGGGCCGGGCGGACCTTCATCGAATGGCGGCATTTTTCAGACCGAGAACGGACCGCAGACGCTGGCCAACGGCGGCCAGTATGAGAACAACAGCATTTCCATCGATGGCATCAGCACGGTGAGCGCGGTGTGGGGAGGCACATCCGTGGTGACGCCCAGCGAGGAATCGGTGGGCGACGTGCGTATTGTCTCCAATGACTACGACGCGGAGAATGGCCGCTTCAGCGGAGCACAGATTCAGGTCACCTCAAAGAGCGGCACCAACAACGTGCATGGAAGCGCATTTTTTCAGGCGTGGCGTCCGGGCTTGAACGCGTATCAACGCTACAACGGAACCGGCTTCTACAACCCATGCACCGATTCCAACGGCAACACTATTCCCTGCACCGCCGCACTGAAGGGACTGCTGCGGGACGAACAGCAGTTCAATCAGATGGGCGGCAGCGTGGGCGGTCCGCTGTGGAAGAACAAGCTGTTCGCGTTCTTTGCCTATGAAACGGAGCGCAACACCTCGCAGGCCACTTCTACCGGCTGGTATGAAACGCCCGCATTCGACGGCCTGGCGCCCTCAGGCAGCATCGCGGCCTCTTACCTCACATATCCCGGCGCGGGCGTCAGCGAGAAGGGATTGATCGGCCAAAGCTGCTCGGACATCGGCCTGACCGAAGGCGTGAATTGCAATACGATTCCGGGCCAGGGCCTGAACATAGGCTCGCCTTTAACAAGCGGCTTGGGCAAACAGGACCCCTCCTGGAACGGTCCGGATTCACCCGGCGCCGGCGACGGCCTGAGCACCACGGTGGCCGATATCGCAAAGTACACCACTGTGAATCCAACAAAGGTGAACGACGACCAGTACAACGGCCGACTGGATGCCGACATCACAGGCAAGGACCGGCTTACCTTTGCCATCTACTGGATTCCGGCCGACCAGACGTATTATTCCGGACCGGTGCGTCCGCAGAACCTGTGGCATCACGATGTAACCAACGACGCGGTTTCAGGCATCTGGAATCACACTTTCTCGCCCAACTTTCTGAATGAGGCGCGCGCCAACGCGGCGGGATGGCGCTACAACGAAGTGGCTTCGAATCCGCAGGCGCCGTTCGGCCTTCCTACGGATAGCGTGCAGGCCATCGGCAGCATAAATCTGGAGTCGTTTGGCGCGCCGGGCCCAGCGATCTATGACCAGTGGACGTACAGCTATCGCGACGTCGCCACCAAGATTCTGGGCCGTCACACCGTGAAGTTCGGCGGCGAGCTGACCCGGCTCTACTATCTGAACGACGCGCCCTACAACGCCCGGCCGGCCTTCGGATTCTTCAACGTGTGGGACTTCCTCAACGATGCGCCGCAATCGGAGTCGGGCACATTCGATCCAACCACCGGCCTGCCCACCGACGCCCGCCAGGACGATCGCGAAGACCTGTTGGGATTCTTTGTACAGGATAACTTTAAGGCGACGCCCAGCCTGACCCTGAACCTGGGCCTTCGCTACTCCTACTTCGGACCGCTTTCAGCCAAGCAGGGCAATATGTACACCACGGTGCTGGGCAGCGGATCGGGCCTGTTGACGGGCCTGTCTGTGCGTAAAGGCGGCAACCTGTGGAATGCACAGAAGGGTAACTTCGGTCCGGAGTTCGGCTTTGCCTACACGCCGGGCCACGCCAACAAGATGGTGATCCGCGGCGGATTCGGGCTGAACTACAACCAGAATGAAATTGCCATTACGTCGAACGTCAACATCAATCCCGGGCTGATCGTTTCGCCGAATTTCACCATGAGCACGCCCTCGTCACCCAACCCCGGCATCATCTACGAGACGGCCACCGACGTGCATTCGCTCTTCGGATATCAACCAAACCCGAACACCGAGGCTGTGTTTGGCAGCAATGGCCTGCCGGCCACCGGGCAGGTTAGCGTAACCGCATTCGATGCGAACATGCCCACCATGTACACGGAACACTACTCACTGGAAGCCGAATACGATATGGGCTTTACAACCGTGGCTTCGCTCGGATACCAGGGCAGCTTGTCGCGTCATGCCTACTTCCAGTACAACACTAATGCGACTGCGTCGGTGCAGAACATAGCGCTCAATCCGCAGGTCAGCAGCGTGGACTTCTACGGCAATAACGGCCACTCCAACTTCAACTCCATGCTGGCGAGCGTGAAGCACCAGTTCTCGCATCAATTCATGGCCGATGTGGATTACACATGGGCCAAGAGCATGGACACGAACTCAGGCCCGTACTTCATTCAGTACTACCCTTACAATCCGTCGCTCAGCTATGGCCGCTCCGACTTCAACGTGGGTCAGGCTTTCAAGGCTTACGGCATGTGGCAGCCGGTCTTCTTCCGCGGCAGCCACGAATGGGCCGAAAAGCTGCTGGGCGGCTGGTCGATCAGCGGCATCTTCAATGTGCATAGCGGATTCCCATGGACTCCGGTCTTCAGCACGCCGGGCAGCCTTTATTGCAGTGGCTGTCCTTACTCGCAACTGCTTCCCGCGGCTTACCTGGGCGGCGCCGGGCACGATACCAGCAATGCCGCCTACAAGTCCGGCCCCAGCGTTGGCAACGGCGAAAACAAGAACTTTCCGCTTGCAGCTTCCGACACGGGCCAGGCCTACTTCGCCGCGCCCACTTACACGCTGGGCGCGCAGTTCCCCGCTACGGGTGGGGCGCTTCCGCAGGCTCCGGGCATCGCACGCAATTCGCTTACCGGTCCGGGCTACAAGGATGTGGATGCAACAGTCAGCAAGAGCTTCGGGTTGCCGCGCATGCCTGTACTGGGAGAAAAGGCGCAGTTGGAATTCCGCGCGGATGCCTATAATCTGTTCAACAATCTCAACTTCAAACCGGGCGGCCAGAGCAGCGGCGGAGGCATCGCGGATAACATCTCGCTCAAGAATTTCGGCCAGGCTACATCGGCGCTGGGCTCGCGCACGGTTACTCTGCAGGCGCGCTTCAGCTTCTGATGGGGTGTGTCCTGTCGTGAACAAATCGGTTACACGCATTGACTACGCGGGCGGCGGATTGCATCTTCAATCCGCCGCATGCGTGTTGCATACTTATCTTTTCCACTTTGGCCGCACAGCCCACCCCAAGGAGCGTTATGAAGCGATCGAATATTTTGCGGCGTTTGGCGTTGCCGCTTGCGGCTCTTTTGCTTTCTCTTCCCGCCTCTTACGCGCAGGAAACCGTTCATGTGGACGCGCAGGCGCAGGCCGCTCCGTTTCCACACTTCTGGGAGCAGATGTTCGGCTCGGGCCGCGCCATTCTGTCGCTGCGCCAGAGCTATCGCGACGATCTGCGCGCCGTAAAGCAGGTATCGGATTTCAAATACGTTCGCTTTCACGCGATCTTCCACGATGAAGTCGGCGTTTACAACGAAGACGAGCATGGAAATCCGGTTTACAACTTCTCCTATGTCGACCAGATCTATGACGGCCTTTTGCAGAATGGAGTGCGGCCGTTTGTCGAAATCAGCTTCATGCCGAAAAAGCTGGCCTTCAATCCCGATGCGCTTCACCCGTTCTGGTACAAGCAGAATGTTTCACCACCGAAGAGCATGGATCGCTGGGACGATCTGATTCGCCACTTTGCGCAGCATCTTGTCGATCGCTATGGAATCGACGAGGTTTCGAAGTGGTATTTCGAGGTTTGGAACGAGCCGAATATCGACTTCTGGAACGGGATCCCGCGCATGCAATCGTATTTTGACTTGTATGCGCATACGGCGCGCACGCTCAAGAGCGTGAGCCCGCGACTGCGCGTGGGCGGACCCGCCACCGCTGCCGCCGCATGGATTCCGGAGTTCTTGAAGTACACATCGGAGAACCATGTGCCGGTGGATTTTGTGTCGACCCACGCCTATGCGGACGATACGGTCGAGAACCTTTTTGGCACCAATGAGCAGATCCCGATGGATGAGCGCGTGTGCCGCGCATTGGCCAAGGTCCGCGGGCAGATTCAATCGTCCGCCACGCCGCACCTGCCGCTGTTTCTGACCGAGTGGAACACCCAGGGCATGATGAACGCACACGACACAATCTTCATGGGTCCCGCTTTGGCCAACACCGTGCGCCAGTGCGATGGGCTGGCCGACATGATGTCGTTCTGGACATTTTCCGATGTATTTGAAGAGGGCGGTCCGATTGCGAAGCCATTCGTGGGCATGTTTGGACTGCGCGCCAAAGGCGGCATCAACAAGCCCGACTATTACGCCTATGGACTGCTCCACGAGCTTGGCAATCAGCGGCTGGCCAATGCTTCAAAAGATGTGATTGTGACCAAAACAGCGCAGGGCGGACTTGCCATTGCCGCGTGGAACCTGATCGATCCAGGACAAAGCGGCGCCGACACAACCATTCAGTTCGATTTCAGTCATCTGCCCGCGACTGCGCATGTCGCGATCCAGCGCATCGACACCGACCACGGAAATGTGTTGAAAGAGTACGCGGCGATGGGCCAGCCCCTTGACCCAACGCCCGCGCAGGTTGAGCAGTTGAATCATGAAACCGCGCTGCCCGCGCCCGAGGAAACGCATTTGACCGCGGGCCGCCTGGAGCTGAAGCTGACACCCAACACTCTTGCGCTCGTTCAGGTAAATCCCTGATTCGTTCGGCAAACAACCACGCGCCTGTTCGCGTTTACGCAGCGCGAATGGGCGCGCACTCCTCGAGTTTGGACTTCAACACGGCTTTGCTCTGCGGAATTTCGTGCAGCAGCAACTCGGTGGCCTGCACCTGCGGGTTTTCATGGAACCAGCGCTGCACGACGTTCTCGCAAAGCACGTTGGTAATTGCCAGCAGAGACATGCCCTGGTGATGCGCCATCCATTCGCGGACCAGTTCGGGCGAGCGTCGTGAGCGCATGTAGTCGGCGGCCTCATAAAAGCCGAACGGCCCCACCCATCTGGCCGATTCCATGCGATGCAGGTTGCGCAGCGCCTCATGTGGATCGACGCTCAGAGTAAGAAACGTGGAATAGGGAGAGATGACCGGGCCCGCGGTCGCCTCAAACCACAGGGCTATGCTGGGCACACCGAAGGCCTTGTACTGATAGTCCCCGGCATCCTCTGCACGTGCCGCGCCCGACTCGGAAATGCCCCAGGGAATCCCAAGCGGGCGCGCAAATGCACGCTGCACCTGCACCACAGCGTCCTGCGTGCGCGCGATCAGCGTGCCCGGATAACTCCGCATCCATAAGGCCGGCATCAGGTATTCAAACATGGTGCCGGTCCACGAATACAGCAGAAAGTGCCCGTAGGCAAAAGCGTGATCGCGGCCCAGCTTGAACCAGCTCTGCTGGGAGAGGTCGCCGCGAGCGATGGCGAGAAATGTTGCAATGCGCGCTTCAGAGGCGATCATGTCGTAGCACGCCTCGTGCAGTTTCTGACCTCGCACATCAAAGCCAATGGACAAGACCCTGCGCACAGGATCGATGAGAAAGTCGAACTCGGTCTCCTCCGAGAGCCTTGCTGCATCGTTCGCAATCCTTTCGAGTTGGGCCGCGAGCGCGTTCAAATTGGCAATTGCCGCAGTCAGCAACACGCGAAGCCGATTGCCGGACTCTGCCACAGATGCATCGGCGGCCAGGTTGTCCCACTCTTCCGACAAGCGCGCCAGCAACTTCTCAGCGCACTCCATGGCAGCGCTGATCGACAACGTGGTGGCTGCCTGCTGTAGTCCGGGCTCAAGCGACGAGCCGAGCTTCTCAAACTCCGCAAGCACCCATGGAAGATGATCGCGAATGAGCGCGCGGATTGCCTTGATGCGGAAGAGCATTTCGGCCAGCCACCAGGAGTCTTCCGCAGACTGCGCAGCGGCCGCCTCGATGAGAACGTCTTCGGCTTCGGGCAGCCATTGCAGCCAGGTCGAGAGCGATGCCGAAGGCGCCGGAACATGAAGGCGTGCAACAGCGCCGGATGGCCGCTTGCCACTGTGTATCACGCGCCAATGCGCATGCAGGCCGGCGAACAGTTGCATGGAAAGCAGCGGCCTGCGCAGCAGATCTTTTGCGCCCGTGCGCAGGGTGTAGAGCGACGCCACAAGGTTTCCGCTGTCCACTGAGGAAACGAACGGCGAAGCATCCAGCGGCTTGAGCGTCTCAGTGTTGTACCAGTTGTAAAGATGGCCGCGATATTTCTCAAGGCTCGCGATGGTGGCCACACTCTTGGCGGTGAGCGATGCAAACTCCGGAACGGTGATGAAACCAAGCTCGCAGGCGGCCTGGCGCGCATTGAGCAGCAGCCCAATGTTGGTGGGCGATACGCGAGCGGCTTCACGGAGGCCTTCCTCTTCCACGTTATCCGGAATGAGATAGTGATGGCGCTCCACTCCGAACTGATGGAAGTAGCGCCAGATGCGCAGAGCGTGGCCGAGCAGAAATTCCTCGTCACCGGCGTTCAGCGGTTCCCGCTTGCTGGGCGGGCTGTTAAGCCATGCGGTAATCCAACCCGCCAGCGCCCAGAGAACAAGAATCGGCGCGGCGCAAAAGATGGCCTGCTTGTTCGGAGCCCAGAGCCAGATGAGCGCGGCGAGGACGATTGCCACCAGAGGAGTGATGGCCAGATAGCGATCCGCGGGCGCGCGATTGCGTGAGTGCAGCTCAGCCTGCGCTGCTGTCTCCCATTCCAGCAGCCGCTCACCGGTAATGAATCGCCGCACCAGCGAACGGATGATGGCGTCGATGGCCAGCAGCGTCTGGTGCGCGAGAAAGACAAGGCGCAGCACCACGAGCAGCGCCGTGTGCCCCAGGCCGGAGAGCGCCTCCGCAGTTTGCCCCTTGGATCCGCTGAAGATGGCGCGGCCCACGCCGAAACAGAACTGGACCACCGCGGGAATCGCGAGAAGGATGAGTGGAACGATGGTCCAGTAGAGAGGACCGGCGGGAAGCCAGAACCATCCGGCGATGAACAGGATGAACAGGAACGGATCGACCAGGGAGCGGCGCAGATTATCCAAAATCTTCCAGCGCGAAATGGCGGAGATGGGGTTCGGCCCCCACTTGCCAGCCTCATCTGGAACGCGCGAGAACATCCACTGCACAATCTGCCAGTCGCCGCGAACCCAGCGATGCATGCGGCGGCTATAGGCGCTGTAGTGCGAGGGATAGTCGTCGATAATTTCGATGTCTGTCGTCAGGCCGGCACGCGCGTACGCTCCCTCAATGAGATCGTGGCTGAGCAGTGCGTTGCGTGGAAATCTGCGATTCAGCACGGCGTGGAGCGTGGCAACCTCGTAGATTCCCTTCCCGGTAAAAATACCTTCATCGAACAAGTCCTGATAAGGATCGGAGATTGCGCGGGTGTAGATATCGAAGCCGTTCTGGCCCGAGAAGATGGTTGCAAGCCGCGAGCGCGCAGCCGATGGCACAGTAATTCCCACTCGCGGCTGAAGAATGCCGTAGCCCGCGGTGACAATGCTCAGCCTGGGATCGATAACCGCCTGGTTGAGCGGATGCGCGATGGCGCCGATCATCTTCGCCGCCGAGTCGCGCGGCAACTCAGTGTCTGAGTCCAGCGTGATGATGTAGCGAATCTGCTTCAGCGCATCCGTACCGCCAGCCTTGATGGGGAAAGCGTCATACTCGCCAACCAGGAGCTTATTCAGATCGAGAAGCTTGCCGCGCTTGCGCTCCCAGCCCATCCACACACCCTGGCGCGCGTTGAAGATGCGGTGACGATGAAGCAAAATGAAGCTGTCGCTATGTGCGGAGCGATATTTTGTGTTCAGTTCTTCCACGAGACGCGCGGCCAGTTCGACGAGCGGATGCGAGTCCCGCTCGTGCGGCTTGCTTACCGAGTCGCCCAGGTCAGTGAGAAGCGCAAAATGAAGATTCGTGTTGCGGTTGGCGAGATAACGCACTTCGAGATCGTTCACCAGTCCGCGCACCTGCTTTTCATTTAACAGCAGTGAGGGAATCACGACCAAGGTCGCGCATTCTGCCGGAATCGCGCCGGCGAAGTTCAGCTTGGGCAAGGGACTCGGCTCAAAGAGCGCAGTGACCAACTGATTCATGAGATCGACAGCACCCTGCGAAGCCGGAAGCAACAGCAGGAGCACGGCAACCGCGAACTTGAGAAAGCCTGAGATCTGGGGCAGAATCGGAAAGATTACAGCGGCCAGGGTGAGAAGCGTGAACAGCTGTATGCCGGTAATAAAGAGATCTTCGCCATTTGCGCGCACAAAACGGCGAAAGCGGTATAAAAGCGTGGGATGAAAATTCACCCGCTCGGCAAGTTGCGGAAGCCCTTCGTCGATGAGGTAGTAGCCCACGTGCATGTGGCGCAGACGCATGCGCGGATCATGGGCAGATTGCGCGCCGCCTTGCTGGGCGAGATTCAGAGCAGCCTGCGCCACCTCCTGCTCGGTATAATCGGAGTAACGCGCGAGGTAGGCGATACGTTGCCGATACAGCTCGCGGCTCCGCATGTCCATGCGCGCATAGGCTGCGGCGGGGTCCTGATTCAGCAGCGCATCGAACGTGATGAGAGATTCAATCAGCGAGACGAGATCGGCATTCGTAATGGCGCGCAGGCTCTTCATCCAGACTGCCAGCGCTGAGCCGGACTCCGCGGCCTGCGCATGCATCAGTGCACGGGCCTCATCGAGAATCGACTCAAGCAGAACCAGGCGCAGGAAGGCATCCAGGTTCCAGAGCTCATCCACGTTGAAGGGCTCGTGCTGCTGGCATGCGTGTATAAATTCACGAAATGTGCCGGCGGCAAACTCTCCGTTGACCGCCTGCAGGTAAGCGGCCGCCACTGCCGCAGCGCGCGGCTCTTCGGATTTGTCTGGACGGATAAGCCGCGGAAGTTTTGCGATTGCGCGGGAACGATCCAACACGGCGTGGATCGCGGAGCGCAGCAGCCGGGGCGTTGACTGAATCTCGCGCAGAGTGCGCCACAGAACCGAGTCCTGCGCATCACTTCCTTCCGGCTCCTTCAACAGCCGGGCGGCGTCTTTTTCGAATTGCTTGAGTGCGGCCTGCACGGCGCGCACGCGCGCTGAAAACGTACCCGGTCCGTTCGGACGCATGACAACGTCCCACGAACGCGACTGATAAGCAACGCTCCGCACCCGCTCGTTTACATCACCGCTATGTTGCTGGCTGGTATCCACGATCGTATCGTTCATCGAACCTCATCGGTAGCTGGCGGCCTGCATCTCAAACATCGCTGCATAGCGGCCGCCGAGCGCCATGAGCTGATCGTGACTGCCTTCTTCCACAAGACGTCCGGCCTCGAGCACGACAATGCGGTCGGCCATCCGCACCGTGGAAAAACGATGCGAAATCAGTAGGGCCATTTTGCCCGACGTAAGCTCGGCGAACCGTTCGAACACTTCAAATTCACTGCGCGCGTCGAGCGATGCGGTGGGCTCATCGAGGATGAGCAACTGCGCATCGCGCAGATAAGCGCGGGCAAGCGCAATCTTCTGCCACTCGCCTCCGGAAAGGTCGACGCCGCCCTCAAATCTTCTGCCGAGCATCTGATCGTAGCCGCCATGCAGTCTGGAGATGACGGCGCTGGCCAGGCTTTTGTCAGCCGCGTATTCAATTTCGCCGTGCTCGTGATCGGCTTCAATGCGGCCGATCGCAATGTTCTCGCGCGCCGTCATCTCATAGCGCATGAAGTCCTGAAAGATCACGCCGATCTCCGCGTGCAGACTGTCGAGATCGTATTCGCGAAGGTCAACGCCATCGAGCAGAATTCGGCCTTCGGAGGGATCGTAGAGACGGGTAATCAATTTGACGAGCGTGGTTTTACCCTGCCCGTTTTCGCCGATCAACGCGACCCGCTCACCCGGCGCCAGGGTGAAGTTGAAGTCGCGCAGGACCTTCCGATTGGTGCCGGGATAGGTGAAAGAAACATTGTGAAACTCAAAGCCGCGGGTAATTGGATGAGGTGCCTTCAATCCATCCGCCTTGGATTGCACATGCGGCTTCATCTCGAAGAACGCGATCAGATCAGTGAGGAAAAGGGCCTGGTCCGCGACCCCGGACGCGGTTGAAAAGGCCTGCTGAATATTGCTCATTGCCTGCATGATCGCAGTGGTAATGAGGGTGAGATCGCCGATGCTGTAGCGGCCCTGAATGGTGCGATAGATGCTGAGGCCATAGGCTGCGTAGTAGCCGAGCTGCCCGACAATGGCGAGCAGGCCGCCCCAGAAAAGCCGGCGGCGATTGAGGGCAACGTTCTCTTCGTAGATTCTGTGCGAGATTACAGTGAACCGGTCTGTGAGATAGCTGCTGAGATTGAACAGCTTGAGCTCTTTTGCAGCCTCTTTGCTGCCGCCCACCTGGCGCAGGTAGTCCATCTGGCGGCGCCACGGAGTCTGGCGGAAGTTTTTCGCATAGGTGAGAAATGCGAAATGGCTTTCCCCCAGAAATGCGGGAAGAATGCCGGCAACCAGCAGCAGCAGCAGAAACGGCGAGTAGCGAATGAGCACCGCTGAAAATGCGAGCGCAGTGACGGTCTGCTGAATGAGCCGGCCCATCTGTTGGATCATGGCCAGCCGGTCGGTGGCCTGCACACGGGCGCGCTCCAGCCGATCGTAGAAAACCGGATCCTCGTAGACGGTTACGTCAAGAGCTGCGGCCTTGCGCATGACCTCAACGCTCACGTGGTGCGTGTAGCGGTCAGCGAGCAGGTTGTCGAAGTAATCCACTGCGCGCGAAAGCACTCCGATGAGCACGGCCAGCGCCATTTCGCCGCCGACCAGCCACCAGAAATGCGCAGGCAAGGGCTGATGAAACCGAATACGGTTGATGTCATCGATGATGAAGCGTCCGATGATGCCCACGCCCACCGGCAGAAATGCGACCACGACGCGAATGGCAATGTTCCAGAAGACCACCGCGGGGCCCGACTCCCACACAAAATGAAGCACCGGGGGAACATTTTTAAGCGCGCGAATCCGGTCGCTCCAGGCATTGTCTTTCCCCTGTTGCGCCTCAGCCTGCTCGGCGTCGGCTGCGCCGGCAGATTCAACCTGACTCGTCTTCAAGGACATGGTTCCCTTTGGGTACCTGGACAGCAATACATGAAAATTTGATCGATGCGCAAAGCGCGCAGGACTACCCAGAGAAGGGTTGCCGACTTTCTACAGATTCAAATAGCGTGACCAAGGAGAATTCTGCACTGCCATTGCGCCTTGATGGCCGCGCAAACGGGGTATTGCACGCTCGGACGCACTGGTTGCGAAGATGCAGCGTGACGCTCTCACTGACGCAGCGGGCGTCTTTGACTTTATTGTTAATTCCGATGCAGAACAACTGGAATTCGTTGTATTTGAGAGAGATGGTGGGACCGTTTGCGGCTTTTACCGGCCGTGCAGGGGTTCGGTGACGGCCGAGCCGCCGGGCGAAAGCGGCGCATCGTATTTCCTGAAGCCGGCAGCTTCCATGCCGCGCTGCGCCTCAGGATTTTTCATGAATGTCTCCCACACAAAGCCGGAGCGGGCGTTCTCCGCCATCAGCATGATGATGCCCGTATCGATGCCGATGACATCGGTGTCATACCAGCCTGTGAGTGGATTGAAGGCATCGACAAATCCGTAGCGGCTCCAGGCCTGCGGATAATGATCATGGATGGTTCTGAGCACGCGCATGGTTGCGGCAGGCAGAAAGGGCAACGATCCGCCGGCCGCGCAGGGCACAACCGTTCCATCTATCGGCCCCATCGCCGGTGGCCCTCCCCATACCACGTAGCCCTTTTCGGAATCGGAAGCGGTAATGCCCCATAACGCGTTGCTGTAGTCGGAGAACTGCTCATTCAGCTCCAGACAAAAGCGCCGATGCACATCGGTAGCGATCATCGAGTTTTGAAAGTAATCCGCATAGCGGTCTCTCTTGCCGCGAAAGTCGAACCACGCCTGTGAATACTGGTGCACGAACAGCGGTGCGAATGAGCCGATGTAGCGCAGCCCGTCATATTCAAAGATGGTGCGCTTCCATGCGAACCACGCATCGCTGCTCAACGGATGCGACGAAGAGCCCATGCCCAGCAGATACATCATCATCAGCTCGCTGTAAAAGTCCCATCGCGAAGGAATGAAGCCCAGTTCGGGAGTCCAGCCGTGAGAGAGCAGCGCGGTATCCTCAGACAGCCAGGTCCAGTCCACGCGATCAAAGATGGCATGCGCCAGCTCCGCAATGTCCCTCTCGTGGGCGAAATGCTGCCGGCAGGCCAGCACGCCGCATAACAGAATCGCGGTGTCCACCGACGAAACTTCCGAGTCCCACTCTCTTTCGCCGGTGTTGATATTGGCAAAGTGAAAAAAGAATCCGCGATGCGTGGGCAGCTTGTGCCAGAGGAAGGACAATGAACGCAGGACGCGCAGACGCGCATCCGCATGGGAGATATAGCCGCGCTTTTCCGCAATGCAGATTGCCGTTAGTCCGAAGCCGCTCGACGCGATACTGGCGGCGACAGAAGTGTCCTTGGCTCGCACGTTGCAGCGATCTTTGATGAGGCCGGTCTCGGGATTTGCCTGTTCCCAGAAAAACAGGAAGTTGGCGCGCTCGAGGTTATCGAGGAACTGATCATCCTCCGGCGAGAGTGTGGTTGGCGCAGGCTCGACCGCGGGCTGCGTGTGCGGCTGATCGCGTTGCGGAACTGCATGGCTTGTATGCGATACGAGCGCTTCTGCCTGTGAAGCGGGCAGGGCAAGCACAAGACTGGCAATCTGGCGCAATACATCGCGCCGCGAACGAGGTCGACTAAGGAGCCCTCCGATTCTGTCCATCCACATTCCCAATGGCCCGTTCTTGTGCATTCAGATTGCCGCCAGCGACAACGCGCAAATTTGCACCGGCAGAATTCGTACCGGCAGAGGCTGGGACCGGCAGGCTTTACTATTGGATGCGCGAGAGCCATCATACGATATCCGCCCACGGACAGCATTCACCGGACGAATTGCATCCCAATGAGAGGAAGACGCAGAAATCCATGAAGAAATCCGTGATCTGGTTGCTCGTTTTCGCGGCCGCGCTTGCCGCCGGAACCGCCTTCTGGATGCACAAGCACAACTGGAAACCCCGAACGATTACCCTGCAGGGCACGGTGCTGCGCAGCGACAAAGACCCGCGCAGGCAGCAGCCGATTGCAGACGCAACTGTAACCGCGTCCAATGGCACATCGAGCGTATCCGCACAGTCCGCGGCTTCAGGATACTTCAAACTGGTGCTGGGCACGGGTGTGTGGCCGCAGACGGTCATTCATCTCGCAGTTGAGCATCCCGGCTACAAGCCATTCGAACTTACCTTTCTGCGCAACATTCACACCCTTCCCAGGCTGTTTATTGCCGCCCTCGATCCCGTGACGCCGGCCGTCAGCCCTGAATCCACACATGCCTCCTCGGTCGTCTCCAACATTCGCGTACGGTACACCGTAAACCAGCGGAGCGACACCAATATCGGCAGCGCGGTTAGAACCTTCCAAGTGGAAAATCAGGGCAACGTGCCTTGCGACCACCACGAGCCGTGCTCGCCGCAAGGACAGTGGAAAGCGACCTCGACGTCAATCACGCTGGATGCCGGGACGGGGAATGTATTTCGCGATGTGCGCGCTTCGTGCATTGCGGGGCCATGCCCTTTCACCCGTATTGACTCAAGCGGCTTTGCCAAGGGCGGACGCATTATCACCGCCTCCGCTCTTGACTGGTCCGACACCGTGACTTTCCTGCTGGAAGCCGAGGTTTTCCGCGACTCCATCGACTCGAGCGAGCGCGAGTCCTACCCTGTCATCTTTGGCCAGACTCTGCACTTTACTCTGCCGCCGACCCAGGAAGGCGTGAGCATTGAAGCCGATATGGATGGCACCCCGATGGTATTTCCGCTGGGGCCGGATCTCTATCTGAGCTGGGCCGATTGCACGGCCAGGACCAGCACGGACGAAGACAGGTCCACCGTATACCAATGCGAACTCAAGCCCGGTTATCGCTTCTGATCCCAGGGCCGGCAAGCCCAGGGGCGGCTACTTGCGCAATCGCGCCAGCAGATAAAGCAGCACAGACAACGCGATGCTGATGAGGATCGACGTGCCCAGAGGAAAGTAGAACGACACGTTTTTTCCACGGTAGGCAAAGTCGCCCGGCAGTCTGCCCAGGGGGGCGCCGAAGCGCGCCGCGGCCAGGATCAAGGCTCCGACGAGCACCAGCAACAGACCCAGGCCGACGAGCGTTTTGCCGATTTCATGCATTGACTGCTCTCCCGCTGCCCTCAATTGCCGCCTGGATGCGCGGCACGGCGCGGCTCAGCTTGCTTTGGTCGCGCGGAGCAGCTTGCCTCGATCGCGCGGCTTATCTGGACCCGATGATTCGAATGCGCGCTGTAAATGCTCTTCCCTGCGGCTGGCTGAACATTCCATACTCGGGCGAGTCCACCACATTATTGACTATGGCAGGGTTCCGGCTGCCAGTCCCATTTTCCATTACGCCTCGCAATCCATAGTATGTACCGCGGAAGTGAAACTTCCACTCCAGCCCAGGGCTGAAGTTGAGATAGGCGGGAAACCGCTTCGATCCCGCATCGCCTACAACCTGCTGCGCTGCATTGACCGAGGTGTAGGGAAAGCCGGTGTGGCGATCGAGCGCGTAAACAAAATCCCAGCGCTTTTTGAGGATCGGCAACGGCACCGGCAGCCATCCCCAGGAGAGAATGCGGTTGGGCGTATCCCAGGCCAAGGGCCCGGTCTGTTGGGCGCCGAGCGGCGACGGCGTGAGCAGATATTGGAGTGCCGCATTGGTGCGGGCCGATGAGTGCATGTACGAGATGAAGACCGTATAGCCGTTGGCAAACAGGCGGCGCGCGTGCACTTCAAATGCGTCGTAACGATCGCGTCGCGCATTGGTGAGCGCGTAATCTCCGGCCAGTGAAGCGGGGGAGTTTGCATTGGCAAAGGTGAACAGATTGCTGGTTCGCCTGTGCATGAAACCTGCTCCGGCAAAGACAGACCACGGCAGTTTGCGCTCCGCGCCGAGACTCCAGTTGAGAGCATAGGGCTCGTGCAGCGCGTGCGAATCGGCGATAAAGCTGCTCTGTTGCTCAGGCCCGGCGGGAGTGGCGCCGTCGGCTTCATAATATGTGTCGTAGCGAACGCCGGCTCCGGCCTGGGCCAGATCGCTCAGCTGGGTGTGCTCGTAGTAGAGGCCGATTCCAGCAGAAATCTTTGTAGAGGCGCTGTCTCCGGGCGCATACACGGCGGCGACGCGCGGAGCGAGCAGCGGCCTGCGAATCAACGCGTCCCAGTCAAAACGCAGGCCGGGCTCAAGGCGCAGGCTCTTGTTCCACTGCCACTGATCTTCAATGTATGCGCCAAGCGCGGTGTTATGGAGCGTGAACGGAGGCGCAGAAGCGAAGATGCTCTGCCGGTCCAGCGTTCCATCTTCGCGCAGATAACTGACTGGAGCGCGCGTTTGATCCTGGGTATAGCCGATGTGCTCCAGTTCGAGCCCCGTCTTCAGGCTGTGCGTTCCCGCCCAGTGACGTGCGGGAAGATACAGGGTTGCCGTTCCCTGTACGCGCTGCGAGCGTCCGGTGAGATTCTCAAAGTAACTGCCGCTCGATAGCTCAGGCGTGATCTGGTAGGGCGCGTCGCCGCGCGGCTCGTGTCCGTCGCGGAACCGCATTACGGCCACGCCGACATCGAGCAGCGCGCCGCCGTGCAGGCTCCATTGATCGCGCACATACGGCAGCCAGGCGATGGTGTCGCGATTGGTCGTGCTCTGCCGCGGCGTAAGAGCCGACAGGCCCTCGTAGGGCGAATGATAATCGTTGAACAGCAGGCCCGCGGTGACGATGTGCGCGGGAGTGAGATTGGCCTGGATCTTGAACAGATTGCTGCCACGCAGGAGCTGATCCGTATCGGCGTTTGCGGGCAGCTCGGGAATATAGATGTTGTCATATTCGGTCTCGAGTCCATCGAAGAACCATGTGTGATTGCGCTTAAGCGGTCCAGAGAACGTAAAGCGGGGCACAAAGTTGTCGAAGCGGAGCCCGTTGGCGCTACGAAACGACGGAATGAAGTTGGTTGCGTTGAAGCGGAATTTGTTGTCGCCCATCCCGGTATAAAGGGCGATGACGCCGCCCGTCGTGCGGCCGAACTCCGCTGGATAGCGCGTGCTCTCCACATCGATCGACCGCACTGCATCGGTGCTCACGCGCATGTCCAAGGTGCCGTTTTCCGGCGAGCGGATATCGAATCCATCCAGCGTGTCCAGCGTCTCCCAGGTCTCGGCGCCGGCCACGTGAACCTGCTCAGTCGCATCCCGGATGACGCCGGGATTGAAGGGCAGCAGATAGCGGATATCGCGCGAGGTCTGATAGGGAATGTCTACAATCTCGGGGGCATTCATGATGCTCACGCCGGCGGCCTGCTCCACGTCGATACCCGGTGTGGACGCGGTGACATTCACCCGCTCGCGCACAATCTGTTCGTGGGTGAGCACGACGCGTACGCTGCCGGATTGCGGGTCGATGTCGTCCAGTTGCGTCCGATAGAAACCGGGCTTGGCGGCGCCGATCGCGTAGCGCGCATGCCGGACCAGCGCGTAGGCGCAGTGTCCCGCGTAGTCAGTCCACAATTGGACAGGATTCGATCCGGGTTCGAGGATGGAAATCTGCGCGCCGGCTACGGCGACTCCGTTTTCATCCACAGCCGTTATCATCACGGCCGTTCGCGCGGGATTCCGCTGGCCGCGCATGAACGCGGAGCAAAACACAAAAAGCAGGCCAGCCGCGGCCCGCTTTGCGCAGGATGAACACCGCATGAAGATAAACCGGAATCGCTGATCGAGCTTCCGCCTCGGCGCCAGTATACCGCCCGGTCAGCGGCCGGCGTGCTTGACGAGCCGCATATTCCAGCCGTCAGGATTTTATGGAAGGGTGAAGATCGCGCCTGGCGGCGGCGCGGCAAAGATCGGGGAAAATTGGGCGAAGTGCTTCGCGGCGTTGCCGTGTTTCCGTCTCAAGCCTGGCAGCATGCATCAACTCTGCACAATCTGCGAATAGTAGTTTTCTGTCACTTTGCGGCCAGTGGAGCCGAAGCGCGGCGCGTGATGAATTCCCCACTTGTGAAAGACGAAAGAGGCGGTGGTGGCCAGCACGCCCAGGCCGTATTTTACGCTGCGCCGGAAGTTGATGGAGGAAGCCTCAGGAAAGTACTTCGTCGGGCAGGAGATTTCGCCGATCCGGAAGCCGAACATCACTGCCTGGGCAATCATCTGATTGTCGAAGACAAAGTCGTCGGAGTTTTCAAGCAGCGGCAAGGTCTGCAACAGTTCCTTTGAGAAGGCTCGGAATCCGGTGTGATATTCGGAGAGCTTGACGCCGAAAAAGAGATTCTGGAAGGCGGTGAGCATGCGGTTGAACACATATTTGTAGACCGGCATGCCGCCCTTGAGCGCACCGCGGCCAAGAATGCGCGAAGCCATCACCATGTCATAGACGCCGCTGGAAATCATGCCGGCCATGGCCGGAACCAGCAGCGGGGTGTACTGATAGTCGGGATGGAGCATGACCACGATGTCTGCGCCGGCCGCCAGCGCCTCGCGATAGCAGGTCTGCTGATTGCGCCCGTAGCCGTAATTGGCGTCGTGAACAAAGGTCTGCACCCCGAGCTGCCGCGACAAAATGGCAGTTCCGTCTTTACTCGAGTCGTCGACGAGGATCTTGATGTCCACCAGATCCGTCAGCTCGCTCACCGTCTGCGCCAGGGTTTTCTCGGCGTTGTAGGCGGGCATCACAACTGCAATGCGCTTTCCGTTGATCATGGTTCCAACTCCCGAATCACCCCGTCCGCCGGCCTGCGCTTGCTTTATGGGCGCGACAATCGGCTCAGTGAGCGGCGGCCCGGGCCTGACCCGGTATAGGATAAGGCGACAGACTTGCCGGAATCGTATCCGGCTGTACCAGCCACACCTTGCGATGTACATAGTAGCGGATTAACTCCAGATTATCCTCCGGCGACATCTCCCTTGCCCATACGACTTTGGAATCATCGATATCTGGAGCGTTGTAGACCCACTCGTCAAACGGATTGTGATCGTCCGCATAACGAACAATCACCAGTTGCTTCCCGGGCAGGCTCTCCAGCTCAGCCTCCACTTTGGCCCTGGGCACGCCATAGTGTTCTGGGCCGTACCATGTGAAATTCCAGTTGCTCGCGGGCCACTCGGCAGCGGCAATATGGAGTGGCTGGGCAAAGAGCCGCACGCCGGCCATTACGACGCAAACCGTGACCGTATACCGAGCCAGCGTGAGTCCCACCGGCTTGCCCTCCGGTCTCCACAACCTGAGATGGCGCATTGCCTGCAGCCCAATTGCGTAAAAAGCTGCTGTGAAGGGAGCCACGTAATGCGGCAGGAGGAATATCTCAATCACCATACCCGCGGCGAGAAGGACTATAGACCAAACCAGGAAACGGATACGTCGATCCAGGAATATGCGCCTGATCATCAAGAGTGGGGGGAGCAATGCAAAGCCTGCATAGAAGAGCAGGAAGAGTGAGATTTTGAGAATCGTACCCGGAATAAAACCTTTCCACGAATGAACTTTAACGGCAAACTTGAGTTCTCCTTCGTGATAGAACTTCCTCATCATGGCGTGCCGGTACGCCGGCTCGGGCCGATCATGCTGCCAGATATAGTAAGGCGCTATAGCGTAGGCTTTCCGGTCCACGGTATACGGAAGTGTCGTCGGACTGCCAAAGGCTTTGTAGTCGTAGTAGCCGAGCCACGCGCCTGTAGCAACGATCACCAACACCGGTATTGCAGCCTGGCGCACCAATACCGCTGCACTGGGACAGTTCTTCCCCTCCCTGATCCAGCGTAACAAGGTATACGCAACCGGAAGACCGAGCAGCACCCCCTCGTAGGGGCGTGTCAGCGCCAGGATTGCCATTCCAATGCCAATGAGCAATCCATAGCGGAAACGCGCTGTTTTTGTCAGGCGCGGCAAGGCTCCCAGGACAAGCGCTCCGCCAAGCGCCGCGAGCGCTCCGCCCGAATGATAGGTATTCGTCCAATAGCTGAAGACCCCGAGACGCAGCACGGCAATGAGCCCGCCCAGCAGCGCC
Organism: Occallatibacter sp.; assembly: GCA_036267475.1. Classification (GTDB taxonomy): domain Bacteria; phylum Acidobacteriota; class Terriglobia; order Terriglobales; family Acidobacteriaceae; genus Telmatobacter. The sequence goes on from DATAVZ010000062.1 coordinate 44,533, forward strand.
CAGTTCGGCGGCAGCCAGGCCTGCAGCATCCAGCACAATGCTGCGCACATCAGCGCACTGACAATCAGCACCCCGTACCATGGATTCCCAAGCACGACCTTGCCGGCTGCCAGGATCAACGCCTGCCCCGGAAAGTACATCGACATATAGGTCGGTTGCATGGTGATGTGGATGCTCTCGAAGTGTGTCCACATCAGGGGGGTGGGATTCGTAAGGCGACCCAGCGCGAATGTTTTGGCTGCCAGCAGGAAGCTGAAATCGTCCGGACAGAACGGCAGTGGAATTGGATAAAGTGGAAGCATCGCGAGGCGCAGCACAAGAACGCTCAACCCCACACAAGCAACCGATAGGGTTTTTCGACGCGCCAGCCGCGAAAAGACGCGTTCAATACGCGCAAATAGCCCTCCGCCGAATCCCGGCCAGGTAAAGGCCATCGCCAGTGCTATTGCGGTAAAGCTGAATTCAATGATTTGCAGCGACGGATTGGGCTTGGGGAGGGAAGTCGACAGCATATGGGTCAAATCTGCTTCCTTGACATCTTATGCTTGCATAGCCAATTAACGTATTCGAACTTATTCTGCCCACCCTCTATTGCGGCCGGTCTCAACACACGCGGCGTAAGAACCATAATGGGTCGGCGGCAAAAACATGCCGGTTCCATGTCACTTGTTCGGAACGTCGCCGACAGGCTTGGGGTTCGATATCTACCCCGTGAAACCTGATACGCTGGGCGGATTTCAGACAATAAGCAAGACTGTATTTGCTATAAGAGGTTTTTGTGCCGTTAGGTGATGGATGAGCCGATATTGCTGAACAACAGGGCCACGGCTGAAGCAAAGTGCTGCACGCCACCGATCGCCGCCAGGGCAATCAGGGTAACGATCAGGCCATATTCAATGAGATCCTGGCCTTCCTCGTTTTGTATCAATTCCGAGAACTTGAGCTTTAGTCTTAAGAACTGATTGTGCATATCTACTTTTTCCATGCGCCACCTAACTCTAACCGGGGTCTGGTGCACTTCAGTTCCAGTTCAGGGGTTTACCTCCCGATCTGTGCGCCATGCATTCACCCCGGGCTTAACCAGCACAGCCTGCTCAAAAAACCTTGTTGAGGGAGCGCCTGCTCCGGTAACAAACCAGAGGGCACTCCCCCGCCAAGGAGCTGAGGTACTGGGTGCGTCTGCGTGACAGTCTTCCGTCAGCGACTATCCAAGCGTTGCGCTGATGTTGCTGAACACGGTGTTCACAGCCGAGGCGACCTTGTTGATGCCGGTGACGGCAGCCAGGGCGACCAAGGTGATCAGCAGCGCGTACTCGACCAGATCCTGACCTTCCTCACGATTGAGCAGATCCTGGATCTTGATGTACATCTTCAGAAAAAGGTTGTTCATGGTTTCTCTCCAGTTTTTGATTTCCCAGCCTCAGCCGGGGCACCCAGACAGTTGCATCTTGCATGCCATTTCAATGCAAGGGCCCAGCTTCATTAAAAATCAATCACTTGCCGGATGTTTTTTATCCGAGGCATCGAGTCTACTGTATACAGGCGTTTACACCTCTTGGAGCGGCTCGAATGACTCGTTTACATGACTCGAAAGTGTATGGCTCGAAAGTGACAGAGCATGTTACACATAGGCGATCCACTGCAATTCCACAGATAAGTACAATGACAAGTTATGGCAACCAGCACCAAGCCCGCTGCGGGAGTGAACCGATACGACCTGGCAGACGTTTCAATCGCGCTGTTGAGCGGCGCGATGCTTGCGATCACGGCGCTGTTTCTGTGCTCAGTAGGGTTCGCCGGCAAAATGGCTGGTTCCCGTGACTTTGTGGCATATTATGCGACCGGCCAGCAGCTTGTCCAGCACGCCAATCCTTACGACGTGGATGCGGTGAGGCGGATCGAGCACGCCGCGGGGCTGCCGGCAAACGGGGTTCTGCTGATGCGCAATCCGCCCTGGGGATTGCCGCTTGCCTATCCGCTCGGCTTCCTCAACCTGCGTATCGCGGCGGTTCTCTGGTCGCTCGCTCTGCTCGGCTGCCTGCTGCTCACCGTGAGCCTTGTCCGGCAGATGCACGATTCGCCGCCGAATCATTATCACTGGCTGGCGCTCTCGTTCACGCCTGCGCTGATGTGCATCACCATGGGCCAGACCTCGCTGTTTGCGCTGCTGGGCCTCACCTTGTTTCTTCGCTTTCGCGAGACTCATCCCTTCGGAGCCGGGGCTGCGCTGTGGCTGTGCATGCTCAAGCCGCACCTCCTGCTGCCCTTTGCCGCGGTGCTGGCCGTGTGGATACTGTTCAATCGCAGATTCAAGCTGCTGGGGGGCGCGGCCGCGGCCATGGCCGCCAGTTGCGCGGTAACTTTGCTGATTGACCCGTCGGCTTTTGCGGACTATACCGCATTGATGCGCTCGTCCACGGTGGTCTATGAGTTTGTGCCCTGCCTGAGCGATTCGCTGCGGTTTGTCATCAATCCGCATCTGGTGTGGCTGCAATATCTGCCGGCGGCCATCGCGTCTGTCTGGGCGGTGTACTACTTCTGGAGCCGCCGCCGGAGCTGGGACTGGCTGGAAAACGGCAGCGTGCTTATCCTGGTGTCGTTGGTGGCCGCGCCGTATGCGTTTCCCTACGATCAGAGCCTGGTCATACCGGCAGTGCTGCACGGCGTATACAAGACGCCCAGACGCTGGCTGCTGGTGACTCTGGCTGTCGTGCTCGCGCTGATCGGCATTGAGACGACGCGGGCCAAGATTACCTCGCCCTATTATCTGTGGACGGCGCCGGTGTGGCTTGCATGGTATCTGTATGCGCGCGCCCCGCTCAACCGCCAGAAGGACTCGAGCCGGAAGGACTCCTGCCTGGCGCCCATTCCCGCGGACTCCTAGTACTGCGACCGCGGATATCGGTGGTCTCCCTGGTCTCAAAAGCGAGACCCGGGCACCCAAAATGATTGGCATGATTACCTGATCATGCGGTCGCGGCAGTAGTCGGCGACCGGCCCTCACGGCCAACGGAGCTTCCGATGCGCCTCGATGCACTGCTGTTCAATCCCGCGCTGGTTGGAGTGTTCGCGCTGTTTTTTGCGGCGATCTGGATGCTCATGGATCCACGAGACAAGAGCCGCCCGGTGCTGGTGTTCGCACTGGTTCTAAACCTCTTTTATGGGTTTCTGCTGACGGTCTTCATGAAGACTGAGGGCAGCTTTTTCCCCTTCAAATTCGATTTCGTGCTTTTTCATCTGGACACCGCACTGGGCCTGCGCGGCGAGACAATGGCGCGCTCGCTGCAGATCGTCCGACTGCCGCTCTGGCTTGTCTATCAAGCCATGGTTCCCATGATGATCTGCTGGTTTCTGGTTATTCGTTCCCGCGGCCAGGGTAGCTCGCTGATTGTTGCCTATGCGGCGGAACTGGCGGCGGGACCGCCGGTCTACGCGGTGCTGCCGGCATGCGGCCCGGCGTACGCATTCGGCGCTCAATGGCTCCATCCGCAGGCCGCTGTGGCGGCGGCGCCGATTCAACTGGCGGGCATGCCGAACGCGTTCCCTTCTCTGCATGCCGCCACCGCGCTGGTGCTGATCTTCTTTGCACCCGGCCGATGGTGGCGGATGGTTGCGATCGCGTTTTTCGCGGCCACCTGCATGGCAACTCTGTCCACCGGCGAGCACTACGCCATCGATCTCATTCCGGGCTTTGCCTTCGGGGCTTTCGCCGCGCAGGCCGGCCTGGGCAGATACCGGCAGGCGGTCGCTTTTCTCGGCGCCGCGTGCTGCTGGAGCGTGGCGGTCCGGTTCGGCTACCCGTTGCTGATCGGCAATCCCATCGTGATCCGCGCCGGCGCGGCGGTTACGATACTTGCCGTGGGTTTGGCGCTGTATCGGGCGTGGAGCACCCAGCCGCTCCCGGCGGCAACGCCCGCCGCAGCCTCGGTGCTTGTGCCATAAAATGCCGATAGCCCCGATTCATGGACCGGGACTCACCGAGCCGGAGAGCATTTTACGGCCATGACGATAGCAGGCCTGGAGCCGCAATGAATCCGATAGCCGAAAGACGCCGCGATGGCCGCTATCTTCTTTTCATGGGGTGCGCCTTTTTCCTGATGCTGAGCATCGGCATGGAAGCCGCGTCTTCCACGCCCATGATCGACTTCAAGGTGCTCTATTATCCGGCGCGCTGCCTGCTGCAGCACCACGATCCCTACCAGCCGGGCGAGGTTCTGCGCATTTATCAAACTGAAGCCGGACTCAGCCGACTGGACACGCCCAAGGTTCTGCAGATCGTTTCGCGCTACCTGTATCTGCCCTCCGCTTTTCCGATCACCGGCCTGTTCGCCGTGCTGCCCTGGACACTGGCGCACCTGATCTGGCTGGCGCTCACCATGGCGAGCCTCATCTTCGCCTCGTTCCTGATCTGGGATATCGGGGCGGACTATGCGCCGGTGGCCTCCGGTCTGCTGGTGGCTTTTTTCCTCATCAACAGCGGCGATGTGGTGGCGCTGAGCAACGCCGCGGGTATTGCCACGGCTCTGTGCGCGGTGGCTGTGTGGTGCTTTTTGAGGGATCGCTTCACGATGGCCGGCGCGATTTGCCTGGCCATCAGCCTGGCCCTCAAGCCGCAGGATGCGGGGCTGATCTGGCTCTACCTGCTGCTGGCTGGTGGCGCGTACCGCAGACACGCGATCCGGGCGCTGGTTGCGGCTGCGGCGATCAGCCTGCCCGGCCTGCTGTGGGTGAGCCACGTTTCCATGCACTGGATGCAGGAATGGCACGCCAACATTCTGGCATTCTCGGCGCACGGCGGCCTCAACGATCCGGGACCGGCCTCGACCGGCCGATACGGATTCGGCATGATGGTGAGCCTGCCGATCCTGTTCAGCGCCTTCAAGGACGATCCGAGTTTCTACAATCCGGCAAGCATTGCGGCAACCGCAGCGGTGTTTATTGCGCTGCTGTTCTTTGCGCTGCGCTACCGATTCCAGGAGCGCAGGCCGTGGCTGGCCATTGCAGCCGCCGCAACGCTGGCTCTGCTGCCCATCTATCACCGCCAGCAGGACACCAAACTGCTGCTGCTCACGATTCCGGCCTGCGTGATGCTATGGGCCGGGAGCGGTCCGATTTTTCGCTGGGTCGCGCTGCTTGTCGGCGTGGCCGGCCTGGTGGTGACCGGTGACATTCTATGGATTCTGCTGGACGTGGTCCTGAATGCTCATCTGTCCATGAATGTCCGCATCTTCCCAGTCCCGCTTACGCTGCTGGCCACAAGCATCTTTTACGTGTGCGTCCATGCAGTGTATTCGCGGCGAAGCAGGCGTGTTGAGGCGGTATAGGGCCTGGCTTGCGGGTCTTCCGGAAATGCTTTAATCAGCGCTTTCAGGCTCGTTTTCCTGCCCGTCAGAAGGCAGAAACTCCAGGGTATCGCCCCGCTCGGTCTTGGTGCCGCGAATGGTGCCCGCGGGCAGTTCCAGCACAGACTGGGCCGAAAAGCACGCGGAGATGCGCCATGCGCCTACCGAGCTGCGGACTTTTCTGATCCTATGGCTGCGATCCAGGTAGACAAGATCGATGGGAAAACCCATGAAGAAGGTGTGTACCGACTCGCATGGAACAATCCACAGGCCTTGGCCGGGCAACAGGCTTTCGCGCCCCAGCAGACCTTTTCTGCGCGTAGGTCCGGTGGCCGCAACCTCAAGACGCGTGGCCAATATACTGCCTCGCGCGGGATTGAGCACCCGAAGAGGACCCTGGGGAACTGCCGACCGTGGTGGAACAAGGATCGCTCGCATTCCGCTTGCGATCCGTCGAAGCGGATTCATCCGTTTGCCTCAACCTGTTCCACCGGCCGCAGTCCCGGGTTATTGCGTTCCCGAAGAAGCTCCGCCGGATGACACACCGGTACCGGAGTTCAAGGGAGTACCGCCAACGCCAAAGCCGCCGGTACTGGATTCGATAATCAGCGGCTTCTCCGGCCTCATGCTCTCAAGCAGCTTCTCAACCGGAATGCTGGTGGGCGCGGGCGCCATGGTGTTTTCAGCCGTCTTTGCATCGGGCTGATGCATCGAGATATTGGAGTTCGGAGGCAGGAACTGCACCGGGTATTTCAACTGCGGTAACTCCTGACCGGCAGGAATGGGCGCCACAACTTCCGGCGTCACAATCACGATCAACTCGGAGTTGTTCCTGGTTCTGCTGATCGACTGGAAGAACTTGCCCAGGATAGGAATATCGCCCAGGAAAGGAATCTTCTGGAAGGTCTCGGTCTCTGTATTGTCCAGCAAGCCGCCGATAACGAAGCTCTGGCCATCCTTCAGGTCCACTTCGGTATTGACCTTGCGCGAGGTGATGGCCGGGACCGTAAATCCCGACAGCGTGACCGCGTTGGTAAAGTCCAGCGCGCTCACCTCAGGAGCCACCTGCAGCCGGATGGTGCCCTGCGGCATGATGGTCGGAATGAAGTTGAGACGAATTCCATATTCCTTGAACTCGATGGTTACCGCCGTCGAGCCGCCGGCCGAGGTGCCCTGAACGACGGGATACGGAAACTCGCCGCCGGCCAGGAAGCTCGCTTCCTTGCCATTGGCCGCCATCAGGTTAGGCTCGGCAAGCACTTCGACCAGGCCCCTGCTCTGCATCGCCTCAAGGCTCGCGCCGATTCCAAGGCCCGGATAGAAACCAAGAATGTTCAGCTCATTGGAGAATGCGGCCGATGCGCCACCGCTTCCAAAGGAGGACCCGCTGGAGGCGCTTGAGGATCCGGAAATGGTCGGCGGACTGAACTGCCCGGTGGAGACGCCACCAACGAAGTTGCCGGCGCCCAGATTGAACAGATTGATGCCAAGCTGCTTCACCAGACTGCGATCAACACTGGCAAAGCGCACCTTGAGCAGGATCTGCGGCTCGGTGGGAGGCACATCCACATCCAGCAGATTGACGACCTTGCCGACGGTGCTGGCGATCTTTACCGCGCGCTCCGAACTGAGCAGGTCCTTTACCCTGCCGCGCAGAAAGAGGGTGTTGTTGTCGAAGCTGATTTTGACGGTCTGGCCGGGCAGCTCCATCCTCAACTCACGCCGGACGGCTTCCATGCTCTCGATCGAGACGGTGGCCACGGCGCGCACCGTCACGTTGAAGAACTGCCGCCCTCCGTGAATGTCCCAGATAATCAGGCTGGTTTCTCCTGCCGCCTTGCCGTTCACCATGATCTCGGTGGGGCTGACCGCCGTGGCCTGGGCAACTTCACTGGTGCCGAGGGCCACGCGCGCGATCGGCTGCGCGGTGTCGACCAGGACCGTCTTGCCGACGGTCAGGGAAAGGTCGTTGGTGGAATCCTGAAATGCAGTGCCGGCTGCAGGAGACGCAGGCGCAGCTTGCGCCAGCAGATTCTGCCCGGCGCCCAGGACGAACCACATTGCGCTAAAACATGCGATTGAAAGTGCAGTTCTGGCTCTCAATGCTGTCCCTCCGGGGCTTTGAATTTTTCTGTTGTCGTATTCGATCCGTTCATAATCTGGATGGAATACGTAGGGGCCGCTTTGGGAGCAGTTCTGACCACCCTGTGGTGCTCTGGCGCGGGGGCCAGATTGCCAAAAAGGCCACCCATAGCCGTGGCTGGAACCGGCGTAATCTTAGTGTCCAGCGGGTTCCTGAGCACCAGTTGGATCTTCAACTGATTGCTGGCCAGGGTCAGGGTTTGTGCCTGCTCCGGTGTCACCAGCAAGTTGACGACCTGTACCTGTTGCGGCTTGCCTTCAGCATCCTTCTGAATGTCTGTGCCGGCTGACAGCACTTGAATATTCTGCAGGATTGTCTTGGATTCGGTTCCCTCCTGCTGCTGCTGGTTGCTGGGCGGCGTGCCGGATGCAAGCACATCCACTCGCATACCCGGCGTGACGAATCCGGCTACGCCCACGACTTCGTCTACCCGGACGGCGCAGGCGCGCATGCCGTCGGGAATTGTCGCGGCCAGTCCGCCACCGGAACCTGGTGGAGCCAAACGGCTTTCCAGAATCGGCTCACCCTGATAGATATTCGAGATTACGCCGCGGCCGATGGCATCCTCAGGCTTGACTATGGCGCCTTTGGGCGGTGTGCCGGCGATTTGGGTGGTGGTTAGATTGGAGGCCGTCAGGACCGTTCCCAGCTTGATATCGCCCGCCGCAGCCACAACGCGCGTGGTGGCAATCGGTCTGGACGCCACAAGCATGTGGCCGACGATGCGATAGACCAGAAAGGTACACGCACCGGCTACCACGAACGCGATGAGAAGGATGGTAAGAAGTCTTCGATTCATCTCTCAGCATGCTTGAGCCGGCCCGCGGGAACCAGCTCCACCTTTCTATTCCTCACTTGATTGATCTGCCCAGGTGGGCAGCCCATCGATTTCACGCCTGGTACTGGGAGATCGCGTCGACATCGAACCTGAGGTGGGGGTCAGTGTCATTTAAGTATATCTATACCTGCGCAAAGGATGGGAACGGAATTCCCCTTTTTCGGGACATTGTTGTACCAAAAGAGCTACGGCGTCATGCCCGGCGATGCTGCCACGCTGGAATAACCTGGAATCGTTCCCGAAATTGCACGCTTTCTCATCGCCGGGATCGCCGGCCGGCGACGGCGCATTTCGGGAAACACCGTAGAATGGTTCCTGGTGGGACGCGGCAAGGCGGCGAGCGCGCTCTTCAGTCTTGCAAACAAAGAGCGGCTTGCGGGCGCCACACGGCAAGGACAATCGAACGGCTCAGGCGGAGTAACGGAGGGAAGCACCGGCTCATGACGTCTCCCCGCACGATCACTCTCTTTGCAGAGTATCCCGATAGCCGCAGCCAGCAGGCTTCCTTTGCCGCTTCGATTATGGCGCACGGCGGGCTGATCGCGCTCATCTCATTCGCCATCCTGTACACGCCACGGCTTGACCGCCGCGCGTTGGCGAACCGCTACACGGTCCGCCAACTCGACCTGCAGACTCCGGAACGGCCGATGCGCCGCTCAGCGGCTGACCAGATTGCCTATCCGGGGCCGAGAGTGGACAACTCCGCGGCTACCTCCGGGGGCAAACAAACCGCCCGAGCCGCGGTTTTGCCGCAGATACCGCATCTGCATCATGGGCCGCAGACGCTGGTGCAGCCGGACATCCACACCGACCTCACGCTCACCCAGTTGACGCCGGTGCCGCAGGTGGTGCTGTGGACGCCGGCCGCCAAGCCGGTGACCAAAATTGTAGCGCCGCCACCCGCCCAACCTCCCACGGCAAGCGTCGTGCCCAGGCTGGAGCCGCCTAATCCCGAGCCGAACCTGTCCGATATTGCCGTTGCTTCAGTCACGCAACCGTCTTTGAAGCAGTTGATCGTTCCCAGCACCACCACGCCGATCGTGGTCGAAAGACCCAAGCCGGTTGTATCCACGCCGGCCACGGTTTCGCAGGCGTCAGCCAAACCTGCGCCGGCGGCCGTGGTCTCGCTCTCTGACCTGCGCATGAAAAACGGCACCGTGGTTCTGCCGCCGGTGAATGAGAGCGCCGCCACCAGCGCCTCTGGAAGCTTTTCACTCACGCCGGGGCAGGCGAAGACGCCCTCGGCGGCAGGCAACGGCAATCCCGCTATTCACGCCGCGGGCAACGGCCAGGTAAAGGCCGCCCAGGCCGGCAACGGCAAATCGCAGGGCAACCATCCCACCACCCAGACGGCCAGCTCGGCCGCAGGCCAGGGAGCGGGAGCCAGATCTCCGGCCGCCGGCTCCGGAACTGCTCCGGGGCTGCAGGCGCAGGGCGGCGATACAGGCGCCGATCAGGGCAGCCAGGCATCCGTGACCCAGATCAACCTGCCCAAAGACGGACAATTCGGGTCGGTCATTGTGGGAGCTTCAATTGAAGATGACTTTCCCGAGGTGAGCGACGTTTGGCAGGGCAGAATGGCCTATACGGTCTATCTGCACGTGGGCGCTGCAAAGAGCTGGATTCTGCAATATTCGCTGCCGCGCGACGCGGGCGCGGCAGAGGCCGGTGCCATTGGCCACCTGGAAGCGCCATGGCCCTACAGCATCGTGCGGCCGAACCTGGCTCCGGACAGCATTGACACGGACGCGGTGATGATTCACGGCTACGTGAATGACGCGGGCCGGTTCGACAAGCTGAGCGTCGTCTTCCCGCCGCAGTTCCCTCAGGCCAAGTTCGTGCTCGACTCGCTCCAGCGCTGGCAGTTCAGGCCCGCCTCGCAGAACGGGCAGATAGCCCCGGTTGAGGTGCTGCTGATCATTCCCGAAGAGTTCGAGTAGGACATTCCGAGGACTGCGAGAACAGCGGCCAACAAAAAGCCCGGCGCGTGGATGCATCCACGCGCCGGGCCGGTTTTTCAGAGTTGCGTATGCCGCTATGTCGCGTTGTTCGGCAACAAGCGCGGAGTTGTGAAGTACGATGAGATCGCCAGGAAGATCTGGTTGATCTGGGACACCGTGTGAGCGGTGTCTGTGCAGCCGCTGGTCTTGCTGGAACTGTCCGCGTAGAAGTACGAGGCGGTGCTGGTCGCGGGAGAAGCGATGTTCTTCATGGTGAGGCAGGGAGTGATCGACCCGTAGGAGATTGCCGAGTTGCCGGAGGTTGCGGTTGCAATCGTCGTAGAGTCCGTTCCGCCGCTCGCGGCGGAGCAGCCGGAGGGTTCCGACCCGAAGGCAACTGAGAACACGGTTGTGCCGGCAGCCTGCGCCGCCTGTGCAGCCATAATCGCCTGCTGGCACTCATCGTGGAAGTCAGGATAGTATCCGAAGGTCTTGCTCACGCCGGTCAGGTTTGTCGTCTTGTTGCTGCTTGAGTTGGTGGCAACCGTGAACCCGAGTGTCGCCTGGCTCCCGGTGCCCGCCTGTGGAGCGTTGCCGGTCGATGGAAACTTGGTGTAGTCCGCCTGCGCCTCACCGTCGCTGAGGATGATGATGGCATTGTTGCCGCCATTGGCCGCCTGCTCGGCCGCCAAAGCAGCCTGCGCCGCGTAGATCACGCTGGTGTAGTAGGTGCTCTCACCACCAGGATTCTTCATGCAGCCGGTGACCGCTTTGACGATGGAAGACTCCGTATTCAGGTTGCCCGTTGCAGTGGCGGACCAGTAGTTGCTGGAGAAGCCATAGGCGTCGCCGTCGGTGTTATTGCTGATCGGCGTATTTTCATACGTCGACATCGGAATCGTCGTGGTCGAGCTCTTGGAGTAGGTGAGCGGCGTGTACGACGTCAAATAGGATGTCTCGTTCGGGTATCCTTTTGTATATGGCAAAGTGTACGGCTCGTCGGTTGGGGTTCCCTTGCAGTTATAGTCGTCGGCAGCCGTTGCGGTGGTTATGTTCGGGAATGAGAACAGGGCCACACGGAACTGTGTATTGGAACTGGTGCAATTCGCCCCGCCCAGACACGGCTGCACCGCCTGCAAGAGCGCCTGAACGCCGCCCAGCGCGCACTTGAACAGTGTGCTGTAACCATCGCAACTGCCGCTCGATGACGGCTTGTCGCCCATCGACTGAGTCGCGTCCAGAATAACCGCCACATTCCATGGCTGGGCCGCGCCCTGCATCGACGCGGTTGCCGTTGTGCTGATATTGAGCGCACTGTGGCCGAAGAGCTTCATGAAATAGGTCGGCACGGAGGCTGTTTGCGAAACCTTGACTGCGTTGGCCACTGAACTGGAGGTACACGTCGATCCCGTGGGCATGAGTATGTTCAGACACACCGAGGAAACGTTTGTTGTCACGGTTCCCAGGGTGGCGTTCACATTCTGCTCGCCGCTTCCGGCACTGTAAGAATTGGCAGTAGTGATTGCATTGTTGGTGGAGGAGGTGTTGTACACCTCTCCGGCCGCGGCCAGCGCTGCGGCATTCGCGTAATTCTGTAACTGGCTGTGAGCGACATAGGCGCGGCCGACATCAATGGATAAACCAGCCGTACCCAGGAGACCGACCATTACCACTGCTACCCAAGGCAGCACCTGTCCACGCTGGTCGTTAAGCGCTTTGCGGACAAATAACCCGATAATCTTTTTCATGGAATTGTCCTCGTAATTATTAGATTTAGTACTCATATTCTGTAACCTGCGCCGTTAAACTACATGAGAATGTGCGGGTTTTTAACCCGCCCAAGTTAACACCGAAGATAGTGATGTTGCACGGGTAGGTAGCGTACACGGTAACGGGACCTCCCTGAGAGAGTTGCGACTGTTGTCCCGAACAGGTGCTGCCCGACACCGGAGAACCCCCACTCATGGTGAGTGACAACGAGATGCTCGAAGCCTTGAGCGTCGGCGCGGAGTTCTTTATGGCGGTCATCGTGTCCTGGCAGGGATCGGTCGTTGTGGTCCGGATGGTTTGAAGATACTGCGCTCCCGCGCCTACCGCCTGGGTCAACTGAAGCTGGCTGTTGAATGCTATTCCAAATTCAAAGATGGCCATCAGCACAGCCATCAGGATGGGAAGAGTCAGCGCGAACTCGACCAGCGAATTGCCATCCTCGTGGCCGAAGCAAAAGGCGCGGACGCGGCGCACAATGGAGCGCCGTTCCGTTTCCCGTCCGGTCCTTCCCGCGCAATGCCGCATCCCGCGGCCAATAAATTTCTTCATTCTTCTTTCCTCCCGGCTCTGCCGGAGCGAATCGTCCCGCTCCTGAAAACGCCGCTTTTTATCTATATCTACCTTCGGCGCCGCTCGCGCCGTCTTCAGTTCCCCTTTTTGAGCTTGTGCAGAAACTTCTCCAACGATTTTCTGTCCGCCCCCGTGGTGAGCAAGTTGTGTTCGCGCCGGGCATCCTGGACGTCCGGCAGCACGAACTTCAGGCCTACGCCGTCGTTGCCCCAGCGCACAGCGCGGGACTGAACCGCAATCGAGCGCTCGGCCAGCTCTTCTCCGCCGTCGGTACGCTGCAGCGTCATCAGAACCAGGGTTCCCGGATACCACCGCTCTTCGGTTACCACATAGAGTCCCGACGCGCTGATGTCGCGAATCCCATGGGCCTGCGGGTTTGCGCCGTTCCAGTAATATGCGGCCAGGCCGGGCAAGGCATCGCGCGGGGCCCTGCGTGGATCTGGAGACCACCAGCGCTCCAGCCAGCTCCGCGGCGGCCGCGGGATATTTTCTCCCGGCTGCACCAGCGACATTTCATGGGTGCGCGTTGCCAGGGTGATCTCTTCTTTCGACCGGTTCTCAAGCTCCAGCAGTCCCGGGCCGCCGCTCCACAGCGGCTTTTCCCGCAGCAGCACGGCGCTCTGCACGATGGTTCCCGGCTCGGCGCGCACGCCGGTAATCTTCTCCAGCCGTCTCTCCATCTCCTCGGCGATGCACAGCACCAACTGGTCGCCGGGCTGGGTCTGCGAGGAGTAAATGGAATGCACCGGCAGCACCAGGACGCTGGCCGCGCGGGGGCTTGAAGAGCTGACACGGAAGGTGGGAAAAGATTCGACCAGGTCAATGACCCGGCAATCTTCATCCAGATAAATCAGATCCAGAGGCGCCGGCAGGCCGGTGGCGGGAATGCCGCGGAATGGCACGATCCACAGCCCCTCGCCCGATCTCAGCGTCATCGTAGCCATCAGTTCCACGATGCCCGCATACGATAGATCGGCAGCCGTGACCTCCAGCCCAAGGAAGCACTCCCTGGTCTGGTTGTAGGCGCAATGTGTCCGCGATTCCATGGTCCCTCCTGGTTGCAACGCGCTATCGGTAGCCGCGCCTGCTTCCAGTCTTCCGCGCATCCGTGCTTCGAGTATTCCGTACATGCAAATAATCCCCATTCGGATAGCTCCGCCGCCTGCGGAAAGCGAAAGGAACAGCTCGCCCCTGCCGCCGCCGACTAATCGTGCCTGGCGTACGCCACTGCTGCGGATGTTCCCCCTCAGCGGTCTATCCATTTCAGCCGCGGCGCATCCTGAACCACGGCTCTGTCTGTTGCCGACAGGCCTTGGCTACTTCACCCGCGTGCGGCGGCGTTGAATCAAAAGCACGAGAACAATGACAAACAGTACACCTGCGGCAACCCGAATAATTGTGGTGGTGTCCATTGAAGTTCCTTCCTCTTCGCTTTAGTGTTGCTGTGGCTGTTGAGAATGGCCGCTGTATCCGAGCCGGCTCTTCCGTTGCACGCTTGACTCACTTCAGCTTGACCGACTTCAACTTGAATCGTTTCACGATGGCGGCTTGCGGGCGCTCGCACCCGCCATCCGAATCCCAATGGCCCCGGCTCTTACCGCACCCGGGTACGACGACGCTGCACAAGAACCACCAGCACAACCAGAAACAGTGCGCCAGCAATGGCCCGAACAATAATGGTAGTATCCATAATCTTCCTCCTTTCTTCTATTGATTAGTAAGTGCCTTAAACGAGTCGATCATCACCAGCACAGCCGGCCCCAACACCACGAGAAACAGCGCGGGGAAGATAAAAAATACGAGTGGAAAAACCAGCTTGACCGACGTCTTGGCGGCCAGTTCCTCAATCTGCTGCACGCGCTGCGTTCTGAGCGTGTCACCATGTACGCGCATGGTCTTGGCGATGCTGGTTCCCAACTGCTCCGATTGCACCAGCATCGACACCAGATTGCGCAGGCTGTCTGATCCGGTTCGGTCGGCCAGGTTCTTCCAGGCATCGCCTCGCGGGCGGCCGGCGCGCTGCTCGAGCACCACTACATTCAGTTCGTCGCAGAGATCCGGGTGGGCATTTTTCAGCTCCGCCGCTGTGCGCGCGGTTGCCTGGTCCAGGCTCAATCCCGCCTCAATGCAAATGACCAGCAGATCGAGCACATCCGGCAGGCCGCGATCGACGCGCTTCTGCCGTTTGGTGATCTGGCGGCCAAGCCAGAAATCTGGCCCCAGGAAGCCCACGCCCAGCGCCGTGGCATACACGAAGAAGGCGCTCAACAGGTGCGCCAGCCCGGTTACCAGCGCAAGCAGGCAGAGGATCAGCGGCAACAGCACCTTCATGCCGTAGAAGACCTTGATGGCGGATTCATTGCGGTAGCCGGCGCGGATGAGCCGCTGCGAGATGACCGAAACCTCCGCCTGGCTCTTGGGCAGCACGTGCTCGAAGTGTTCAACCACTCCGCCCAGCGACGATCCGGTCTGCTGGATGGTAGCCAGCAAAGACCGCTGCCGAGATTTTTTGACCTTCGGGTCGATCACTTCCGAGATGCGCTTGAGCATGGCTTCGCGATAGAACAGCAGAAGCCCTCCGCTCGCGATCAGGAGGAATACGACGCCAAAGGTGAGAATTGCAATCAGCATTGGTTCACCTTCAAATATCCAGGTTGACGATGTTGCGAATAACGATACCACCTAGAAGGGTCATTCCGACCGCAGTCCAGATTAACTTGATGCCAATGTCCTTATGCCAGAGAACGCTCATCATGGTCGGGTTCACGAAATAGAGCGCCGTGCCCAGGCCCACGGGCAGGAGGCTCAGAATCCATCCGGTAAGTCTTCCCTGGGCGGTGTGCGTCTGCACCTGGCGCTTGAGCCGGAACCGCTCGCGGATGACGTGCGCGGTCTTGTCCAGCACTTCGGCCAGGTTGCCGCCGCTTTCTTTCTGGATCATGATCGCGGTGCAGGTGATCTTGAGGTCTTGGACGGGAACGCGGTGCTGCATATTGTCGAGAGCGGACTTCAGCTCCAGTCCGTAATTCTGCTCGTCGAAGCAGGCCCTGAACTCGCTGCCGATCGGATCCGGGCACTCGCGGGCCACCAGGCCCATGGCGGCGATGAGGCTGTGGCCGGCCTTGAGCGCGCTCACCATCAGGTCGAGCGCCTCGGGCAGGCCTTCCTGGAACTTGTCGAAGCGGCGGCTGCGCATGAACAGAATCCACATGAAGGGGGCGGCGCCCAGCACCAGGCCGGCGGCCAGCGCGATCAGCGGATTTCCCCACTCGTTGTAGACGCCAAAGGCCGGCACTGCAAAGCAGGCGGCGCTGACCAGCATCAGCTTGCCCGCGCTCCACTTCACGTTTGCCTGCTTCAGCAGCCCGTGCAGATAGGGCGCGAGCTGGATGCGCAGCAGCCTGCGGTTGAGCCAGGGAATGCTGCTCAGCGACGAGTCCTTACGCAGGTTGATGATCTGTTCGCGCGCGGAGGGGGCTTCCGTCGCCAGCGCCGAGTCCAGGCTGGCCATCACCTGCTTGGTCCGGCGCGAGGAGCCAATCACAAGCACCGGCACCGAGACGACCGTGAACACTCCCACGAAGATTAAGATCAGAACTATTGGCGGCATAACTCCCCCCTTTCCGCTAGTTAACCAGCGTCTCCCTCTCAAAAATGGCGGGCGGCAGCACGATGCCCGAAACGCGCAGCCGATCAAGAAACTTGGGACGGATGCGAGTGGGCTGGAATACACCGATCACCCGGCCGTCCGGGCCGATACCTTTTCTCTGGAAGCTGAATATCTCCTGCATGCTGATCACGTTCTCTTCCATGCCCGTGATCTCGGCGACGCTGGTCACCTTGCGGCTGCCATCGCTGAGGCGGGTGGCCTGCACCACGATGGTAATGGCTGAAGAAATCTGCTGCCGCACCGACTTCTCGGGCAGATTCATGTTGGCCATGGCCACCATCGACTCAAGACGGGAGATGGCGTCGCGCGGGGTGTTGGCGTGAACCGTGGTCATCGAGCCTTCGTGGCCGGTGTTCATGGCCTGCAGCATGTCGAAGGCTTCTTCACCGCGGATCTCGCCCATGATGATGCGGTCGGGACGCATACGCAGGCAGTTGATGAGCAGTTGCCGCTGGCGGATGGCGCCCTGGCCTTCGATGTTCGGCGGCCGCGTCTCCAGGCGCACGATGTTCTCCTGAGCTAGGCGCAGTTCGGCGGCGTCCTCGATGGTCACCAGCCGCTCGTTGTTGGGAATGTACTGGGACAGAATATTGAGGAATGTGGTTTTACCGGCGCCGGTGCCTCCGGCGATCACGATGCTGATGCGGGCCTTGACCGCTGCCGAGAGCACTTCCATCATCTCCGGCGAAATGCTCTTGAGCTGCACCAGCTGGTTGGCGGCCAGTGGACCGGTGCCGAAGCGGCGGATCGAGAGCGAAGGGCCGTCCAGAGCCAGCGGCGGAATAATGGCGTTGACGCGCGAGCCGTCGGGGAGGCGCGCATCCACCATCGGCGAAGACTCGTCTACGCGGCGTCCCACGCGGGAGACGATGCGGTCGATGATCTGGAGCAGGTGGCGGTCGTCGCGGAACGAAGTGCTCACCTTCTGCAGCAGGCCGCCCTTTTCCACAAAGACATGATCCTTGTCGTTTACCAGGATGTCGGAGATTTTGGAATCGCGGAGCAGCGGCTCGAGCGGGCCCAGTCCGAAGACCTCGTCGAGCAGGTCGGCCTGAATCTTTTCCTGCTCGTCGTAGTTCAGCGGCACCCGCTGATCGGCGATGATCTCCTTGACGATGCTGGACACCGCCTGACGCGCCTGGCTGGAGTTGACGCGCGACAACTTCTCCAGATCGAGCTTCGAGATCAGGGTCCGGTGTATCTCCGCTTTGTACTTCTCAAGATTCAGTAGTTCCACGTTGTACCATCCATCCAGTGAGGGGAAATAGTGCCTCTATATATGGTTGTCCGCTCCAGCACAGGATCAGCCGAACAGGCTGAAGCCCTTCTTTTTTGCGGCAGGGGTTTCGGTTTGGCCGCTTGCGGCCCGCGCCATCTGTTTGATGAGCCGCGCAATCGGCGAATCGCCCAGCACCAGAGGAGCGGCATTGATCTGCATCTTGCGCACGGCCGGATAATCGTTGGGAATCTTCCACTGCGCCGGCCGGGTGAGCGCCTTGGTGATGTGTTCCTCGCCTACGCCCATCGAGCGCGGCTCGTAGCGGTTGATCACGATCTCCAGCCGCGGCCCGGTTCCGGTAAAAAACTGCGAGATCAGCCGGTTTGAATTTCTCAGCTCCGGAATGCCGGCCTGGGTGACGAGATAGATCGCAGAAGAATCGCGCAGCACCGCGGTTCCGGTAAAGTCCAGCCGCGAGCCCCAGTCCACCACCACGTTGTCGAAGTCCTGGCGCGCCACCTCGAGCAGGCGGCCGATAGCCTCGTCGCTGGCCTCGTAGGGGATGAATTTTCCCGGCGCCGCCAGCACGGAGAGTCCGGAGCTGTGCTTGACCAGAAGCTGGGACAGAAAGCTGGCATCCATGCGGTTGGTGGACTGAAGCGCATTGATGGTGGAGTACTCGGCCGCGATGCCCAGGTTGAGTGCGGCATCGCCCAGTGGCAGGTCCAGATCGACCAGCAACGTTTTCTGGTTCGGATCCTGGGCCAGAGCCACGGCAAAGTTGCAGGCCAGCGTGGTTGCGCCCGCGCCGCCCTTGGCGCCGATAAAGGTCAGCAGCCGGCCGGCCGCGCGCTTGACTGCCTTGTTGATCGGCCTGCGCGCCGCCGCGCGCACCAGCGCCTCGGCCAGCAGGTTGTTGTCGAAGGGCAGCATAAGGAACTCGCGGGCTCCGGCGCGCATACAGCGCATCAGAACTTCGGGTTCGGACTTCTCTGAATAAACCATCACCGTAACGGTGCCGCTTGAAGAGATGTTTTCCACCAGTTCCAGCGCATATTCCGGATCGGAGTCGAGATCGATCACCACAATGTCGTACAACTGCTCCAGTAGCCTGGACACTTCATCGGGACCGGGGGGATAGCTGGGAAACTCGCGCAGCTCGTTTCCCGTGGATCCCTTCAATGCAGCCACTGCGGCTTCACGACGTTTTTGATCGGGACCTATAAGAGCAATCGACAGAACCGATGTGCCGATGGACTCGGGATATTGCGAACTGAAATAGGGGGAGGAATCCGTTGTCACCGTATGATCGCTCCTGATTGCGTATTTCTCTTCACTCGCCGGCGTGTCAGCCAAGTCGCTCGAATCGAATATATCCATAATCTGCTCCTATTCCTCAACGCGCAAAAAACGAGAACAGAGTCCCGATGGCGATGGCCGGCGCGTAAGGCATTTTGCGCCGCAGAGGATTGCTCAATGTAGCCTCTGCCCGTTTGGCGCCGTCCAGCACCAGATCACCGGTTCCTTGAAACAAGTCCCGCAAAAACCCGGCATACGCGGCCCACGCAATTACCATGACGCCCCCCGCCAGGCCGGTGAGCACCAGCGCGATGAAAAGCTGCCCCGGCCCGATCCATGCGCCGATGGCCGCGCAAAGCTTCACATCGCCCGCGCCCATGCCGCCCATCAAGAAAAAAACGCCAAAGACCAGAAGCCCCACACCCACTCCGGCCAGGCTTTGCTCTACTCCATGCCAGCCGTGAAACCACCCTGAAACCGCGATACCCAGTGGCAGGAACGGGAGCACGAGCCAGTTGGGAATGCGCCGGCTGCGCAGGTCCGTGAATGTCGCCACAGCGAGTACGATCACGGTCGGCCACCAGGCGAACGAATGCATTCCTATCCTCTCCAATCCTCTCCCTGCCGGGGTAGTAACTGGGTGAAAGCAATTGGCCAACCAAACTCCGTTGGACCTGAAACACCTTTGCAATCAACAGGCTGTAAATGCAATTTCCGCCAGGTGTACACGCCTGTTTACTGACACTTTTGTTCGGTGAAACGGGCCGTATACACGCTGCACGAGCCTCCAACCAGCCCCCGGATGCGCCTCCTGCGCTCTCCCCGTTGCCGCGTGGCCGCTCTCCCGCACTGCCGGTCCGAGCCGTCCTCGCCTTGCCGATCGGTTGCAATAAACATAGGGCAAATCAATAAGTTAGTTCAACATCAAAAAATCAATTCCGAAGCCAGGAACGAAGCGCCTTTCCTTTCGACGCACTCGACTCCCGGAACGCCCATCGGTTTGCGAAAACATCTCCGCCGTTCCCGATTCTTCCACATGCCAGCAGAAACACAGAGCAATCCGCATGCCGTTCGGCCGCTGAGCCGGTTCCACCCGTGTGAAGCCAGTGTCCATCGGTCATTACGGCTATGTTACGTTTATAGCCCTAAAGTGTTACTCAATGGTGAGCGAGCGATAGCTTTTCGCCACGCTCTTCTTCGGCATCGCCACCTAAGATGCCCGATCAGGGACATTGATCGATGGCTAAGTGGCTACTTGTCATGAGGTTACAAACAAGTTACCCGATTTGATGCCATTTTCCCTGGTTTTTGTCCTTTCGGCACGCACTCAGAGCGAATCAAGTTTAATTATTTCAAGCACTTGTAATGAATAGATCCGACCCAATCCGGAGGGTTTCCAGTCCTTACTTGTTATTCACCCTGGCGAATTACCAATGTCGCGTTCTTTAGCACTATTCAGGGATTGGCAGAGCGACGCCGATTCACGATCATAGATACACAACGTCCCACGGGATCGAC
Organism: Occallatibacter sp.; assembly: GCA_036267475.1. Classification (GTDB taxonomy): domain Bacteria; phylum Acidobacteriota; class Terriglobia; order Terriglobales; family Acidobacteriaceae; genus Telmatobacter. Next base: position 64,842 of record DATAVZ010000062.1, read on the forward strand.
CCAGCAAGCAGGAGGAAGCTCTCTTACCCCATGATCAAGATCGGACTTTACTCGGAAGACCGCACGTTGCACCCTTTGCTCTCCTCGGCGCTGGGCAAGGATTTTCAGCTTCTGCTCGAGTCGGATGGCGAGGGGATGGACGGCCTGATCGCTACCGGCGGATGCGATGTGATGATCCTCGATCTCAGCTCGCATCGCGACTCGATGCAGGAGCGCATTGAGTGTTCGCGGCGCCTGATTGCCTCCTCGGTTCCGGCGATCCTGATGGCTGACGACACTCTCCGCTCCACGGCATTCGAGCTAGTGCGCACCGGCGCTTTTGGCTACTGCCGGCGGCCGCCCTCGATCCGCGATCTCAAGACCATGCTCAACCGGGCGTATGAAAACTCCACGCTGAAACAGCAGCTTCAGACCGTGCAGAAGCGCCTGGAGGAGCCCGGAAGCTGCGATCAGATTCTAGGAAGCAGTTCCAGCATGCAGCGGGTGTTCCAACTGGTCCGCAGCGTCACCAATCTGAATGCCTCGGTGTTGGTGACCGGCGAAAGCGGAACCGGCAAGGAACTGGTTGCGCGCGCCATTCACAACCTGGGCGCGCGGGCCAGCAAGCCGTTTGTGGCCGTGTCCTGCGGCGCCATTCCGGAGACTCTGATTGAAGCCGAGCTCTTTGGCCACGAAAAAGGCGCCTTTACCGGCACGGTGGGCGCGCGCGAAGGCTACTTTGAGCAGGCTGCCGACGGCACGCTGTTTCTGGACGAGATTGGCGACCTGAGCCTTTACACGCAGGTGAAACTGCTGCGCGTTCTACAGCAGATGGAGTTCAGCCGGCTTGGCTCCAACCGCCTGGTTCCGCTGCGCGCGCGGCTCATCTTTGCCACGCACCAGGATCTGGCCAAGCTGGTGGCCGAGGGCAAGTTCCGCCAGGATCTCTACTATCGCATCAACGTGATGCGGATCGAGGCTCCGCCGCTGCAGGATCGCCCCGAAGACATCCCGGTGATTGCGCAGCATTTTCTCAATCGTTATGCGCAAATCTTCCAGAAGCCGATGGAGGCCATTGAGCCCGAGGCGATGGAGATGCTGCAGAGTTATCCGTGGCCGGGCAATGTGCGTGAGCTTGAGAACGTGATGCAGCGGGCGATCATTCTGGCCCCCGGCCGTTCGCTGCGCGCCGAAGACCTGAGCCTGAATCTGCAGGACGATGACGTTTCGGCCTATGACGGCGTGGTGGACATTGGCGACTACCAGCCGGCTGGGTCGTTCGAGCGTCAGCTCCGCGATTACAAGATCAAGCTGGCGGTGACCGCGGTGCGCGAAAACAACGGCAACAAGACGCTGGCCGCGCGCAGCCTGTGCATCTCCCGCGCCTATCTGCACCGGCTGATCCGGCTGACGGAGACCGATCCGTTGTTTGTCGACCAGTCGCTGCGCGAATCGGCTACGGCCTGACGATCCAAGCGTCAAAGGCCTGCTCAGCAACAGGGATGCGCAATGAATTCCAGCTTTGATGCAGCAGAAGCATCGACGCTTCCGCACGAACTCGCCGGTCCACTGCCGCGAAGAACCCGCATGTCGGGTTCCGGCGTAGCGAATGCAGTCTACGCCATGGTATTGCTGGTGCTCGCACTCGCAGGCGCTCTCTGGTTCGGCCGACGGGCCGAGCAACAGATAGAACACAGAGCAGCGCTGCGCCAGGAAGGCAGCGACGCCACCGGCGAGGTCACCGAAGTCTCCATCGCTGGCCGATCAAGCAATCTCTTAGCCAAGTACACCTTTGCAGTAAATGGAACCTTCTTTACGGGCGAAGCGCTCGTACCGAAGGAGATGGGACATAATCTCCGCGAACTCAGCCTGATACCCATACGGTATCTACCTGCAAATCCCACAGTGAATCACCCTTCCGGCTGGGAAGAATCCTCGCTCTCGATCTGGATCTGGCCGGTGCTTCCGGCGATACCCGCTGCGCTTGGCATTTTGTTCTTCGCGGCGTTGCGGGCACAACGACGGTTGATCGCCCACGGGATATCGGCGGCTGCGGCGATCACCGCATGTTCCCGCTCCAGGGCCGGGTTCAACGTGAAGTACAACTTCGTCACCAAAGACGGGCAAGTTGTGAACAGGAGCGGATTGTTCGAAACCCGCCAGGAGATCGGCGCAAGGATCGTCGTTGTTTATCTGCCACAAAATCCGCGACGCAGCCAACCCTACCCATTGGATTTCTACCGTGTGGCTGAATAATTCGCTCGCCTACGTGTGCCGGTTGTATGGCGGCGATCCGGCCATGACCATGCCGCTGTTGAGGCGGCCGTGGATGTACCAGGAGCACCAGCCGGTTTCGTGCGTGACCGCTTCGCCCTCGGCAACCAGGTCCTGGTAAACGATCTTGCCGTAGAGCAGGATCACTTCTTCCCACTGCTCGATGCGCTTCAGCCGTTCCTCGGTGCCGCTGACCTCGCGCACGTCGTCGCGGCCGAAGGGCTTGATGCCGGTAGACTCGCCCGGTAGCAGGATGACCGAAGACAAGGCGGCGTTGGGGTGCGCGTCGGCGTATTCCGGCACCTCAGGTAGACTGTTCTGGTTTGCTTCAATGGTGACCCTGTCGACCGCGGAGAGGATGCGGGCCGGGGAGCGGCCGCGGTTGGCGGCCACCACCATGAATCCGTTTTCCACTCCTCTCGACTGCTCCACAGTGACCAGCACCCAGGGCCGTTCCGCTCGTGCCGCCGCCTGGATGTGCTGCATCACCGCCTGAGCTGTCTCAGAGGCGGCCTGGGCCGCGGACTCGGCGTACTGGGTCTGCCGGTCGATCTTTTTGAGCAGGGAAAGCGCCACGAAGATGGCCGCGTATGCCAGAATCACCAGCGCCAGGTTGGCGACCCAGGCAATGCGATCCTGCCAGGACCACGGGGCCGGAGCCGGGGCCGGTGTGGCAATGGAGATATGCGCCGGCTGGTAGTCGCAGGGGCCGGACTCGCAGTTGGCAGACGGAGCCGGAGTGGCTGAGACGGCTGGCGTGGGGGTGGGATGGGCCGCGTAGGGATGCGCCACGTAGGGACGCGGCGTGGCCCGGGCTGGAATCTGGGCTGGAATCTGGCCCTGGGCTGCGGCTGCGATCGGGGCCGGAGCCGGGACAGTACCCGCGGGCCGCGGATTGTCCGTCTGCCTGACCGCTGGCGCGCTTTGCCCGCTTTCCTGGCCCGCTGCCGTCGATGCCCCCTGCGCCCACTGGGTCACGCACCCGAGCAGCACAAAAACCGCCATACCCTTCCAGTTCATGGCGCAACTGTACCACATCGCAGTTTGCCGGCTGGGGCGCCGATTGCCTACTGGCGCGGCCTGAAAGGCGGTGGTCCGCAACCGCCGGCCGCAAGCCGGCATCAAGAAGGACAACGAAACCGAACGGGTTTGTTGCGTCTGCCGCCAAACCCGTTTAAGATGCGTCAGTTGAGAATCATGTCCCAGGCTGCTTCCATCCCGGTTTCCACCCCGCCCGCACCGGTTCCGGCGGTCACGCGTCCACGGCTGGCCCGGCTCTGCGTGGCTGTCCAGGGCGCCACGGCGGCAGAGCTCTTCGCCCGGGCGGAAGCCGCGCTCAAAGACGCTCATTTTCTCGAGCTGCGGCTCGATGCACTGGCCAAGCCCGCCGCCGCGCTGCCACAACTGCGCAAGTTCCTGGCCGCGCACCGGGAGGTTACGGCCATCGGCACCTGCCGCCGCAAGGAAAACGGCGGCCACTTCAGCGGCACATTGAAGGCGGAGCTGGAAATCCTGCTGCAGGCGGCTCAATACGGCTGCCAGCTCGTCGATCTGGAGGTAGAGTCGGCCGAGCACGCGGCCAAGACCCAGCTGGGCAAATTCCGCGATGGCCTGCGCGCCGCCGGCACATCGCTGCTGATCAGCTTTCACGACTTTACGCGGACCCGGTCTCTGGAGCAGGCGGCGCACCGCATCGAGGCCTTCCACCCGGACTTCGTCAAGGTGGTTTCGACCGCCCGCACGCTGGCCGACAATCTGCTGGTCCTGCGGCTGATTGCAAATCTCTCGCTGCAGTCGCAGGTGGTGGGCATTGCCATGGGCGAAGAGGGCCTGATCAGCCGCGTGCTGGGTCCGCGCGCCGGGGCGACGTTCACCTTTGCCTCTTCCGGCGAGGGCGTGGAAACGGCGCCGGGCCAGGCTACAGCGCGGACGCTTCTCGATCTTTATCGCGTCGAACAGCTCGATCAGGCAACACGTATCTTCGGCGTGGCCGGCAATCCCATCGGCCACTCGCTTTCACCGCTGATGCACAACACCGCATTCCGCCGCGAGAGCGTGAACGCCATTATGCTGCCGCTCAAGGTGAAAACTCTGGACGACCTGCTGACCGTTACGCGCGAGCTGCCGCTAAGCGGCGTGGCCGTGACCATGCCGCTCAAGCAGGAGGTGCTGCCACACCTGGCCAACATGGACGCGCTCACGGCGCGCATCGGCGCCTGCAATACGCTGCGCACCGGCGCCGATGGCAAGCTGTACGGCTTTAATACCGACGTGGCCGGCGTGATTCGTCCGCTGGAGCGGCGCATGCGCATCAAGGGATCGCGCATTCTGGTGCTGGGCGCGGGCGGCGCGGCGCGGGCGGCGGTGTTTGGCCTGGTGGAGCAGGGCGCGGAGGTCTTCATTACCAACCGCACCCATGAGAGGGCCACGGCCCTGGCGCGCAAAGCCAAAGCCAAAGCGCTCAAACATGATCAGCTGGCCAAGAGCCGCTTCGATGCGATCATCAACACCACCCCCTGCGGCATGGCGGGCACCCACCAGACGCTGCCCGTGAAAGAGAACGAGCTGAACACTCATCTGGTGTTTGACATGGTCTACAACCCGCTGGTCACGCCGCTGATCACGCTGGCGCGGGCGCGCGGATTGGCCATCGTGAGCGGGCTTGAGATGTTTGCGCAGCAGGGGGCGCGCCAGTTCGAGATATGGACCGGCAAGCCTGCGCCCGAAGCCGAGATGCAGCGCGTGGTGGAACTGGCGCTGCGCAAGCCGGCATAAGCCCGAACCGAAATTCGACTGCCCGCTTAGAACGAAAACTGCGTCTGAAACATGATGGTGCGGTTGCCGGGCGTGGGTGTGCCAAACTCACCGCCGGCGAGCGACTGCGTCTGGCCAAAGAGCGGTGAGGTCATGACGCCGTTGGGTGTGCCCCAGTTCACCACATTGAGCACATTGAGCGCGACCGCAACGAAGGTGATGTTGTACTTGCGCGGCGCCTTCGCGTCCAGGTGAATTTGCGCGCCGCCGCCGCTCAGTCCGCGCCCGCTCACGCTTCCGCCGCCGGCCTGAAAGCCATCTCCCTCTTTTGCGGTCTTGAGCCGCGGCCCCACGCCCACCACTTTGCTCACACGGATGTGGAGGATGAAGTTGGCCGGTCCGGTTCCCAGGTTATAGGGCACGATTTTTTCGTTCCGTCCCTGCGGAGTGGTGTCCAGGCAGCCGTATCGTGTGACGATCACGCCGCTCTCCGGACTGGCGCCGCACACGCCATAGGTGGGCCGCGCGTTGAACTGGTTATTTCCTGTGAAATCCCGGCCGATGGTGAAGTTATACGGCGTACCCGATTGTGCAGCCAGCAGCGGAGCGAAGATGATTCCGTGCGGAGCCGTATAGGTGCCGAGCAGAAACATGCGGTGGCGGATGCCGAAGCTGGCGCGCCCGTAGTCCAGACCCGGATTTTGCGCTACCGAAGGCTGCGAGGTAACTCCCTGGGTGTCGCTTTTGGCGCTATTGAAGGTATACGAGCCGTTCAGCCCCAGCTTTTTCCAGCGCACACTCGTCGAGAAGATCAGCTGCTGCTGTTTATAAACACCGCCTGACTGGAACTGGTAGTTATAAAGCGCCGGAGTCTGTCCGGTTACCGTATAGGTTGTTGGATCAAAAGCTGGCGCGGTGATGTTATCAGTGAGATATTGATGAACGCCCTGTGTGTAGAGGTAAGTTACGTTGCCGGTAATGCCCTTGGCGATCTGGCGGTCGACTCCGATGCCGCCCTGCATATCGAGTGCGGCATGAAAGTGCGGATCGATGGTGTGAATCGAAGGTATATCCGACCCGCTGTTCGAGTCATCGTAATTCGTCACAGAGCTGGTCTGGTTGATGCCGTTGTCGTGGATGGCTTCGATGAGGTACGGCGCGCCGCCCGACGACCAGAACGCGTTGGGAACCGTGAAACGGTTGTAAAACCAGCCATATCCGCCGCGAATCACCGTCTTTGCCGGCTTTGTACCTGTGTGCCATGGACTCCATGCGAAAGAAACGCGCGGGGCCCAGTCGGCACGATCGTGAATGCGATTCTGCCCCTCGTAACGAAGACCCAGTCCGACGTTGAGGTTGGGACTCATGCGCAGGTCATCCTCAAAGAACAGCGCTCCGTCAAAAAGAATGGCCCGCGCCAGCCCATTGTTGATTTTGGTGATGGAGTACTGCGACGGATTGCCGCTCTGGTAATTCTGGATCGACGAATACGTATAAGTTCCATTGACGCCGGCGGTCGAGTAATTCGCGTCGCGATAACTCTGCAGACGCACGCCGAATCGCAAGGTATGTTTTCCAGTTGTCGCGGTGGAGTAATTCTGTAACTCGAAGTTATCTTCATGATCCTGCGAGACGCCGGAGCTGTTGCCACCGGTTGTAAATGAGCCCTGTACTGTGACGGTTGGAGTTTGATAAACCGCGGACTGCTCATTGCGAATGCGGCGCCACTGAAAGTGCGTCTCGTTGACCAGATGCTGATTGACGATGATCGTGTCGCCGACCTGCAGCGTGTTTTCCAGATCGTCGGAGTTGGTGGCCTGGGGCGAAAGATTCAACGTGCCCACCCCGCCGCCCGACTGCGCCGAGCGAAAGATCGAGTCGCGCACGGTAAGCAGATTATTCTCGCCAATCATGAAGTCGATGCGCGGATTTACAGAAAGAAAGCTCGATGGACTGGGAAAAGCCTCAGACAGTTTCGAGGTCGGATCGTCCGGATTCACGGCATCGATGATGGCCTGGTTCTGCCGCTGCATGTGGAATGTATTCAAAAAATAAGCAGAGTGTTTGGAGATGGGTCCGGTAATGTTGCCGAACTGGCTGGCGACGTAATAGCTGGGCTGATCGTTGGTAAGCAGCGGGTTTCCGGTATTCAGCGCGGAGGTGCTGCCGAAGCCGGAGACCATGCCGCTCAGCTTCTGCGAACCGGGCTTGGTGATGATCTCCACACGGCCGTAACCGATGCGGTCAAACTCGGCCGAAAAGGGATTCTGATTCACGCGGATTTCGAGAATCGACGACTTGGGCGGAATCTGGCCGCCCTCGAAGCCGTCGATGTAGATCTGGCCGCCATTCGGCCCCGCCGCCGGGCCGGCCAGCGCCTGCAACTCGTTCTGCAACTCGTCGGGATCGTCGGAGAGAGCGTCGAGATCGCTGCCCTTGATCACCGTCTGGCTGGCGTTCTGGTCAGAGCTGATGCTGATGCCCTGATTCTGGCCTTCGACGGTCACCTGCTGCTGCTCCACCGCAATCGCAAGAGGAAGATTGAGGTCCTTTACCGCTCCGGCGGTAATGACCACGCTCGGAATCGACATCGGCGCGAATCCATTGGCCGTGACGGCGAGCGTGTACGTGCCGGGCGCGAGCGAGCGGAAGGCGTAATGTCCGTCTGCAGCCGATTTGGCGTGCAGAGACCGGCCGCCGAGCGTCAGCGTGATGGCGGCGTCCGGCACGACCGCTCCGCTGGGGTCAACCACTGCGCCGTGCAGCGTGGCAGTCTGCGCCGCCGCCGGCGATGGATACGCGAAAGAACACAAGAGAACAGCCAGCGCGGCCAGGGGCCTGAGCTTCATCATCTTTTTCACCTGTTGCGTCGGGAAACGGGAAGTGCCTGCGTAATGGACGTACGGTTGTCTGCAATCGCTTGTTCCATAGACGGTTGAACTGCTGTTCCCGTTAACCGGCTTTAACGAAATTGTGATGAAAAGCATGCGCTACAGACCATAACGTTACTTACTGTAACATATAATGCGCGCAGCCTGTCAATTCCCTTCTTGTGGCTGCGGGGTCCGGATGCAGCGAGCCGCATGGCGGGCCTGTTACCTGCGCCGCCTCGCTTCCGCTTTCCCGGATCGTCTTTTTGGGGCTGTGCCGTGCGTGCGGCGGTCGATGACAATCGGCGCCAGGTCGGGGCCGATGCGCTTGACCTGGGTATCGATCATCTCGTAGGTGATGGTCCGCGGGGCTACGGGCCGGGTGATGCCGGTCGCCGGATCGGTAGAAACATCGGAGCCGTTGGCCATGGCAAAGCTGAAGGCCGGGACGCTGCCCGTCGGCGTGTTCACATGGAAGACGCGAACCGGGAAATATCCCTGAATGGGGTGCAGGCGAAAGGCGGTTTCGTAGCGGTGGTGGCGCAGGCTCCAGGTAAATACCTGCACCTGGTCAAAGTCGTAGGGCAAACCCGATTGTGGCGGCCCAAGCACGGCCAGGTACTCGGGAATGTCGTGATTGGGGCCGTCGGACTGCGGGTCGTTGACGGTGGTTAGGACATAGGCGCCAACAAAGCGCAGGCCTTCGGCGTAGACGCCAATCGAGTCCGGCACGTCCACGTCCAGACGGCTGCCGAGCAGCCAGCCGGTATGGCCGGCGCTGTCGCGCGCCAGCCACCAGTCTTCCATCGGCGGCGGAGGCACGGCGGGGATTTTGCCGTTTTTGTCCTGCCTGGTCTCTGCCAGCCGGGCCAGGGCCGCGTATCCCGGCGGCATGGTTTTGGCAATGGAGGCGCGCGCCATCAACTGCACCTTGGCGTTGGCTGGGATCAGGTAAAAGTGGTCGGTCTCCCGGCCCGGCGACACGTGCATGTAAAGCTCGTCGCGCAGGGTGGCCGTGGCCGCGACCGGGTCCTGCTTATGCTGAACCGCAAGCTGAGCGAAGGCGTCGTAGGTCTTCTGGTCGATTACCGCGTGCTCTTCAATCCAGCCGATCTGATCATTGCCGGTCTTGACCTTCAGAAAGCGGCGGTTGCGCTCGACCACGTCAAGCGTATCGCCGTTGGCGGCCTCGCCTACGCGGTTGGACACAGCGGCCACGCGATCGTGCAGAGCCACCTTGGGCGCGGCGACGTAGACCTTTTCCACCGGTTTGGGACGAAAGCGGTTGCACCCGCAGGCAAGCAGGAACAGGGACAGTGCTATGGCGGAAGACACAGAAGTGAATGAGGGGCGCCAATGAGACAGGACGGAAAGGATTGGAGAACGTTTGAGCACAGCCGGAGAGCGTTCTTTTTGAGGATAGCATCCGCCTGAGTGACGGGATGCGCAGCCGCAGGCGGTATTTGCCGGAGTGAACCAGAAGCGTCCACGGCGAGCCATTGTGGTTTGCCGTGGCTGCCCGCGGCTGGAAGTGCGCGCGTTTGGATGATGGGAACGGCGCCGGGGTTTTCCCGCGGGCAGGTGACAAAAAGATAACCTGGCGCAAGAATATTCCGCCGCGTGCGTCGCCGCCGATGCACACTAGAGCTATGCTCGACCTTGGCGTCCGGCAGGATCAACTCATGGTATTGCTTGTCGACGATGACCTCGTGAGCCGCGAGGTGACGGCAACTGTGCTCACCATGAGCGGCTACACGGTTCACACCGCGGACAACGGCGAGGCGGCGCTGGAGTGGCTTGCCGCGGGCGCCATTGTGCCGGACCTCATCCTGATGGATGCGCAGATGCCCGGCCTGAGCGGAACGGCGCTGGTGGCCGAGCTGCGCCGCCGCAGCCGAGCCCGCATTATCGCTGTGAGCGGCAGCAATCCGCCGCAGGAAGTTGCGGCCGCCGCCGACGGATTTCTGCTGAAGCCGCTCGATGTGGAGGCCCTGCGCAAACTGCTCGAAGGGCAGACCAGAAAGCAGACGGCTCCGGCCGAGCTGGGACCGGAGGCGCCTGTCATCAGCTACCCGATTCTGGCGCAGCTTCGCCTGCTGATGCCCGAGAAGGCCGTTCGCCAGATCTATGAGGCCATTGTCTCCGACCTGGTCTGCCGCACCAGCAAGCTGGAGACGGCCATCGCCCGCGGCGACGAGGCGGAGATGAGACGCATTGGCCACGCCATTAAAGGCGGCTGCGCCATGGCCGGAGCCCTGCAGGCGGCGCGGCTGGGAGCGCTGATTGAGAATATTTCGCTCGAGGGCGCCGGTTACCAGTCGGATAACGGTACTATGTTACTCAGGGATTTGCGCTCCGCTGCCCGAGCCTTGCAGGGTATGCTGGATGCGGAACTGCCCGCCTGACCCATAGCGTTCTTTATGCTGTGGACCGGGCTCGTGGAGGCGAGTCGCTGAATGGAACGTAACATTCGAATTATTCTTGCAGACGATCATCCGGTTGTGCGCATTGGCGTGCGCAACATGCTTTCGGAGTCAGAAGGCTTTGATGTCGTCGGCGAAGCATCCGACGGCGATGAGGCCATTACGCAGACCCTGGAACAGTCGCCCGACATTCTGCTGCTCGATCTGCAGATGCCGCGCCTGCCCGGCCTTGAGGCCATGCGCGCCATTGTCAATGGCACATCGACGGCCAAGATTCTGCTGCTGACGTCCACCATTACCACCCAGCAGATCATCGAGGCGCTGCACATCGGCGCGCGCGGAATTGTGCTCAAGGACGCGCTGGCCAGCCATCTCCAGACGGCGATCCGCACCGTATATGCGGGCGATTACTGGATCGGCGGCAAACGGGTGGTCAACCTGGTGTCTGCGCTGCACGACCTGATGCAGCAGGCGCAGGTGCCGCAGCGCAAGACCTACGGCCTGACGCCGCGTGAGCTGGAAGTGGTGGGCTGCATTGTGGAAGGCTGCTCGAACCGCGATATCGCGAAGCAATTCACGCTCAGCGAAGAGACGGTCAAGCGGCATCTGTCCAACATCTTCGACAAGACCGGCGTATCCACGCGCCTGGAACTGGCGCTGTTCGCCATTGCGCATCATCTGGTTACGCCGCTACCTTAGGGCCTGTCATCTAACTCTGAGGGTGGATTTTGCCTGCCGCGGAGCAGGCTGAATCCACCCTCTGTTTATGCATGTCCTTGAAGAGGATGCCGGACTACACGGCGCTGAACTCATAGGACCATTTGCCGCTGGCCACCGGCTGGGACTTGAGCAGAATGCGGTAGATCTGGTGGCCCCAGGTCTCGCTCAGATGCGGGTCAGTGAGCGCGATCTTCTCAATATCCTGCGCGAGCGCCGCGCCATCGAACTTGAGCAGCGCGGCTTTGCCATCGCCGGAAGCGAGCGCCATGGTGATCTGCCCCTGGGCTCCGGCGGTGGGAACACGCGGCGTCATGACGGAAAGCGTGATGGGCACGGAGTTGTCCAGCTCGAAATCCTCTTCCACAATTACGCGGCTGCGGACGCGATCGAGCGTGACGGTTCTGATCCAGCTCTTGATGCCGGCTTCTTTCGGATAGGCGCTGGCGATGTTGAACGACACGATCGCGCGCTGGCTATTGGTGCTGTACTTGCGGTCTGTGGCTTGAAATCTGGCGCCGTTGTGCTGCATGACTCCGCCCACCGTGGGCAGGTTGTGATAGGCCGACTGCATGGTCCAGATGCTGTAGCGCTGCGGCGAAAAGGTTTTGGCCGTATACGCTTCAACGCCCACGTCGATGGTGACGGGCAGGCCATCTTCATAGATGACAAAGTTGCCCGTGTCGTTGTGGCTGTGGCTGCGGCCGTTGTTGGAGGCCAGCACGGCTACGTACATGCCCGCGGTCGAGCCGGCTTTTTCGCGCGCGGTCATCAGGCCGAAGTCCGGATACCAGGCATCCCGCACCAGCACGTCTTCCTGCCGCGCGGAGCGGATTTCATTGGCTTCGAGCACGGCGGGGAGGGAGCGGGACAGGCTGGTGATTTTTTCATCCAGCGCGTCGGTCAAGCCGGCGCCGTGAGCGTTCCATCCGCTTTTGGCCGCGTAAAAAGCGCCGAACGCTTCGAGCTGCGTATCGTTGACTGCCTTGCCGAAGCGATAGAGCAGGTCGCCCGAGGGCGATGCCTTGCCATGCACGTCGCCGTAGTCCACATAGTCGTCGCCGGCGATGTGCACGTTGAGAATGAACCGGCCCATGGCATCGATGAAGGGATTGTCGAGGATCTTTGTGGAGTTGCCGGTAGCCGACTCGAGCGTGTTGAGCACCTCAAACAGGCACAACACGGAACGGCTGTAATAACCGGGGCCCTCTTCTTCGCCGGCGTCGGGCCAGTATTGGTTGAGGTAGGTATCCACGCTTTTGGCGATGCGCATGGTTTCAAGCACGCGCAGTTTGGGGTCGGGCTCAAGGATGAGATTGGTGACCAGCAGGTTGGAATTGATCCACGGGCACCAGTTGTTGAGGCGATGCTCCTGGTCGGGACCGCCGAGACCCATCCAGGTAAAGTCGTTGCGCTCGCGGGCCGGCTTCAACATGCGCCGCTCGGTTTCAATGCGGATGCGCTTGTTGATGAGCGGCGATACAGTATCGAGCTGCGGGCCGAGCAGATAGGTGATCCATGAGAGCATTTGCGCGGTTTCTGCCGAGAACAGCTCGATGATGGGCTCGGTGACATCTGGCAGCCCCACGCCAGCCTTTTGCTGGCCCATGTGCGCCGGAGCGCCCCAGAAGGTCTCTTCGCAGATCAGCCAGATGCCGTTGGAGATGTCGTCAAGAAAGCGGCCTTTGCCCTCGAAGCACTCGGCCAGCACCAGATGCTGCAGCATGGCGCGGCGGCCAAAGCTGTCGGCCTCAAAGCGGGTGCGGTTTCCGTTGCGCTTGAAGTCGAGAAAGGTGGTCGCCAGCAGCGCCTTCCAGCCGGTCTTGCCGTCGCTTTCGGCGCGCTCCACCACGGCTGCGCGAATATCGTCGGGAACGGCCTGCCAGGGCCCGCGCTCGCTCCACGTGGGGTACGGATGCCATGCGCCACAGGCGGCAAGTTTGCTCTCAAGAAACGACTGAGTGTAGGTGGTGCTCAACAGGTTGTGCGGCGCTACAAGGTGCGAGTTGTCCTTCACCTCGAAATGGGTTGTACCCATGGAGCGCAGGAGCTTTTGCTGTCCGGCCACAGCGAGAGTGCCCGCGAGAAAATCACGGCGATTCATCAATACGTCCCCTTGCAAGTTCACATTTTGGAGCCGCGAGCCAGTATACAGGCGGCATTGCAGGTCCAATGCAGATTGCGAGACGGTGTGGGAGTCTGCTATCAGCCCTCGCGCGGCGCTCCACGTCGCGCCGCGGCCACCCTGCCCAGCGCCGGCAATGAGCCGCGCGGAAAATCGGTGGATTTGCGCACCACCAGCCGGGTGGGAATCTCCCACTCTTTTTGCGTGGCCTTGGGATGGTTGGGCTCAATGCCTGCGCGCAGCGCCTGTACCGCCGCAGAAGCGAGGTCCTTGCAAGACATCTGCACGGTGGTGAGCGGCGGCAGCATGAACTGGGCCAGATGAATGTCATCGAAGCCCACAACTGAGATGTTGCGCGGAACCTTGTGGGTGGTCTCGTAGAGCCCGTGCAGAACCCCGATGGCGGTCATGTCGTTGGAGCAGAGCACGGCCGTGGGCAGCTCGGCAAGCGCGCTCAACTGCGCCAGCGCCGCGATTCCGCCTTCCATCGTGTGATTGCCCTCAATCATGTGACGCGACGGCACGCTGAGCCCGACTTCCGCCATGGATTTGCGGAAGGCGTCGCGCCGGGCCCCCGCGGAGCGCAGACGCAGCGGGCCGCTGATGAAGGCGATCTGGCGATGACCGAGCGCGGCAAGATGCTGTACGGCCGCGCGGATTCCTTCGCCATAGTTGACCTTGAGCACGCGGATATTGGGCAGCTCGGGACCTGCATCGACAAAGACCAGCGGAAATTCACGCTCCACAAGCTTTTTTACCAGCTCTTCTTCGATTCCGAAGGTCATAACCGCCACTCCATCCACGCTGCGCTGCAGCATGCGGCGAATGAGCAATTCGGTGCGCGACGGATCGTAGTTGGTCGATCCGATCATCACCTCGTAACCCTGCGCGACGGCGAGGTTCTCGAACTCCTGCACCAGCTCGGGGAAGAACGGGTTGGTGATCTCAGACACGATGAGGCCCAGGATGCGGCTGCGCCCTGAAACCAGGGCGCGCGCCTGCGTGTTGGGCACATAGCCGACCTCTTCGACGGCCTTCCACACGCGCTTGGCCAGCTCCGGGTCGACACTCGAAATGCCATTGACGGCGCGTGAAACGGTGGCAATGGAAACCCGCGCGCGGCGAGCCACGTCGCGGATGCTGACGGTTGCACGGCGGCGGTTGGAAGAGCTCTTCCTGGGTGGGCTCATGGGCAAAACGATTGTACGCTTTCCGGCTGTTTCCCGGCGGCCGGGGGAGAGAAAAAGCGGCGCAAATGCCCGTTGAATCGAGGGATTCACGGATGGCGGGGGAATTTCGGCGTCTCCGCGGACCAGGCTCGAGGGCGAATTTTGGGAAAACGTTTCCGTCAGATTGGGCCGAAACGCGCCAAGTAATCCGATTTACGGATGAGTCTGTCCGCCCGCGGCCACTTCCAGTCCGTGCCGCGCCAGCGGCGCAATCGTGGTCCAGCTCTGTTCGGCGCCACGGCGGCTGCCGGGCAGATTGACGATAAGCGTGCTGCCGCGCAGCCCGGCGATGCCGCGCGAAAGCCACGCATACGGATTCTGCTCAGCCCCTTTGGCGCGCATGGCCTCGGCCAGTCCGGGAGCCTCGCGGTCAATCACCCGGCGCGTGGCCTCGGGAGTGCGGTCGCGCGGACCCAGCCCCGTGCCACCGACGGTAACGATCAATGCTGTTCCCTGCGCGCTCAGATCGGCGAGCATTGCGGCGATGGAGTCTTCCTCGTCGGGCAGCAGATGAGCGAGGATTTCAGCCTGCGGCCATTGCTGCCTGAGCAGCGCCACAACAGCCGGGCCGGCGGTGTCAGCCATCACGCCGGCTGAACAACGATCTGAAATGGTAAGCACGGCAAACTGCATGAGTCGATTTTAGTGCGTTATTCGTCGATTGCGTTACTCAGGCGACAGCACCTTGATGGTGTGCAGCCAGGTTTCTACCAGTTGCGGCCAGTGGGTGATGGGAAGCGCGGTGGGGCGCAGGCCGTAGCCGTGGCCGCCCTGGGTGTAGACGTGCAGCTCGGCGGGCACCTTCGCTTTTTTGAGCTGCATGAAGTAGACGACCGCGTTCTCGACATGGACCGGATCGTCTTCCGCCTGGACGATGAATGTGGGCGGCGTATTGGCGGTTGGCTGAATTGCAGGATTGGGAGCGAAATTTTGCTCGGCAAGAGCAAGGTAGCCGGGATAGACGACCACGGAAAAGTCGGGACGGCAGCTCAGGGCGTCGGCAGCATCGACGGGAGCGTAAAGGCGTTGCTCGTAGAGATTGCTGATGGCTGCCGAAAGATGGCCACCTGCCGAGAAGCCCAGCACGCCGATGCGGTGCGGATCAATGCCCCACTCCGCCGCGTGCTCGCGCACCAGGCCCATGGCGCGCTGCGCGTCTTGAAGCGCGGCGTTGCTTTTGGGATAGGGGCCGGTGTGGGGTACGCGATATTTGAGCAGCACGCAGGTGACGCCAGCGGAGTTGAGCCAGTCGCAAACCTCGGTGCCTTCAAGATCGATGGCCAGAATCTGGTATCCGCCGCCGGGAAAGACCAGCACCGCTGCACCGGTGTTTTTGCCCTGCGGCTTGTACAAGGTGATGGTGGGCCGGGACGCGTTGCCGAGCCGGATAACGGGGCGGCCGGCGACGAGATTGTCCTTGGGCGTGGTCATGTCGGCTTCCGGCGGCAGGTTCGCGGGCTCGCCGGGGGCTACGCCTGGCCAGATGGGCAGCGTTAGATGGTCAGAAGAGGGCGGCCATCCCGAGCCCTGCGCGGCGAGATTCATGGATAACGCCGCAATGGCAGCGGCGGCAAGCATCGCACTCATTTTCATGCCCGGATACTCCCTGATAAGAAAGATCGCAGCGATGATTGCAGTCCGGACGCCGCCGAGGCAAGTTTACGCGCCCCCGTTACAGGACCCGCGCCTATAAATTCTTTGCATCTGCCCTGGCTTAATAGCGCGAATGGCCGCTTTGCCGCTCCTGTTCGAGCCGCTTTGTGAGTCGCTCCACTATCTCCGGACGCGCGGCCCACAGGTTGTAGAGCTCATGTGGGTCATCGGCGAGATTGTAGAGTTGGCCCTGGACGCCGCCGGGCGCAGGATCGACGCGCGCGGGCGAGGAAAATCCGCCGCTGCCCAGACCCAGCTCCAGCTTCCAGTCGCCTTCGCGGATGGAAAACATGCCATCATTGGAAAGCTCGACAATGTCTTTGCGGATGGCCTTGTGGGGCTCGCCGAACAGCACCGGCAGCAGGTTGAAGCTGTCTTCGCCTGCGTTGGGCGGCAGCGGGCGATGCAGAATCGCGGCCAGCGTGCCCATCAGGTCAGTCAGCGAGCCGGTCTCATTGCACACCGTATTGGCGGGAATGTGGCCCGGCCATCTCGCCATGAAAGGAATGCGATGGCCGGCCTCCCATATATCTGCTTTTTCTCCACGCCAGCCGGCGTTCGCGCGGTGCGGATAGCGGGCCATATCCTCTTCGTTCCACCAGGCGCCGTTGTCGCTGGTTACGATCACCAGCGTGTTGTCGTCCATGCCCAGAGTGTGCAGCGTGTCGAGCACGCGGCCAATCATGGCGTCCACCTCCACTACATAATCGCCATACAGACCGGCGCCCGATTTGCCGCGATAGGCGGGCAGCGGAACCCAGGGCGTGTGCGGCGAGGGCATGGCGAAGTAGAGAAAGAATGGCTGCTCGCGGTGCTGTGCGCGCTCGTGCAGGATGGAGATTGTCTTGTTAGTGAGCGTGGGCAGCACCTGCGGAAATTCAAAGTGAGCCGCGCGCAGCCCCGGACGCCAGAAATAGCCGTGCGGCGTGTTCGCGCCGGGATCGGGAACTGTAGGCTGCTCCACCGCGTGGTCGTTTTCGAAGTAGAGATAGGGCGCCATGTCGAGCGAGGCGGGAATGCCGAAGTAGTAATCGAAGCCGTGGGAGTTGGGGCCGGGAACGAGCGGCTTGCTGAAGTCGGTCTTTTCCGCGTTGCCCAGTCCCAGATGCCACTTGCCGACGCCGGCCGTGTAATAACCGGCTTCCTTCAGCATGGACGGAACCGTCATACGGCCGGGCTCGATCAGGTTGGGCGAGTCGGCCTGAAGCACGCCTTTTTTGAGCCGCGAACGCCAACTGTAGCGGCCGGTAAGGATGCTGTAGCGGCTGGGCGTACACACGGCGCTGGAGGCGTGCATGTCAGTAAAGCGCATGCTCTGTGCGGCGAACCGGTTGCAGCGCGGCGTGGGTATGGCGGAGTGGGAATTGTAGACATCGATGTCGCCCCAGCCCATATCGTCGGCCAGAATATAGACGACATTCGGCCTGGCGGCCTGCGCGTCCGGGGCGCCGAATAGCCGCTGCGCGCCAAGCATCCAGGTGGCTGCGCCTGCCTGCGCGCAGAACATGCGCCGGCTGGGCATAACTTTGCTCATGAACAGGATCTCCGATTGTGATTCAGGCAGTGAGCCGCAATCGACTTCACGGTGCAAGGCTTTTATATAGACCGCGGGCGGTGCTTGTAAAACCGGCTCATGCGTGGCGCAGGGTTTTTCTTACGGCTGCTCGCAGATGCGCACCATCATGTCTCCATCGGGATGCTCGAAGGCGACGGCAAGCGTTTCTTCAGTGCGTTGGATGTCGCAGAAATCCGCTGGCTCGACGACCGCGTCTGGAACGGCCATGGTGCATGGCCGAGGCAGCGCGCTCTTGATGGTGCCTGCGATCATGTTGGCAATCTCTTTGGTTGCGTCGATGGTATCGGCTTCAGCCACTGACTCCACAGGCATCATGAGCATGGCGGCGGTTGCGCGGTAAGCCAGCCCCTCCGACATTCTTACTTCGATGCGGCCCTTCCAGACCCCGGCAAGATTGACGCCGCCAATGAGGTGGCGCTCGCCGACGCAGAATTTTCCGCTGATGGCCACCGGCTTGAGGGTGATGGCAAGCATCTGCTCCCAGAACTGGGTGCTGGCGTTGATGATGGAATCTTCGTCGAGTTGGGCCTGCATCGTCCGCTCCGCATCCTGGTTAAGTAACTCTTACCTCATCGGACAAAATGCGGAAGGGGTTAAGCAAGATTCAGACAAGCGGGAGAGATTTACGGGAATGCGGCAAGAATTGAATTGTTTTGCGCCAGTTGATTAGAAACATCCCACCATGGATGCGCGGACCGCGATGCGTGCGGCCTCAGGAGCCTGCGCCGCCATACCAACCTTGGTCGCGGGCCTGCTTCAACTGCGCCTCAAGATAAGTCCACAACGCCGGGCAGCCGTTGCGAATCTGGCTCTGGATGCGGGTAACGACGCGCTCGTAGCTGATGCCGTTTTCGCGCCAGCTCTGGCCGTTGTTGGCCAGATTCAGCAGCAC
Source organism: Occallatibacter sp. (assembly GCA_036267475.1). Taxonomy (GTDB): domain Bacteria; phylum Acidobacteriota; class Terriglobia; order Terriglobales; family Acidobacteriaceae; genus Telmatobacter. The sequence goes on from DATAVZ010000062.1 coordinate 83,334, forward strand.
CGGCATGGCGCGGTCCACTGCCTGCGCAAATCTTGACTCGGCGGTCGCGCCTTCATCGAACTCACGCCAGAGGGCCACGAAGGTTTCGCCCTGTCCGTTGGGCAGCAGGCCGAAGATGCGCGTGACAGCGGCGAGCTCTTCCTGGTGCCGTTCTTCCCAGCCGCCCTGCACGTAGACCATGGTGTCGCCAGCGTCGATTTCGCCGACATCGTGGACCAGCAGCATGCGGATTACTCGGTCGATATCGACGGGCTCAGCTGCGAACTGCGCCGCGGCGGCGGCTAACAGGGCCAACTGCCAACTGTGCTCGGCGGAGTTCTCGTAGCGATCGAGGCCGAGCGGCCTGGTTTTGCGGGTAACGCCTTTGAGCTTATCCAGTTCCAGAACGAAGTCGACGATCTGCTGCATGCGCGGCCCTCTTGAGCCGAATTGTAACTGGCCGCGCGAAAGGCCGCCTGGCAGTGGGCTGCGGCCCGCGCGGTGTACATGGCGGCGTGTGATGCGCTACCCTTTCGCCGTATGAAAAACTCCCTTATTGGCCATAAGCGATCGTTTTTGTCCGTCTTCCTTGCCCTGGTTCCGTTGGTTTTGGCGGGCTGCGCGCTCGGCGCCGCGGCGCAAGCTCCGGCACCGGATTCACCCGCAATCGAGGCGCAGGCGCAGGCGATGCTTGCCAAACTGACGCTCGAACAGAAGATCGAGCTGCTGGGCGGCGTTGACAGCATGTACACCAACGCCATGCCGTCGATCGACCTGCCACGGTTCAAGATGTCGGACGCTTCAGTGGGCGTGCGCACCTGGGGACCGACCACCGCATACGCGGGCGGCGTAGCGCTGGCTGCTTCGTGGGACCGCGGCCTGGCACGCGAGATTGGCGAAGGTTTGGGCCGCGATGCCCGCGCGCGCAACGTCAATTTCCTGCTTGGCCCCGGTGTGAATATTGCCCGCTCGCCCATTGCCGGCCGCAACTTCGAGTATCTGTCCGAAGATCCGTTTCTCAACTCGGCGCTGGTCGTTCCCTTCATTGAGGGCGTGCAGTCGCAGGGCGTGATTGCCACGTTAAAGCACTACGCGCTGAACAACCAGGAGTTCAATCGCCATAACGCCAGCTCCGATGTGGATGAGCGGACGATGCGCGAGATCTATCTGCCGGCGTTTGAGGCAGCCGTTACCAGGGGGCATGTGGATGCGGTGATGAACTCCTACAACCTGGTCAACGGCGTGCATTCCACGCAGAATGAATTTCTGAATCTCAAGCTGCTCAAGGGCGAGTGGGGATTCAAAGGCATTCTCATGTCGGACTGGGACGCGACCTACGATGGCGTGGCCGCGGCCAACAACGGACTGGACCTGGAGATGCCTAGCCCGAAGTTCATGAATGAGAAGACTCTTCTTCCGGCCGTGAAAAGCGGCGAGGTGAAGGAGTCGACGATTGACGACAAGGTGCTGCGGCTGCTGCGCACCGAACTGCGCTACGGATTCACGACGCGGCCGCAGTTCGATCCGGCCGACTCTACCTACTCGGTGGCCGACCGCGCGGTTGCGCTCAAGGGCGCGCTCGAGAGCATTACCCTGCTCAAGAACGAGGGCAGCCTGTTGCCGCTGGATGCTGCCAAGGTTAAAACGATTGCGATCATCGGTCCCGATGCGTGGCCTGCGGTGCCGGGCGGCGGCGGCTCGTCAGAGGCGACGGCCTTCGATCCGGTGAGCATCGTGACTGGGATTGGAAATTTTCTGGGGCCCGATGTGCACCTGCTTTACAGCCGCGGGCTGCCGGAGATGAACGACGTCTTCCGCAATACCAAGTGGGACGACGGCGTGAAGGTGGAGACCTTCGCGAGCAATGACTTTAGCGGCAGTCCAGCAGCCGGCACCCGCCGCAACGTGGCGGACTGGAAACCGGCGCAGTGGCAGCCCGCAGACGCCACGCCGCGCAGCATTCGCTATACGGCCACGTTCAAGGCGGACCAAGCGGGCAGCTATCTGCTCATTGCCGCGGCCGCCGGCGAAGACGCCTTCAAGGTGCTTGTGGACGGCAAGCAGATTCTCAACCAGGTGCATGCCGAAGGCCAGGTGCCGCGGTATGAGTCGCTCGACCTTACCGCCGGACAAACGGTGCATGTGCAGGCGGACTATCTGCCGCGCGCCGCGGGCTCGCGCTTCGGATTGGGGCTGGTGTATGAGCCGGATCTGATTTCAGCCGATGCGAAGAAGATGGCGTCGATTGCGGACGCGGTGGTGGTGGCGGTTGGATTCGACACGGCCTCGGAAGGCGAGGGCCACGATCGCACCTTTACTCTGCCCTGGGGACAGGATGCGCTGGTAGAAGCCGTTGCCGCGGCGAATCCGCACACCATTGTGACGCTCACCGGCGGAGGCGGCATGGATGTGCATCGCTGGCTCGGCAAGGTGCCCGCGCTGCTGCATCTCTATTATCCCGGCCAGGAGGGCGGCACCGCGCTGGCCGAGATTCTTTTCGGCAAGCACGATCCGGAGGGCAGACTGCCGGTTAGTTTCGACCGCAACTGGGCCGACAATCCTTCCGCGGACTGGTATTACGGCGTGCCGGGAGGCGATACGACCCTGCACACGACGGGCGAAAACGGCAAGCCGCTGGATTACACCATCGCGCACGTCCGGTACGGCGACAAGCTGATGGTCGGCTATCGCTACTGGACTACGACCGGCAAGCATCCGCTGTTTCCCTTTGGATTCGGGCTAAGCTATACGACATTCCGATTCTCGAATCTGCACATGCCATCGAGCGCGGCCTCTGGTTCCACGGTGAGCGTGGGCTTTGACGTAACCAACACTGGCAGCGTGGCCGGAGCCGAGGTGGCGCAGCTTTACGTCTCCGACCCTTCAGCGAAAATAAATCGTCCCGAGCGGGAACTGAAGGGCTTTGAGAAGGTTCGGATTGAGCCCGGCGCAACCAAGCATGTGACGCTGGAGTTGGACGCGCGCGCTTTCAGCTACTGGAGCGAGAGCGCGCATAAATGGACGATCGATCCGGGCCAGTTTGTGGTGCGGGTGGGCGACTCCAGCGAGAACACGCCGCTGCAGTCGAATATTACGTTGCAATAGCAGCGGCAGAGGGTGCAGGCGGCAATGGCCTCGCAGATCGCCGCGGGGTCTTGTTGTTTGCGAAATGTTCCATTCCCGCCGGTTGAGAGGTGGCGCAGAGGCTATTCGTTGGGCCGGGCGAACAGTTCCCTTTCGGCTTCAGAAGTAGAAATCGCGCTGGGAAGCTGCTTGAAGTGCGTCTTGTCGTCGTCTTCCTGCTCAGAGATGCTCTTGAACAGCAGCGCGTGGCCCTGGATGTGGACGTGCGTGCTGGTGATCTGCCATATGCCGCGGCCAATCTCCCGCCGTTCCACCGCAAATGTTCCGCCCTGTTTGATGTCGCCCAGCAGGCCGCCCCAGAACTTGACGTCGTGGATCATGCGGCCCTTGATGCTGACGATACGATACTGCGCGTCGTTCACCGTCATATCGCCTTCCATGGCGGCAAATACGCGCGACGCCCAGGTGGGTGGGTCGAAGTTGGGATTGGGCTTGAAGTGCAGAGTGGTGTTGCCATCCTGCTGGCCGGTTCTGGTCCACAGAAACGCTTGCGGAAGCATACGCAGCATCTGCGCGGCCCGGCTATCATCCTGCTGGCCGGATGTGCGCCGCTTCTGTTGCGCGGACGAGTTGCCGATGAAGCTGTCGATGCGGCTTTTCTGTTCGGCGGTATTCAGGTCGCGGCCGTTGAGTTGAATCACGCGCTTGAGATCGCCGATGTCGGTCTGCGCCACCCACTGCTTCACAGTGGATGCCGGGGTGCGATCCACCTCGTAATAGAGCCAGTGCGTGTGGTCGGCTGCATCGGCGGCCAACTCGGTGCGGACTGCCCGTTGGACAAACTGCTGCTCGTTTTGAGCGTGAGCCGCCGCGCATGCACCAAGTAGAATGGCGCACGCGAGCACACGTACCTTTTCGAGCATGAACTCCCCTCCGTGTATTGCAGGGCGACCGGGCTGCCCCTGTGAACGCGTATAGTTGGATGCAATTCTGCCCGCGCGGGGAGAGCAGCGCACGGGATAACAGCTATGATCGTTTTTATGAAACGGGTTCATTTGTCTAAACGGGTTCTCTTGTCGTGGAGCAGCGGAAAAGACAGCGCGTGGACCCTGCACGTTCTTCGCCGCAATCCGGAGATCGAGCTGTGCGGGTTGCTGACCACGCTCAACACCGAGTTTGACCGTGTGGCCATGCACGGCACGCGGCGCGCCGTGCTGGAAGCGCAGGCCACGGCTGCCGGACTGCCGCTGTGGGTCGCGCCGCTGCCCTGGCCGTGCTCGAACGAGATCTACGAGCAGCGCATGGCAGAGGCCTGCCGCCGCGCCATCGACGAGAAGATCGATGCGGTGGCCTTCGGCGATCTATTCCTGACCGATGTGCGCGCGTATCGCGAGCGGCAGCTTGCGCCCACCGGGCTGGAGCCTATTTTTCCGCTGTGGGATATCCCCACCGACAAGCTGGCGCGGGAGATGATTGCGGGCGGACTGCGCGCGCGGCTCTCCTGCGTGGACACGGAGCAGATTCCGGCGTCATTGGCAGGGCACGAGTTCGACGCGGATTTGCTGCGCGATCTACCTGCTGCGGCCGATCCCTGCGGCGAACGTGGCGAGTTCCACACCTGCGTGTATGCGGGACCGATGTTCAGCGCGCCGCTCGCGCTCGAGACCGGCGAGATCGTAACGCGCGATCGTTTCGTCTATGCCGACTTTCAATGCGCGTGCGAGAATTTGCAAGCTCGCTGATCTGCCGACGCGCGGACGCGCCGCGTCAGTAGGTTCCGCGTCCGCCGCTCACGTCGTAACACTGGCCCGTGACGAACGAACAATCCCGGCTGGCGAGAAAATGTACTACGGCGGCCACCTCTTCCGCATGGCCGGTTCGGCGCATGGGAATTTTCTGCACCATGTATTCCACCTGCGCCTGGGTGAGCTGATCGAGGATCTTGGTGCGGATGACGGCCGGGGCGACGGCATTGATGCAGATGCCTTCCGTGGCCACTTCCTTGGCGATGGCCTTGGTGAGCCCGATGATAGCGGCCTTGGATGCCGAGTACGCCACCATGTTGGGGTTGCCTTCCTTACCGGCGATGGAGGCGATGTTGACGATACGGCCGTAGCCTTTGGCGCGCATCGCCGGCAGCACAGCGCGGCATAGATAAAACGGCCCGTGGATATTGACGCTCATCACGCGATGCCAGTCCTCGTCGGCCTGCTCCCAGATGGGCGCGGCCCGCCCGGCCAGTCCGGCATTGTTGACCAGAATATCCAGCGAACCGGCGATTGCAGTGACTCTGTCGACGGCGGCGGTTGCCTGTTCGGGCCGCGTGACGTCGAGACACACGGCGAATGCGCCACCGCCAATCCGTTTCGCCGCGGCGCTGGCTGCTTCCACATCAATGTCGGCCACGGCCACGCGCGCGCCCGCATCGGTGAGCCGCTGAGCAATCGCTTCTCCAATGCCGGTTGCCGCTCCGGTGACCAGTGCGGTTTGTCCTGTCAACTCGAACATCCGTGTCTCCACGCTGCAATCGCGGCTGCAATCACGTCGTTTCTGCCATGCAGCCTACGGAGGAAAGCCTATCGCAAGCCATGCAGCGCGGGATAGATTTTTCTCCAGCTCACGTAGCCCGTTTTGTAGGCCGCGGCCTGCGCGGCATCGGGCTCGATGCGCTGTGCGACCTGGATGGCCTGGCTGCATGCCTCATCGAGATTGGCCCAGTGGCCCGCGCCCACGCCGGCCATAAGCGCGCAACCAAACGCGCCGCCTTCTTCGGCGGCAAGAATCTCGACCGCATGGCCGTATACGCCGGCTTGAATGCTGCGCCACAATGCGCCGCGCGCGCCGCCGCCCCCCAGGCGAATTCCACTGACGGGAATGCCCAGTTCGGCGAAGAGGGTGAATGTATCCTGCAGCGAATACGCCACGCCCTCGAGCACGGCGCGCGTAAAGTGAGCCGCCGTGTGCTCGATGCCGATGCCGGTAAAAGCGGCGCGGACTTCGGGATCGAGATGCGGCGTGCGCTCACCGAGCAGATAAGGTGCCCATGCCAGTCCGTCACTGCCGGCTGGAATTCCGGCTGCCGCGTCGTTCAGCGCATCGTAGTGTTGGGCGGGGAAAAATGTATCGCGCAGCCAGCGCAGACTGAGGCCCGCGGACTGGGTTACGCCCATCACGTGCCACAGGCCGGGCACCGCGTGGCAGAAAGTGTGCAGGCGGCCTTTGGGATCTTTGGTGGGCTCGGCCGTGGCGGCAAAGACCACGCCCGAGGTGCCGATGGTGGCTGAAACGCTGCCCGGCTGCAGAATGCCCATGCCCACGGCGCCCGCGCCCTGATCGCCCGCGCCGGCTGCGACCGGCGTGCCCGCTGTAAGGCCGGTGGCTGCCGCGCCGCTCGGGCTGATGAGCGCGCAGATCTCCGGCGACTCGAACACACGCGGCAACCAGCTCTCGTCGATTCCGGCAGCTTCAGCCACTTCGCGCGACCAGCGGCGATGGGTCACGTCGAGCAGCAAAGTGCCCGAGGCCTCCTGCACGTCAATGGCGAACTCGCCGGTGAGCCGGTAGCGCACGTAGTCCTTGGGGCACATCACGTGGCGGACTCTGGCGAAGATTTCGGGCTGATGGGTCTTGACCCACAGCAGCTTGGTGAGCGTGAAGTTGGGCAGCGCCGGATTGCAGGTGAGCTCGATGAGCCGCTCGTAGCCAATGCGCGCGGTGAGCCAGTCGCACTCGGGCTGCGTGCGCGTGTCGCACCAGATGAGCGCGGGACGCAGCACTGCGCCGTTCTCATCGAGCATGACCGCGCCGTGCATTTGCCCGGTGAGCGCAAGGGCGGCGATGGGCTGGCGCGGCTCAGGCGCGGCTTCCAGCGCATCGCGAATCGCCTGCTGCGCGGCACGCCACCAGTCTTCGGGGTCCTGCTCTGCCCAGCCGGGATGCTCGGCGCGAAACGGCGCGTGCTCGCTCGACGCGCCGGAGATCAGCTTTCCGGCGGAATCGACTACAACGGCCCGCGTTCCGCCCGTGCCCACGTCCATACCCAGGAACCACATAGCGCTTTCTCCTCTTGCCTAAATCGGTTTTCTTCGCGCGAAGGCAGCATAGCAGCTTGAGCGCGCGGTAGAAAAGCGACGATCGGCCAACTTGATCGGCCAGCCTGATCTTCGATCCAACAGGATATTCGGCTGCGATGCGCGGGTGTACTGGGCGCGGATCTTCATCGCGCGCTTTTCGCTTCGCCGCTCACGTGCTCGACCTGGCGGCGCAGAACGAGCATCAGGATTGCGGACAGGGCCATCATGGCTCCGACTGCGTAGAGACCGCCCGCGTAGCTGCCGCTGCGCTGCTTGATGATGCCGATCAGCCAGGGTCCGATGAATCCGCCGATGTTGCCCAGGGAGTTGATCCAGGCGATGCCCGCGGCGGCGCCGGCGCCGGAGAGAAACATGCCGGGCAGAGCCCACACCGGACCCTTGGGCGCATTGCTGCCGAAGTTGACGATGGTGAGGGCGAGCACCACGGCGACGGCCGTTTGCGCGCCGCCGGCCCACACCAGCCCCACGCAGCCCAGCATGCAGGGAATGGCGATATGCCATGAGCGCTCGAGGATGCGGTCGGAGTGGCGCGCCCAGAGGATCATACCCACCGCTGCAACCACGCTGGGCACGGCGTTGATCCATCCGATAGCGAGCGCGGAAAAGCCGAACTGATGAATGATCAGCGGCGACCAGAGGCCGACCGCATAGAGTCCCGCGGAGGTCCCGGAGTAGATAAGCGCCAGCACCAGCACCCGACGATCGCGCAGGGTGGCCAGGGCCGCGGCGATGCTGCTTTTGTGCGCAGGGCTCAGCGCGCGTTCCGCGGCGAGGGTTTCGATGAGCCAGATGCGTTCCTCGCCGGTCAGCCATGCCGCCTGATCGGGGCGGTCAGTGAGCACCTTGAAGGCGAGCAGGCCAAGCACAACGGCGGGCAGTCCTTCGAGAATAAAGAGCCATTGCCAGTTGGCGAGCGAAAGAAAGCGCGGCAGCTCCATCAACGCGCCGGAGATGGGCGAACCGACAGCGGTGGAAAGCGGCGCGGCGGCCATGAACGCAGCGATGGCCAGCGCGCGCTGCCGGGCCGGAAACCACAGGCTCAGATAGAGCAGCGTTCCGGGAAAAAAGCCGGCCTCCGTAATGCCCAGCAGAAAACGCATGAAGTAAAAACTGTGCGGACCGCTGACGAAGGCCGACGCAGCTGAAACCAGCCCCCACGCGATGACCACGCGGGCAATCCAGGCCCGCGCGCCTACGCGCATCATGATCAGATTGGACGGGACCTGCACCGCGATGTAGCCGACGAAGAACAGGCCGCCGCCCAGGCCGAGCATGGCCGGCGTGAGGCCGATGGCCGCGTTCATGCTGAGGGCGGCAAAGCCCACATTCACGCGGTCAAGAAAACTGACGAAGTAGAGCAGGATGACGAATGGGAGAATGCGCACGCGCAGCTTGTGTGCCACGCGAGCTTCCACATCGACGGCGAAGCGGCCGACGCTCACGCGGTAGCCAACGGGCTTTTTACCGCGGAAACCTGCGCGCAGACAGCCTCGGTGACCTCGGCCATGGTGGCGGTGCCGCCCAGATCGCGGGTGTGCAGCCGGGGATTGGCCGTGACCTGCTCGATGGCCTGCATCACGCGGCGCGCCGCTTCGCCCTGGCCGAGATGCTCGAGCATCATCACCACGGTCCAGAAAGTTCCCACCGGGTTGGCGATGCCTTTGCCCATGATGTCGAAGGCCGATCCGTGAATGGGCTCGAACATGGAAGGATAGACGCGTTCCGGATTGATGTTGGCTGTAGGTCCAATGCCCAGACTGCCTGCCAGCGCGGCGGCAAGATCGCTGAGGATGTCGGCGTGCAGATTGGTGGCGACGATGGTGTCAAGCGACGCGGGCTTGTTGACCATGCGCGCGGTCATGGCGTCCACCATCTCCTTGTCCCAGGTCACGTCAGGAAAATCCGCGGCCACCTGATGCGCAATCTCGTCCCACATCACCATGGCATGGCGCTGCGCATTGCTCTTGGTGACCACAGTCAGCAGCCTGCGCGGGCGTGACTGGGCGAGCCGGAAGCCGTAGCGCAAAATGCGTTCCGCTCCGGCGCGGGTCATCACGCTCAGGTCCGTCGCCACTTCCATGGGAAAGCCCTGGTGAACGCGGCCGCCGGCGCCGGAGTACTCGCCCTCGGTGTTTTCACGCACGATCATCCAGTTCAGATCGCCGGGGCCGCAGCGCTTGAGCGGCGCGTCAATGCCGGGCAGAATCCGTGTGGGGCGCAGATTCGCATACTGGTCGAGCCCCTGGCAGATTTTCAGACGCAATCCCCACAGCGTAATGTGATCGGGAATATGCGGATCGCCGGCGGAGCCGAAGAGAATGGCATCCTTATCCCGGAGCGCGTCGAGGCCGTCGTGGGGCATCATGCAGCCGTGGCGGCGATAATAATCGCCGCCCCAATCGAAGTCCTCAAACTCGAATTGAAGATCGTTTCCGCGCGCGGCGAGCGCTTCCAGCACTTGCCGGCCGGCGGGCACAACTTCTTTTCCGATGCCGTCACCGGGAATGGTGGCGATCCGATACCGCTTCATTTTTTCTGCTCCCGATCCAGCCGGCCGCCTGCAATCCGGCAATTCAAAACCGCGCAATGCGAACACGGCAATTCTACCCGCAGCGCGCGTTGCCCACGCGAATCGCAGCGAAATTTGCGCGTGTGTGCCGGCGCGCGGAAGCAAAAAACCCGACGCGACAGACCTTGCGGCCAGCCGATTCGGGCCGGCGGAAAAAGGGAGGGAAGGATGCCGCTTTATTTGATGGTGTACTGCTGGGCAATGTCGAAGTAGCGCGGATTGATGCCGGGCGTGGTTTGCTGGACAAACTGGCCTTTGAAGAAGTGGCCAAAGCCGGCAAGGATGGTGTGATGGCCGATGGTGAAGGTGGTGAACGAATCCAGTTCCTGGCCCACGCGCGTGCCGGCTGTGCCTTTGGCCGAGATCGAAGTCTTTGAGCCGGAGCTGGCGTAGAGAGCATCGGAGGCGCTGAACAGATTTTCGTCCGTGTACATGACATTGAGAGCCAGTTTGGGGGTGATGTTGAGCGTATCGAGATTTTTGAAGGTTTTGAGATTGCGCCAGCCAAACAGATCCATGTGGCCGAACTTGTCGTGATTGGCCGGTGAAAGCTGGTCGAAGGTCGAGCTGTGATCTTCGCCATAGTGGGAGCCGGATGCGCCCTTGTACTCGACCAGCACATTCAGCGGTCTGTTGGCAATGCGAGAACTGTGCGTGGCCGCCGCATACCAGGCAAAGGCCCGCTGATTCAGGCCGCCGACGCGGCCGTTCTGCGCGATTGCTTCAAGGCTGTAGCCAAAGTGCGCGGGCAACGTGCCGTAAAAACGGGCGCCGTAGCTGTTGGTGCCCAGCGTGCCTGCGCCGGTCCAGCCCCCGATCGCGTTCTGCGAATGGCGCAGCACATAGGCGTCGATCGACAGGCCGCGCCACACTCTGGGGAAGATATCGTAAGTGCCCCAGTAGCGATTGCCAAGCTCGGGGTTATTGAACGAATCGGACAAAATGATCACTGGTGACACCATCAGCGCGTCCAGCGTCATTTTCTTGTTGCTGAACTCCATGCGTCCGTAATCGTAGGTGCGCGAAGTGTTGCTCCATTGCGGCACGCCGATAACCCGCGTCTCGCCGTAGTTGAGCATGCGGCGGCCAAAAGAAAAGTTGAGCGGGCTCGACCCTGCGCCCACACCGATCCATGCTTCCTGCAGGTCCATGGATTCGCGCAGCGAGCTGGGCGCGTTTGGACCATAGAACGGAGCGCGCGCATCCTGGCCCATGCCGGAAAGCGTGAGCCACGGCCGCGGCTGATACGTCATTCCAATGCGGACGCGGCTGAGCATGTCCTGCTGATTGACGGCGTTGCCAAACGAGACGCCGTACTTCTCTTCCCAGCGCGTGCGTTCTTCCAGATGCACGCTGAGCTGGCCGCCCGATGCGTCGTGAAGAAGATTTGCGCCTTTGGCGAGCGGATCCTGCTGCGCCAGGGCCAGCAGCCCTGAAGATGCGATCAAAAGCGCACACGCGCACCATTTCATTGCTTTCATTCCGCCCCCCGGTTGCATGAATTGTCGCAAATGTTATCGGCGCGGAGCTGGGTGAGCGCTAGGGCCTGTCATCAGATTCTGAGGGTACAGCGTTGCGAGGAAAAATCCGACCAGATGAAGCCGAGCCCGAAGGCTGTGGCGGGTCCACCGTCGATGGCGAGAATGAAGGATGGCCGGATTTTTCCCGCAACCCGAAGGGACGGGCCAATTTTTCCCATCTCTTCGTCGATCGTCGCTAGCAGACACCCGGTATGCGTCACTCCTCACTCCTCGATATGAAAAAAATTGGCTCCCGTCGCTGTGCCCTGAGAATTTGATGACAGGCTCTGGGGCCGCGGTACGCCAACCTCAGCGGTATGTGGGGAAAAAGTGCATGGCAACGCATCTACGAGCGATTTTAGCCGATAACTACAACTGCGCTTCAGAGGCCTCCGGATGGGCTGGGTTGTGTTGTAAATGCGGGCTGATTGCGAAGCGCCTTTTCCTGTTTGCCGCTGGCAGTGAACCGCGTATAGTCGTGTGCATGAGACCAGCAATATGAGACCGGCAACGCTTTGCCTTTTGCTGGCCGGCGCGTGGCTCGCGGCAGGCGTGTGCGTGCGCGCTCAGGCTGGCGTGATGCCGCCGATGGATGGGATGCAGATGATTCCGCCTCCCGATCAACTACCCACGCCCCTGCACATGACCGGAATCGGCAACTCGCACATCACCATCCGCGCCAATCCGGAGGCGCAGGTCTGGTTCGATCAGGGACTGACCCTTCTCAACGACTTCTGGGATTACGAATCGGCGCGTGCATTTGAGCAGGCCGTGCGCACTGATCCAAACTGCGCCATGTGTTACTGGGGCCTGCTGCAGGCGCTGGAGTCTCGCGGTCCCGATCAAAAGGACTACACCGACAAGGCACTCGCGCAGGCCGTTCGGCTGGAAGGCAGGGCGAGCAACACGGACCGGCTTTATATCGATGCGGCGGTGGCAGAATCGCATGAAAAAGACGACGATCACAGCGCTTCAATCGCCATCTATCGCAAGCTTGTCAAGAAGGATTCCAGGGATGTAGAGGCCCGCATCTTTCTGGCGAATGCGGTGGAAGACGGATACGACGCCAATGACGAGCCGAAGCCCGGCGAAAAGGAGAAAATCGCCATTCTCGAAGCCGTTCTCAAGGACGCACCTAACGATTCGGCGGCCAATCACTACTGGATTCACGCGATGGAGCCGGGCAATCATCCTGAACGCGCAATTCGAAGCGCCGCGCTGCTGGCCAGTCTTGCGCCGAACAGTGGTCATATGGTCCACATGCCGGGCCACATCTACTACCGCGTGGGCGACTACGCAAGCGCAGACCGCTGGTTTGCCGCCTCAACCGAGGTGGATGAGCGCTACATGCGCGAACAGCATGTGAGTGTGGACGAAGACTGGAACTACGTGCACAACCTGATGTATGCGATCGCCAACATGCTGGAACAGGGTCGGCTTGAAGAGGCGAATGCGCTCTCTGACCGGCTGGCCGGCGCGCGTGGTCAGCTTTCCGCCACGCTCTACGTGTGGAGCGCGCGCGATCAGATTGCGCGGGTGAGCAGGCGGCTGCCGGTTGCGCTGCGCATTGGCGACTGGAAGATTGTGCAGTCGATGCTGGATCATGCGAACCTTGCCGACGACGCAAGAACCACAAACCTTCGCTTTCTGAAAGATGAGTTGCAGGCCTTTGCCACCGGCATGCAGGCGCTCGACGACGGCAATCTTGCCGCGGCGCAGGCTGCCTCGTCCGCGATGGACGCGGGCCTGTGGCGCAAGCAGGAAGACACCAAGGCAAAAGCCGATGCCGATGCGGCGTCGCAGACAGCCGCCGCGCAGAAGGCCGGCGCCGCGCCCGTAAAGCCGGCAACAGCAGCCCTCAATCCAGACGCAGAGCCGGAGCCCCTGGTGCGCACGCTCGGCGTTGCCTCGCTGGAGCTGCGCGCGGGCGTGACGCTGCTGGCGGGCAATGCGGAGAGCGCCGGAAAGATGTACGCGCGGGCGATTGCGGAGGAAAAGAAGCTGGGCTATCACGAGCCGCCGCTCTACATTCGTCCCGTGGCGGAGACTGAGGCCGAGGCGTTGCTGCGCGCACATGATTACCCCGGAGCACGGGCTGCTTATGAGGCGGCACTCACAGAGCGTCCGCAATCGGGATTTGAGCTTTACGGCATTGCGCGTGCAGATGAGCTGGCCGGCAACGCGACCGCGGCGCAGGCGGAATATCGGACGTTCCTCAAGGCGTGGCCTTCGGCCGATGCCGGGTTGGCCCGGGTGGCGCACGCCCGGCAGGCCATAGCCGGTTCGAGTGTGGCTGCGGCGCAATAGACCTGCGCCGGGGATTTGTTGTCACGCTCATCGGTCTGCGAAACTTGAAGCATGGCTCAAATTCTGCCGGCTCTCATCTTCGACCTGGACGGAACGCTTACCGATTCGAAGCCCGGCATTCTGGGCTGCCTTGTCAAAACTCTTCAAGAGCGCGGCATGCCGGTTCCTGGCTCGCTCGAGCGGTTCATCGGCCCCCCGGTTGAGGAGTGGGTTGCGTACCTGCTACCGGAGGGCACGCGGGAAGAGCACGTGGCCCTGGCCAGCCAGTACCGCGCCTGCTACGACCGCGAAGGATGGTCGAATAATTCGGTCTTCGCCGGCGTGCGGCAGATGCTGCTGCAGTTGCGCGAGGTCGGCTATTCGCTCTATGTGTGCACGTCCAAGCATGAGCGCTTCGCGGTGCGGATTATGGATGCGTTTGAGCTTTCGCCCTTGTTCGAAGCCATCTACGGCGACCGGCTGGAGTACCCGATCCACACCAAGACCGACCTGCTGGCCCGCGTGCTGAGCGACTGCGGGCTCGACAGGGCGCGGGCGTGGATGATCGGCGACCGCAGCTTCGACTTTGGGGCGGCAAAGGCCAACGGCGTGCGCAGTATGGCGGTGGGCTGGGGCTACGGTGCAGCCCACGAGTGGGCACTGGCCGACGCCGTGGCCGCAACACCCTGCGATGTGTCCGCAATGCTGTCCGGGGAGTCTCGACTGCCGTTGCAAGCGCTGCCGCAGCCTATTGCCCTGGGTTGATCCCGTTTTTGCAGTTACAATCAATCTTCAAGCGTGGATTCGGCGCGCGAGTTCGATACGGCGGGGCTTGCGCGACCACGAACATTCACATAACCTTCCACATTGAAGACGCATCCAAACGTGTGTGGCGGGGTGTCCGTATACACTTCTGCGACAGGAGGAGATAGGAATGTCTACGCATACCAGTCAGGAATCGAAGGCGGCGAAGACCAACAACCCCGATGGTTTCGGGCCGGAACAAGTGAAGGATCTTTCGAGTGTCCTGAACGCGCTGCTGGCCGACGTTTTTGCGCTGTACATCAAGACCAAGAACTTCCATTGGCACATGAGCGGACCGCATTTCCGTGACTATCATCTGCTGCTGGACGACCAGGGCGCGCAGATTTTCGCCATCGCGGACGATATCGCGGAGCGGGTGCGCAAGATTGGCGGGGCCACGATCCGTTCGATTGGCCAGATCGCCCGGCTGCAGCGCATCGCCGACAACGACCAGGAGTTTGTGCCGGCGCGCGACATGCTGCTCGAGTTGCACGCCGACAACAAGGCGCTGGTGGAAAGCCTGCGCAGCGCGCACGAAGTGGCCAGCAAGGCCGATGACTATGCCACCACCAGCCTGATCGAAGTGTGGATCGACGAGGCTGAACGCCGCGCCTGGTTCCTGTTCGAGTCCACCCGCTAACCCAGAGCTTAAAAATTTCATCTTGAGCAACACAAGCGGCAGCGGCCGAAACCGCTGCCGCTTTTTATTTGCAGTTACCCTGTTCCTTCCATTCCCGCAGCCGCCAGCCTGGCGGCGATTCTTCCCATGATTTTCAGATTGCTCAGAGGACCGCCTTTGGCTGGCTTCACACCGGGCCGTGTCATCTTAATTGGCGTGGTGTGGAAAATAATTCATAAATTAATAGAAGGTTTAATTTCTACGTCTACACTCCGGTTATCTTATTGACAAGTAAAGACACTAAATAATTTCATTGACAATCGTGTTGTTTTATAGCTAATCTGGTGTCGGTAACAACCGACATTCTGGAGGTAATTCATGCGTCATCTTATCGCAGGTAGCATTCTTCTATCTTCCATGCTCCTCCCCGCCGCGGCTGGCGCCATGCAGCCATCGGACGATGCCACTACCTCAACCCAGCCCGTTCGCGTCAGCACGGGCGTCATTGCCCCCACGCTTCTGAACTCCATCGGGCTTGCTCTGCCCGACGGCCTTCCCAAGGAGTCCATTCCGGTGAATGCGCAGGTTGGCCTGACACTCACTGTGGATGAAAACGGCACGCCGCAAGACGTACACGTGGTAAAAGGCATTAATCCTTTCTGGGATGCGCGCATTGCCGATGAAGTGCGCCAGTTCCACTATCGCCCTGGCACCATCGACGCGAAGCCGATTCCCGTCGACATGAACCTGACCATCACCATCGCCCGCTAACACCCCCGCTCACACCGTGGGCCAACGTAGCTGCCAATCGCCGGGTATCGCTTTCTGACCGCTAGCAGGGGTCATAGGGCGGTGCCCGGCTTTTGGTTTACATCAACTTGTTCGCTTATAAACTGCTGCATTCCAGGCCATAGTTGCTGGCTGCACTCAAGGGGCGCAAGGTGTCCGCAGCCCGCAGCTACGATCAGCCTGGACTGCGGGATGAGCCGGTGCATGGTTTGTCCCTGGCTGAGCGGCATGATGCGGTCTTTGGCGCCCCATGCGATCAGCACTGGCATTTTGAGTTGCGGCAACAGGTCGTCGGTTACGTCGCGGCCGGTCAACATGGAGGCCAGCGCCCGCTGGATGACCCAGGCATGGGTGGCGGAGACGCGCAGAATATCGCGGGCCACAAATTCCGGCACGGCGGGCGGGTGCGGCATGAGCAGCGCCTCCAACTGGCCAAGCTGCCGGGCCGAGGTGGGCGTGAACAGGCGCGTATCCCAGATCGGCTGTATGTGCAGGCCGGCCGAGTCAAACAGCATGAGCCGCGCGACGCGCTGCGGCTGCTGTGCAGCCACAAGCTGCGCAATCCATCCGCCCATGGACCAGCCGCCCAGCGTGACGCGGCGTAGGCCAAGATTGTCCATGAAGCCGATGACGACGGCGGCTTCATCGCGCACCGAATAGGAGAAGTCCTGCGGACGCTGGCTGCGGCCGTAGCCGGGCAGGTCGGGCATATACACGCGGTAACCGGCGCGGGCAAAGTCGGGCGCGAGGTTGCGCCAGTCTTCCGCGCTGCCGCCAAGCCCGTGCACCAGCACCACCGCGTCGCCATCGGCCGGCCCCTGCACCAGATAATGGACGCGGCAGCCGTGCACCACGACAGTGCGGCTGCGCACGCCGGTAAGCGCTTCGTGCAGGTAGATTGCGCCGTCATAGCAGGCGAGCGGCCGCAGCCAGAAGCCGATGCCGGCGACGATGAGGAGAGCCGCAAGGCCGCAGGCGGCTTTTCTTGCTGCGGTCATCGATCTTCCTGCGTAAACAAGCGCAGCGCGCGGGCCCGCTGCCAGCCCTGCTCCATTACCCGCGCGGTGAGCGGATCGAGGGCTAGAGCGCTTTGGCTGTTCCACTCGGCGCGCTCCGCCCAGCGCGCATCGTCGGCATCAGAGGCGGCGCAGAGCGTGCCTCCGGTGACCCGGCAGAGGTAGTCGGCAATGACGTAGTGGTAGCGGACGCGATCGGCTTCGCGGTGAATGCGGTCGACCAGTTCGACCAGCTCGATGGGCTCAACCGCCAGCCCGGTCTCTTCCAGCACTTCGCGCGCCACGCCCGCGGTGAGCGATTCTCCCAGTTCGAGCGCGCCGCCGGGAAGGGTCCAGTGGCCTTTGAGCGGCTGGCGGCCGCGGCGGATGAGCAGTACCCGGCCATTGTGGACCACTACGGCACCCACCCCGACCAGTGGCGAAGAAGGAAACTCCCGCTGCATGCTCTTTACGATAGCGGCTGGGGCTGCCCGGCGGGCAAGCGCGGCAAACTGGAAAATCCGGCGCGGAAATGCCGTACACTAACTTCAGAGCCTGCAGTGCGCATCCTCACCCGCTACATTCTCGGCGAGATTCTGTCCCACACGCTGATCGGCTGCGCGCTTTTCACCTTCATACTGTTCATGCCGCAGTTGCCGCACATTCTTGAGGCGGTGGTGCGCAACAGCTCAACTCTGTCGAACATGGCGGAGATTTTTCTCTTCACGCTCCCCAATCTGTTCAAGGTCACCATTCCCATGTCAGTACTGGTGGGAGTGCTGCTGGGGTTGAGCCGGCTGGCTGCCGACAGCGAAATTATTGCCATGCGCGCCTCGGGGCTGGGCATTGGCTACTTTGTGCGCGTCTCCGCAATTGTGGCGGTGGGCGGAACGTTGCTGGGAGTGGCCAACTCGCTGTACCTGGCGCCCAGGGCCAACCAGGGCATTCTGGCAATGGAGCAGTCGCTCGAAACCTCGCAGGCCTCCTACGAAATTCAGCGTGGTGTGTTTTACGAGGACTTCAAAAACTACGTGCTCTACGTGCGCGACGTGCGGGCCGGCACAGGCGCGTCCAACTGGCGCCAGGTGTTTATGGCGGATGTGAGCGACCGGTCGAATCCGATCATTACCACGGCAGCTTCGGCCACGGTGGTGAGCGACAGCACGCAGGAGCTGCTGATGCGGCTGCGCGACGGCTCACGGCATGAGACAGTTGCCGGCCAGCCGCAGCAGTACAACATTACAACCTTTACCACCACCGACATGCCGCTGGCGCTGGGCCAGCAGAGCGACGTGCATCTGGGACGGCTGGACACGGTGATCTACGCCCTGCCGCTCGATGTGCTTCTAGAACGCATCCGCACTGCCAAGACGCCCAACGATGCAAAGCACTATCTCATTGAGCTCAACACCCGGTTTGCTTTTCCGGCCGCGTGCCTGGTGCTGATGCTGGTAGGCGTGCCGCTGGGCGCGGCCTCGCGGCGCGGAGGCAAGAGCTCGGGCTTCGTGCTCACCATCCTGCTGGTGTTTTTCTATTATTTCCTTTCCTCCACGGGAGTGGAGCTGGGCAGGCAGAACAAGATTCCGGCATTTTTTGCCGTGTGGACGGCCAACCTGGTGTTTGCCGCGGCGGGCATTTTTCTGCTGTGGCAGATGGCCACCGGGGGGGGCATTCTAAGCGCCATCTCCGGCTGGTTTGCGCGCTCGCCGCGCGCGGCGCGGAGCAACGGCAATGGCTCGCCATGGGGCGGACTGCTGGACAGGCTTCGCCCACGCTCCCACGCCGCCGTGAAGATGCATTCGCGCCACGCGTTTCCGCGCATTCTGGATGAATATGTGATTCGCGAATTCATGGGCATGTTCCTGCTGATTCAAACGGGATTCGTGCTGCTGATCCTGGTGTTCACCTTCTTCGAGCTGGTGGGCGATGTTCTGCGCAACCACATTCCGCTGGCGACGGTGGGCGCCTACCTGGTGAACCTGACGCCCAGCATGATTTACCAGATTGCTCCGCTGGCGGTGCTGATTGCCACGCTGGTGACCTTTGGCGTGCTCAACCGCAACAGTGAGATCGTGGCCATGAAAGCCACCGGCATCAGCCTCTACCGGCTGGTGATTCCCATTGTCTCGATTGCGTCGATTCTTGCGGTGAGCCTGTTTCTGTTCGACCAGTATTATCTGCCGCAGGCCAATCGCAAGCAGGAGGCGCTGCGCGCCACCATCAAGGGACGCCCGCCGCAGACGTTTCTTCATCCCGAGCAGAAATGGATCTTCGGCCAGCCGCGGGTGGGCGAGCCGGCGCGCATCTTCTATTACCAGTTCTTCGATCCGGACAAGAACGAGTTCGCCAATCTTTCCGTCTTCGAGTTCGATCCTTCCACATTTCAACTGGTGCGCCGCATTTTTGCCAAGCGGGCGGTGTGGGACAGCGCCGCGGGCACCTGGCGATTCCTGAACGGATGGACGAGGGATATCCATGGGGCCAACGTCACCGATTATCGGGAATTTCCGACGACCACGTTCCCTGAGATTCACGAGGCGCCGGACTATTTCACCAAGGAAGACCTGGAAGCCCAGGAGATGAACTTCGGGCAGCTCGACCATTACATCCGCGATCTGCGCCAGAGCGGATTCGACACCATGCGGCTGCGGGTGGCGCTGTGGCACAAGCTGGCCTACCCGCTGGTAGCCGTGGTGATGGTGGTGCTGGCCATTCCTTTTGCGCTGTCGATGGGCAGGCGCGGGTCGCTGAGTGGAATCGCCGTGGCCATAGCCGTGGCGCTGGCCTACTTTATAGTGGATGGGCTGTTTGGGGCGTTGGGTAATGTGAACTATCTGCCATCGGGTCTGGCCGCGTGGTCTTCCGACATCCTGTTTGCGCTGGTGGGCGGATATTTACTGCTGCGGACGCCGACGTAGGTTTCTGGCCACGCGAATTTATTGGTTTGATTCGTGCTTTTCCCAGGTCTGAAAATCCAGACCTGGGGCACCCGTTTACAGGGACTTTGCGAGCTTTGCGGTATCGAGCGCACGGATCAGGCTCTGGATCGCATGCTCCGCTTTGCCGTTGGCAAACAGGAATTCCAGCCCCATGCCCCGGCCGGGCGCCATGTTCTTCACCCGCGCGCGAGTGGTATAGCGCCGGTCGCTGAGCTTGAAGCGAAGGCAGACTTCGGTGGAAGGGTCCAGGCTGAGGCGCGCCTGGGTTTCAAAGTAGCAGCCCGCTTCACTGATATTCCGGATGGTTCCGCGAAATAGAAGCTCCGGGCGAACCACAGAGGCGACCGCCATGGCCTCGCAGAGATGGCGCGGATGGCGTCTGCGCTCGTTGCCCTCGGGGATGGACGGTATAACAATTTCGCCGTTGATGGTGAGAGAGTGCATCGGAGCCCTTCCTTGGAAAGAAACCGGATGCACCGGCGCATTCCATCCTGCGTTTGGATCGCTTGCTTTTCTATCGGCTGCAAATGGGAGATCTTGCAGGGTAGCAGCGAGGGAAATCCGCTATTTTTTCCGCAAAGAGGCGTTACCGGATGTCTGGGCAGGTCGGACGGCGCCGACCTGGGGGCGCGCAGACCGGGGACTGCCCGCACCGCTACAATAAAAGCATGCTTCGCGATCTGCGCCCACTTTTCGTGCACATGCGCCGCTACCGCTGGGGTTACCTTTGGGGCATGTTGTCCTGCGTCTGCACCAACGCCATAGCGGTGCAGTTTCCACGGATACTGGGCGATGCAATTGACGCAATCAGCCGTGGAACCACCCGCCAGCACATCCTGCTGCTGGCCGGCGTGCTGGTGGCCATTGCGGCGGGCAAGGGTATTTTTCTCTACGCGCAGCGCTGGATTCTCATCTGCATTTCGCGCGACATCGAGTTCGATATAAGAAACGAGCTGTTCGTCAAGCTGGAAACGCAGGACTCGGGCTTTTATCAGCACTATCGCACCGGCGACATCATGGCCCGCATGACCAACGACCTGAACGCTGTGCGCATGCTGCTGGGACCGGCGCTGATGTACAGCACCAACACGCTCTTTCTGAGCGTCTTTGCCGTCATTTACCTGCTGCACTACAGCCCCTATCTGACGCTGGTGGCGCTGGCGCCCATGCCGCTGGCCAGCATCCTGGTGCAGTACTTCGGCAGCCGCATCCATACGCGCTTCGAGCGCATACAGGCCAGCTTTTCCGATATCTCGGCGCAGGCCCAGGAGAACTACTCCGGCGCGCGGCTCATCCGCGCCTTTGCCCGCGAAGAGTCCGAGATCGGCTTGTTTGAACGGCTGAACCGCGAATACATTGCCCGCGCCCTGCGGCTGGTGCAGTTGATGGGCATGCTGTGGCCTACGCTGGAGTTCATGCTCGGCGTTTCCATGGTGATTACGCTGCTGGCGGGCGGCCACCTGGTGATTGAGCACCGCATGACGGTGGGCGATTTTGTGGCCTTCAACACCTACATGATTCAGCTGATCTGGCCCATTATCGCCGTGGGCTGGGTCATCAACATCTTTCAGCGCGGCACCGCGTCGGTCAAGCGCATCCACGAACTGCTGCAGACCGATCCGCTCATCGACGACCGCTCCGCCCTTGCTTCACTGGGCCCGGAAACGGTGCTGAAAGGCGACATCGAATTTCGCAATCTCAGCTTCAGCTACAACGACACGCCGGTGCTGAGCAATATTTCGCTGCGCATTCCGGCGGGCTCGAGCCTGGCGATTGTGGGACCGACCGGCTCCGGCAAATCGACGCTGGTGAACCTGCTTCCGCGACTCTACGACGCGGAAGAGGGATCGTTGCTGATCGATGGGCGGCCGGTGCGCGAATATCCGCTGGAAGCGCTGCGCCGCAATATCGGCATGGTGCCACAGGAGACGTTTCTGTTCAGCGAGACGATCCGCGAAAATCTGGCGTTTGGCGCGCCGGGGACAAGCCCGGATGAGTTGCTGGAAGCCGCCGAAGCTGCGCACATCCGTCAGGAGTTCGAGGAGTTTCCGCAGGGCTTTGAGACCATGGTAGGCGAGCGCGGCGTCACGCTTTCAGGCGGGCAGAAACAGCGCGCGGCGATTGCGCGCGCGCTGCTGCGCCGACCCGCAATTCTGATTCTGGATGACGCGCTGGCCAGCGTGGACACCTACACTGAAGAGCGCATCCTGGGCGGCCTGCGCAGCTACACGGCTACGGCCACCACCATCCTGATATCGCACCGGGTCTCTACAGTGCGGAATGCCGACAAGATCGCCGTGCTCGATCGCGGCAGGATTGTTGAAGTGGGCCGCCACGAGGAGCTGCTGGAGATGGATGGCTATTATGCCAGCCTCTATCGGAAGCAGCAGTTGGAAGAAGAGCTGACCGTGGCCAGTTAAGGCGGTCTGCTCGCGCGGTAAGTGCTTTGCCGGTCTTGCTGCGATGAAGTGCGTCCGCGATGAAAGTGCTTCAAGGATGTGGCGACCCGCGGGAGTACGAAAACAGGCGGTCAGACGCTCCTTGAAAGGCCACTTGAGTGCGCGGCTCCGATGTACAGTAATTTCGGAAAAAATGCTCTAAGCGGTCCAGCCGGAGATGACCGGCTCGTCTTCGGTTTCGACGGTGGATGCCTGCTGATTGCGCGCGGACATGGTGAGGACGCGATTGTAGCCGACGCTGGAGTTGGTCTCGCGGGCCACTTCCCGCCACGCATCGCGCACGTTTCGGACACAGTCGATGGTGTGCGTGAATTTGGGCACCGAGGCTGACTGCGAAGCCTGAAGAATCTGTGCGAAGATGGAGGCGTAAAACTCGCTGAGCACCTGCGCCGGTCTTCCGCCCACATCCATTCTGAGCCGGGCCTGCAGGTGAATGATGATATCGAGCGCGCGTTTTGCCGCGGCCCTGCGGCCTTCGGCGTCGGACTGCTCTACGGCATCGATTGCCGCGTAGAGAAAGCGAATGATGCCGTCATACAATGCCACGACGAGATCGACGGCCGAAGCCCCTTCCAGCGCACGTTCGCGATAGCTAGCCATTTTGCATCGATCTCCTTAGCCGTTGGCGGACTGGTTGTAACCGGTGATTGCGGAGTAGAGCTCGTTGACGCCCTGTAACTCCGAGGGAAGTTGCTGCATGATCTGGTTGGCCTGATTCAGCTCCGCGGTCAGGCTGGCCTGTTGCGCCGAAATGTAGCCATCTTCCTTGGACACCTGCGCATTGAGCGAAGACTCGATGCTGCTGTTGGACTTGGCGGCGAGCGCCAGAACGCCGGTGGAAGAGCTGCTGCCGGCGTTGGCCAGCATGGCGGAAAAGCTCTGTCCCCAACTGGCCGCATTCTGGAAGAATCCGGCCACGCCGCTGTAATCGGTGTTGAGTAGCGAATCGAGCGAGGACGCGTCAAAGGTGAGCGAGCCATCGTTGTTGACGCTGATGCCCAGCCCGGTCAGGTTGTTGACGTCCGACGAAGTGTTGTAGCTCAAATTCGCCGTGGTGGTGTTGGTGGTGTCAAGGATATTCGAGGTCAGGGTGAGCGCTCCGGCCGAGCCGTTGACGCCCGAAGTGAGCGTGATGCCGGTGCCGTCGCTGTTCAGAGCGGCGGTAACTCCTAGACTGGCCGCGTTGATGGCTCCCATCAGCCCGGAGAGCGTGCCATCGGACGAGTCAAGCGTGATGGTCTGCGCCGCGCCGTTGCCCACCTGGATGCTGAGCGAGCCGCTCAGCGCGTCAGTCCCGGCCGCGAGCGTGCCCAGCGTGCCGCTGTCGGCAGTGGTGCTGGTGTATCCCGAATCGGCAAAGGAGAGTTGCGCGGGCGTGGAAGAGCTGAGCGCCGAGGTGACCGTGAGAGCCCCGCTGGTTCCCACCGTTTGAGAGGTAAATGCGAGAGTGGAAAGGCCGCTACTTGTGGAAACGCCGGCGATCACGCCGAGATTGGCCGTGTTGATGGCGTCGGCGATTCCGGCCAGCGTGTTCAAGCCGCTTCCGGTGTAGATGGTGTTGGCGTCGGGCGGATCCGGCGCCGCGCCCACCACGATGGTCTGCGCCGTGCCGCTGCCCACCTGCAGGCTGAGCGAGCCGCTGAGTGTTGTGCCGGCGGAAGCCGAGACAGAATCGAGAGAGCCATTGGGGCTCTGGGTGTTCAGGCCGTTCAAAAGCTCCTGCTGCAGCAGAGACAGCGTTGGCGAGCCGAACAGCGGCTCGGCCGTTCCCGAGCTGGTGTTGCCTTCCTGGGTGTTGAGCGCGCCGATCAGCGAGTTGTAATCGGTGACGAGCTGATTGATCGTGCTCTCCACTCCGGAATTGTCATTGCCGATGACCACCTGTACCGGAGTCGTGGTGGAGGAAAGCAGTTGAAAGGTGACGCCGGGAATGAGATTGCTCACCGTGTTCGAGGCGCTTGCCAGACTGATGCCGTCCACCGTCAGGCTGGCATTGGCTCCGGTGACCACCGAGTTAAAGCTCAGCACGGCGTTGGCATTGCTGCTGTCCACAATGGAGTTGGCGCTCACGCTGATGTTTCCGGCGGCGCCCGAGGTGCCGGAGACCAGGCTCAGCCGCGAGCCCGTGGCGTCAGTGAGCACGCTCGCGGTAATGCCCGCTCCGGAAGAGTTGATGGCCGCGGCCAAGCCGGAGAGCGTGTCGTTGGACGAGCCCAGCGTGATGGTCTTGGCGGCGCCTGAGCCCACTTGCAGCGTGATGGAGCCGGCCAGCGTGTCCGACGCGTTGGTGATTTCATTCAGGTAGCCGCTGGCGGTCTGCGCGAGGCTGTTCACGATCACCGTGTGGGTGCCCGCGGTCGACGAAGAAGATGCCGCGGTAAGCTGCAGCACATCGGTGTCGGAGCTGGACCCGACTTTTTGCGCAAGAACGCCCTGAAAGTCTGTGAGCTGGCTCAGATCGTTCGACAGATTGGAGAACAGCGTGCCCAGGTTGGAGATGACCGTATCCTGGCTTTCCAGGGCGGAGAGCTGCGTCTTCCAGGGGGTTTCGACATTCTGGAGATTGGCGACAATCTGCGACACCGTGGAGCTGACGTCAAAACCGGTTCCGCTGGTGGGCGACCCAAAACTTAACCCTACTGTGCCCATGCATCCTCCACGAAACAACCAAACACGAAACAACAATCAAGCACGAAACTAGCAAGCACGAAACAACCAAGCAGCCGGTAAACCAAGGACCGGCCTGCCGAATTGGAAATTCCTTACATCGCGCAAACTCTGCCTGTTCCCTGCGCAAGCAAGGGCGCCCGCTGGACGCCCTTGCTGTGCTGTTTATCGGCAACCTTGCGGTTCACATCACCCAGCCGGCAAGTGAAATGCCGTCGAGGATCCGGTGCGGTTTTTTTCCGGCGGCGGCCATGAACCGCCGCCGGGGTGAGAGTGTTACTGAAGCAGCTTGGTCACTTCCTGCTCCATGCTGTTGGCCTGGGCCAGGGCCGAGATACCCGTCTGGCTGAGAATCTCGTACTTGGACATGTTGGAGGTGGCAGAGGCGTAGTCAGTGGCCTGCACGGCGTTCTGTGCGGACTGCACGTTCTCAGACTGCGTGCTCAACACCTGGCTTACCGAGTTCAGGGTGTTGATCTGCGCGCCGATGTAGCCATCCTGCGCAGCCACATCGGCAATGGCGGTGTTGATAGACGTCAGGGCCGCTTCCGCGCTGGTGGTGTTGGACAGGTTGGTGGTTTGAAGATCGGAACCGGCGCCGGCCGTGTAACTGATGGTGGCAACGCCCGTGCTGCCGGCCGCGACGGCCGCTCCGGCGGTCGTGGTGGTATCGGTGAGCGCGGTGGTTCCGTCCTGGGCAACCTCTACCTGGCCCACTGCCGTTGGAGCCGCGGTTTGCACGTTGCCGCTGATCATGATGCCGGTGTCGGACGAGTTGTTGGTGGGCGCCGCGTCGCCCGCGGCTGCCGCCGTGGTGAACGAGGCCGTAATGCCCAGCCCGGAGCCGTTGATGGCGGCAATCATGCCGTCGACGGTGTCGGCATAGCCGGTGGTTCCGCCGGTGCTGATGGTCGCGGTGGCAGTAACCGGTCCCGCCGAGGAGCCGACCTCATAGGTGATATCGAGCGAGCTGCCGGCGGTAACCGCGTCGGTATTCTGGGAGTTGACCGTGGCGCTGGACAGATCGATAAATACGCTCTGCCCGGCGGAGTAGTTCATGGTGCCGTTGGTCTGCCCGAGGCTGCTGGACGACAGTGCGCCAATGCTCAGGCTGTTGATGGACGAGCCTTCCGCGGATGAATCGCCGGTGTAGATGGCGGTGGTGCTGGCGAAGACGTTCTGCTGGTTGTAGGTGGTGGTTGAGCCAATGTTGTTGATTTCGGAAAGTATCGACTGATATTCCTGATTGGCTGCCGCATCCTGTGTGGTGTTGAGGGTGCCGTTCGAGGCTTCGGTAGCCAGCGTCACGGCCCGGTTGAGCAGGCTTGTCACTTGCGAAAGAGCGCCGTCAGCCACTTGCAGCAGGCCAACGCCCTCGGTTGAGTTGGTTTGCGACTGCATCAAAGCCTGCTGGTTGGCCTGCAGACCGTTGACGAGCGAAAGGCCGGCGGCATCATCGGCGCCGGAGTTGATTTTGGAACCGGATGACAACTGCTGCAACACAGTCGTCAGGCTGTTGTTTGTATTGTTAAGACTATTTTCCGCATACGTCGCGGCAAGATTATTTAAGACACCCAGGGACATGGGTTTTCTCCTTGTTGAATGCGTAGATTTGCGATCCCTTTGGCCGCCGGCGCTGCCCTGTTTTTAACAATCCTGGACAGCTGCTTACGGCCTTGGGATCACCGCATCTTGCCCCTTCTTCGGCGTGTGCCCAGGAGACTTTATTGGTTCGCCGATTGTGTCCAGTTGGGTACACTCGGGCGGCTTGCCTTTCAAATTTCTAACCTTTATGAATACGCTGCCGATAACTTCTGCTAAGGAGTCTGGCGATGATCGAAGTGACCCGCCTCAACGGCAGTCCCATGGCGCTGAACAGCGACCTGATCAAGACCGCCGAGGCATCTCCCGACACCATGCTCACGCTCATCAACGGAGAAAAGCTGATTGTGCGCGAAGAGCTGGCGGAAATTATGGAGCGCGTGTTGGCGTATCGCGCCAGGCTGCTGGTGGCGGTGGCCAGGCGGCTGCCGGGCTCGAGCGATCTGCCCCGCGTGGTTTCGCTGGCAAGTCTTGATCTGTCTGAACAAACGGACGGTTCTGCCACGCCGATCACAATAAGCGGCCGCTGAAGGAAACGGAACATTGTTGCCCGGCGGCGATTGAAATTGAGGAACTGAATATGGATAAGGCGAGCATCGGCGGAGTGTTTATGGCCCTGGCCGGCATTCTGGCCGGCCTGCTGATCGAAGGCGGGAGCTTGGCGCAGGTGTTGCAGCCCACAGCAGCGCTGATCGTGTTTGGCGGCACGCTGGGCGCGGTGCTGCTGCAGTTTCCGCTTACCACGGTAGTGGCCGCGTTTCGCAGCCTGGCGCACGTGTTTGCCGCGCCGCGCAAGCACAACGCGCAACTGATCGCCATGCTGGTGTCGTTTGCCAACAAGGCGCGGCGCCACGGCGTGGTTTCGCTGGACTCGGATCTCAACGGCATCCAGGATCCGTTTCTGAGGCAGACGCTGATGCTGGCCGTGGATGGCACCGAGCCGGCGGACCTGCGCAAGATCATGCGCGTGAGCCTGGACTCGACCATGGAAGACGAGGAACAACTGCCGGCGGTGTTCGAATCGGCTGGAGGATTTTCACCCACCATCGGAATTCTCGGCGCGGTGCTTGGACTGATCCAGGTTATGCAGCACCTGGACAATATTCATGAGGTGGGCCGCGGCATCGCGGTCGCATTTGTGGCCACCATCTATGGAGTTGGCATCGCCAATCTCTTCTTCCTGCCCTTCGCCGGCAAAATGCGCATCCGCATCCGTGAGGTCCATCGCCGGCGCGAGATGCTGCTGGAAGGAGTGATCTCCATTCTCGAAGGCATGAACCCGCGCATGCTGGAAATCAAGCTGGCCGGATTTGCCGACGAACAGTATCGCGATAAGAAGGAGCGGGCAGCATGAGGCCGCGCGGACACCGAGGTCCGCATCACGAGCGCTGGCTGGTCTCGTATGCCGATTTCATCACGCTGCTGTTCGCTTTCTTTGTGGTGCTCTTCGCCTCGGCAACGGCCAACCAGAAAAAGCAGGCGCAGATGGGCCAGTCGATCGACGCCGCCTTCCACACGCTGGGAGTTTTTTCGGGCCCGGCCGGCAAGCATACGCAGGATGCGGCGCCGGCCAGATTGGAAAAACCCGTTGCACCCGCAAACATGGTGATGGACGAAGAGGTGCTGCAGGCGGCCCAGGTGAAGCAGGATCTGGAGCGCATCCGCAGCGAGCTGACTCAGACGCTCTCCAGCCAGTTGGCCAACCATACGGTCTCCATCCAGATGGGCCGCGACGGATTGGTGATCAGCCTGCGCGAAGCTGGATTCTATGGTTCCGGCTCGGCAACGCTGAAGCCGCAGGCGCTGCCGACTCTGCGCACCATTGCCCATTCGCTGGCCAGCACGCCTTACGACCTGCGCATCGAGGGCCACACTGACAACATTCCGATTCACACTGCGGAGTTCGGCTCCAACTGGGAGCTCTCGACGGCGCGAGCCACCGGCATTGCGCGGCTGTTGATTGATCAGCGGCTGATGGCGCCGGAACGGATATCCGCGGCCCGGTACGCACAGTATCATCCGGTGGCCGGCGACGATACCGCCGAGGGCCGCGCAGAGAATCGCCGCGTGGACCTGGTGGTGCTGCCGCGCACGGCGATCAACTTTGCCGCATCCGGCACTTCCGGACCCGATGGGCCATGGCGCAGGATCACGGACGCGCCGTGAGCAGCGTGTCCGGCGAATTTTCTGCCAACACCTGCCGGACAAACGGGAAGTTTAAAGAGTCTGAAAGCGGGAGAGAACCAAAACTTTCCGAACGACCGGGACCGCCCCTGTACCTGACCAGACCCTGGTCGAGTATGGGACCGAGCCGCTGCCGGCAGACCGACGGCTGCAAGCGCGCAGGCAAGCAGAAGCCAATTCGACCTGTTTACACAGAGCACGCGGTTGTCCCTTTAAGTGAGGTCGATTTCAGTGAGGTCGATCGCTGCTCTCGGGAGCGGGTGCGGCGATTGAATCCTTTGCACCTCGCGGAGAGAGGTGTGTCCAGAACAGGTAGACGGGAATGCCGAGCAGCACGAAAACCAGACCCGGCCAGGTGTATTGCGGCTTGTAGCGCAGCAACGCGAGCGACGTGCCTGCGGCCAGAAGCAGGTAAAGCGCCGGAAGCCAGGGATAGCCAAAGGCCTTGTAGGGGCGCGCGGCATGTGGGCGTTTGCGCCGCAGGACGAACAGGCCGCTGATGGTGAGGATGTAAAACAGCAGAACCGCGAAGATGATGTAGTCCAGCAACTGGCTGTAAGAGCCTGAGATGCAGAGCACGATGGCCCAGACCGCCTAGATGGCCAACGAGGGATCAAAACACCAGTTGATTGCTCCAGTCGATACTGGCCAGTGAGACTTCCCGCTCGCGATGATCGAACTCGTCCAGTCGCTCGCGGGCGCTGGTCTGGATATGGCTAGCGAGGAGGGATTGAGCCCGTTCGGAGTCTCGTTCGATTACTGCCTGAAAGATCTCCAGGTGATTCTTGTGGATGCGCTCGAGCTCGCCGCGTTTGTGCCCGCTTCTCTGGATGCCGAAGACCCTGATCATAAGGCGCGTGTCGTTCACGACTTTGAGAATGCGTACGTTCGCCGCCATTCTGATGAGGAGCGCGTGAAAGCCCAAGTCGGCGATGCTGAATCTTCGCATTTGCTCGGGATTCAGCTCCTCCTGCCCGGAGGCTTCGAGCTCCTTAATCAGCACCGGAGTCTCGGCGATCAGGCTTTCGAGGAGCTTGCGGTCGCCTGCCATCATCGGGGTACGGGTCGCACGGCCGACTGCGAAAACCTCAAGCGCTTCCCGCAACTCGTATAGATCGAGGATGCCTTGCCGCGTCAATCGCGTGATTACAATTCCACCGCCTGGGCTGACTTCAAGCAGGCCCTCGGCCAACAACTGCGAAACCGCCTCGCGAACCGGAGTACGGCTGCACCCCAGCTCTTTCGAAATGGCAAGCTCGGAAACGAGGCTCCCCGCCGGCAATTCCCCGGAGGCGATCTTCTTCTGCATCAGTAAATAGGCCTTGGCGCGAACCGAGTGATTGGGGCCTGGATGATGCGTGTTGGAGCGTCGCGGCATAGTTAATTTCCTTAAACCGAATGGGTACTATTTCCACTGCTGCTGCAAAGCTACCATGTAAGCCATTTTGGCGTCATAGCAATTGCGTGGCATGGTCTTCGGGCATGGGCCAAGAGCACGGCCTTAGAATCTGTCCAGAAACCATCCTTCTCAGAACCCTTTTGAAAGGGCACGGCTTCAGCCGTGCCGTAAAGAGCTGAAAATAGGTTGGGCTTTAGCCCCTGAGGGACGATTTTTTGTCCACGTTCGACATCTCCTCAGAGTTCCTGGACAGGTTCT
>DATAVZ010000063.1:0-15280 GCA_036267475.1 Occallatibacter sp.
GACGAAGGCTTTCTGCGGCTGCGTGAATCGCTACGGCGGCGAGCCGAATACGCACATCTGTCCCACGTGCCTGGGGCTGCCGGGCGCGCTGCCGGTGCTGAATCGGCGGGCCGTGGAACTGGCGGTGCTGGCGGCGAAGGCGATCCACTGCGAGATTCGCGAGACCAGCGTGTTTTCGCGCAAGAACTACTTTTATCCGGATTCGCCGAAGGGTTACCAGATCTCGCAGTTCGACCTGCCAATTGCGGAGCATGGATGGATTGATGTGCCGGACGCGGCGGGTGACACGAAGCGCATTGGCATCACGCGGCTGCACCTGGAAGAAGACGCAGGCAAGAGCCTGCATGACGGCTTTGCGGACTCGGTCTCGCGGACGTACATCGATCTGAACCGCTGCGGAACGCCGCTGGTCGAGATTGTCAGCGAGCCGGACATTCGCACGCCCGACGAGGCGTTTGAATACCTGACGAAGCTCAAGGAGATCCTGCTGTACACCGGCGTGAGCGACTGCAACATGGAAGAAGGCAGCCTGCGCTGCGACGCCAATGTCAGCGTGATGCTGAAGGGCGCCGACAGATTCGGCACCAAGGCTGAGGTGAAGAACGTCAACAGCTTCCGCTACATTCGCGCGGCGCTGGAGTACGAGATCGAGCGCCAGATCGAGCTGATCGAGTCGGGCGGCCGGGTAGTGCAGGAGACGCGGCTGTGGAATGCCGGCGAGGGCCGCACCTACCCGATGCGCTCCAAGGAGCAGGCGCACGACTACCGCTATTTTCCCGAGCCGGATCTGCCGCCGCTCATCGTATCGGCGGACTTTCAGGCGGCCATGCTCAAGCAGTTGCCGGAACTGCCCGAGGCGCGGCGGGCGCGCATGATCGCCGAATACGACCTGAGCGTGCAGGACGCGCACACGCTGACCGCGTCGCGCGAGTTTGCCGACCGCTTTGAGGCGGCGGCAAAGACGGCCAGAAATCCGCGCCGCGTGGCCAACGTGCTGCTCAGCGAAGTGGGCGGAAGGCTGAAGACCCTGGGCCTGGAGCAGGACCAGTCGCCGGTGTCGATGGCCGGCATCGTCATGGCCGCCAATCTGCTCGATGAAGGCGCCATCAGCTCCAAACAGATGAAGCAGCTCTTCGATACCGCCTTTGAAAAAAGCGAGGACTTCGGCGTGGCCTACGAGCGGGAAAAGCCGCAGCAGATCACTGATGCTTCAGCGATTGAGACGCTGATCGACGAGGTCATCGCGGCCAATCCCAAGCAGGTGGAGCAGTATCGCGCGGGCAAAAAGACGGTGGCTGGCTTCTTTGTGGGCCAGGTCATGCGCGCATCCAAAGGCCAGGCCAACCCGGCGCTGTTGAATGAGCTGGTGGTGAAGAAGCTGGAAGGCTAGAGCGCCGTGGCGAGCCGGATTTAGAGCAAAATCAGAGTGAATCTGGGGATCGCGAAAATCGTGCCGAGTGTTGTTTTCTTGAAGGAAACGACACTCGCCTTACACCCACTCTGATTTTGTTAGAAGCGCGTTACGGCTCTACTTCAATTTGAGATCGGAGATGAACGTCTGGCGCGCGTCCCAGGAGCTCACGGTCTTCACCGCGCTCTTGTGGCCGTTTTTCTCCGCCCACAAATCGAAGTCTTCCGCCATATTCACCTGTGCAAAGTGAAAGTGTCCGTTGGCCAGGGAAGAAAAACTGCGAATGGTCTTGGTCTTCTGATTCTTAAGAAAGACCGTTGCCCCCGATACGGGATCGGAGCTGGTGTTGAGCACAGTGCCGGTAACAATGCGCTCGCCGAAGTTCTGTGCCTGGGCCTGTGGCGCGAGCAGCGAGCTGCGCGTTCCCATGGGAACCATGCCAGCCGCCAGTGCGGCAAAAGCCGCCGCCGCCAGCAGTGGAGCTACTCTGCGCCTCAATCGCCCTCCTCGTCTTCCTCGTAATCATCGTCGTCTTCGTCAGGCTCCTCGTCGGCGCGGGCCAACTCGAGCGGCTCAATGCCGACGACTTCAAACTCCGTGCCGCACTCTTCGCAGGTCACGACGTCGCCTTCTTCCACCTCGTCTTCTTCAAGGTCCAGATTGTTTTCGCACTCAGGGCAGCTGGGCATGGCAGCCTACTCTCCTTCCTCACTCAAAATTGTATTGCAGCATCATCACAGGTTGCACCGCGCCAAGAATCTAAACCGGAATTGGCTGGTTCATTTGCCATGATTCCAACAACTTTCCATCTTCGCAACTTTTCGTCTTCGCCAATCTCGATCTTCGTCCCCCGGTGAACGGCATGCCGGAAAAACCACGCCCGGAGCGGGTCGTGATTCTCAGCGTGCTTTGCTTGCGGTTCCGCTCTAGTTTTAGGGACAACCCGGCCTCAGGTCAAGAGTACGAGGCGACAGGAGTACGAAGCGACAAGAGTACGAGGCCAAGGGCTACGCGGCCGGCTGCCGGAACGGCTCACCACCGCGCGCCGGCTGCAAAGAGAGAGACGCGGTAACCGGCGGGAAGGTTTGATGTCCCCGGCACACTTTTTCCGCCGGCTCCGCGCTCCATGACACGCCGGCGCTCCAGCGTATACCCTGAAGACTGTTATGCCCAGGTTAGGTTCCAGCCCGTTCGCCTTTCCCGACTTCAGCGGCGCCACCCGCCGCCTGATTCTCATCAACCTTGGCGCGTTTTTCGCGCTGCTGGTGACCCAGCTTGCGTTGCGCGCGCAGGCCGGCGACCTGGCTGCCGCGCTCAGCCTGCTGCCGGGCGCGTTTGTCCATGGCAGCCTGTGGCAGCCGCTCACGTACAGCTTTATTCACCCCACCCTGCTGGGCACGCTCTTCGAGCTGCTCTCGCTGTGGTTTCTGGCCGGCTTTCTTGAGACGCAGGGCCATAGCGCGAGCTGGGTCATCGGGCTTTATGCGGTGTCGGTGCTGGCCACGGCGGCGGCGGCGCTGGCCATCTACCTGGCCGGCGGCACGCTCGGCTATGCGGTGGGCGGCTTTGCGCTCTACGGCTGCTTTGGTGGCATCTTCGGGCTGCTGGCGGCCATTGGCCTGCTCTACGGCGACGTGGAGTTCCTGATGTTCTTTCTGATCGGCATCAAAGCCCGCTATATGGTGGTGATCTTCGCGCTGGTTTCCATCGCCATGCTGTTCGGCGAGCAGCGCATGTACGCCTTTGCCGAGCTGGGCGGCGCGCTGGGCGGGCTGCTGTGGGTGCGCACGGCGCCGCGGCGGGGCATCTCGTTGATGATGAGCGAGCGCTGGTATGGGC
Source organism: Occallatibacter sp. (assembly GCA_036267475.1). Taxonomy (GTDB): domain Bacteria; phylum Acidobacteriota; class Terriglobia; order Terriglobales; family Acidobacteriaceae; genus Telmatobacter. The sequence continues at coordinate 3,251 of DATAVZ010000063.1, forward strand.
TGCGCAACCGCTACTATCGCTGGAAGCGGCGGCGGGCGGCGCGCAAGTTCGAGGTGTACATGCGGCGCCAGGGGCGCACCGTGCGCTTCGACGGGCAGGGACGGCAGATCGACGAGGATCACGACGACAAGTCGCGCTGGAACTAGGGCCTGTCATCAGATTCTGAGGGTACAGCGTTGCGAGGAAAAATCCGGCCAGACGAAGCCGAGCCCGAAGGCTGTGGCAGGTCCACCGTCGATGGCGAGAATGAAGTATGGCCGGATTTTTCCCGCAACCCTAAGGGACGGGCCAATTTTTTCCATCTCTTCGTCAATCGTCGCTAGCAGACACCCGGTATCCACCCCACGGACAAAGACCCGTCCGTGGGGGCCCCGGTATGCGTCACTCCTCACTCTTCGATATGAAAAAAATTGGCTCCCGTCGCTGTGCCCTCAGAATTTGATGACAGGCCCTAAAGCGCATGTGCGCGGCTCGGTCCCAGGGCCGCGGGCGCGATAAAATTAATCTCGCAATGTTCAAGAAGATAGCCTTCCTTTTTCCGGGTCAGGGTTCGCAGGCCGTAGGTATGGGCCGCGAGCTGGCCGAGAGGTTTCCCGCAGCCCAACAGACGCTTGCCGAGGCCGACGAGGCGCTGGGCTTTTCGCTCTCGCGGCTGTGCTTTGAAGGGCCCGAGGACGAGCTGCGGCTTACCGAAAACACCCAGCCGGCCATTTTGGCTGTGAGCGTGGCCGCGGCCCGCGTGCTGTCCGCGCACGGCATCGAACCGGCGCTGGCGGCGGGCCACTCGCTGGGCGAATGGTCGGCGCACGTGATCGCCGGCACGCTGGGCTTTGCCGACGCGGTACGCGCGGTCAAGGCGCGCGGACGCGCCATGCAGCAGGCCGTTCCCGCCGGCCAGGGCGCCATGGCCGCGGTGCTGGCGCTCGATGCGGCGCAGGTGGCCGAAGCCTGCGCCGAGGCGGCGCGGGAAACCGGGCTGGCGGTGCAGGCGGCCAATCTCAACTCGCCCAGCCAGACGGTGATCTCAGGCGCGGCCGCGGCGGTGGAGAAAGCTGCCGCGCTGTGCAAGGCCCGTGGCGCGCGGCGTACCGTGACGCTGCCGGTGAGCGCTCCGTTCCACTGCGCGCTGATGCAGCCGGCGCAGGAAGAAGTGGCGCGCGTGCTGGGCGCGATCGCGATGAACGATCCGCGCATTCCGGTGGCGGCGAATGTGACCGGAGGCATGGTCACCACGGCCGACGCGGCGCGCGATGCGCTCATTCGCCAGGTAACCGGCGCGGTGCGCTGGGTGGACTGTGTGCAATCGCTCAAGCAAGCGAGCGCGGAGGTCTTCATTGAGGCCGGCCCGGGCAAGGTGCTGTGCGGACTGCTCAAGCAGATCGATCCGGCACTCAAGACGCTCAACGTGGAAGACGCGGCGAGTTTAGAAAAGACGCTCGCAGAGCTGAACGGCACGGCGTAGATTTCTGCATTGTCAGCGACCCGGAATCAGCGTTCGAGCTCTCCCACCCTTTCGCACAAAACGCGAAACGATGGGCCACCCGGCACGCGCGCCCGGCGTCAGCATTTAACGAGTTACGTTGTTCAGCTCGATCGTAATTTGTACGGGCACCGGCATTCCGTCCTTCGTGGCTGGAAGGAATCGATACTTGCGAGCCGCCTCGGTCGCGGGACGAACCATGTCGAAGTTCGAGCACTGGGCTTCGTGGATATTCTGCGGCAGACCATGTTCGTCAACGACGGCGCTGAAGGTGCACCTGCCATTTCCCGACCCCAATTCAAACTCAGGCGTCACCTTGTTGATGGCTTTGGGCGGCGTGTAACCCTTCGTCTCTCCCGCGGGATACACGTCCATTTGCGCAGAGACCGGTGTGAGCGCCGCATCGGGCAGCTTGCCATGCTCGAGATCGAAGTCGACCTGCGGCGGCGCCCGAAGATGGAGCGAAATGCCTGCGTGACCGGCGGAATCTTTGCTTTGCTCGGCGCAACCACGAAGATGCAAATTTGCGATGCCGGCAACTGCAATCGGAGAGTTGTTGAGCGTTGCGGGCTGGAACCGGTTGCCCAGCATGAACCGCACCGCGAGATAGTCGAGATCGTTGCCGAGTGCGTGATTGAGGATGACGTTGCGCGGACGGCCCTCTGTATCGATCACCAGCGAAAGCCGCACCGCTCCTGCCAGACTTCTGCCATCGCAGGCGGCGTCGGGCGGAGGAGTGATTTCAATCGGGCGCAGAACTGGCGAGACGAAGCCGGGCGCGCCGTTGGCGAGCTTCACATCTTCTGGCGCAGGAATCGATCGAGGCGCAACGGTCTGCTGCGCGGCTGCTCCATGTATGGCGACTGCAATAAGCGCGCAGGCAGCAAGTGGGCTGCGCATGTGGCCCTCGTTAAAGTGGAGTCGGTCTACTTTACCACTCCCAGTTCGCGCAGCACGAAGGCGAAATCGAGCGCGATCTCTTTCAGATAATCGTAGCGGCCGCTGGCGCCGCCGTGGCCGGCCTGCATGTTGGTCACCAGCAGCAGCGGATTGCGATCCGTCTTCAAGGTGCGCAGCCGGGCCACATATTTGGCCGGCTCCCAGTACATCACCTGGCTGTCGTGCAGCGAGGTCTTCACCAGCATCGATGGATAAGCCGCAGCGCGCAGATTGTCATAGGGCGAGTAGCTCAGCATGTAGCGGAAAAACTCTTCCTGGTTGGGGTCGCCCCACTCTTCATACTCGGGCACGGTGAGCGGCAGCGTGGCGTCGAGCATGGTGTTCATCACGTCCACGAAGGGCACGTGCGAAACCACGGCACGGAACAGGTCGGGACGCATGTTGGCCACTGAGCCCATCAGCAGGCCGCCGGCCGATCCGCCTTCAATGGCCACGCGCGTGGAGTCGCCGTAGCCGCTGGCGGCAAGGTGTTCCACGACGGCAATGAAGTCGGTAAACGTGTTGCGCTTCACCAGCATCTTACCGGCGTCGTGCCAGGGCTTGCCCAGGTCGCCGCCGCCGCGGATGTGCGCGTAGGCCATCACCAGGCCGCGATCCAGCAGGCTCAGCCGGTTGGAATTGAACCCGAGCGGCAGCGAGTAGCCATACGATCCATAAGCGTAAACGTAGAGGGGATTGCGGCCCGGCTCGCGCTTGTCCTTGCGATAGACAAGAGAGACCGGCACGTCTGTCCCGTCCGCGGCCCGGGCGTGCACGCGTTCGCTGGCATAGAGCGCGCGGTCGAAGCCGCCCGGCACTTCCAGTTGCTTGAGCAGCGTGGAGCTGTGCGTGGCCGTGTCGTACTCGTACACCGAGCTGGGCGTTACCAGCGATTGATAGGAGTAGCGAAAAGTGGCCGTGTCAAAGATGCGGTTGACGTGCGGATGCGCGCTGTAGGCGGGCTCGGGGAAGGCGATCTCGCCCGCCGGCGAGGCCGTGGCGCTGTCGCCGGCGAAGGTCCACAGGCGCAGTCGCGGCAGCCCGTCTTCGCGCTCGCAGGCGATAAAGAAGCTTGCGAACAGGTCGACATCTTCCAGCATCACTGCGTCGCGATGCGGAATCAGCTCGCTCCAGTGCTCGCGGCCGGGCGTGTTTGCTGGCGCGGTCACCAGGCGGAAATTACGGCCGCGGTCGTTGGTGCGGATGAACCACAGGCCGTTGCGATGGTCGATCGAATACTCGTGCTCGTCCTGGCGCGGCGCAACGATGCGAAAGCTTCCGCCGGGATCGTTTGCGGCGAGAAAGTGGCACTCGCTGGCGGTGTGGCTGGCCGATTCCAGGATGAGATATTTGCCGTCGCGGGTGCGGCCCAGGCCCAGGTTGAAGCGCTCGTCGTCGTCCTGATACACGACCGCGTCCTGGGAGTGCGGCGTGCCGAGCGCATGACGCCACAACTGGTGCTGGCGCTTCTGCTGCTCGTCCTCCACGGTGTAGAAAAGCGTGCGGTCGTCGGCGGCCCAGGCAATCGAGCCCACGCGCTCGATCTGGCTGGAATGCGCGGGGCCGGGCAGCATCTCGCCGGTTTCCAGATTCTTGATGCGCAGCGTGTACTGGCGAAAGCCGCGCGTGTCGATCGAGTAGGCCAGCCAGCGGCCGTCGTCGGAGATGTCGGTGTCGCCGATGGCGAAGAAGGCGTGGCCCGCGGCCAGTTCGTTGCCGTCCAGCAGAATCTGCTCCGCGGCGTCGGCATCGGGTCCAGACGCTCCGCCCGGCTTGCGGCAATGGATGGCGTACTGCATGCCCTCGACGGTGCGCGTGTAGTACCACCAGGCGCCGTCGCGAAAGGGCACCGAGATGTCGGTCTGCTTCACGTGGCTGAGCATCTCGTCATAGAGCTGATCGCGCAGCGTGGCCAGCGGCGCCATCTGGGCGTCGGCGTAGGCGTTTTCGGCATCGAGGTACGCGGTCACCTCGGGATCGTCTTTGTCGCGCATCCATGCATAGTCGTCGGCCAGCGCCACGCCGTGGATGCGGGTTTCAGTATGTTGCCGGCGGGCAACGGGCGGAGTGGAAAGCGGCGTGGTGGGAAGGGTTGGCTGGCTCATGCTTTACCAGTGTAGAACCTGCGCGGACGGAAGGTAGTGGGTCAGTTTGAATCGCTATCCGAAGAGTCGTTCTTCGGTGCCCTTTCATGCGTTATAAAGAACATTGTCATGCATGAAAACTGTAGAGAAAGATCTTTACCGTGAACAACGTTTCTCAGGACTGATCCGCCCGCCGCGGCAAAGCATATTCTGAATGAGCGAGTTAGCGGAGAATTGACTTCACGCGGGCGTGATGTCACGCGTGCTTCATTTCTGCTTTAGGTCGCCCGCCTTGGTTTCGGCGGGAGTTATTACTCTGTCGCCCAAGTTACTCAGCAGTGCTTCCTCGGATTCGTACTGATAAGGTTCGAGCACCCAGTGATATCGGCGCCTCAAGTCGCCGAACATTCCATATTCTTTCTGTCCGGCCAACAGTATGGCCTGCACAGGAACTACCGTGCCAGGGATGACGATTGCGAGTTCGTGGGGAATGCTGCTCGGGCTGGTTAGATCAGCGATGACAAACCGCGCCATGTTTGCGAGTGTCGTCACAGTGCCTGTCAAATCCTTGCTATCGGGCTTCGAAAAGTCGAAAAGAATCGGCACGTAATCCCGTTTGCGAAGTTCATCCCGAATCGCGTCCAGAACCTTTTTCCGCTCCGGCGTGAACCGACCAAGTATCAGCACGACCTTCGAGGTAATCGTGTCGATCAGATGTCGGATTCTTTCATTGCGTAGGAGCAAATACACAAATTGCGCGACTTCGAGATTATCGACTTGAATAGTTGGTAAATATGCTGGCGTGATTATCAGGTTTGATTGGATTGCTCCCTTCAGTTGAACATCCCAGGCGGAAATCCCGTAGACTCCACAGCCTGATAAATTGGCTCCTTCAAAGTTCGTGCGCACTAGATTAGCCATGCTGAGTTGCGCGTCGCTCAGGTCGGAACCGCTCAGGTTCGTCAAGTGAAGGTTCGCGCCGTATAGATTTGCCTCCCGGAGGTTCGCGCGACTGATGTCCGCCATACGAAGCTCTGCTTCAACTAGGTTTGCCTCTCTGAGGTCCGATCCTCGCAGATTCGCCTGATTAAACTTGGCAATAAAGAGCTGGGCGTGAGCAAGGTCAACGTTGCGTAAATCCGCGCGATCCAAGTGCGCTCCGGCGAGGTTCACTTTACGGAGGTTCGCACCCTGCAAGTTGGCCGAACGAAGCGAAGCTGCGCTCATACGGGCTTCGCTTAGATCGGCGAAGGTCAGGTTCGCGTCATTGAGTGTGACCATCAGAAGACTCGCCGAGCTAAGGTTTGCACGACTAAGATTCGCCTTGTAAAGGTCCGCTCTACTGAGGTCCGATCCTCGAAGGTCAGCCCCAGAAAGGTCGATTACTGGAGATTGCGCATCGGGTCCGCGATTTTCTAGCCGCCACCGGTTCCATTCCTCGAAGCCCTTCTCACTTTCCTTGAGCCTCGCGAGATGTTCGGGATTTGCCATCAGTCAGTTCTCATTTAGCGTAATCAATCATAGAGCGGTCCGTGGCCTAGGGCGTCTATTTCGCCACGACTGCTAGGTGATGGGTGGCCAAACGCCGAGCCGAACATTCCGAGAGGTAGGCTCATTCTGCACGAGTGAACCGGACAAAACCACGCTACTGCAGCAAACGGTTGATCTGTCGACGAATGGAGAATTTCGTGCAATAAATACTAGCCCGCGAAGAGGCGGCGAATATCTCTTTTATAATGAATGCCATAGCACCGCCCTGGAGTAACCCATGACTAATAGCTTGAGGAACTTCTTTGTATTTCGGTACCGCGCTGTCTTGGCGCATCGCTGGCTATTCATAGCGTGGGCTGCCTCCGTAATAGGCGGGGAGGTCTTTGCGTTCTTCTTCAAGACCGCAAGCCCCGCTGCCACAGAGGCCCGCTTCGTTCGGGAGCATCTCTACCCCATCCTAATTGCGGCTGCGGTTTTCGCACTAGGACTCACCGCGCATTGGTACAAGCAAAAGAATCAGCACATGTATGGAGTGGTTGAGATCGTATTTGGCATCTTCCTCTCTGTTTCAATCGCAATTGCCGTGTTCCTCGGCCGTGGCTCAGCGACGCAGTGGGGATCGCTCTTGGCCTGCGCCTATGTGATTGCAAGAGGCTGCAACAATGTGGCTGAAGCGAAGGCAAAGGCAGTGGCTCAAGTAGTGGAGAGACTCTCTGCGCTGGCAGAACAGGTAGCCAAAGTGTCGGACATGATCGCAACCTTACGTCCACAAGATCCCCCGAACGCGATCGTCGAGCACGATTAGTCCTCGCAAGTCGGCTTATCGGCTGCAGTACAACCGGAAGCGGTCTTTGGGTTCATAACTAAAACGTTTCGGTTCTCCGTGATTCAAACTGACCCACTACCGGACGGAACCTTTCGCAGGCAATCCACGTACAATAGAAAGCGATGAAAGTCTTCGGGCGCGTTTCCAGGGCTGTGTTTCTGCCGATTCTGGCGGTGGTTCTCGGGTTTTCCGCGCTGACTGCCCGCGCTGAGCGCATCGCAGACCTGCCACAGCCCACCGATTACGTCAGCGACTACGCGCATGTGCTTTCGCCGCAGGCGATTGCCCGCATCGACTCGCTCTGCGCGCAACTGGATCACTCCAAAGCCGCCGCGCAAATCGCGGTGGTGACCGTACACACCCTCGACGGCGACGATCCATCCGACTACGCGACCCGCCTCTACGAAAAGATGAAGATCGGCTCCAAGGCCACCGATCGCGGCGTGCTCATCCTGCTGGCGGTCGACGATCACAAGCGCTGGATCGAAACAGGCTATGGGGTCGAAGGCGTTCTGAACGACGCCAAGGTGGGCGACATTGGGCGCGCCATGCTTCCCGATCTGCGCGCCGGCGATTACGACGGAGCGGTGCTGCTGGCCGTGGGCGAGGTGGCCCAGGACATTGCCGACGACGCGCACATCCAGCTGAACGAGAATGAGGCCGTCGAGCCGGGCGTCCAGCGTGTGCATCGCGGCAGCCCGGCGCTGGCCAAGCTCATTCTGCTGGTGCTGGTGCTGGTTTTCTTCGGAGGTTTCTCACTGCTTCGCATGCTGTTTGGCTTTGGCCTGTTCTTTGGCGGCTGGGGTGGCGGCGGCTGGGGCGGTGGAGGTTTTGGCGGTGGCGGCTTCGGCGGCGGTGGTGGAGGCGGCGGCTTTGGCGGGTTTGGCGGCGGATCCACCGGTGGCGGCGGGGCGGGCGGAAGCTGGTAAGGATTTGCGGCTGGTCGAAGTCTGAGAGTTTTGATTCAGTGGCCTTCTGCATGGCAGAGGTTTGAGGAGACAAAAACAGTATGAAACGTGGACTGGTAATTACGCTGGCGGTGGTGGGTGTGCTGGTGGTGGCGGTTCTGCTGGTGTTTGGCAGCTATGTGAGCGCCAAAAACCAGATGGTGGCCAAGGATCAGGATGTCAAGACGGCGTGGTCCGAGGTGGATGTGCAACTGGAGCGGCGCGCCGACCTGATTCCCAACCTGGTGCAGACCGTGAAGGGATTCACCAAGGAAGAGAGCACCGTGTTTGGCGATATCGCCAACGCCCGCGCCGGCATGTTGAATGCGCAGGGGCCGGCAGCCAAGATTGCCGCCAACAACAAGTTGGACGGAGCCATCGGGCGGTTGCTGCTGCTCACCGAAAACTATCCGCAGTTGCGGTCGAGCGACCAGTTCATGCGCCTGCAGGACGAGCTGGCGGGAACCGAGAACCGCATCAGCGTGGCGCGGCGGCGCTACAACGACTCGCTGCGCGACTACAACACCTTTGTGCTGCAGTTCCCCAACAGCATCTGGGCAAACATGGCGGGGTTCCACGAAAACAGTGCTTATTTCACGGCCAGCCCGGCCGCGCAGCAAGTGCCCAAGGTTTCATTCTGAAGCCTCTTTCTGAAGCCTCATCCGGACGCAAGAAAGGCCATCCCGCGGGATGGCCTTTCTTGTATCTTCACCGTTCTCCGGCTGTGCCCAGGGGCAGGCTACTTGAACGAGGCGATGGCGCTGGCTTCGTCGTCGTAGATGTCGAAAACTGTGTAGAGCTTGGTGAGCTGCAGCAGGTCATGGACCTTCTTGGTGAGCTTGAGCAGCTTGAGGGCCGCGCCCTGGTTTTTTGAGGTGGTGTAGGCGCTTACCAGTTCCCCCAGGCCTGAGCTGTCGATATAGTTGACGTCGCCCAGGTTGAGCAGCATGCTCTTTTGTCCTTTGCCGATGAGGTCGCGAACGGCGTCGCGCAACTGTACGCTGCCCTCGCCCAGTGTGATCCGCCCGCTGAGATCCAGGACGGTGACGCCGTCTACTTCACGAGAAGCGATAGTCAATGCCACAAAAAATCCTCCTTGTCGGTACTTCGGTTATAGCACTTTTCGCAGGCCCGGCTGCGCGGAAAAGCGCAACAGGCCGGACAGGCCGGGGATGGGGGGCCGCATCGCCCCCGCGCAAAGCTTCAGGTTGTGGGACCGGCCGGCGCCAGATGCTTGATCAGCGTCAGCTCGGTTCCCGGATGCAGTTGGCGAAAGTGGACCTCATCCATAAGCGAGCGGATGAGGAAGATGCCGCGGCCGGTGCCGCGCAAAAGGTTCTCCGGAGCCAGCGGATCGGGCAGGTGATCGGGATCGAAGCCGCAGCCCTCGTCGGTAATTTTGAAGATGAAGTCCGCGGCGTTGTGCTCAAAAGTCACTTCGATCATGCGCGCCGGATCGTACTCGTTGCCGTGCAGCACAGCATTCACCGCCGCCTCGCGCACCGCCATGCTCACGTGGAAGCGCTGGTCTTCATCCAGACCGCTTTCGGCGGCAATTTTCTCCGCCGCCGCCTCGACTTCGCCCACGCTTTCCATGGTGGAGTGCAGTCGAAAGCTCCACCGTCCATTGCCAGGTGCGCTCACTGGGTCGAATACCGCCTTCGCGCAAGTGGGCTCAAGGCTGCCCCACGCCGCGATTAAACCTTGCTCGCAGTTTCAAGTCTGGCAGCGATTGTGTCAAGCCGCGAGCCAGCCGTTGCGGCATTTTCCGATTCCGCCTGCATGCCACGAAATGCGGCCCAGCCGCTTTTCCCTGGCGAACAGGCCACCCCCGCGGAGTCTCAAGGGTGCGGCAATCGCGCAACCGCTATAGACTCGACTGCGGGAGTCGTAGACTCAGGATATGCAGCCGCGCACCACAACTCGCGTTAGCCTGACGGCCCTGCTGGGCACGCCGGTCACCGATGCGCAAGGCCGCCTGTGCGGGCGGCTCAAGGATATTGCCGTGGCCACCGGACCGGAGGCCGGCAGGGTGGCGGGACTGGTGCTCAAGACCCGCGCCGGGCTCTCGATCGTGCCCTCGCAGGAAGTGATGGAGACCCCCGCTGGAACCCTGGAGCTGCGCTCGGCCAGCGCGCTGGTGCCGCTCAAAAAGGACGAAGGCAATTACCTTTACCTGCAGCAGGACCTGGTCGACCGGCAGATCATCGACATTCACGGGCGCAAGGTAGTGCGCGTCAACGATGTTGATCTGGAGTGGCTGGGCCGCGGCGGCGTTCACCTGCTGCGCGTGGCCGAGGTGGAAGTGGGCCTGCGCGGAGCCTTCCGGCGAGTGTTCAAGGGCGTGCTGCCGCGAGCCCGGCTTGAGGCCATTTCCCGCAGGTTCAGCGCGCGCGGCATTCCCTGGCAGTTTGTCGATGTCATCGAGGTGGATCCGGCGCGGCGGGTCAAGCTGCGCATTGAGCACGAGCGGCTGGCGGAGATGCACCCCTCCGACCTGGCCGATATTCTGGAAGACCTGGCCCCGGCCGAGCGCGAGGCCGTGTTTACTTCGCTCGATGAAGAGGTGGCGGCCGAGGCGCTGGAAGAGGTAGGCCCGCGGCTGCAGAAGGCGCTGCTTGAAAAGCTCGACGACGAGCGCATTGCCGACATTGTGGAAGAGATGGACCCCGGAGCCGCCGCCGACCTGCTCGCCGAGCTGCCCGAGGAGCAGTCCGACGCCATTCTGGAGGAGATGGAGCCCGAGGAGCGCCACGAAGTGGAGGAGCTGCTCGAGTTCGACGAGGACTCCGCCGCCGGCCTCATGACCACCGACTTCGTCTACCTTGGCATGGAGGCCAGCGTGGGCCAGGCGGTGCAGGCGCTGCGCAGCTTCGACGGCGATCCGGAAAACGTCACCGAGGTTTTTCTGCTCGATGACAAGCGCCTGCTACGTGGATCGGTCTCGCTGGCGCGGGTGGTGATGTCGCAGCCCGAAACGCGGCTGAGCGTGCTGGGAGAGCCGCGCGTTCTATCCTGCCCGGCCGATATGAACCAGAACGACCTGGCCGAAATGTTCGACAAATATAACCTTCACACGCTGCCCGTGGTGGATGCCCTGGGCCGCATGGTGGGCGTGGTCAAGGCCGATCAGGTCATCAGCTTCCTGCGCGAAAGGCTGTAGGCATTCGTTCTTCGCTAACCTATATGGGTCCGTTCTTCGCTTCCCGTTTCCCGCCCGGTTGCTGCGTCTGTTTTGTAGTGTCCTGATTTGCCTGCGCTTTCAAAAGGGCACGGCTTCAGCCGTCCCACAAATGCTCTTCATCCCGGCGCCGGTTTGGTGATACACTCGGTTGCAAATACCAGTAGTCAATCCATGCGTTCCAGAGAACCTTTTCCCCAAGGGTTTTCGGATAAGAGGAACCGTATGCCAAAGGATCGGTCTCAAGCCGGCGAAGCCCCTGAATTCTTGAATACCCCGGAATTTGCGAATGCCCCGAAGTTCGTGAATACATGGAAGCCCGTAACCGACGAGTATCAGCACACGGATGTGCCGTCGCTCGATGCGCCCATGCCGCCGCCCGCCGCAAAGGCGCCCGCGGCTCCCGTAAAAGAGCGGCAGCGCCCCAAGCTGCCCATTGCCATTGCCTGCCTGGCGTGGTTTTACCTGATCCGGGCCGCGGTGTACCTGGTCTTTGCCATGATTCTGTCCGCACAGCCCGGCTCGGAGCTGGGGGTGTTGCTCATTGGCCACTCGCGGCTGCTGGTTCCATTTGAAATGCACAGGACCCATGGGCAAGTCCCGGTCGGCCTGTTCGCTGAGGCGCTCTTTGCCACGGCCGTGCTTTCCGTAGTAGTGGGCGTCATGTGGCTGGCGCGCTCCTGGCGCATCCGCTGGATCACCATGTTCTACGCCGGCGCTTCAGCCGCCCGCACCATGTTCTATCTGCTCACCGGAGCGGCGGCGGGACTGGCGGGCGGCGCGCTCAGCCCCGACCAGAAGCAGGCCATGCTGGCGGGCTGCGCCGTAAATATCCTCATCTTCTGCTATCTCGCGTTTTATCCGGGCGTGGAGCAGGCCTTTGAAGACCGGCTGTGACGGGCGGGAGCAGTCTCTCAGAATTCTGCTCCCCCCGTCCGTGGCTCTAAGAACCTGTCCAGAAACCATCCTTCTCAGAACCGTTTTGAAAGGGCACGGCTTCAGCCGTGCCGTAAAGAGCTGAAAATAGGTTGGGCTTTAGCCCCTGAGGGACGATTTTTTGTCCACGTTCGACATCTCCTCAG
>DATAVZ010000064.1:0-21224 GCA_036267475.1 Occallatibacter sp.
CAGAACTCCGAAGAAAGACTTTTCCAGCTCCACACCTGGCTGCACGAATACAACTTCCATCGCCCACATGCCGGCCTTAAACTCAATACACCCGCTTCTCGCTCAGGCCTGAATCGGAACAACCTCTTGAGCCTCCACATCTAGTGCAGGGTCTGCACCTTGGCTCCGCTGGGAATCTGGACCTGGAACTCGTCGGCTGGGAGCTTGACGTTCTCATGTACGGCGATGACGGTGAGCACCAGTTGAATGCCCTCCTGCGGACGCCGGATGACCACCCTGGAGGGATACCTGCCGCCGGCAAATTCAGCGTAGTTGCTGTAGACAACCTGGGTGGCGAGATTTCCCGCGCTGTCGTAGATGTCCTGGTCATAGGGCAGCATGTCGTCGCGATGAAAGGTGATCACGCGGACCGGCTGCTTCTCGTTGCCGGACTTGGGCCGCATGATGCTGAGAATATACTCGGGCTCAATGTAGAGATGTTTCTTGGCGGTGTCCTCCACCGTCTCCGAATCGCCGGAGACCATGAACTCTTCATCGGGGGCGAGGCCGCGGACCACGATCGCGTCCAGAAAGAAGTCGGGGCGGAGATTTTCAAGCTGGTTGGACGACTTCTCCGTCACCGTATTCGTGCCGCGAATGACCATGTTCTTGGTGGGCATGACAAGCGTGAAGTTTTTGCCGTCGCTGGCCATGTCAAAGGCCTTCACGCCAAAATAGGTTCCCGCCACCCGCAGCAGATTGGGCTTGCCGATGATGATGTATCCGCGGCAGGAGGGAAAATCCTTCTCGATCCCTTCGGCATTCTTGAGCTCGGTGGCTTGAATCTCGACAGTCGCGGTAAGGGTATTGAGCGCTTCCCAGCGCTGGTTGAGCTGCTTGACGATGTTTTCAGGGGTCACCGACTGCACGTTAGTGGGCGCCTTGGGCACCGGCAGATGGCGCGTGGTGGGCAGAATGTTGCAGCCCGCCAGGCAAAGCGGCAGAGACAGCGAGATTAGGCGCAAGACGCGAGGATTCACTGCGCACCCGCGTTCTTGAGCGCCTGCCTGTACCCGGCCACGTTGCGATTGTGCTCGTCGAGTGTGGTGGCAAACAGCGAGTGGCCCTGCGCGTTCACGCCCGCGGCCACAAAGTAGAGATAATCGGTGTCGGCAGGATGCATGGCGGCGCGCAGCGAGCGAATGCCGGGGTTGTCGATCGGTCCCGGCGGCAGGCCGGCATGACGATAGGTGTTGTAAGCGGTGTCGGCGGCCAGATCGCTCGCGTAGATGGTTCCACGCCAGCGGCCTTCCAGTTCCAGCCCGTAGATGACCGAGGGGTCGGTCATCAGCGGCATGTTTTTACTCAGCCGGTTTTCAAAGACGCTGGCCACCAGCGGCCGCTCAGCGTCCACAGCCGTTTCGCGTTCTACCAATGAGGCAATGGTTACCACCTGGTGCAGATTCTCCTTCAATCCCAGTTGCGCGGCGACGGCCCTGAAGCGGCGCGCCATGGTAGCTACGATCTCTGTAGCTTTGGTTGCGCGGGCAAAGCGATAGGTGTCCGGGAACAGGTAACCCTCCAGGCTCTTCGCCTCGGGATCGAGGTCGGCCACCAGTCCCGCCTGGCTGACTGCCGCATCCAGAAAATCCTTACGCGTGTCGAAGCCCGCCTGTTCCACGCGTGCTGCAATGTCGAAAATATTCGAGCCTTCAGGGACCACGAGCGCCCTGGTGTAAATCTCGCCGCGCGCAATGTGTTCATACACATCCAGCGCGGTCAGTGGATGGTCGAACCGGTACTCTCCGGCCTTGAGCGTTCCACGCCTCCACTCGCGCAGCACGTAAAAGGCATACTCGCTGCGAAGCACTCCGGCATCCCGGAGTTGCTTGCCGATTCGTAATGCCGAAGAGCCGGGCGCGATCTCGACGAATGTCTCAGTCGATGGCCCGTAAGGCGTGAAAATGAGCCACCCGGCCGCGCCGGCTGCAAGCACGCCTAGAAGAAAAACTCCCAGCAGGAATTTCGCCACTCCCGAGCCTTTCCTTCTCCTGTTCTTCCATTTGCGCCTTGCCATTCGGCTGGTTTCAATCCTTCAATCACTTAGGACGCGGCAGGCGCCCCTGTGGACTCTCAATCTTTTCATTGTACCGGGCGATAAGGGCCGAATTTGCCCTCTGGCCATTAAGCTGGTTGCGGAGGGCGCAAAGCTGGAATCGGGAAAACATCTGCGCTATCTCGGCCTGGACATCGGCAATCGCCGCATCGGCGTGGCCGTCTCCGATGAACTGGGGCTGACCGCGCAGCCGGTCCTCACGCTGGAGCGCCGCCACAACAGCCGCGAGGATCTGCGCTCGCTGGCGCGCCTGTGCCGGCGTTATGGAGTGGCCGGCGTCGTCGTCGGCAATCCACTGCACCTGTCCGGCGAAATAAGCCCGCAAGCCGCCAGGACGCAGGCTTTTGCGGCGGCGCTGGGCGAGCTCGCCGGCCTGCCCGTGCACCTGTGGGACGAGCGCCTGACCACCCAGGAAGCCCACCGGATTCTGTACGAAGCAGGCCACCAGCGGCAGCAGCATCGCAGGGTGGTCGACCAGGTGGCCGCCACGCTGATTTTGCAGGAGTTCCTTGACCGGCAAAGACTTGACTGGCAAAGACTCGACCGGCAAAGAGCCGGAGCAGACGCAGAAGGCATCCAGGCCCCGAATCCGCAGACCGGAGAGCCTGAAAGCGAAGACTGACTCAGGCGCGCGGGCATCGCATGCGCGGGCATCGTAATTGTGGATCGCTTCTCGCACGGCATGGCGCGTATAATCGAGAGTCAAGCGTTGTTACTTCCCGCGGACTGAGTAATCCCCGCTCGCCGCCACGGACCATGAATGCCCGAACTCATCAATCAAAAACTACTCGAAGAGATCCAGCAGTTGGAGCACGAGCTTGCCCATGAGCTTCCTGCCGAGATCAAAAAAGCTGTAGCGCTCGGCGACCTCTCGGAGAACGCCGAATATCACATGGCCAAGCAGCGTCAGCAATTTGTTAACGCGCGCCTGGGCCAGTTGAAGAAGCGCATGGCGGAGCTGTCGCTGGTCAACCTCTCGAACATTCCCCGCGACAAGGTGGGATTCGGATCGACAGTGGTGGTCTTTGACTCGACCAAGGACGAAGAGATCGTCTACCGGCTCGTTACCAGCGAGGAGTCGGACGTGTCGAAGGGGCTCATCTCCACCACTTCGCCCATTGGCCGCGGACTGGTGGGCAGACGGGTGGGCGATGTGGCTACGGTGGTCACGCCCAACGGCAAGCGCGAGATGGAGATTCTGAAACTCACCACCGTTCACGACGAAGCCGGCGAAGAAGCATCGGCCGGCGCACAGCAGTAGCAGGAAAAATCAGCCGTCCGCTTCCAGTCTCGATGCTCCCGGTTCGTAGCCAAGCGACCGACCCGTGGGCTGCTGTGAGAGCTGTACGGCCAGGAGTTGAAAGCTAGAATGACATGGACCAGCGCATTCGGCCGCGGCTGCGGTTGGCTACTTGACCGCATTGTGCACGGGCTGGCGCTCACCCGCATTTCGCCCAACGTGCTTACGTTCCTCGGCTTGGTGATCAACATCGCTGCCGCCTTCCTGTTCGGCCATGCCAACTCTTCCAACGGAGACCGCATGTTCTTCTACGCCGGCCTAGTGATCGTGGGCGCCGGATTGTTTGACATGGTCGACGGCCGCGTGGCCCGCCGCACCAACCAGGTCACGGTCTTCGGCTCATTTTTTGACTCGGTGATCGACCGCTACTCCGACGTGGTGCTGTTCTTCGGCCTGCTGGTGTACTACGGCCGCATCAACCGCTTCCGCTACGTGGTGCTGGTGGCGTTTGTCATGGTGACCTCGCTCATGGTGAGCTACACCCGCGCCCGAGCCGAGGCGCTTATCGGCAGTTGCAAGGTGGGCTTCATGGAGCGGCCGGAGCGCATCGTGCTCGTCATCCTCGGCGCGCTGTTCAATCGCTGGGGAGTGATGGGCCCGGTGCTCTGGGTGCTGGCGGTTCTATCCACCATCACCGTGATCCACCGCGTCACCTACACCTACTCGAACACCAAGCACCTTGCGCCGCTGGCCTAACCCTGCTGCTTCTTCCACTCTTCGTAGGAAATGCGCGGGATGGCCATGAACGCATCCCGCGTGTGTACGTAGTTGCCCAGGCCGTTCATGCGGCCGATGGAGTGCAACTGGTCGGCGTGGATATAGGGACCGGCCGGGTCCACGAAGCGGTCTTCCACATAAATGCTCACCACCCGGCCCAGGATGATGCGCGAGCGGCCAATCTCCATGGTGGTGTACTCGCGGCATTCGAGCGCCGCGTGCGCCTCGGCCAGGCGCGGCACGCCAATCTTTTCCGATGGCGCCGTGGTAAAGCCCGCGATCTCCACCTCGCTCATCTCGGCGGGAAAATCGGTGGCGCACAGGTTCATCTTCTGCGCGATATCCTCGGTGACCACGTTGACCACAAACTCACCGGTGCGGCGGATGTTGCGCGCCGTGTCCTTGGGCACAAAATGCTCCACACCGTGAACCCGTGGCCGGTTGGTGACACCGATGCCCACGATCGGCGGATCGGTGCACAGGTAGTTATAGGCGCTGAAAGGAGCGGCATTCAGACGGCCCTGCTCGTCCATGCTGGTGATCAGAGCGATGGGGCGCGGCGCCACCAGGCCCACCAGCAGCTTGTAGGTCGTGCTGCCGGCAATTGCATCGATATCGAATTGCATGCGCCGTCTTCCTGACCGATTGGCTGAGTACACAACATTTTCAATTCCGCTCGGCCCACATGGAATACGGCCACGCGGCTTCTTCCTTGCGCTAGCAGTTCAATACCACCGCCGAGCAGCCCGGCCGCGGCGCGCGCCATTGCACCAGAAAAGCCGTCACCGCGGACGACTCCATGCGGCGCATCGCTTCAAACTCGCCCTGCTTCTGGCTGTAGAGCAGCCTGCCGTGGTCGCTCAACACGGCCAGCGCCGGCACGCCCTTTTGTAGCGGAACGTTATAGCGGTCGGCCAGCGCCACATTCTCATCCATGTGGCCGATATTGACATGTACCAGCACGTAGTTGGTATTCAGAATCGGCAGGTTCTGCTGGTTGTGGAAGTAGATATCCAGAACCTGGCAGTCGCCGCACCAGTTTCCGCCAAAGTCGATCAGCACCCGCTTGTGCGTGGCCGCGGCCGTTCTGAGCGCAGCAGACAGATCGGCCGGCGCCTGCGAGGGGTCGGGATAGATGATCCGCCCGGCGGGCAGGGCAGTGCCCGTTGCAACCGTGAGCAATACGGCGATTGCCAGAACTTTCAACGCCTTCATGTGAAACCACCTCCACAACTTTTTCAGTCTGCCACAAAGCTGACCCGAATGTTTGAGCCGCGCTCCCACTTTCCTGCCTTTCCGCGGCGGGGCATTGAGATTTACCCTGTTGATTGGATGCCTAGCCGCGCTGAATTACGCAAAAGGGTTGAGTCGGCCGCCTACCCTGACCTGGGAACGATGATGGAGGGCTATGCCGCGGCCGCGGTGGAACTGGCCGCCAGCGAGTTCAACCAGGAGCTGAACCTCGGCTCCGATTCGGTCGACGCGCTGGACGAGATCCTGATTCTGGTGGGTGAAAGTCCGGAACTGGATATCGACTTTGAAGTCAGGCTGTGGGGCAGCTATCTGGGCGAGGTGCTGCGGATTCGCTATGTCGGGACCTGGGAGATGACGGTCTATCCCGGCGGTGCCACGGCGGTTCCGGCCGTGGACGTGCGCGGCTCCCGCCTGTTTCCGCTGATGAAGGTCTATCGCCGTCTCACGGTGGGCGAAGAGGAAGACCTGCGCAGCTTTTTCAGCATGGTCACCGAGCGTCTGGGCCGGCCGGCCCAGGTGAATTAGCGGCGCACAGCGAGTCTGGTTGCGAATCTCGTTGATTGGCTTCCATCCACTGAAATTCGATTCGGGACTTCACGGATCATCTCTGGGCGGTAATGGTCTGGGCGGTAATGGTCTGGGCGGTAAGGGAGTGAACCGTACCGGAGATTTTATCTGCGGTGGCAAATCCGAGGCGTCCAGTAGCAACGTACAAATAGGGCACGACATGCGGTTCGCTTACCCGAGCAGTTCTGTGCGACAATAATGGGTGAGCTTGCGCGGCCGGAAATTGGGTCGCGCGGAGGGAATATCCATGGGTGATCTGCTTCAGCCAACACATTTAATCATATTGGGGATCGTCGTTTTTCTGCTCTTCGGAGCCAAGCGCCTGCCGGAGTTGGGCAAAGGTCTGGGCGAAGGCCTCAAAGGCTTTAAAGAGGGCATCAAGGGCATTACCGATCCGACCCCGCCGCCCCCGCCGGCGCAACCGGTACAACAGAGCACCGCGACTGCGGCGCCCGTCAACGCCGCGCCGATCGAGCCCAAGTAAATCGAGCCCCAGTCAGGCGCGTCCAGTCAAAGCGCGCCCCCGGTAAATCGAGTCTCAGTAATGCGGCCGGAATAAGCACCGGAATGACCAGCAGTTGAAGTTTCGCGGCCATCGTGCCGCATCTTCAGGCGGAATCAAGACACACTGAAAGGCCTGTGCCCGCGCACAGGCCTTTGTGCATTCTGCGCCGTCCGCACACAGGCCAGGAAGACCCGCAAGCGGCGAAAGCAATTGGCGAAATATTGTCCAGCGGCGAAAGAGCGTCCGGCCTTCGTGGACGGAGGCAGCAGAACGGCCACCGGCGCCGAGCCGGCCACCCGCCGGCCACAAATCAGCGATAGTCCTGCCCGGAGGGATAGTAGCGGTTCTTGGCGATCACGTTGACATCAGGCCGGTCGACGCGCACTTCAATGCTGCGAGCTCGGCCGTCGTAGATCGACTCGTGGCTCAGGTAGCCGAGCGTGTACTGGTAGCGCGCCTCGTCGGCAATCTTGCTGTAGCTCTTTTCAATGCCGTTGGTGCCACCTTCAGAATCGGTGTCGCCGCCGGTCGCCAGGGTGTACTTGTACAGAATGTTGTCGTACATGCTGAAGGGCAGGTGGAAGCGATCGATCCATCCCTCGCCCCAGTTCGCCGAGTCGCCCACCAGCGTGGCATAGACGGCGATCTTGTTGGTCTGGAGGTACTGCACCACCTGTTTCCACGAGGCCTTGCTGCCATACTCCTTGCCGTCGGAGATCACGTAGATAATGCGCCGGCGCTCCTTGGGCCGCACGGAAAGCTGCTTGGCGGCGGCCAGGATCGCGTCGTTGAGCGTGTGAATCTCCTTGGGAAGCTTCATGAACGTGTCGTTGCCGGTCGAGCCGCCTGCCTGCAGGTTCGGATCGACGCAGTTGCCGTTCTCGCGGATGCTGCAGTTGGCAAACGGGCCGCTGTTGATGGGAACCATGGGGTCGGTGCCCACGGCCTTGGCCAGCGCCAGCACGGCGGGCAGGCGGTTGCCCTGCGCCCCGGTAAACCCCGTCCACTCCTTGGGCCCGTTGCTGTAGCTGAACACCGCTGCCTCGTCATACGGGCTGAGCGCGCCCTGAATGGCGCCCAGCGAGGTGTTCACCTTGCTCATAACGTTCGAGGGCAGGCTCTGGTCAATGACAAAGGCGATTGAGAGCGGCTGCGGGTCCGCGCTGAAAAAGTTCAGATGAACCAGAGTGCCGTTTTCATAGACCTTGAAGTCGCGCCAGGTGAGGCCCGACACTTCCCTCTGTTTTGAGTCTTTTACGGTCACCGGAACTTCCACAAAGTTCACATCGACGACGAAGTTGGCGATGTTGCCGCCAGCCGGCGCAGGACCCTGCGCCGCGTCTCCGGGAGCCGCGGGAGCGACGATGGGGGCCGACTCCGCAGGTGGCGGGGGCTCATTGGCCGGAGCGGCCGCAGCCGGAACCGGGGCAGAATCGGAAGAAGAAGGAGATGAACTACTTGCCGGCGCAGGGCCGGAGCCGGCTCCGGGCGTGATGGCTCCGCTCACGCCCGGTAAAGGCGGAGGTGCCTGCGGGGTGGGCGCATCGGGAACGGATTGCTGCGCCTGGGCCAGAACCGGCCACTCCACATACACGCACAAACCAACGCACATAGCCAGCGCCAATGCCGTCAAACCAGATCTCACAGGTACTTCGTCCTCCCAAAAGCCTGCAACTCCGCGTTGCTGCCGCGGAATTTGCGTGCAAACACCATGCCACGAACGGCCATGTCTCGCAGCAGACAGAGTATCAGACGCGCCAGAGCCCCGCAGGTTGCCCTGCCCAGGGCCACAGCAGGCGAATCTGCTTTCTTAGATGCGCAAAATTCGTCTAACCTGCCAGCATGAGATTGCGACCAGCCTTTGCGATGGCCCTGCTTGGCCTGCCAATGCTCCACGCGGCGGCCTGGGGACAACTTGCGCCATCTCCCGACGCGTCGCCGGTGAGCACGGCTCCGGCTCCCCCGCCCGACGAGGCTCCGGTGGCCACCTTCAAGGTGAATGCCAATCTTGTGGACCTGTTCTTCACGGTAAAGGACAAGCGCGGCGAGCTGGTGCCGCATTTGACCAAAAACGACTGCACGGTGCTCGAAGACAAGGTTCCGCAGACGCTCAAGAACTTTGTGGCCGAGACCAACCAGCCGCTCACGCTGGGCATTCTGCTCGACACCTCGGGCAGCCAGCAGCGGGTTTTGCCGCTCGAGCAGGACGCGGGCAGCCAGTTTCTGGAACGAGTGATGCGCTCCAAGGACGAGGCATTTCTGCTGTCGTTTGACGTAAACGTCGACCTGCTGCAGGACTTTACCAACAGCCCGCACACGCTGGCCCACGCCATGGGCACGGCCCAGATCAACACCGCCGGCGGCAACGGCGCGGGCGGCATTCCCGGTGCCGGCGGCGGCACGGTTCCCACTATCGGCGACCCCAAGGGCACCCTGCTCTACGACGCCATCTATCTGGCCTCGACCGAAAAGCTGAACCAGGAGTCGGGTCGCAAGGCGATGATTATTCTGACCGACGGCGATGACCAGGGCAGCCGCACCAAGATTGCGGACGCCATTGCCGCCGCCGAGCGATCCAACGTGATCATCTACGTGATCCTCATCGCCGACCGGCAGCTCTACTGGAACCAGGGCATGGGCTACAGCGGCTATTCTGAGGCCAAACGCATTGCCGACGAGACCGGCGGCCGGGTGATCGACGTGGGCAACAATGGGCAAAAGCTGCAGGCGGCCTTTGAGCAGATTGAGGACGAGCTGCGCACCCAGTATGTGGCCAGCTACACCCCGACCAACACCAAGCTCGACGGCACGTTCCGCCACATCGCCGTGCAATGCGGTGACGGGATGAAGGTGCAGGTGCGCCATGGCTACTACGCTTCGGCGCCGCAAGATCAGTAACTCGACCAGTAAGTCCGGCTAAGAACTCTCTGCATAATCTGCATAAGTTGACAGCGTGAAGGGTACGGGCTTCAGCCCGTACATTAAGCCCCGCAGAATCAATGGGGCTTCAGCCCCTGAGGGAATGCCGGCTTCTTAACAAGGACCTGTTCAGAGACTCCCTGCATTATTCTCAATCGCGCCGTGTCCCATCGCGCGCGTGGCCTTCGCGCACGAATCCGGACGCGCCTGTTGAAAAATGTTTCGACCACGGTCACTCGCTGTCTCGATTCCATACAGCATCAGGCATTTAGGCCGGGGGGAACGAAAAATCCGCGCGGAAGTGTCTTATTCGCGGACACTTTATTACCTTTGGAGACTTACATCGTAATCTGGCGCAAAAACAGGCCTTTCGCTAACATCGGCAGTAGTTGAGAGAACTTGAGGCCGAAAGCCCAAAAATTTTGACCCCGAATTTCATCCCCCCAAGGAGCCTGCCATGAAGACCCAATGTGCCGCCGATGAGGGCTACGAGATCAGCCCACGATTTCGCCAGACAGTGGAAGAGCGGATTGCGCGTCTGGAGCGCGATGCAGCGAGCGATGAATCCATGGTGACCCTGCTCGAAGATCCCGACCACATCCGCCGCCAGATGCACCTGGTGGTTGCCGAGCGCTCCGAGGCTTTGCGCATGCGCATCTTTCTGGAGCGCGCCAGAACCCGCGTGCCGCGCCCCCTTATCACCCTCTGAGAACCCATTGAAATCTCTGCATAAGCCGACGACTTGAAGGGTACGGACTTCAGTTGAAGGGTACTGGCTTCATGCGATGGATACGGGCTTCAGGTGAAGGGTACGGGCTTCAGGTGAAGGGTACGGGCTTCAGCCCGTACATCAAGCCCCGCGGAGTCAACGGGGCTTCAGCCCCTGAGCGACTGCCGGCGACGCGATAAGAACTGATTCAGAGGTTCCCTCTGATTGCACTCGGGCCTGCGATGGCCGAGCGTGTCGCCGTCCAGCGCATGGAACTCGTTACGCTGGATTACCGGGCCTGGCCAGCCGGGCCTGAATGGCAGCCGCATTCCGCGCCATCGCATCGGCCACCAGCTCACTGTCTTTGATGCGCGCCAATACAACCTTCAGCGCGTTCACAGCGGCCTGGAGATCGTTGTAATCGGGCTGCGTGAGCTTGCCTTCGGTCTGTTGCTGCGCGGCCATGTTCATGTAGTGGTCCAGCAGGCCGGAGAGGGAAAGATCGGCCTGCACGGGCTTGGCTTCGGCGCGGCGCACCAGCGGCAACTCCTTCACCTTTTGCCAGAGCGCTTCGAATTGTGCGTGATCCATGTGCGGCATAAAAACCTCCTGCCCCGATCAGAGCGTGATGCCGGTAGCGGTCACCTGCGTGATGTCGACGTCGTTCAGGTTGATTCCGTGAATGTCCACCGGCACGCCGATATTTTTCAGAATGGCCTGGGCGACAGTTCCGCTGAGCGCCACCCCGTGCAACGCCAGCGAGCCGATATTCACAAACGCCGTGGGAGTTACGTTGATGCTGCCTCCCAGCACGCCCAGCGACAGGGAAAGCGGCTGCTCGGAGGCCGAGCCGTTGAAGCTCACCGGGGCGGTGGTCTGCACATCGGCCGCGGCGGCCGATGGAATCTGCACCGGTCCCAGCGTGGCGGTGGGGAACAGGACGCTTGCGTTGGGATGGAAATCCTGAAAGGAAACCTGCGCCGCGGTTGCTTCGGGAATCTGAATGCCGGCAATGCTGACGCCGCTAATCCCCAGGCCGGCGATCGTGAATCCGCTTTTGGGCAGCGCCATGCTGGTAGCGCTGATGCCGGCGATGGCGCCGCCGCCCAGATCGATGGATGAGATCGGCGCAAAGGCCGCATTCAGGCTGGCCAGTGCGATGTTCGGCACCGACAACGGAATGTTGCCCAGCGATGGAATGGCAATATTGCCCAGGTCGAGCGCGAACGAGAGGCTGCCCAGGTCGGCATTGCCCGAGTCGCTCCAGAAGCCCAGGTTGATCCACCAGTCGAACTGGAAGTCGAGTGTAAGGACGATGCGCACGCTCCCCAGCGACGCGCTGGCGGAGTTCAGGTCCAGTGCTGCGCCCTGCAGATTGAGTTGTCCGATGGTTACGCTTCCCAGCACGATCTGGTCGATGGTAATGTCGGCCACGGTGGCCGAAGCGCCGCTTGCCTGCGCAATTTGAATGGCCTGCGCCATGGTCCACGCCCTCCAGAGAGTCTGTTTCCCGCGTCGAGGGACGCCGGGAATTGCAGCAGCAAATTTCAAGTTCGAATTTCAGGCCCAAATTTCAGGATCAAAATTTCAGAATCGGATTTCAGGATCAGATTTCGGGATCGGGGAATTGCAGGGCCCGGCAAAGATAGTTGCGGATCGGAACCGCGCCGAATTCCGGGCGCAATGGAAAAGTGCCGAAAAGCGCAGCGGCGTTTTAGCAGGATGGCGCGACGCGAGCGCGCGTTTTGCGGCCTCGCCAGCCGATGAGCTTCCAGTGCCGGGATTGTAGCCCCGCCGGGTGGCGAAGCGCAGCAGGAAAATTGCCGGCCAACGCGGCGAATCGCATGCCGCCATCGCCAGGCCGAGGCAGGGACGCGGTCTGCGGCGGCCATTTCAGCGCTTGCGCAGGCGCAGAGACTCCCAGCTTGCGTCGGCGGTCCAGCCGCCGTCCACCGCCAGGGTATGGCCGTTGACGAAGCCGCTTTCGCGCCGATCGGCCAGGAAGGCGATGGCGCGGGCGATGTCGTCGGGTGAGGCAAAGCGGGCCATGGGCACGCGCCGGGTAATGTCCTCGTCGGAGTAGCTGCCGCCGGCCTGGTCGGCGGAGTCCATCTCGGTTTTCACCCAGTCGGGGCAGACCGCGTTGACGCGCACGCCGCGGCCGCCCCACTCGGCGGCAAGGGTGCGGGTCAACCCCACCAGGCCGTGTTTGGATGCGTTGTAGGCGGCGCGGTCGGACACGCCCAGCAGCCCGGCAATGGAGGCCACGTTGACGATTGCGCCCGCGCCGGCGGCGAGCATGCGCGCGCCGAAAGACTTGCACAGCAGAAACGGCCCGACAAGATTCACCTCAAGCACGCGGCGAAAGTCGTCGGCCTGGGTGAACTCGGCCGGGGTGATGAGGCTGATGCCGGCATTGTTCACCAGCACGTCGGCGCGGCCGTAGCGGGCAAAAACCTGTTCGGCGAAATCGTCCACCTGCGCCTCGTCGGCCACGCTGGCGGAATGGGCCAGAACCTGGCCGCCGGCGGCTTGGATGGCCGCTGCGGTTTCAGCCGGCGGGCGCAAATCGAGAATGGCAATGCGGTAGCCGTGGCCGGCCAGCAGCTCGGCGGTGCGGCGGCCAATGCCCTGTGCGGCTCCGGTGATGACGGCTACGGGTTGGGTGTCGGTCATGGACGGTCCTCTCGTCCTATGTTCGCAAATCGGGGCTCAGAAATTTGGGCCCGCCCAGGGGCGCGCTGGCGAAGGCCCGCCGGGCATCGGGTAAAATGGCTCGGTCGCCGGGGTGCGCGGTCGTCAGTTGCGTAAACGATTTCCCGGCCAATGGAGGATAGGGTGCGTATGAATCGCTTGGTTCGTAATGTTGTTTTGCCGGCGCTTGCGGCTGCCTGCGTGGCCGCTGCGGCGCATGCACAGGCGGTAAGCGAGATTGGCGGCGAAAAGCTGGTGACGCTGAGCCGCACCGCGGTGAGCAAAACCACGCCGGAGTTTACCGGCGTGACCCTGATGCCGGGACGCGGCATGGAGCTGCTCTACATCAAGGCCAACTTTCCCGGCAAAGGCGAAGTAAACGTGCTGGCCTCTCCGGACGAGGCGACAGCCGAGAGCATGCTGGACAAGCGCGATACGGCATACGGCGACCTGAGTTACCGGCTGGGCGCGGCGTTTCTCTGCCCTTATCCCAACCGCATCATCGGCAAGCTGTCAGCGGATGGCCGCACGCTCACCACGGAGTGGGAGGGGCATACGCTCACGCTGCCCGCCAACAACGTGGGCAAGCTGCCGGGGGCCGAGCGCCACGCCATGCACGGGCTCATTCTGAAGGCGCGGACAGAGGATGTGCGTGTGAGCAAGGTGCCGGGTGGCGAACAGGTGACCGGCGTGATCCATGCCGGAGACTTCGGCGGCCACTGGCTCTCGAAGACCGACCTTACGGTGACCATCACGCTCACCGCCGAGGCGGTGGACGCGTCCATTGTGGCCCACAACGTGGGAGCAGAATCCGAGCCCATCGCGATTGGATGGCACCCGTACTTCAATCTGCTTTCGGGCAACCGCGAGCAGGTCAAGATCCACATTCCCGGCTCAATGCTGGCCCAGGTAAACAACTACGACAGCGTGTTCCCGACCGGCAAGCTGTTGCCGGTGGAAGGGACGCGCTACGATCTGCGCGCCCCGGACGGCGTGGCCCTCGGAAAGAATTTTTATGACGACAACTGGAGCCATCTCACCCGGGAAAACGGCGTCGTGACGGTGCGGGTGATCGATCCGGCCGCGCACTATGGTGTGGATATCGAGGGCCTGTCGCCGGAGATCCGGACCATCCAGATGTACGCGCCACCGGACAAGAGCTTTGTGGCCATCGAGGACCAGTACAACTTTGCCGATCCCTTCGGCAAGGAATGGGGATCGATGAATACGGGAATGGTGACACTCAAGCCCGGGCAGAGCACCCACTGGCATGTGCGCCTGCACGTGTTTGTGCCGTAATAGGGAATGCAGCGCAGACGCACCGGAGGCTTTTACCGCCCGTTGGCACTGGCTACTTTGAAGCTGTGGCGGGAACAACCTTGATCTCGAACAGCTTTGGCCACAGCTTGCCGGTCACAAACAGGCGATCGTGCCCGGCGTCCCAGGCAATGCCATTGAGCACCGCTTCGGGGTCCGGGTGCTGGTTGGCGGCCAGCAGGCCGGAGAGATCGATCCAGCCCACCACCCTGCCGCTGGCCGGATCGATGCGCGCAATGCGATCGGTGTGCCAGACATTGGCGTAGATTTCGCCGCGCACATACTCGAGCTCGTTGAGCTGGGTGACGGGCGCTCCGGCGTTCTTGACCACGATGCTGCGAACCACGCGAAAGGTTTCCGGATCGAGAAAGCGCAGCGTGGCGCTGCCGTCGCTCAGGATCAGGTGGACGCCATCCTGCGTCAGCCCCCAGCCCTCGCCTTTGTAGTGGAGCGTGCGCAGCAGGCGGAAGCTGAAGCGGTCGTAAACGAAAGCGGTGTGCGAGAGCCAGGTGAGCTGGATGAGGGTGCTGCCCCAGTTGGTAAGCCCCTCCGCAAAGTACTTGCTGGGGACAGCAATCTCCTGCTGCACGCGGCCTGTTTCCAGGTCGACCATGCGCAGCGACGAGCGGCCGTTGATCCCGGTGCTCTCGTAGAGATGGCCGTCGAGATAGATCAGGCCCTGCGTATAGGCGCGCGGATCGTGCGGATAAGTGTGGATGATTTTGTAGGTGTCTGCGGCGTGCGCGCAGAATGAGGCGAAGGCCAGAAAGGCCACGACGATGAGTGAGCGGCGAGTAAGAAGGCGCATGACGCGGAGTGGACCCGCATCCAGTTTACGTGGCCGGCCCGGCGCACGGCAGTCGCAGTATCAACGGGCAGGGCAATCGCATGATATGGATATTTTCTTGACGCCACCCGCCCCTATCGATTGGGCTCAGTCGTCGCCACAAGCCTCAACATGTTGCGTTCAGTGGCATCAAATAAATATCCATATCGCATGAACGCCTTTTGTGCGCGAGTCAGGTTCTCTTTGGGCGTATCAAGTAGTGCCACGGTGAGTGAGTGCCACGGTGACTGGCAGGTCAATTTCGTCCCGGAGGGACGGACCGATACTAGCCCAGGACAAGCGAAGCGCAGTCCTGGGAAAGAGGGAATCTCATGACAGGGTAGCCCCGGAGGGGCGGCGCGAACCCATTGCACAGTTCTTCCCACCTTCATGCGATTGCTCTGGTCAACAGGCGGCTTGCCGGGGAGTTGCGAGTCCAGAATCGGAGCATGATGGCCGCACGGCGCTCTCACCCGCGCGGGTGAAACAGCGTGATGCGGTCGGCTTCCGGCGTTGCGTGCGCGGTGAGCCACGGCTCGCGCGCCACCGTCAGCGTGCAGGGGCCGAAGGTGCAGATGCGGAGGACGCGCTGCCTGCTCTCCTGCTGCAGCCTGCGCAGCACGCTCTCCAAAATGGAGCCTGTAAAGGGCGTGTAGAGATAAAAGACGGTTCCCGTGGAAATGTCGGCTGCGCGCGCATCCTGCTGCAGGAACTCCGCGCGGCTGAGGCCAAGGCTGCACGCACACGCACGTGCCGTCGCAATGTAGGTCGGTTCCAATTCGATTCCCACGCAGCGGGCTCGCGTGAGCAGCGCCGCGAGGATGGGCACGTGACCGAGGCCGGAGCCGAGATCGACCAGAACATCGCCGGCGGAGAGCGCGCAGAGGCGCAGCATCTGAAGAATGTGGCGCGCCGGCGTGGGCTGATAGAAGACCATCTCGAAGCCTGGACGAACGTCCGCGCTCTCCGGCTCGCGCAGCTTGAGCACGCCGCCGATCAGCTCGTCGAGCCAGTCGTAGCCGGAGCCAGTCGGGCCCGATCGTGCCTGATCCGATTGCGCCTGATCGGATTGCGCCGGGTCCGCGCATCGTTCGATCCATGCGGCCAGGGCATTACCCCATGACGCGTCTCCCCATCGCGCGTCGTCCCATTGCATGTCGCCCCATCGCGCATCCTCTGTTGCCCCGCCTTTCATCCAGTCGCGGCCGGTCTTGCGGATGCCCTTGTGACCGGTCTTGCGGATCGCATCGCGAATGGCATCGTACACCGAAACATTCGCGGCCTCGAGCCGGCTCCGCAGCGCCTCCGCGCGCATCTCCTGCGATCCGGAACCGGCGGCATAAGCGTCCAGCAGGTCGAGCGCCTCGATCCGCGCGCGCAGCGCATCGGGCTCGAAGAGAGACGCGTCAGCCTCGAGTCGCGCGATGAGTTCGTGGAGGTCTGCAGTGCGCATCCGTTATCAACGATACAACCGAACGGCATCACAAGGCCCCGCCAAGCGTCGGCATAAATGGCGCATGGGAAAAGCATCGTTTGAATATTGGAACTCCGCACGAGCACCGCCGAAAAACGCGAATCGCTTCATTTACATTTGCCAGTGCGCCTTAAGATGTGGTCGTGAGATGTGGCCGATTCCACCCGCGCTCATTGGCTCTCCAAAGAATGGGCGCAGGCTTCAGTTCAGCAGCTTCGCGACGCCTCAATCGTGCCTGCGGCAAGCGATCTTCAGGACAATCGAGAGCCGGCCGTTGCCGCGCTCATGCCGCGCCGCTTGTTATGCGCCTGCCTCTGCCGGCTTTTCCGTATCGGGAAGAAATACCGTAAAGACAGTGCCACTCCTGCCCGGCCGCTGACTGGTTCGCATGCGCAGGATGCCGTCGTTTTTGGCCACCAGATGACTGCAGATCCACAGGCCCAGTCCTGAGCCGCCGTCGCCCTTGGTGGTGAAGAAAGGTTCGAAGACGCACGACCGGATCTCGGCGGGAATACCAGGGCCAGTGTCCGCAATGGTCAGCAGCACGCCGGTTCGCCCGCTCTTCCGGGCCGTGGCGTCGCGGCTGCGAATCAGGATGCGTCCTTGCTGCGGCGCGGCGTCGATGGCGTTGGCGATCAGATTGTGCAGCACCTGCCGTATCTCGCCGGCCACGCAGCGCGCCGCGCGTTTCGCGCGTCCACGCCGTTCCAGCGAGATTTGCCGGTTCGCCAGCCTGCTCTGAAACAGGTTGAGAGATACGCTGGCCAGCGCGTCGCAATCCACCTGCACCGGCGTGTTGGACTGCTTGTGAAACTGAAGCGTCTGGTTGGCAATCATCGAAACGCGGCGTAGCTCGTGGTCTGCCAGTTCCAGGTACTCCTGGATTTTTGCGGCGTCGGGAGTTGCGCGCGAGAGATAGATAAGGTTGGTTACGGCCTCCAGCGGATTGTTGATCTCGTGTGCAATGGAGCTGGCCAGGCGGCCCACCGCGGCCAGTTTCTCGCTCTGTATGAGCGCGGCGTGGGTTCTATGACGATCGGAGATGTCGCGGATGAAGCCGGTAAATCGCAGGTTTTCGGCAGCGCCATAAGACGAGAAGGAGATTTCGAGCGGAACCTCGTGGCCATCTTTGCGCAGGCCCGGAAGCTGCACCCCGTTCCAGGGAATATGGCGGTCTCCGGTGGCAAGGTGCCTGCTGATGCCGGCCAGGTGCGCGGCCCGCATCCGTTCGGGGATGAGAGCGGTTAGCGACTTGCCGATCAGATCCTCGGGCTCGTAGCCGAAGACCGCTTTCACGGAAGGATTGATCGAGAGAATCCGGCTGTCCCGGTCCACGGTCACGACCACATCCGGAGAGGTCTCGGCCACGCTGCGATAGTGCATCTCGCTGCTCTGGAGCGAAGACATGGCCAGGCTGCGCTGGCGCACCAGGTAGGTGATCAAAGCAGCAGTGATTAAAAATGCGCCGATCTGCACGAACACATTCAAGTCGGAGGAATACGCTTGCCGCGGAGCCAGGAGCAGGAAATAGATTCCGCACGCCGAGGCCAGCGTGGAGAGCAGCGCGGGCAATGTGCCGCCGATCGCGACGCACAGAGCGACCACCAGATAGGAAAGCGTCCAGGGAATGGTTCTGAAAACGGGAATGTGAGATGTGCCCAGCACCGCCAGCGGAGTGAGGACCGCCGCGGCTCCATAACCGAGGAAGATCCTCTTGAGAGGAAGACCAGATCGCATGCGAGGCTAGCTTACTACACACGAACGAATTCCGGCCCGCGACACATGCGGCACGCCGGGCGCAGACACGCGCCGGGACCGCTCTGGGAAGGCTAGCAAGCGATACCGCAGCAGGAAATCCGGAAACGGGAAATCCAAATACCGGCAATTCATTGCAGCAATCGCGCGGCCTGCATGGCGAAGTAAGTGACGATAAAGTCGGCGCCGGCGCGGCGGATGCCTGTAAGCGACTCCAGCATGGCGCGCTCGGGGTCGAGCCAGCCCTTCTGAAACGCCGCTTGCAGCATGGCGTACTCACCCGAGACCTGGTAGGCGCCCATGGGCACGTCGTAGCGGTCGCGGGCGGCGCGCACCACGTCCAGGTAGGGCATGGCGGGCTTCATGAGAATCATGTCGGCGCCTTCGCCCAGGTCGAGCTCGATCTCGCGCATCGCTTCACGCAGGTTGGAGCCGTCCATCTGGTAGGTCCGGCGGTCGCCGAACTGCGGCGCGGAGCCGGCGGCCTCGCGAAACGGCCCGTAAAATGCGGAGGCAAACTTTGAGGCGTAGCTCAGGATCGGCGTCTCGGCCAGGTTCGCCTTGTCGAGCGCCGCGCGGATGGCCCCCACGCGGCCGTCCATCATGTCACTGGGCGCCACCACGTCCGCGCCGGCGCTGGCCAGACTGACGGCGGTACGCGCCAGCAGCTCGAGCGAGGAGTCGTTGTCCACGTCGAAGCTGTCGCCTTTCCGCACCACCATGCCGCAGTGGCCGTGGCTGGTGTACTCGCAGAGGCAGACGTCGGCAATCAGCACCAGCTTTTTCGCCGCCGATGAGGACCGGAGCGCGCGCAGCCCCTGCTGCACAATGCCGTTTTCGTCCCATGCGCCCGTGCCGGTTTCGTCCTTGCTGGCGGGTAGGCCAAAGAGCAGCAGTCCGCCCACGCCAAGCTGTGCCGCCTGCTCGGCATCGCGAACGGCCTCATCGACCGAGACATTGAAGACGCCGGGCATGGAGGAGACTTCGCGCCGCACTCCTTCGCCGGGACACAGAAACAGCGGATAGATGAAGTCACCGGAGTCGAGCGTGGTTTCGCGCACCAGGGCGCGCAGAGGCTCGCTGCGGCGCAGGCGGCGAAGCCGGATTTGCGGAAAGCTCATGGCTTGATTTTATGACAGCGAGAACAGCGAGAACAGTGAACAGCGGACAGGGAACAGTAGACAGCGACTCGTTCGGCGCCGTGGCTCTTTACAACTGCTCATAGAGCGATGCGTTGCGGTAGCCGATCAGCACAATAAGCGTCCAGATGCCGAGAGCCGTGCCGACCGGGAACTGAATCAGGCTGAGAATGGCCACCACGATGGCCAGGATGCGTCCCCACGGTTCATGGCGCAGCAGTCCCCAGGCGGTGGCCGCCACCAGCGCCACGCGCAGGGTGAGCACAATCCAGATCAAGTGGATCAAAGCGGGCCCGAAGAAGTTGGGCGGCATGGGCATGTGGGACCACGGGCCCATGCCGCCGGACAGAATCGCGCGCGCAAACGACAATCCGGCAACCGCCAGTAGCAGCGAAAGGCCTGCGTAGACCAGCCAGAAGATGCTCAGCAGCCTGATTTTGCCCGCATAGCTCTCAAGCTGGAACTGGAGACCGGGAATGGGAGGAACAACGGCTGCCGCCGGTCGCCCGCAATTTCCGCAGAATGTCTGGCCCGGCACAAGTGGTTGACCGCATCCACTGCAAAACATCTTCGCCTCCCCTTAAAAAACGCTCCTCCAACCGATACGAAGACGGCCATTGGCAAGTTCCTTGCGTTCTGGTCGCCGGCGCGCCGGGGCCGCCGGCCGCCGGACTGCGTTGCTGTTTCGATTGGCTCGCAATTTCCTTGTGATTTGTTTACGGTTCGCATGTCAGACTGAAATCTGGTATGCAATGTAATAACGATGACCTTATTTGAGGCCGGAGACAAGCTGGACCACTACCGTCTGGACGCGACGGTTGCCCACAGCGGCATGGCGACGCTCTACAAGGCGACCGATCTCGAGACCGGCCGCGCGGTGGCTATCAAGGTTCCACACAGCGAAATGGAGGCCGATCCGGTGCTGCTGGAGCGCTTTGAGCGCGAGCAGCAGATCGGCCAGGAGCTGGATCATCCCGGCATTGTGAAAGCCTTCGACGGAGAGCGGCGCAGCCGGCTCTACATGGTCATCGAGTGGGTGGATGGGCGGCTGCTGCGGGCCATCTTGAATGAGCAGCGCAGGCTGCCGGTCGAGCGCGCCACGCGGATCACGCTGGGCATCTGCGATGCGCTCGACTACATGCACAAGCGTGGCGTGGTGCACCGCGACCTCAAGCCGGAGAACATCATGGTGGGCGAGGGCGACCGCATCAAGCTGATCGACTTCGGCATTGCGATGAAGGAGGACGCGCGCCGGCTCACCTTTGCCGGCCTGTCCCCGGCCCTGGGCACGCCGGACTACATCGCTCCCGAGCAGGTGAAAGGCCAGCGCGGCGACCAGCGCAGCGACATCTACGCGCTGGGCGTGATGCTCTACGAAATGCTCACCGGGGTAACGCCCTTCACCGGTCCCAACCCGCTGGCGGTCATGAATGAGCGGCTGCTGGTGGACCCCAGGCCGGCGCGCAGTTTGAATCCGGAGATTTCTCCGCAGGTCGAAGAGATCCTGTTTCGCGCCCTCGAGCGCGACCCGCGCCACCGCTACTCCACAGCGGCGGAGATGGCCTGGGAGCTGGAGCACCAGGAGCAGGTGGGCGTCGACGGCGACGACCGCCGGCCAGCTTTCCACAAGCGCCTGCTGCCCGGCGGCAGAAAGACGCTGCTCTACGCCGGCCTGGTCCTGGCGCCGCTGCTCCTGTTTGTGCTCATGCTGCTGATGGCGAAAAAATAGCCAGCGAATCTCCGCACAGAAGGACGGCCTGAAGGGTACGGGCTTCAGCCCGTACATTGAGCCCCGCAAAATCAATGGGGCTAAACAGGCTGCGGAAAAACTCGTGTATCTGGGTTCAGTATTGCTTTCGGTAAAGATTTTCGCGAGTTGAGCCTGTTTTTTGGTTCGATTTCTGTTGTTATTTTTGCCTCCGGAAGCCGTTTTACCGGCATTCGGAGACACCT
>DATAVZ010000065.1:0-202167 GCA_036267475.1 Occallatibacter sp.
CTCCGAAGAAAGACTTTTCCAGCTCCACACCTGGCTGCACGAATACAACTTCCATCGCCCACATGCCGGCCTTAAACTCAATACACCCGCTTCTCGCTCAGGCCTGAATCGGAACAACCTCTTGAGCCTCCACATTTAGCCCTCAAAAAAAAGAAGACGGGCCGCGTTCGATCGAAACGCGGCCGTTGAATTTTATGCGTTTGTTCTGAACCTGTCGGGTTTGCACTGGCGTGGCTCGCATTCAGCACGCAGATCAACAGTCGTGTCGGCACTCGTGTCAACACTCGTATCAGCGCGGATGGATGCGGACGCCCATCCCGTTCAGCTTGCTGCGAGCGCGGGCCGCTTCCGGCGTCTGCGGATGGCGCTCGACCAGCAGGCGCAGCTCACGGATGCCGGCGTCGCGTTTGTCCATGGCCAGCAGTGCGTAGGCCTTGTGCAGTTGCGCGGCCGGAGCCTTGGCGTTGCCGCTAAAGCCCTCCAGCACGGCGTTGTAGGCATTGATGGCGGCCTGGTAGTCCTTGTTCTGGTAGGCGATTTCGCCCAGATAAAACTGCGCGGTGCCCGCCAGGTCGTCGAGCGGATAGTAATGCACCACGTCCTGAAATTCGCTCTGCGCCACCTGGTAGCGGGCGGCATTGAAGTCGCGCACACCGGACTGGAAGGTGTCTTGCAGCGGCGGAGCCTGGGCGGCGGCAGAAGGCTGCTGGGCCGGCGGAGCGGCGGGGCTTGCGCCTGCGCCGAATCCACCCTGCGGGCCAGGCGCTGGCTGCGCACCGTCGCCACCCTGCTGCGGCATGGCGCCTGATGGCGGCGCGCCGGAGGCCGGGGGCGCTGCCGACGGAGCAGCGGTCTGCGCGTTCTGCAACTGCGTCTGCAGATCCTGCACGGTTTTGTCGAGCTTGGCGATGCGCGACTTGAGCTCGTCCACTGAATCGTTGAGCGACTGGATCTGTCCGGAGGTGGAGTCGAGCTTTCCGCTCAGATTGTCATTCTCGGTATTCAGCTTCTGCTGCAGGGTGTTGACGGCAGCCGACATCTGGGTGGCCTGATCCGCGGTCTGCTGGGCCAGATTTTGTAGCACCCCGAAGCGTTGATCGAGCGTGGACTGCAGCCGCTGAACCATGTCCATCAACTGCTGCACCTGGGTCTGCAGTTGGATGATCTCCTTGGAAACAGCGTGCGCGGGCACGCCAGAGGGCAGCAGAATCA
This sequence comes from Occallatibacter sp., assembly GCA_036267475.1. Classification (GTDB taxonomy): domain Bacteria; phylum Acidobacteriota; class Terriglobia; order Terriglobales; family Acidobacteriaceae; genus Telmatobacter. The sequence goes on from DATAVZ010000065.1 coordinate 1,213, forward strand.
GCGCAAACGCTGCCGCGGCGAGAAGACGATTGCGAACTATGCTTAGTTTTTGCATGCTTCACCCATGATAACAACGGCGGCAGCACGCGATGAACTGCGGCTGCCGCGGTTGCCGGAGGAATAATCCAACTGCGGGCCGTCGGCTCGTGGTCCGTTGCCAGTTGGTGTTGCCGCGAGCGCCAGGCCCGCGGCGATAAGGCGTTTAGGGCTGGTCGATGGTGAAGCCCGCACGCCGGTTCAACTGCCAGCACTGCTCGTTGGACTCGGAGCAGAACGGCTTCTCCTTGCCGTAGCTCACTACGCGGATGCGGCTAGTGGCCACACCGGCTGTGACCAGTGCGTTCTTGGCCGCGTCGGCACGGTTCTGACCCAGCGCCAGGTTGTACTCGTCCGATCCGCGCTCGTCGCAGTAGCCGCCGATAACGATCTTGATGTTCGGATGGCTGGCGAGATAGCTGGCGTCCTTGGCCAGAGTGGCCTGCGCGTCGCTGCGGATGTCATAGGTGTCGTAGTCGAAGAAGATGTCCTGTACGTTGGCTTTGAACTCCTCTTCGGCGCTCATGCTGTTGGTGGGCACCTGCACCGCGGGTGGCGCGTTGACGGTCACCATTGCTGAAGCGTCGGCCGTGCCGCCCACGCCGGTGGCCACCAGGTGATAGGTGGTGGTCTCGCTCGGGGTCACGGTTTTAACGCCAACGGTGGGAACCTGGCCGAGGCCGTCGATTGAAACCGAACTGGCGTCCGTGGTGCGCCAGGAGAGCTCAACCTGGTCGCCGGCGGAGATAACGGTGGGTGTGGCTGTAAGCGTCGCCGTGGGAGCGGCCGTGCTGGCCGGCGGGGCGGTCTCTGACGAGTTGGGGCCGGACTGTTTCTTATGGCAACCGGAAACAGCTATCAAGGCAATCAAGGCAGCAACCGGAACAAGAGCGCGGTTACGTAATTTCAAGGGATTACTCCTTCCGTAGATCTGAAGTGTTTTCTGAACGGTCAGGCTTTGCGTAACCCTGCGTTCTTGCCGCGGTTCCGCGGCCGGGCCTGGGGAAGCTTTCCTTCGAACCAACCTTCGGCGCCAGCGTCATGGAACAGCGGACTCGAACACGGCGGCTCGGGCCCATATCCTTTCAAAGAACGGTGTCATTGAAATCCAGCTGCACAGCAACGGCAACAAAAGCCAGTGCGGCCGGCATGCCTACCAGCGTCGCCATACGGCTCACGGAGCCGCACGGTTTTGACGCCATGAAAATGATAGAACATCGGGCGGGGATGGATGGCTGCCCGGCGCAGCGAGACGCGCCGCACCGACGCTCCGGTTTTGCCAAGGCGGGACTCATTTCCAGCTCCAGTTGGGCATGGAGTTGTTGCCGGAAAAGGTAAGCTGCTTTTGCTGCGTGCCGTCCGACAGCATGGTCCAGATCTGCGTGCGGCCGTTGACGGCGCGCTGGAAGACGATGTGGCGGGTATCGGGCGACCACGAGGGGCAGTCGTTGTTGCCGGACTCGTGGGTGACCTGCAGCCACTGCTTGCTGGCGATCTCCATCACGTAAATATCCTGGCCGCCTGGGTCGCCGGGGCCGTACTTGCGGTTCCAACTGAAGGTAAGCAGGCCGCCGCTGGGCGACCACGATGGCGAGACGGCATAACCGCTGTCGGTCATGCGCTGAACGTTGGAGCCGTCCTGATCCATGATGTAGATCTGTGGTTCGCCGGTTCGGCCGCCGGTAAAGGCCATCTGCGTGTTGGTCTTGGGATTCCAGGAGGGCGACACATTGGGGCCCTTGAGCGAGGTGATGCGGTGCGCGCCGCTTCCGCTGGAGTCGCTGATCCAGATCTCGGAGTCGCCGGAGCGCGAAGAGGAGAAGGCGAATTTGGTGCCGTCCGAAGCCCAGGCAGGCGTAATGTTGCTGCCGCCCTCGGTGCCGGCCAGAAAGCTTACCGGACGGTTCAGGTCGAACGAGAACATACGGATCGCCCATCCCATCCTGCCCAGCGAGGAGAATGCGATGCGCGAATTATCCGGCGAGATGCGCGGCGAAAGCGAGATGGTGCCCAGGTGGGTGACGGCGTGCTGATTCTGTCCGTCGTAATCCATGACCCAGATTTCCTTGGCTCCGGTGCGATTGCTGACGAAGTAGATTTTGGTTTCGGCAATGCCGTTGGTGCCGCCGCCGAGGCGGGAGATGATGGCGTCCGCAAAGCGGTGGGCGATGGTGCGCGCCATGTCCTGGCTGGCGGCCTCGTTGTACTGCTGCGCCAGTACCTGCGGGTTGCCGGTGTTGCGGGCGTCGTCGAGCCATCCGTAGACCACCAGACGGCCGCCGGTGACCGAAAAGGCGCCAAAGGCCACCATGGCAGCGTTGGCTGGATCAGCCGACCACTGCGCCAGCACCATCTCCTGCGGCGAGCCGGGCGTGGCCTGCGGGGCCAGGCTCTTGGACACCATCTGAAAGATGCCGGCATTGGAAAGATCGCTGTAAAGCGTGGAATCGAAGACGGCTTTGAAGGGAATGGTCTGCGGGTCGGCGCCGACGGGCTTGAAGTCCGCCGCGGCCAGCCGGATGGAGGTGTTGCTTAGATTGGTTCCGGTTCGTACCCAGTCCTGGGACTGAAGCCGGGGCGCTGAAAAAATCGCCAGAGAAAACAGAAAAAGAGGCAGAAACCTGGGAATTGCCTTCATGCGAGGAGCAATCCTTCCTTGTGTGGTGCGGAATGGTTGTTCGCAAGCCCTTTCCAAAATAAGGGCGTTGAATGCATGACGCGGGAACAACTAAAAAGTTAGTACTCGCAGTAGTACGAAACGTTCAACGTACTCTGATTATATGCCGGTGGCAGGGGGCCGAAGGTTTCCACGCGCTGCACGCCGCGTTCGCAGGAGCGGTCCAACGTGGGACTTCCGCTGGAGCGATCGAGGCGCACGTTGAAGGGATTTCCATCGCGCCCGACAGAGAAGATCAGGTAAACCCGCGCCCCTTTGGACGTGCGCGGATCCACCTCCTGCTTGTACCAACTGTTGGCCATTTTGCGGTTGATCTGGTCCACATACCATCCAAATCTGCTTGCAAAGTCATTGTCTCCCACGGTAGTTGGGCCATTGGACGCCATCTGCGGCTGGGTGGCGCGGGGAATCGAGGTGCCTGTCTGTTCACCGTACTGCGCCAGATTCGGCCGGGTGGGCGGTGGCTGGTGCAACTGGGTCTTGTGCTGCTCTTTCTGTTTGGGCTTGACCTTTTTGCCCAGAATGGGAATCGCCGTCTGATCGATTTGATGCTCTTCTTTCGGCGCGGGTGGTGCGGGAGCCTTGCTGGGCGTCTCGGTAGAGAGCACATTTTTGTTCAGAGGCTGGTTGTTGGGCAGCGGAATCGCGTTGCTGATGATGCTCACCTGCATGGCGCCGCCGGAGCCCTGATTGCCCCAGAAGTTGTGGTGAAAAAGGCCGCCGATATAGCCGTAGAGAACCAGGCCCGTCAAAAGCAGGACGTGAAGCACAAGTGCGCCCGTCGCCGGCCCTGCAATGGGTTCCGGCGTGAACTCGCGCTCCAGGTGCTCGCTGCCTTCCAGTACGTTGCTCATCGGCTTGCCCGGCTACTCGTGGCCGTTGTTGCCCGTGGTTCCCTTGGTTTCCAACGGCTGGGTGACGATGGAAACATTGCTGATGCCCGCCTGCTTGACCGCGTCCATGACCGAAGCGAAGGCCCCGAAGGGCACCCGCTCGTCGCTGCGCAGATAGATGGTCTGGTGGGCGTCATCGGTGCCCGGCTGATGGAGTTTGGCCGCCAGATCGTGGATGTTGACGGGCTGATCGTTCAGGAAGATCTGCTGGTCGCTGTTGATCGTGACCACCATGTGCTGCTGGGTGATCTGCTTTACGGTGCGGGTCTTGGGCACTTTGACTTCAATGCCGGACTGCAGCACCGGCGCGGTGATCATGAAGATCACCAGCAGCACCAGCACCACGTCGACCAGTGGCGTGATGTTGATTTCAGCGAGCGAACTGCGGGTTTGACCGTTATTGGCAGTGAAAGCCATGCTATGCCTCCCGCGGATAATCGCCGGGACGCTGTGCGCGAGCGGGGATCTCCTCAAGGGAGTTCAACAGCTCGCGGCAAAAATCATCGGTTGCCGAAGCGAAGACCCGGATGCGCGCGGAAAACTGGTTGTAAGCCACTACCGCGGGCACCGCAACAAACAGGCCGGCGGCGGTGGTGATGAGCGCCTCGGCAATGCCCGGACCCACGGCGGCCAGGGTGGCCGAGCCTGCCGTGCCCAGGCCCAGAAAGGCGTCCACGATGCCCATGACGGTGCCGAAGAGGCCGACGAACGGGCTGGTGGAGGCAATGGTGGCCAGCCAGGTCAGGCGGCGTTCAAGAGTGGTGATGGCCTCGCTGGCCGCCGTCTGCGCGGAACGCTCGAGCGGGGTCATGCTGCGCGGAGGCCCGGAACCGCCGGTCTGCCGCTTGTAGGTTTCGTATACATCTTCAAAGACCTGGGCAAGCGGGCTGGCCGCGCAATCGGTCGTGAGCGCCGCTATGTCCTGCAGGCGCGAGGCCTTGCGGAAGGCGCGGATAAAGCGGCGGCTGTCGTTCGTGGCTTTGCGGAAGGTTCCCCATTTGCCGAGGATCACCGTCCACGAGTAAAGACTGGCCAGCAGCAGGATCAGGAGCACGAAGACAGCGATCGGCCCAACCTTGCCGATCATCGCAGTCAACGCGCTGAAGCTTGATATGCCCGATGGCGCCGCGGCAGGGGCGGCGCCGCTGTCAGCCTGCAAAATGAAAGCAAACGCAGCGGTAAGAATTGCAATTCACCTCAACATCCACGGTATCAGACGCTCTGCGGCTGCCCAAGTTATCGATTGGGTGCCCCCACCATTTTCTCCGTCCGTTCGCTTACCCGCCGCCGGCGCCATTCATGCTATGCTGCGCTCGGATTCTCAATTATGCTGGCTGGATTCTTCTCATGCTCATTGAGTTGCGCGCTGAAAACTACGCTGTGATCGATCATGCCATTGCCTCCTTTGGCCCCGGGCTGAACCTGCTCACGGGCGAAACCGGGGCTGGAAAATCCATCCTTGTGGATGCCCTGGCGCTGCTGATGGGCGGAAAGTCGTCGGCCGAGGTAGTGCGCCACGGGGCGGAAAAAGCGGTGGTGTCGTGCGTGTTTGAGTCGACCGCCGGAGCCGAGGGAACTCTGGAAGAAAACGGCATCGACTCCGAAGGCAGCGAAATTATTCTGCGCCGGGAGATTCTGGCTTCGGGCAAGGGACGGGTGTTTGTGAACAATCAGCCGGCCACGGCGGCGGTGCTCAAGCAGCTTGCGCCGGAGCTGGCGCTGGTGCATGCGCAGACTGAGACGCTGACCAGCTTCGATCAGGCGCAGCAGCGGATTTTGCTGGACCGGTTCGGCGGAATCTCGACCGACGCAGCGGAAGGGGCGCACGTGGCCTGGAGAGCAGCGACGGACAGGCTCAATGAGTTGCTGTTGGGCGAGCAGGACCGGCTGCGGATGGTGGATTTGTGGAGCTACCAGAGCAAGGAGATTGCAGCGGCGCGGCTCGAAGCCGGCGAAGATGAGGCGCTCGAAACTGAGAAGCGCGTGCTGGCCAATGCGGAAAAACTTTACGCGGCGGCGATGGGAGCGTTTGAGCAGCTTTACGAGGGCGGAACATCGGCGGAGGCGGCGCTGCGCGCGGCGCTTCGCAATGTGGAGGAGCTGGCGCGCTACGATGCGCGGTTCAACGAGGCGGTGCAGCAGCTTGCCGCGGCCCGCGCCACCGTGGACGATGTGGGCGGAACACTGCGCGACTACGCCGAGGGTATCAACGCTTCGCCGGAGAGGCTTGCCGAGATTGAAGACAGGCTTGCGCTGTTGGACCGGCTCAAGCGGAAATATGGCAAGACGGTTGCCGAGGTCCTCGCCTTCGGCGACGACGTTGCGCAGAAGCTGAGCGAAGTGGAAGACCGCGACGAGATTCTCAAGACGCTGCGCATCGGCGTGGATGCCGCGGCGAAGGAGTATGGGAAAGCGGCGCGCGCGCTGACCGCCGAGCGCGCGACTGCCGCCGGGCGGCTGGCCACGCTGGCCGATACGCAGATCAACTCACTGGCCATGAAGGTGCGGTTCGAGGTGGAGGTTGCCTCGAACCAGCAGGAGTCCGCGTGGACCGCGCATGGCTGGGACGCGGTTGAATACCGCATTGCCACAAATGCGGGCGAGCCGCTCAAGCCGCTGGCCGAGATTGCCTCCGGCGGCGAGATGAGCCGCGTGATGCTGGCGCTGAAGGTTGCCGTTGAAGAGAATGCATCGAAAGGCAGGAAAAAAATTACGCCGCGCACGCTGGTGTTTGACGAAATCGATATCGGCATTGGCGGCCGCGCCGCCGAGGCCGTAGGCCACAAGCTCAAGGCGCTGGCGCGAGGCCAGCAGGTGTTGTGCGTTACCCACCTGCCGCAGATCGCGGCCTTTGCCGACCAGCACCTGGTGGTGGAAAAGCGCGAGGCGCAGGGGCGCACCAAGACGCAGATTCGTGTGCTCGACGACCGCGCACGCAATCACGAAGTGGCGCGCATGCTGAGCGGCGCCAAGGTGACCGAGACAAGTCTGCAGCATGCCGCGCAGATGATTGCCGCGAGCCGGTGAACGCAGATTGCGCCCTCGGTTCGCCGGTGGATGTCAGCAATACTATTGAAGTGGAAGATATGCGGCGAGTTGCTGCTATGGGTTTCGCGCCATCTGCCGGAGAGCGAATAAGGCTCAGCGCGAAAATTGATGAGATCGAAAAGCAACCATCTTGAAGGTTGCTCATAAGTGACCTAAGTAATTCATTTTTAATGCTATTGATTTCCGGGTTTTTCACATAAAGCACATCTCGCTCGTCTCCGGTACAACATCGCCAGCCCTCGCCGCATCCATTGCCTTGGTAACACTTGACGAGGTATGCGCGCCGCGCGGCAATAACGACTGCACTAGACCGCGCGGGCACCAGGAGCACAACGAGAGATGATTCACACCAAAAATAAGCACTGCCTTTTGATTATTTTTCTGGCCGCCAGCGGGTTGGCAGCAGCTCAAGAGATGAATCCTACTGCGCAGCCGCAGCCGAGCCAGAGTGCTCCTGCGGCGCCGACAATGATGGACGGCGTTCCCCTGTACAAGATTCAGGTGGTGGGCCGCGATATTCCAGCGATCAATTATTTTCATCGCAGCGGCTCAACCAAGATCGGATTCGTAGGCACCGGCCTGCTTCCGTCCGGGCGTGGAGAAGCCAAGGTACAAGCACGTTCGGGCCGCACTGTGATCGACGCCAGCTTTGAGCACCTGGTTCCGGCCAACAGCTTTGGCGCTGAATATCTGACTTATGTGCTTTGGGCGGTTACGCCCGAGGGTCGTCCTATAAACCTGGGTGAGATACTGCCTACCGGTTCCAAAGATAAGGATCAGATAACTGTTACAACCGACCTTCAGGCATTTGGACTAATCGTGACGGCAGAGCCTTACTATGCGGTTACCATGCCAAGCGACCTGGTAGTGCTGCAAAACTATGTGCTGAACGACAAAACGCAGGGCGTCATCGAGCAGGTGAATACGCATTACTCACTGCTGCCTCGTGGGGCCTATGAGGAGACCGCGGGCCGGCACTCCGTGCTGCATCCGATAACACGCGATGAGCGCTCACCGCTGGAACTGTATGAGGCGGTGAATGCCGTACAGATCGCCGAAGCCGGCGGAGCGGATAAATACGCCTCCGACACCATGGCGACAGCCAAGACCGCGCTCCAGAACGCGCAGGGTCTGGACATGCACAAGAGCAATCGCAAGCAGACCATCACCTATGCGCGGGAAGCGGTGCAGGCGGCTGAAGACGCACGCATCATCACAATTCGCAAGCTGAAGGCGGCAGACGAAGCCGCCGCGCAGCAGGCGCGCGAAAAGGCTGAACAGAGCGCGGCGCTGTCGCAGCAGGAAGCGCAGCAGGCCCAGCGGATTGCGCAGCAGCAGGCCGAGCAGCGCGCCGAGGCGGAGCGCCGGGCGGAACAGGCTCGCCAGGCGCAGTTGCAGGCTGAGCAAGGTGCGCAACAGGCAGCGCAGCAGACCGAACAGATGCGGGAAAGGCTGCGCGCACAGTTGAACTCGGTGCTTCAGACCCGCGAAACCGCGCGCGGCCTGATCATGAACATGTCCGATGTTCTATTTGACTTTAATAAGTACACCCTGAAGCCGGATGCTCGCGAGAAGTTAGCCAAGATTTCGGGAATTCTTATAGCTTATCCGAACCTCAAGGTGCAGGTGGAAGGCTACACGGATAACATCGGTTCGGATGACTATAACCAGAAGTTATCCGAGGAGCGCGCGGACGGCGTGCGGGACTATCTGGTGTCGCAGAGCGTTCCGCAGAACAACGTGACGGCGCAGGGTTACGGAGAGGGTGATCCGGTTGCCAATAACTCGACGTCGTCCGGACGCGCGCAGAATCGCCGCGTGCAGCTCGTTGTTTCGGGCGCGTCAATAGGTATTCAGGAAGCGCAGCCGGGAGCCAACGGCGCTGAAAATGTTGCGCCGACTCCTCCACAGCAGCCTTCGCCCGACAGGGCGGGGACCGCTCATCCGCAATCGCAGGTAACGAGCAACGGCCCCTCGCAGCAGTAGATCGCGATGCGGCGGAACGGCTATGGCCGCGCCGCCGCATCAAATCACGTGACGAGCCGCTGGATGACAACACTCAAACCAGCCCTTTAAGGGCAACAGAGCGTGGACGCGGATGATATATTTCACGTGTGCGTTCAGGAGGCACGAATGAAAAAGTTTCGATACTTTGTTCTGGCGGGCATCGCTGCGGCGTGCATGACCATCACCGCTCCACGGGCGCATGCCCAGATTTCCGTAAGCATTGGCGCGGCTCCGATGTGTCCTTACGGTTACTTCGACTACGCGCCGTATAACTGCGCCCCCTATGGCTACTATGGGCCGGGGTGGTTTACAGGCGGCGTGTTCATTGGCGCCGGACCGTGGTATCACGGGCACGCAAACTTCTACGGGCACGTGGATAATCACTTCGATCCGCACCACGGCTACCATGGCGCGCTGCCGCATCGCGGCGATCATCCTGGTCCACAGAATCATGTAGACCGGATGCAGCATTTCCACGGTAACGAAATGCGCGATGGCCACGGACACAGCCGCCGGCACTGAGTTTACTCAGCAGCGGCACCGGCAAATGACGCCCGAACGGCCCACGGATTTTTCCGAGGGGCTGTTCGGGCGTTTTGCGGTTTTGCGCGTGAATCAGGCGCTGCGAAAGGGAACGCCCGTGGATTCGCGCAGCACGAGGCTGGTGGAGACGAGGAACTCGCGCCGCATTTGGGGGTTCGACGGATCCTCAGCCTGCGCGCGCAGTGCTTCAAAGGCGGCGCGGGCAAGGTCGGAGCGCGAGAGACGAATGGTGCTGAGCGGCGGCAGCGTGTATTCGGCAAAGTCGATGTCGTCGAGACCGATGACGGAGATGTCCGCCGGCACGCGAAGACCTTCCATATAGGCCGCGCGCAGCACGCCGATAGCGGTCATGTCGTTGGAGCATACGATCGCCGTAGGTCGGGGATTGAGCTTCTGCAACTGCTCGAAGCCCGACACGCCGCCTTTGAGGGTGTGGTCGCACTCGATGACGAGGTCTTTCTGAATGGCGAGCCCCGCGACTTGCATGGCGTTGCGGAAATCGTTTTCGCGGGTAATGGCGGAGTGAAGCGTGTGCGGGCCGGCAAGGAAAGCGATGGAGCGGTGGCCGAGCTCGATGAGATGGTTGACCGCCTCCTGAATTCCTGTGGAGTAGTCGAGCAGAATGGTGCTGGCCTTGGGATCGTCGAGCTTGAACTCGGCCAGCACGATGGGCACGTTGCGGTGCACGAGCTGATCGAGGACGGATTCTTCTTCGCCAAAGGTCATGACGGCCACGCCGTCTACTTTGCGCTCGAGCATGCGGCGCACACAGGTGGTAAGTACGGCGGGATCGCTGTTGGAAGAGCTGACCAGGATTTCGTAGCCGTGCTTGACGGCGATTTCTTCAAAGCTTCGCACCAGCTCGGGAAAGAATGGATTGGTGATGTTCTCGACGATGATGCCGAGCAGACGGCTGCGGCCGGAGACCAGGGTGCGCGCATGGGTGTTGGGAAAGTAGTTGAGCTGCTTGATGGCCTGCCATACGCGCTTGGACAGCCGCTCGCTGACCAGTGGCGAACCATTGATGGTGCGTGAGACTGTAGCGATCGACACCTTTGCCAGCGCGGCAACGGTGCGGATATCGGGCATTTTGCCGGCAGCTTTGCGAGTCGCTTTACGAGGCACGCACCCATCCTAATTGAGACGGCAGAAGTGTGAAAGCGGAATTCGAGGCAAAGCGGCCGCTTATGGGCGTGGCGGTCAGGCCAGGCTGGCGATGAGCAGGCGCAGGTCGCGCAGGTTCTGGCCGGTAGGGCCGGTGACTACGGAGTCGCCCAAAGCGGTGAAGAGCGGGCAGGCATTGAACGCAGCCAGCGACTGTTCGGGATCGAAGCCGAAGGCGCGGGAGCGGGCCGCGGTGGTGGGGTCGGCGATGGACCCGGCCGCCTGGGTGTTGCCATCGATGCCGTCGGAGCCGGCGCTGAGCACGGTTAAATGCGCGCTGGGATACTGCTGCAGCTCCAGCGCGCAGGCCAGCGCGAATTGCTGATTGCGTCCGCCCGCGCCCGGCGTGCGGCTGAGCGTGACCGTAACTTCGCCCACTGAGATGAGGCAGACGCGCTGATTGGCGCGGCGGAGTTGATGGAAGCGCTCAAGCAGATAGCGGGCGGCGTCGGCGTAGTTCCAGTCGTCGCAGCTATTGTCGACGACCGCGTAGTAGCCGGCCTTCTGCGCCAGGGAGCGGGCGTTTTCAACAAGGTCATGGCTGGAGAGCAGGATCTCGAAGACGGATTCGTGGAAAGCCTCATCCTCGCCGTGCATGGTGGCGGCGGCTGTAACGCGGCGCGCCAGCACCGTCTCAGTCCAGGGAAGCCTTGGAATGAAAGCGGGCAGGCGGCTCTTGATGCCGGGCGACTCCGGCATATCGTTGCGCTCGAAAAAGGCGCGCACCGAGGCCGGAAACTTGTCCGCCATGTTGTAACGGACAATGAGTTCGCGGGCTTCGGCTACGGTGGAGTGGTCAGGCGATGTAGGACCCGAGGAGAGCGCATCCAGGGAGCGGAGCGGCACGTCGGGCAACAGCAGGCTGACCTTGGTGGCCTCGGGTGCGGCCATGGCCAGGCGTCCACCCTTCACGGCGGAAAAATGTTTGCGCAGCGTGTTGATCTCGTGGATGGGCGCTCCGGAGCCGAGCAGCACCTGGTGAAAGGCTTTGGCTTCGTCGAGGCTGATCTGTGGATCGAGCGGGAGGTCGAACATGGCCGAGCCGCCGCCGGAGATGAGGAAGAAGACCAGCGTGTCTTTGCGCGCCTTGCGCAGCAGCGCCAGGGCCGCGCGGGCCGCGCCGAAGGAATCTTCATTGGGCAGCGGATGACCGCCTTCGAAGTAGCGGATGCGCCAGTTGCGCTTTTTGGGCACGCTGGGCGCGCAGCAGATGCCGCGCAGGCCCTTGCGCCGCTTCATGCGCTCTAGCAGCACTTCCAGCATGGGATTGGCAGCCTTGCCGAGAGCGACGACGAAGATGCGCTTGTAAGCCGCCAGATCGATCACCTCCGGTCCGCTGCCGTCGGGCAGCAGACGCTGGACGGTGTTGCCGTTAAAGCGCAGGCGGCGGTCGAAGGCCGACTCGATGTTGCAGGCAGCGAGCGCGCCGGTAAAGATGTCGGTGGCGGCGGAGTGCAGTGTATCCAGTGCGGAGTGGCTGACCGGGGTCATGAGAATTGCTCCTTCAGCCAGCCGGAGAGCGCGCGCTGCATAAGCTCCAACTGGCCGGTAAAAAAGTGATCGGCGCCAGGCAGAAGCTGCAGCCGTTTGGGGTCCGCCGAGGAATCGACGATCAGTTTGAGCTGCGTGACGGGCGCAAAACGGTCCCGATCGCCGCTGATAAAAAGCTTGGGAATAACAGAATCGCGCAGAAAGGAATATTCGTAGGCGTGGCCTTCGGCCTGCACCGGCAGTCCGAGCGCAACCAGCGCGCGAACGCTGGGTGGCTTCCGCTTCGCGCAGCAGGCTCGCAGCACCATGGCGGCGCCAAAGCTGAATCCGGCGGCGACGATGGGGCGCTTGAATTCGTTTTCAAGCCAGTCCAGTGCGGCCAGCACGTCACCGGCTTCAGCCTCTCCGTCGTGCGCGCCTTCGCTGCGGCCGGCGCCGCGAAAGTTGAAGCGCAGCACGGGAATGCCGAGACCCCAGGCGGGATCGTTGAGCGCCTTCATGGCGTGATAAACGACCTTGTTGTGCAGGGTGCCTCCGCCGAGCGGATGTGGATGGCAGACGAGCGCGGCAAAGGGAGCATCCGGCGCGCAGTCCACGCCTTCAACACCTTCCCCACCCTCATTGACCAGCGCTTCAAGTCGGCCGGCCGGGCCGCGCAAATCAACCGTGCGCACAATGCGGCCGGGCGCGGACTGAGCGTTCGTCGCGTGGATGGGTTTGCCAGGGGCGGGTCTGTCAGAAGAGCCGTGGAAACTCACGTCCGCGGATTGGGTTTCAACTTGAGATGGGGCGGGCGTGACGTTCATTCCACCCCACATTCTACGCTTAACCGGCGCTAAGAATCACCTCGAAGCTCATCTGGACAGCATGCTGGCTGCAAACATCGGAAAACAGAAGGGAACGAGTCATCTGACGGGAACAAGCCGTCGCAGGGAAAGAAGCCGTCTACGGTATTCTGGCAATATATGAGCCAATCTGTTTCCTCTGCGGGCATTGATCCCATCGGGCTTACCCGCCAGCTATGCGAGATCGAATCCACCACATACCACGAGGGCGCCGTCGGCGATTTTCTGGCCGAATTTCTCGCCGAGCATGGGTGGGAGGTGGAGAAGATGCCGGTCCCGCAGCCGGCGGAGAGCGCCACGGAAGGCCCGCGCTGGAACGTCTACGCCGGTGTCGCCGGGGAAAAGCCCGATCTGGTGCTGTCGACGCACATGGACACGGTTCCACCGTACATTCCTTTCAGCGAAGACGACGATTTTATGTATGGGCGCGGGGTTTCGGACGCCAAAGGCATTATTGCCGCGCAGATTGCTGCGGCGCACGCACTGCGCGCCGAGGGGCTCCGCGTGGGCGTGTTGTTTGTCAGCGGCGAGGAGCGCGACTCGGCCGGCGCGAAGGTGGCCAATCTTGCATCCAGGGGCAGCCGGTTCCTGATCAACGGCGAGCCGACCGACAACCGGCTGGCGCTGGCGTCGAAGGGCGCGCTGCGCGCGGTGTTCAAGGCGTCGGGCAAGATGGCCCACTCGGCATATCCGGAGCTGGGCGAGTCGGCGGTCCACAAGCTGGTGGAGGTTCTGGGAAGACTGCTGACTATCGAGCTGCCCACGCTGGAAGATGTGGGGCCGAGCACGCTCAACATCGGGCAGATTCATGGCGGATACGCGCCCAACGTGATTGCCGACAAGGCGGAGGCGCAGGTGCTGGTGCGGCTGGTGGGAGACTCGGCGCCGGTGCGCGCGGCGCTGGTTAAGGCCGCGCAGGGGCTGGCCGAGGTGGACTTCACGCTGGAGATTCCGTTTGTGCGCCTGCGCAAGGTGGAGGGACTGCCGACGATGATTGCCAAGTTCACCACCGACATTCCGCAACTGAGCAACTGGGGCGAGCCGCTGCTGCTGGGGCCGGGCTCGATTCACGTGGCGCATACGCCGCGTGAAAAGCTGGCCAAGAGAGAATTGCTCGAAGCCGTGGAGCTGTACATCCAGGTAACCCGGCGGCTGCTGAGCTAATGCCGCGAGCGTTCAAACATTTTCTGAGGAGAAATCATCATGTCCGTTTCCATCTACGATATTCCGGTTGAAAAAATCTCCGGCGAGCCGGCTTCGCTGGGCGACTTCAAGGGCCGCGTGCTGCTGGTTGTCAACGTAGCTTCCAAGTGCGCACTGACGCCGCAGTACGAGGCGCTCGAAAAGGTATATGAGCAATACAAGGACAGGGGGCTGGTGGTGACCGGATTTCCCGCCAACGACTTCAAGCAGCAGGAGCCGGGCTCGAACGAGGTGATTCAATCGTTCTGCAAGTTGAACTACGGCGTGAGCTTTCCGTTGTTCAGCAAGATCACGGCGACGGGCCCGGCCAAGCATCCGCTCTATGTGTCGCTGATTACGGCGCAGCCGAAGGCGGTGAGCACGGCCGAGACGCCGTTCCGCGAAAAGCTCAAGGGTTACGGCATCGATACGCTGCCCGAACCGGAGATTCTGTGGAACTTTGAAAAGTTTCTGGTGAGCCGGAGCGGGGAAGTGGTGCAGCGCTTTTCACCCGATACTGCGCCGGATGCGCCGGAGCTTCTGGCGGTGATCGAGACGGAGCTGGCCAAGAGCTAGGCGGCGAAGAGCGCGACTGAATGGATGGACGCCGGCGCCGCGCCGCATGGGCTCTGCTCGGCTCCTGTATACTCCACTCCGGGTTCTGATCCTTCAAAATTTGAATGCGAGGTCCATCATGGCGAACGAGGCCAATGGCGCTGTTACGCCCGACCGTATCTTTCAGTTTGCGTGGGGCTATGCGCCTCCACTGATTCTTGAAGCCGCTCTTCATCATCATCTGTTCGACCTGCTGGACAGCGGCCCCAAGCCGCTGGCGGAGATTGTCACCGCTACAGGCGCATCGGAGCGCGGGCTGGCCGCAATTCTGAATGCGGTAGTGGGCTTGGGCTTCTTGAGCAAAGATGCGCAGGGAAACTATGCATTGACTCCCGAGAGCTCGGCATTTCTGGTCAGCACCAAGCCGAGTTTTCAGGGCGGACTGATTCGCCACACCAGCGAACACCTGGTTCCGCAATGGCTGCACCTGAATGAGGTGGTTGCCAGTGGCAAAAGCGTGAAGGCCGTGAATCAGCAGGGGCCGGGCAGCGAGTTCTTTGAGAAGTTTGTGAACGATCTTTTCCCCATGAACTATCCATCCGCGCGCGCGCTGGGCGAGCACCTGAATCTGGGCGCGGTGGCCGCCGGGGCAAGCGTGCTCGACCTGGCCGCGGGCTCAGGCGTGTGGGGCATTGCACTGGCGCAGAGCGCGCCGCAGGTTCGCGTTACTGCCGTTGACTGGCCGGGCGTGCTTCCAATTACCCGCGCCAACGTTGCGCGCTTCGGCCTTGCCGACCGCTTTACGTTTGCCGAAGGCGACCTGCTCGAAGCGGACTTCGGCAGCGGACATCATGCGGCGACGCTGGGGCATATTCTGCACAGCGAGGGCGTGGAGCGCAGCAAGGCGCTGCTGGCGCGGACGTTCAAGGCGCTGGCTCCGGGAGGGACCGCGGTGGTTGCGGAGTTCCTGGTGAATGCGGACAGGACCGGGCCGCTCGGTGGACTGCTCTTTGCCGTCAATATGCTTGTGCACACCGACTCAGGCAACACGTACTGCTTTGAGGAGATCGGCGAATGGTTGCGCGAGGCGGGCTTTGTGAATCCGCGCCTGCTTGAGGTGCCCGGGCCGTCGCCGCTGATTCTGGCCACCAAGCCCTGATGGAGTTGCCCGGCTGCCACAGGCCGCGGATTCCATTTTTCATTCAGGGTAGCGGGCAGACGGTTGCGTCGAGAGGCAGGAACAGGCGGAAGATTGTGCCGCTGCCTTCGCGGCTGCGCACGGCAATCTTCGACTGATGTTTTTCCAGGATGCCCTTGGAAACCCACAGGCCGAGGCCGGTTCCGGAGTCTCCCTTGGTGGTGGCGAAGGGACGGAACAGGTTGTCCAGGGTGTTCCGGTTCATGCCGTATCCGCTGTCGGCGACGGTGACGCTGACGCCCTCTCGTCCGTCGTGATCGAGTGCCGGGCGCACGCCCACCGTGAGCCGGCCGCTGGAAGGAAGCGCATCGAGCGCGTTGGCGATGAGGTTGGTGAGCACCTGCTGAATTTCTCCCGGCAGGCAAACCACCGGCGGAGCGACCCGGAAACGCCTCTCCACATGAATGGCATGCAGCCGCATGGCGGGCTCGTTGAAGAAGAGCACCGACTCAATAAGCTCCTCGATCCGGGTGGGTGCGGGCGCTGTGCGTTGACGGTAAAACTTGAGGCTGCGGGCGGCGATATGCGACAGCCGTTGCAGCTCTTTGTCGGCCACATCCAGCAGGCCGCGCGTGTTTTCGGCGATGGTTGCGTCGAGCTTGGCCAGAAATAGCAGATTGGTGAGAGCTTCGAGCGGATTGTTGATTTCGTGCGCGATGCTGGCCGCGAGCCGGCCCGCTGTGGCCAGCCGCTCGGAGCGCAGCAGCGCCTGCTCGGTCCTTCGCTTCTCCGTGGTGTTGCGCGCGTACAGAATAACGCCCTCGCCGGGCAGTGGATACAACTGGAACTGAAACCAGTTTTCGTCGTGTGCGCCGCTGAAGCCGTGCTCGAACTGCACCGGAACGCGTTCGTCCATGGCGCGGCGGAAGTTGGTCTCGACGACTGTGCCGCGGAGTATAGGGAAAAGCTCCCACAGTGGCCTGGCATCGGGCGTTACTCCCGACTGCGCGACGATCTGCGCCGCTGTGGCGTTCATATAGGTGAAGTGAAACGCGTCATCGAAGGTGCAGAATGCATCCGGAATGTGATCGAGGGCCTCGAAAGCGAACTGCCGGGTCCTGTCGATCTCACGCGTGAGCGCGCTCTCCTGCTCCACGGCCTGTTTGCGCAGTCGTGCGATCTTGAGCTGCGCGTCGATATGCGCAATGAGTTCACGCGCGGCGAAGGGCTTGATGAGGTAGGCGTCTGCGCCGCCGTCGAGGCTTTCGATGCGCGCCTCCTCTCCCGCGCGGGCCGAAAGCATGATGATGGGAATCGAGCGCGTATCTGGATCCTGGCGCAGGATTTTCACAAGAGTGAAGCCGTCCATCTCCGGCATCATCGCGTCGGTGAGCACCAGATCGGGGCGTTGAGCGGTTGCTTCTTCAAGCGCGCGCCTGCCGTTTTCCGCAGCGAGTACATGAAAGCGTCCACTGAGCAGGTCCAGCAGGTACTGGCGCATGTCAGCGTTGTCGTCCACCAGCAGAACGACGGGTTTGCCTTCATCGCCGCGGGCGGACTCACCCGGCAGGCTGGCGGCTGTATGCTCGCCGGATTCGCTCGTGTGCCATCGTGAGCGAATCTCGCGCGGCAGCCAGTCGAGCGCTTCTTCCACATAGGCCGCTACCGTGCCTTCGAGCGCCATTGGCGCCGATGCTTCCGCGGCTACCAGGTCGGCGGGGAGATGGGCGTGGCCGAAGGGCAGAGTGACGGTGAAGACCGAACCCGCGCCCAGCCGGCTTTCGGCGCGAATCGAGCCGCCGTGCATCTGCACCAGCTCGCTGACCAGCGCCAGACCGATGCCGCTGCCTTCATGGCTGCGCCGCCGCGCGCCCTCAATGCGCTGAAATCGCTGAAAGAGCTTGGGCAGGTCGCTCTCGGCGATGCCCGTGCCGGTGTCGGCTACGGTGACCCGCGCTGCGTCTCCGTCGGGTTCTACCTTGACGTGAATCTCTCCTTCAAATGTGGATTTGAGCGCGTTGGAGAGCAGGTTGAGAATAATCTTTTCCCACATCTCGCGGTCCACATAGACCGGCTTCGGCAGTGGAGCGCACTCCACAATGAGCCGCAGTCCGGCTCGCTCCACCGCGGAGCGGAAGACGCTCGATAACTGTCTGGTGAGCAGGGACAGATCGGTAGCGCGATAGGTTGCGCTCATGCGCCCTACCTCGATGCGGACAAAGTCGAGCAGTCCGTTGACCAGCTTGAGCAGCCGCAGCGCGTTGCGGTGCAGCATCTGGAGCGTGGCCGGTGGAGGCGGCGCCTGGTTGGCCAGCGCGTCCTCCAGCGGGCCCAGGATGAGCGTGAGCGGGGTGCGCAGCTCGTGGCTCACATTGCTGAAAAAGGCGGTCTTGGCGCGGTCCAGGTCGGCTAGGGCTTCGGCGCGCTTCCGTTCCAGCTCGAATGCCTGTGCGTTGGTAATGGCGGCCGCGATCTGCCGGGCCACCAGATCTAGAAAGCGCTCATAACCGGCGTCGAGAGGGCGATACGGATTGAGCGCGGCGATCAATACGCCCAACGGCGCTTCCTGCCCCTGCCGGGCAATCGGCACCATGCAGACCTGCGCGGGCGCTTTGTCCCACAGTCCCGTGGGCAGGGCAGAGAACTGCGCGTGGAGATTGTCCACGGTGACAGCGCGCCGTTGCGCAAGCAGCGCAGCAACCGGCCACGGCGCGTCGAGGCCGATCCGCGGCGGGGCGCCGGGATGATCGGAGCCAATGCCGGCATGGGCCACCAGATGGAGCTTGCTCCGGTCTTCATCGAAGAGGTAGACCAGCGCGAAGGGCAGGTCGGGCTGGTCCCCGAGGCCCTGCTCCACGGCGGCGAATGTGTCCTGCTGGGTGATGGCGTCCGAAAGCCGGGTTGCCAGCCGGCTGAGCGCCGCGACGCGGCGCTCGGCGATCACGCGCGCCGTGTCTTCCATTACCACGCAGAGCATTCCGGCAATGTGTCCCTGCGAGTCCGACAGCGGGCTGTAGGAGAAGGTGTGGAAGGTTTCTTCCGGGTAGCCGCTGCGCTCGAGGATCAGCATCAGCGTCTCATCCCAGGATGCGTTGCCCGTGGTCAGCACGCGATCGATGCGCGGCCAGATATCTTTCCATATCTCCGACCACACCTCTTTCGCGGGCCTGCCCAGGGCCCAGGGATGCTTTTTGCCGAGCGTGGTTCGTGCGTAGGCGTCGTTGTAGAGGATCGTCAGCTCGCTGCCCCAGGCCATCCACATGGGAAAACGCGACGAGAGCAGAATGCGCACCGTGGTCTTGAGACTGTCGGGCCAGTCTGCGGAGCGGCCCAGCGGCGTGGCGGACCAGTCGAGGTCTCGGACCAGCGTGCTCATCGAAGTGGCAGCCGTGGAGGCGTTAGACGCAGGCGTAAGCGGCATGGTCGTGAGCGGCGCCTGCCTGTAGTCCGCCGATAAGTCAATTGCGCCGCGAGCCTGAGGCTGCTCCTCTTGCATACATAGACCTCTGGTTCCGGTGCCCAAATGCCGCCCGGCATTTCGCACTTTGTGACGAACCGCTTATTTTTCTAGTGGAAAGCAACCCAACCCATACGATGCCGCGAGTCTGCGGTGCAGTTGCTTTCGGCGGGGTTACACCTTCGCGGGGGTTGGCAGCCGGTGGCGCGCCCCATTTATCCTCAGAGTATGAGCGAGGCTACCCCTTCCCTCCACGCATGCAACCAGCTTGAACACGCAGCTTCGTCGTATCTGCGCTCGGCCATGCACCAGCCGGTGCAGTGGCACGCCTGGGGCGAAGCGGCTTTTGCCCGCGCCCAGGCAGAAAACAAGCCGATGCTGCTGGATATTGGCGCCGTGTGGTGTCACTGGTGCCATGTGATGGACCGCGAATCGTATGAAGATGCCGAGATTGCCGCGCTCATCAATCAGCATTTTATTGCGGTGAAGGTTGACCGCGATGAACGGCCCGATGTGGATGCGCGCTACCAGGCCGCGGTGTCGGCCATCAGCGGGCAGGGCGGGTGGCCGCTGACAGCATTTCTCACGCCTGACGGGCGGCCCTATTTTGGCGGGACGTACTTTCCGCGCCAGGAGCGCTACGGCCGGCCGGGATTCAGCCACATTCTGCTTACCATGGCGCGGGTGTGGCAGGAGCGGCGCGACGAGGCGATCGAAACCGCGTCGAGCGTGATGGCGGCGATCGAGCAGAACGAAAGTTTTTCGGGCCGAGGCTCCGATGGGTCGTCGGCAGTGGTGGAAAAGATAGCTGCGTCGGCGCTCAAAAGCTTCGATCCGCGTCATGGAGGATTCGGCTCGCAGCCCAAGTTTCCGCATGCGACGGTGCTCGATCTTTTGCTGCACCTGGGCGTGAATGGCGGCAACGCGCAGGCCCTCGAAGCCTTTACCGTGACGCTGGACAAGATGGCGCGTGGCGGCGTGTATGACCAGCTTGCGGGCGGCTTTCATCGCTACAGCGTGGACGAGCACTGGGGCGTGCCGCACTTCGAAAAAATGTTGTACGACAACACCGAGCTGCTGCGCAATTATGCGCACGGTTACCAGAGCCCGATCGGCGGAGTGGTCCGCGAAGATTTTCGCGTAACGGCGCAGGAGATCGTAGCGTGGCTCGATGGCGAGATGAGCGACCGCGAGCGGGGCGGCTTTTATGCCTCGCAGGACGCCGATGTGGGCCTGGACGACGACGGCGACTACTTTACCTGGACGCTGGAAGAAGCGAGGTCCGCGCTTGCTCCCGATGAGTTCGAGTTTGCGCGCAGATACTGGGATATACGCGAGCTGGGCGACATGCACCATAATCCCGCAAAGAATGTGCTGCACGCGCATCACACCCTGGTCGAGGTTGCGGCGCAGTCCGGCGAGGATGCGGCAACCCTGGACACGCTGTTTAAGGCCGCACGGAGCAAGCTGCTGGCCGCACGCGCGCTACGGCCCACGCCGTTTATCGACCGCACCCTTTACACCGGCTGGAATGCGATGGCGGTGACCGCGTATCTTGAGGCTGCGCGCGCGCTGCGCATGGATGAGCCGCGGGCCTTTGCGCTCAAGACGCTGGACCGGCTGCTGGCCGCGGCCTGGGACGGCGCCGTAGCGCTGCGGCATGTGATTGCGTATCCCGATGGCGTAGCGCCGGCCGAGCAGGCGCCCGGAACGCTGGACGACTACGCATTCACGGTGCACGCCTGCCTGGATGGATGGGTTGCGGCGGGCGAGATGCGGTATTACCGCACGGCAACCCAGCTTGCCGATGCCATGATTGCCCGGTTCTACGATCGCGCGGCGGGCGCGTTTTACGATTCAGCCCCCCCTGCGGATGGCGTGGCTCCTCTGGGCGCGTTGAGCGCGCGGCGCAAGCCGCTGCAGGATTCGCCCACTCCGGCCGGCAACCCCACCGCGGCCGCCGCGCTGGTGCGGCTGGAAGCGTTGAGTGGCAACGCGCAGTATCGCGAAGCTGCAGAAGATACGCTTGACTGCTTTGCGGGCATCGTGGAGCACTTTGGGCTGTATGCAGGCAGCTACGGGCTGGCGCTGGAGCGGCTGCTGGCCGATCCGGTGCAGGTGGTGATTGTCGGCTCCGGTGCCGACGCCGAGGAGTTGGAAACAGCGGCTATGGCCGGCTATGCGGTCAACAAATCGGTGATGCGCATCGACGCGGCGCGGCTGGCGCCCGGCGGAGTTCCCGAGGCGCTGGCCGAGACGGTTCTGCAGGTTCCGGCTCTGGCCGGGCAGGCCTGGGCGCTGGTGTGCAAAGGACGCACTTGCCTGCCGCCGCTGACCGACGCCGATGCTCTGCGGAAGGCGCTTTCGCCCGCGGGCTGAAAGCTGCCGGTTGGGAGCGGCCTCATGCGCGCTCGCGCTTTATAGCACGCTCAATCATTCGCCGGAGAAGGGATTGGTCTCCTGCGGCTTGAGTGTGGTTGGATCGGGCGGGTGCGGCGCGGCACTGGCGGTACGGGACGAGGACGCCCCGCTGCCGGACCCGCCGGCCGACCCGCTGACAGATCCGCCGACAGACCCATAAACGCGCAGCGGATCGCCCGGCAGCATCTGGTGTTCTTCCAGAGCCAGACGCACCCGGCGCTGAAATTCGCGCATTGGGCCGTACTGCTTGGTGGGCAGTGTCTTGAACTGAACGGGGAAGATAAGCTGCGAGCCCTTGACCGAGTCGACGCCCAGGATGGTGGGGTCGGCGACGAACAGGTTCTTGAAGTCGTTGCTGTTGCGTACATCCATGGCGATGCCGGCCAGCAGCTTCATTACTTCATCGGGATTGGCTGAGAAGTCGACACTGACGTTCACTGTGGCAAGCGAGTAGCCCACGCTGAGGTTGGCGACCGTGGTGATCTGCGAATTGGGGATGAAGTAGAGCGTGCCGTCGCCGTCGCGGACGGTGGTTTTGCGCAGTGACATGGACTCGACGGTTCCGGCCAGCCCGGCGAGCCGTACCTGGTCGCCAACATTGAATTGGCCTTCGACCAGGATGAGCATGCCGTTGAACATGTCTTTGACGATGTTCTGCGCCGCCAGGCCAATGGCCACGCCGGCCACACCGGCGGAGGCCAGCAACGGAGCCAGGTTCATGCCCATAGCCCCGAGCAACTGCATGCCGGCGATGACGCCGATGATGGCCAGGCCGGTGGCGCGGATGACGCTGGCCAGCGTCTTCACCTCCGACACGCGGCCGGAAGCCCCGCCGTGCAGCTCGGCCACGCGCACCATGCGGCTGGTGATGATGCGCAACACCCTGTTGAGGCAGAATGCGATGACGAAGATGACGATGAGGCGCGGCAGCTTGGTGTGCAAAAACTCCTGCCCATCGGCCATCCATTCGTCGAGGACTTTGCCCATGAAGCGATCCTGCCCGAAGATGCTCCAGCGCATTGCCAACGAGAATTCTGCTGCGCATTCAAAAGGAAACATGCCAAACTCCTGATAACTAGACTAGACTGTGCCCATGAACGGTCGGAAGCCGCAAATGCGGTTTCGGCGTGGTTCCACTCGATTTATGGCGGGTTGGCGCATCGGCGAATCGGTCATTTCAAGCCACTGGCCAACGCACTGGCCAGCCCACGGGCTGAGCCACGGGCGGCTGGCGCGACCCTGGCTGTGCGCCGCCGTGCTTATTCTGACGGCAGCCGCGGCTGTGGCCGCAGGGGCGCCGCCGCCGGCGCAGGCTGAAGCGCCGACACAGGCTCAGTCCGGCAAAAAGCCGCAAGCGCCGAGCGCTGCCCAGCCGGGCGCGGCGGACGATTCTCAATCCGGCTCGCAGCCCGAGGGCAGCGTGGACTCCGCCGATGATCTGCTGAAGGAGTTTCCGCCCGACTCCGCGGCGAAGTCGGGCAACGATTCACGCGATGGGCATCAGCCTGCGGAGCCGGCGGCGCGGCCGCTCACGCCCGAGGAGGCCAATCCGCCGCGGCCCGCCACAGGGACGGCGGCGATTCGAACTCTGGCTCAGCCCGCGGCAAAGCCCGTAACTAGGCCTGCAACGGCGGCGTCCGAGCCGGTTCATGCGGCTGCGGTCCGGCCGCCGGTTGTCGAGCTGCCCACCGATCCGCGCCAGCGGCAGGTTGCGATCGAGTGCGCCAACCTGTTGAAGATGGCCACCGATCTGAAGGCAGCCGTCGATAAATCGACCAAGGACGAGCTCTCGGTGGACGTGGTGCGTAAGGCCGGCGAACTGGAGCGGTATGCGCGCAAAGTGCGAGAGGGAACCAGGCTTACGGCGGGCAGGGAGTGAGGCGGAAGGCAATGAGCGGCATGGACACCGGCGCGGCGGCAAAGGGTATGGGCTGGATCTGGTCCGGCAGTGTGCTCTGGCTGCTGCTGGCACTTGCACTGGCCGCCCCCAGTCTCGCGCAGCAGACCGGGACAACTAATCCGTACCCGGCGCCGCATGGATTTCCTCCACAGGACGGATCGCCGTACGGCGGTGTGGATCAGGGCAATTCCGTATTGATGGAACGGCGCTTGCGTATGATCAACGCCGAGCGCCAGAAGGATCTGGTTACAGATACAGACAAGCTGCTGGCGCTGGCTACCGCGCTGAGCAGCGAGATTGCAAAGTCCAATACCGGTGCGCTGACCCCGGAGCAGATCCGCAAGGTGGCCGAGGTCGAAAAGCTGGCTCACAGCGTGCGCGACAAGATGGCGATGTCTCTGCGCAGCAACCCGATGATGAATATGGACAGCCCGCCTTTTTTGACGCCGCCGCGCTGATGTGGGTAAAGCAGGCAGCGCCTGCCGCGGACCGCCGTCCACAACGGGGCTGAAATTGTTACAATTTGATCGATAGCCATGTTTGTGGAGACGACGGGAATGGAAGCTGCAATTTCCAGCGTTCGGTCGCCGGATGAGGCTGCCTCTCCGGACGGTCTGAGCGCGCAGACGCTGGTTGAAATCTATCGGCTGATGTATCTTTCCCGCCGTATCGACGACCGCGAAATCCTGCTCAAGCGCCAGCAAAAGATCTACTTTCAGATTTCGGCGGCGGGCCATGAGGCTCTGCAGGTCACTGCGGCGTTGGCGCTCAAGCCGGGCTACGACTGGTTTTTCCCCTACTATCGCGATCGCGCGCTGTGCCTGGCGCTGGGGGTCACGCCGTACGACATGCTGCTGCAATCGGTGGGCGCCGCGGATGACCCGGCCAGCGGCGGTCGGCAGATGCCTACCCACTGGAGCAGCCGCGAGTTGCACATTGTAAGCACCTCGTCTTCAACCGCCACGCAGTTGCTGCACGCGGTGGGATGCGCTGAGGCGGGCCGCTATTTCAGCCGTCATCCGGAGGCAGCGCAACCTGCCGCGGGCGACTATCGCGCCTTTCATAATGTGGAGTTTCATGGTGACGAGGTGGCGCTGGCCTGTGTGGGCGAGGGGTCCACGTCGCAGGGCGAGTTCTGGGAGGCGATGAACACAGCCTCCAATCAGAAGCTGCCGGTGCTCTTTCTGGTGGAGGACAACAGCTACGCAATCAGCGTTCCCGTGGAAGTGAATACGCCGGGCGGAAACATTTCGCGGCTGGTTGCCAATTTTCCTAACTTCCACTTTGCCGAAGTCGACGGCACCGATCCGGTGGCCTGCCTGCAAGCCTTGCAGAAGGCCGCAGCGTACTGCCGGGCCGGCCACGGACCCGCCTTTGTGCATGGCCACTGCGTGCGTCTTTACTCGCACTCATTATCTGACGATGACAAGAACTACCGCAGCGCCGCCGAGCGCGAGTCCGACCTGCTGCGCGATCCCATCGCGCGTCTGCGGGCGCGCCTGCTTGACAACGGCATCCTTGCCGGCCCGGAGCTCGAGAAACTCGAGCTTGGGCTTGACCGGGAAGCCGCACTTGCCGCCGAACGCGCGCTCCAGGCGCCACTGCCCTCCGTGAACAGCATTCCCGAGTTTGTCTACTCGTCCGACCTCGACCCCACCCAGGTATCCTTCGCCACCGAGCAGATTGCACCCTCAGAAAAAAAGGACGGCCAGCAACCGGCCCTGCGCACCATGGCCGACCTGATCAACGTCTGCCTGCATGACGAGATGCGCCGCGATCCGCGCATTGTGGTCTACGGCGAAGACGTGGCCGACGCCAGCCGGGAGCAGGCGCTGAAGGAAGTCAAAGGCAAGGGCGGCGTCTTCAAGCTCACCGCGGGTCTGCAAACCGAGTTCGGGTCAGAGCGCGTGTTTAACTCCGTGCTGGCTGAAGCCAATATCGTGGGCCGGGCGGTGGGCTACAGTGTGCGCGGCATCAAGCCGGTGGTGGAGATTCAGTTCTTCGACTACATCTGGCCGGCGATGCACCAGATTCGCAATGAGCTGAGCGTGATGCGCTGGCGGTCGAACGGCACATGGGCCGCTCCGGTGGTCATGCGGGTGCCCATCGGCGGCTACCTCACAGGCGGCTCGATCTATCACTCGCAGTCGGGTGAGAGCATGTTCACGCACATCCCTGGGCTGCGCGTGGTCATGCCCTCAAACGCGCTCGACGCCAATGGGTTGCTGCGGACGGCAATTCGCTGCGACGATCCGGTGCTGTTCCTCGAGCACAAGCGGCTGTATCGCGAGCCGTACGGGCGCGCGGCTTATCCGGGGCCGGATTTCGCGATTCCCTTCGGCAAGGCGAAGATTGTGCGGCCGGGCGCGCACATAACGCTGGTGACCTACGGAGCGCTGGTGCCGCGCGCCTTGCAGGCCGCGCAGCAGGCCGAGCGCCAGCATGGAATCGATGTGGAAATTATCGACCTGCGCACCCTGAGCCCCTACGACTGGGAGGCAATTGCCGCCTCGGTGCGCAAGACGAGCCGCGTGATTGTGGCCCATGAAGACACGTTGAGCTGGGGCTACGGCGCGGAGATTGCCGCGCGCATTGCCGACGAGCTGTTCGGCGATCTTGACGCGCCGGTAAAGCGCATTGGCGCAATGGACACATTTGTCGCCTATCAGCCGATTCTCGAAGACGCAATTCTGCCCCAGCCGCTGGATGTGTTGAAAGCGATTGTTGAGTTGAAGGCGTATTGAAGCGCGGGCTGCTTTCCGCTTGATCGACCTGATTGATCTGATCAATTGATCGGATCAATCAGGCAGATCAGGACTCGGCTTCCTCTGCCGGTGTCATCTCTTCCGGTGGGGGAATGATGCCCATCTGCTCATAGAGAGGGCGCACCGTGCGGCGCAGCGCGGGCAACTGCGCAAAGAACCATCCAGCGCCCAGCATGATCAAAATTCCGTTGAGGATCACCGTCCAGGGTGCCCCTATCGCGCTGGCCAGAGAGCCGGCCAGCAGGCTGCCGAAGGGCGCCATGCCGACAAATGCCATGGTGTAGTAGCTCATCACGCGGCCGCGCTTTTCTTCGCTCACAAGGGTCTGAATGATGGTGTTGCTGGCGGCCATGCCCTGCATCATGCCCATGCCCGCGATGAGCACCATGAGCATGGAAAGCCAGAAGTTGCGCGAGAGGCCGAAGCCAATCAACCCGAGACCGAAGACGGCGGCGGAAAGCGGAATGATGCGGATAAGTCCGCGGACGCTTTTGCGCGCAGCCAGTGAGAGCGCGGAGATGAGCGCGCCCACGCCCATGGCGCCCATCAGGAATCCGAGCGTGTGCGGACCACCGCCGAGCACCTTTGCGGCAAAGATCGGCATGAGCACCACAAAGGGCATTCCCAGCAGGCTGACCACCGCGAACAGCATCAGGATGGTACGAATGGCGTGAAAACCGGAGACGTAGCTCCAGCCTTCTTTCAGCTCGTGGAATGTGGATGTGGCTTTTCTGCGGATGGCCGGTGTGCCGATGATCATAGCGAGCAGGGAAGCGATGACGGCGATGTAGCTGATGCCGTCGATGAGGAAGCACCATGCCTCGCTGCTGGCCGCGATGACCATGCCGGCCAGCGACGGGCCGATGAGCCGCGCCATGTTGACCATGGACGAATTGATGGCGATGGCGTTGGACAGATCGGCGCGGTCGTCGCCGATCATCTGCACCATGAAGGCCTGGCGGCCGGGCATGTCGAATGCGTTGATGGCGCCCTGCATCACGCTTAGCACGATAATCCAGCCGACCGTAATGTGCCCGGAAAAGGTGAGCGCGGCCAGCAGCAGCGACTGAACCATGGAGAGCGCCTGGGTCCAGAGGAGTACGTGACGGCGGTTGAGTCGGTCAACCCATACGCCGGCGAAGGGCGCCAGCAGAAACGTGGGAAACTGGCCGGCGAAGCTGACCGTGCCCAGCAGCAGCGCGGATCCGGTGAGCCGATAGACCAGCCAGTACGTGGCGATCCGCGTCATCCAGGTGCCGATGAGCGAGATGCTTTGGCCGCCGAAGAAGAGCCGGAAGTTGCGATGGCGCAGCGCGCGCCAGGCATGAGACATGCCTGCCAGTCCGCGCGGCTTTTCCGCTGCGGGTGTGGACGCTTCGCCTCGGGTTGTCTGATTTCCGGCGCTCACTGCTGGTAAGGATTAGATGCGCCGGGGCATCCGGATTTCTTCTATTTTTCCTCTCTTTGCCGCAACGCTTTTCATTCTGAGATTGCGTGGTCGGTGGGAATGTCCACGCCGCTCCACGCTTTACGCGATGTCCATGGCTGCGGCGGCGCGCTCCAGAATTCGTCGCTCGCATCCAGGCCCAGTGGCAGCCACGCGGCGGAGCACAGATAGAGGCTGCCGGTGGAAATATACGTCTCACCAATGGACGGCTGGTGGCCGGCAAAACCGATGGTGAGCCAGCCATGCGCATCGAATGTGCCCGGAGCTGAGGCCATGCGTGTGATGACGGCGGTCATGGCGGCGCGCACCTGCGCGGGCGTTACGCGCTCGGGCAGATCGCGGCGCCAGGCCATCTCGGCAAGGTGCTGCAGCGCGCCGAAACGATAGGCGAGCGAGCGGCCCATGGGCGGATAGGTGCCCTCGGGACTGATGAGCCGCTCCTGGATTGCGGCGTAGCGCCGGGCGCGGGTGGTGACCACGCTGTTGAGGAATGCCCAGCGATGGGTGACGGTGCTTACCGCGTCGAGGACCGTGAGCATCATGGGCTGGATGACATAGCTGTTGTAGTAGTCCCAGTGAAACGTGGGACCGTCGCCGTAGACGCCGTCGCCCTTGTACCACTCCTGGTGCTGGCGCAGCGCGTAGTCGATGCGCATCGTGTCCCAGGGCTGGCCACATTTGCAGAAACAGGCTTCGATCATGGCGGAAAACAGCAGCCAGTTGTTGAAGCCGGGCTGGATCTTGCGCGTCTCGACGAGAGCCCGCACAAGATTTTCCTGAGTTGTGGAGTCGAGCTTCTCCCACAGTTGCGTAGGCGCGCGCACGATGGCCAGCGCCAGAAAGGCGGCGTCGACCACCGACTGCTGGTTGGTGCCAAAGTTCAGCGCATCGGGAGATTTTGGGTTCGTGCCGTAGCGGATGGCGAGCCGCGCCCACTCCTGGTAGCGGCTGCGCAGCTTTTCTTCCTCGGGATCGCTATTCGAACCGGGTCCGGCCTCCAGCCAGGGCGCAAGGCCCGAGAGAAGGCGGCCCACGGCTTCCAGATGCGTGGATTGCGCGCGGTCCTGCTCGTGGCCTTTTACGCATTCAATCGGCATGGTGGCACGCAGCTTTTGCTGGCTGATGGCCTCAAGCACCGGCTGCGAAACGCGCTCGACAACTTTGAGCCAGGCGGCTCGATCCTGCTGTCCGGTTTTTTCATTCTTCCAGTCGTCCTGCTTCTGGTTCTGGGCCAGAACAGCGGTGGAGCTGCCGGTTGCCAGCGGCGCCGTGACCAATGCCGCGCTCTTCAGGAAGCTGCGTCTGGTTGCCTTCATGGACGATTGCATTTCTCGGAGTCTCCGTGTCTGCGGGAATGATTTGCTCAAACTCGCAATTATAGCCTCCCGGCGGTTGCGCCTCGGGATTTGGTCGTGGGTCAGTTTGAACCCACAGAAGATTTTTGTCCCGAACGCATGATATGGGACGTTATCATGCGTGAGAACAAACTTCCGGACGCAGGTCGGTGAGTGATTAGGCGATCTATCACTCATCTTTCTTCACCGAAATACCTGCTGCCTCGTGTTGGGCGGTGATCTTCTCCAAATCGCCAAAACCGCCCAAACATTTTTGACGAGACTCGAAGATCGTATTCGATATAGACTCATTCCGATGAATTTTATGAGACATTCCAGATTAATCGCAATGACTTGTATCTCGACTGGCGCTGCTGTGCTGCTCGCATTCGGTTTCGCGAGCTTACGAGCGCAGGGACCGGGCAGTGGCCAAACAGCTCAGGCGCTATTTGCTGCCCTCGATACCAATAAGGATGGAACGCTGACACGGCCCGAGCTGGAGTCTGGCTTCAACTCCTGGTTTACAGCCTGGGACAACACAAATAGCGGAACTCTCACCCAGTCTCAGATTTTGGCCGGAGTCAGCAAGTTGCTGCCGGCGCCGCCCGCGGTGAAGCCCGGGCAAGCCAACACTTTCAATCCGGCCGGTAATTCGACGCCGATCCCGGTATCGCAAGCTGCTGTGGACGCCATGATGGCAGCCTTACCGACCTCTCCTGGTGCCAAGCCGATGCACGCGCGCAGGGTGCTGGTGCTGGCCCATACGGGCCCGGGAGGGTTCGTGCATGCCTCCATCCCGTTGGCTGCGAAGGCGGTGGAAGCACTGGGGAACCAGGGCGGTTTATGGACCACAACCGTCACTTACGACGCGGCGGATATCAACACCGATAATCTCAAGAAATACGACGCCATTTTTCTGGACAGCACAACAGGGTGCTTTCTTGACGATCCGGATCCCGCCGTGACGGCCGCGCGGCGAGCGGCATTCCTGGATTTCGTTAGAAGTGGAAAGGGCGTTGCCGCAATACACGCGGCGACAGACTCGTACCACACCGATTGCCTGGCAAGTGAGGCTGCTGCAAAGAACGGCAGTCCCGGGCGGAATCTAGGGGCGTTGGTTTTAGCTTCCCGGCTCGTCACAGCAGCCGACAAGAATAACGACAAAACCGTCAGCCGGCAGGAGTGGGCCGCACTTGCCAATGATTGGTTCCAGAAGTTGGATACCGGCAATACGGGTAAGGTCACACGCGCCGATTTCGTGGCGCATTTCAATTCATTGTTACCCCCGCTGAACATGCGTCGCCTGGGTTTGGAATCGAAGCCGGTACTTCAATGGCCGGCATTCAACAAGCTGATTGGCGGTTACTTCAAATTTCACTGGCCCGATCCGCAGCTGATCACTGTCAAAATCGATGATCCGAACAGCCCTTTGACGGCCATGTTCCATGGCAAGGAGTTCGAGATCCATGACGAGACATATACATTCGAGCAGGGATCGTTCTCACGGAAAAACGTGCATGTACTGACGAGCATCGACTACGACAAGATGAGCGCTGAAGATAAAGCAAAAGAAGCGCATCCGCGAACCGATGCCGATTATGCCTTGAGTTATATTCGCCGCGAGGGCAACGGGCGAGTGTTCTACGAAGCGCACGGCCACAGTGATCGAGTGTATGCCATGACGCCGATGCTGGAGCACATTCGAGCTGGGATTCAATACGCGCTTGGCGACCTGAAAGCAGACGATAGCCCCTCGGTGAAATAAGCAGTCGACTGAAAATAACCAGGCAGGAATGCGCTGCACTCTAAGCTGAGATACGTCCAGATCTGTGATTTGCGGATACTTCGTCAAATCTTGATAGACGATATCAGGCCAATGCGCTCGTCGAAATGCGAAGCCGGCCACCGTTTCGGCTTCCTGGAGAGTCGTTGGTCACCAAGAAGGAAAGAGCAGCCTATTTATCGTGCTCTTTGGGTTCATAGCTCGAAGGTCTTAATTTTAGGCTCTCGCGAACTGTAGGTTTAAACCGACCCTCTGCCGGGATTCTCTTCCCTCGGCGTGCAAATCCTGTACCCATCGCTCCTGTAAAGTTGAGTGAGAGCGTCCGCGTTTTCAACCCGCATTCCCAGGTGGATGTTTGCGCTCCCAATTGCGTCCATGGCTACCCTCTCCAATTCGATTTCCCTTGCCGCGCTGCTGCGCTCGACTTTTGGTTTCGCGCAGTTTCGCGCCAACCAGGAAGAGGTGTGCCGCGCGGCGATTGAGGGGCGCGACCTGTTGCTGGTCATGCCCACCGGCGCGGGCAAAAGCCTGTGCTACCAGCTGCCGGCGGTTGCGCGCGGCGGAACGGCGCTGGTCATATCGCCGTTGATCGCGCTGATGGAAGACCAGGCGGCCAAGCTGTCGTCTCTGGGGCTGCGCGTGGCGCGGATTCACTCCGGCCTGGATCGCGCGCAGTCGCGGCAGGCCTGTGCGGACTATCTGCAGGGCGCGCTGCAGTTTTTATTGGTTGCGCCGGAGCGGCTGCGTGTGCCGGGCTTTGTGGAGATGCTGGCCAAGAGAAAGCTGGCGCTGATCGCCATCGACGAAGCGCACTGCATTTCGCAGTGGGGACACGATTTTCGGCCCGACTATCGCATGCTGGGCCAGCATGTGCCGGCCCTGCGCGGCGCCGCGGATCCAGCCCCGGTGCTGGCGCTCACCGCGACGGCCACCCCCGCCGTGCAGGCCGACATTGTTGCGCAGCTCGGCATGGTGCGCCCGGCCAAGTTCATTCATGGATTTCGCCGTGAAAATCTGGCGATTGAAGTGGTGGAAATCTCCATTCCGCAACGCGCGGAAACCATCCTGAATCTCCTGCTCGATGCGAGCCGGCGGCCGGCGATTGTCTACGCGACATCGCGCAAACAGGCCGAGCACCTTGCCGAGGAGCTTTCCCGCAGAATTCGCGCCGCTGCCTATCACGCGGGGCTCGACGCCGAGACGCGCGAACGGGTGCAGCGGGCTTTTCTGGCCGGCGAGCTGGAGGTTGTGGTGGCCACAATCGCCTTCGGCATGGGCATCGATAAGTCGGACATTCGCACCGTGATTCACGCCGGACTGCCGGGCACTCTGGAAGGCTACTATCAGGAGATTGGCCGCGCGGGACGCGACGGCGCGCCGAGCCGCACCTATCTCATGCACAGCTACGCCGATCAGCGCACGCATGGGTTTTTCCTCAATCGCGACTATCCGCCCAGCGACCATCTGGACCAGGTGTTTCACAGCCTGGGTGAAGAGGCCGCGCCCATCGAGGAACTGCGCGAGGCCTCGCGGCTGAGCCAGGAAGAGTTCGACAAGGCACTCGAAAAGCTGGAGATTCACGGCGGCGCGCGGGTCGATTTTGGCGGCGGCGTAAAGCGTGGCGCGCCGGGATGGAAGAAGACCTACACGGTGCAGGCGCAGTTTCGCGCCGAGCAGTTTGAAAAAGTGCTTCGGTACACGGAGCTGAGCGAGTGCCGCATGGCGGCGCTGGTGCGGCACTTTGGCGATGAAGAAGATGCGAGCCGGCGGTGCGGCAACTGCGATGTGTGCGATCCGGCAGCGGCGGTGCTGCGGCAGTTCCGCAGAGCCACGGCGGCGGAGCGCGATCTGGTGCAGCGCATGATCGAGGAACTGCGTCCGGTGGACTACAAGGCTACCGGAACGCTGCAGCGCAATCTCGATCCGCAGGGCCGCATGACCCGCGACGAGTTCGATGCGCTGCTGGATGCGCTGACGCGGGCCGGGCTGATAGCGATTGAAGACGCGGAGTATGAGAAAGACGGCCAGGTGCGGCGATTCCGCAAGGTGCGGCTGACGGAGCGCGGGCTGGCAGTGCGTCCGGCTACCCCGCTGGAGTTGCTGATCGACGATGGCGTGGTGCAAGAGCTGAGCGCGCGGACAGGGTCAACTTCCCGCGCCGGAAAGCCGAAGTCGACGGCGGGAAAGAACACGGGCAGCGATACCGCCGCGGTGAAGCTGACGGCCGCGCAGGAAGCGCTCGCGGCAAAGCTCCGCGAGTGGCGCGCGGCGGAGGCGAAGCGGCTTGGCGTGCCGGCGTATGTGATTCTGCATGACCGCACGCTGAAGGCGCTTGCAGCTTCGCGTCCGTCCAATTCGCGGCAACTGCTGGAGATTGATGGCATGGGGTCGGCGAAGGTGGAAAAGTTCGGCGCGGCGATTCTCGCCTTGTGCGGCCCGATCGGTTGAGCCCGCGTTACTCGGCGCCCATGGCGGCCAGTGCCTCGATGACGGCAATGTTCTGCATCAGCTCCGGCGGCAGGTTGTGGCGCTGGCGCAAATAATCGGGCGCGTTGTAGGAGAGCCATACCTTTCCGTCCGCGTCTTCCCACACCAGAATTTTGAGCGGCAGATCGATAGCCAGGCTGGGCGCGGCCAGCATGAGCGGCGTTCCGGCTTTGGGGCTGCCGAAGATGAGTAGCTTGGTCGGCCGCATGGTCATGCCGGCCTTTTGCGCTTCTCCGCTGTGATCGACAAGGGCGAAAAGCTTGACGCCTTTTGCATCTAGAACGGCTTCGAGCTTTTCCACTGTGGCGTCAACCGAGTGGGTGCCGGGAATATCGGTGATTCCGTTTACGCTCATGAGCGCTATGATACGCGGTTGTTCATTGCGCATGTGTGTAGTCGATCAAGCCAAAGCCCCCGGCGAGGTTCCGGGGGCGTGGGTATTGCCGGCGCTCTTGTTTGTTGCGTGGCCCCGTCTTTAGCTGACGCGCTCGATGGCAAGGGACTCGACGACCACCGGCTTGTGCGGCTTGTCCTGGTTGTTGCGCGCCACCTTGGAGATGGCCGTAATGATATCCTGCCCTTCCACCACTTCACCGAAGATGGTGTGCTTGCCGGTGAGCCACGTAGTGGGCGCGACGGTGATGAAGAACTGGCTGCCGTTGGTGTTGGGGCCGGAGTTGGCCATGGCCAGCTTGCCGGGCTTATCGAACTTGTGCGGCGAGTTCTTGGTCTCGTCCTCGAAGCGGTAGCCGGGTCCGCCCATGCCGGTGCCGGCCGGATCGCCGCCCTGAATCATGAAGTCGGGAATGACGCGATGGAAGATGCTGCCGTCGTAGAGCTTGTTCTTTGACTTTTCGCGCGTGACCGGATGTGCCCACTCGCGTGTGCCCTCGGCCAGCTCGATAAAGTTCTTCACGGTCACGGGCGCTTCGCTTTCAAAAAGGCGCACGGTGATCTTGCCTTCGCTGGTGTTGAAGATTGCGTAGGTTCCTGCTGCAAGTGACATGATTTGCTCCTGCGTTGTGGGCGCCCGGTTTTCATGCGCCGCCATGGACGCTGATCCGGGCTGCCCCGTTGGATGGTTGAAGGGAAGTCAGGGCTGCGGCGCGACCGGCGGTGCGGGCGCGGGCTGCTCGTACGGAGGCAAGGGCGGAAGCGGCTGGCCCTCCGGGACGATGGTCACCTTGTTGAGCACCACCGGCGTGAGCGGCTTGTCGTCGCTGTCGCGCGGGACACGGGCGATGGTCTTGACCACAAGCACGCTCGGGTCGTCGCACTGACCGAGTATGGTGTAGTGCTGATCGAGAGAGTCGTACGGAGTTTCCGTAATGAAGAACTGGCTGCCGTTGGTGTCGGGGCCGGAGTTGGCCATGGCCAAGCGGCCGGCCTTGTCGAAGTTCAGGTTGGGATCGAGCTCATCGGCGAAGGTGTAGCCTGGATCGCCGCTGCCATTGGCGAGCGGATCGCCGCCCTGAATCATGAATTCGGGAATGACGCGATGGAAGAGGGTGCCGTTATAAAGCGGCTTGTGGTGCATGACCTGCTTGGTCGCCGGATTTGTCCAGTCCTTGGTGCCCTCGGCCAGTCCGATAAAGTTGGCCACCGCATTGGGTGCCTGCTTTTGGAAGAACTGGCAAGTGATGCGGCCCATGGATGTATCCATGACGACAAACGGTCCGTTGGGCGCAATGCTTGTGGCCATTGGCGCGTCGGGCAAATCCTGGCTGGTGGCGGGCGCAGCCGGCGCCGTGGGGGTGGCGGGCACGGCGGACTGTTGCGCAAATGCCAGCCCGCACAGTGCGGCGACGGCCAGGGCGGAAGCGGAGAGAGTGAACTTCAAATTCATTCTTGATTTGAGGGTAAATCATGCGGCGGCAGGGCTGCCAGAGCAGCTCCTGTATCGTATTTTCATGAGACTTCTTCTCTTTCCGATCGTCCGGATGCGCATGGCCGTCGCAGTATGCGTCCTGTGTTGCGTTGCCGTTCCGGTTGCGCAGGCCGCCGCGCAAGCCGATAAGCCCGCCGATGCAGGCAAGTCCGCTGCCGCACCCGCCAGGCCCGCGCCGGGCAAAGACGAGTTGCCGCCCCTTCCGCCGGAAGCGCACGTGCAGCAGACCATGACGCTCGACGGCAAAACGCTGCACTACACCGTGACGGTGGGAGCGCTGCCGGTGCGCGACAAGGAAGGCAAGCGGGTGGGCCAGGTGGTGGTCACCTCGTACACCATGCCGGGCGAAAACCGGCCAGTAACTTTCGCGCTCAACGGCGGTCCGGGCGCGTCGAGCGTGTATCTCAATTTCGGCGCCATCGGTCCCAAGCATCTGCAGGTGGGCAACGAGGGAGACAGTCCCTCCGATCCAACCGTGCTGACCGACAATCAGGGCACCTGGCTCGACTTTACCGATCTGGTTTTCATCGATCCCATCGGCACCGGATTCAGCCGTGCCGAGGTTCCACCCGACCAGGCGAAGAAGCTCTTCTACACCACCGAGCCGGATATCGATTATCTGTCGCGGATCATCTACGACTGGCTGGTGAAAAATGACCGGCTCGAGTCGCGCAAATATCTGGTGGGCGAAAGCTACGGCGGATTTCGCGGGCCGCGCATCACCTACTATCTGCAATCGCAATTGGGCGTGGCGATGAACGGCGTGGTGCTGGTGTCGCCGTATCTGAATCCCACCATCGACGAAAATGGCAATCTTTCGCCGATTCCGTGGATGGTGACGCTGCCCTCGATCACCGCGGCGCACCTGGAGTCGGAGCACAAGCTCACTCCAGAGGCGATGGCCGGCGTCATCGCCTACACCGAAGGCGAGTACGCGGCCACGCTGATCCAGGGCCACGCCGACCAGGCGGCCACCGACAAGATGATTGCCCGTGTGACCGAGATGACCGGGCTCGATCCCGAATTTGTAAAGTACTCCGGCGGCCGGCTGGAGACAGGAGCTTATCTGCGCGAGGCGCATCGCGAGCAGGGCAAACTCAGCTCAGTCTACGACTCGAATGTGACATCGTTCGATCCATTTCCTTACTCGCCCGATCAGGAGGCCAACGATCCCATTCTGGCCAGCATTGTGGCGCCCATGACCACGGCGATGGTGGACTTTATCACGCGGGTGGTGGGCTGGAAAGTGGATGCGCGCTACAACGCGCTTTCCTACGACGTGAATCGCGCCTGGGATCGCGATGAAGATCTGCGCTCCGGCTCGGCGACGCAGTTGCGCCAGGCGGTGGCTGCCGATCCCAAGCTGCGGGTGACCATTGTGCACGGATGGAACGATCTTTCCTGTCCGTTCATGGGCTCCGTGCTTACCGTGAACCAGATGCCCGTGATGGGCGACCCGACCAGGGTTGCGGTGCATGAATATCCCGGCGGCCACATGTTCTACACCCGCGAGTCCAGCCGCGAGGCGCTGCGCAAGGACGTGATGGAGATGTTCAGCAAGCATTGAGCGGCGCAAATGCCGCGCATTCATGGCCCAGGGGCGGTTCGCGCTCCGGGCTCTTCTACATTCGACGGATTTCCATTGACTTTCTATCCATAGACAATCTATATATTCATGTCATGGCCAGAAAACCCGAACTGCTGCCCGGCACGCTCGACATGCTGATCCTGAAGACGCTCACGCGAGCTCCCCTGCACGGCTACGGCATTGCGCTTTCCATCAAGCGCACGTCGGACGATGTGCTCACCGTCGAGGAGGGTTCGCTCTATCCGGCACTGCAACGGCTGCTGCTGCAGGAAAGGGTGAAGGGCGAGTGGAAGATGACCGACACTGGCCGCCGCGCTCGCTTTTATACGTTGACCGCAGCGGGACGAAAGCAGTTGAAGCTGGAGCTTTCGCAGTTCGACCAGATGATTGCTGCGATCGGCCGCGTGCTGCGCGATCCACAGGAGGCGTAACAGCGATGAAACGATTCTTGAACAAGTTCGCGCTCCTGTTTCGCCGCAATCGGTTTCGCAGCGACCTCGATGAAGAGATGACCTTTCATCGCGCACAGATGGAGGAAGAGTTGATCGCAGGAGGCATGGCGCGCGAAGCCGCGCATTCGGCGGCCATGCGCCGGTTCGGCAATGCGACGCGCATCAACGAGCAGAGCCACGAAGCGATCGGCTTTCGGCTGGAGTCCGTGATGCAGGATCTGCGCTTTGCGCTGCGCCAGCTAAAGCGCAGTCCGGGGTTCGCGGTGACGGCGATTACGATTCTTGCGCTGGGCATGGGCGTGAACGTGGCTATCTTCGCCTTTGTGGACGTGGCCCTGCTGCAGCCCCTGCCCTATGCCGCGCCGAACCGGTTGATGAGTGTGGACGAGTCGACGGCATTATTTCCGCGCTCGAACATTTCCCGCGACGACTACGACGACTGGAAGCGGATGAACCGCTCCTTCCGCACGCTCGATGTGTACAACGGCACTGGCTACCTGCTGCGCACCGCATCAGGCACGGTGCCGGTTCCGGCTGCGCGCGTGAGCGACGGTTTCTTTTCCACCCTGGGCGTGAAGATGGAATTGGGCCGGGGATTTCTACCCGGCGAGGATCAGCCAGGTAAAGCCAAGATCGCCATTCTCACCTATGGCACATGGCTCAAGCGTTTCGGCGAGCGCCGGGATGTGGTGGGGCAGTCGGTAAATTTAACCGGCGACAGTTACACGATTGTGGGCGTGCTGCCGCGCACGTTTGAATTTGCGCCCCGCCGCGACTCGGAGTTCTGGGTGCCGCTGCTTGACAGATCTGGTTGCGAACAACGCAGGAGCTGTCATAATCTCTTCGGCCTGGGCAGGCTCCGCGAGGGCGTTACGATGGAAGCCGCGCGCGCGGAGATGAAGTCGATTGCGGTGCAACTGGAAAAGCAGTATCCAGACTCGAACCATGGGCAGAGCGCCAGCGTGGTGCCGTTGGCGGAGATTATCGTTGGGCCGGTGCGGCCGGTGCTGCTGACGCTGCTTGCCGGCGCGGGGTTGCTGCTGCTGATTGCGTGCGTGAATGTATCGAGCCTGATGCTGGTGCGCTCAGAAAGCCGACGGCGCGAAATCGCGGTGCGCGGCGCACTGGGCGCAACGCCTGCGCGGCTGGCGCAACAGTTCATTACCGAAGGACTGCTGCTTGCTGCGGCGGGTTGCGCGGGCGGGTTGCTCACGGGCGCATGGCTCATCAGCCTGCTTGCCCGCCTCATTCCGATCAATATGCTCGTCCGTCTGCCATTTCTGGCTGATGTGAGCATGAACCTGCACGTGCTTTGCTTCGCCGCAGGGATTGCTCTGCTGGCGGCGTTCTTGCTAGGCACGCTGCCGGTGATGCGGCTTTCCTTCCAGGACATTCGCGGAGGGTTGAATGAGGGAAGCCGCGGCGCGTCAGGAAGGCTATGGCGGCGACTGGGCACAAATCTGGTCGTGGTAGAGTTGGCCGTCGCCGTGGTGCTGCTTGTGGGCGCGGGATTGCTGGGCCGCAGCTTCTACACGCTGCTGCACGTAGATGATGGCTTCGACACCACGCATCTGGCAACGGTGCAGGTGATGGCGCCGAAGAATATTTACTCGAAGGATGCCCAGGCGGTCGGACTCTATCGTGAGATCGAGCGGCGGCTTGGCGCGCTGCCCGGCGTGGAGTCGGTGGGAATCACCTCGGATCTGCCGGTGCAATGCAACTGCGATACAGACTGGATTCGCATTCCCGGAAGGCCATTTCACGGCGAGCACAATGAGGTGAACGAGCGTGAAGTGGATGCAACGTATTTTGCGACGCTCAAGGCGCCGCTGCTGCGCGGACGCATGTTCACGGAGTCCGACGATGCGAACCATCCGCGGGTGACGGTGATCAACCGGGCGCTTGCGGAAAAATACTTTCCCGGCGAAGATCCCATCGGCAAAAGGATTGGCGAAGGGGATCTGGCGCCGCAGTTCATGCGGCAGGTGGTGGGCGAAATTGCCAATGTGCGCGAGGGCGCGGTGGACGATGCGATCTGGCCGACGGAGTACTTCTCGATCTATCACGAGACGGACACCATCTTCTCCGTTGTCGTACGCACAGCGCAGGATGAAAAGGCGCTGCTGCCTTCGATCGTGAGCACGCTGCGCGGGATCGACCCCAACATCGGCGTTTTCGACGCGTCGACCATGACGCAGCAGATCGAGTCGCTCGAGACCTCAATGCTGCATCGCTTCAGCATGTGGCTGGTGGGCGGCTTTGCCGCGATGGCCCTGGTGCTGGGCGTGGTGGGCCTCTACAGCGTGGTCGCCTATTCGGTGAGCCGCAGAACTCGGGAGATAGGCGTGCGCATGGCGCTGGGGGCGCAGCGCGGGGCGGTTTACGCCATGGTCATGCGTCAGGCCTGGCGGCTGACGGTGGTTGGGCTGGGGATCGGGCTGGCGGCCTCGGTCTGCGCATCGCTGCTGATGCGGAGGCTGCTCTTTGGCGTGCAGGCGTGGGATGTTCCGACGCTGGCTGGCGTGATCCTGCTGCTGGGCGGCGCGTCGATGGCGGCAAGCTTTTTCCCGGCGCGGCGCGCAGCGTCTGTCAATCCGACTGAGGCACTACGGGCTGAGTGAGAAGGCGACGCACGGCTTGCCAAGCTCTTATACCACGTGCAGAAAGCGATTGGGATCGAGACGTGCACCGGGAAAGACTGTCTCCAGGTTGTCTGCGCCAATGGTGTGCGTGACCACTTCGCCGAGCACCTGGCGATAGTCGGTGGTGAGCGCCAGGTCGCGGCCTTCGTTGAGTTGGTCGTTGTCCAGGCCGGGCCAACGGCCGTACACTTTGCCGCCCTTGACGCGGCCGCCGAGGATGAACATCGCATTGGCATGGCCATGATCGGTGCCCCCGGTGCCGTTCTCGCGGGCGGTGCGTCCGAACTCGGACATGGTGACCAGGGTGATGTTTTCGGCGCTGTCGCCCATGTCGCGCCAGAAAGCGGCGATGCTCGCGGAAAAGTCGCCGAGGCGGTTGGCGAGTTGTCCGTTCACGCCGCCCTGCGCGTGATGCGTGTCCCATCCGGTGACGTCGGTGAATGCCGCCTCCACGCCCAGGTTGGCTTTGAGCAGTTGCGCAATCTGCTTCATGCTGCTGCCGAATTCGGTGGTGGGATATTCCACGCCCGCAGCGGGCTGGTACTGTGCCGGATTGGCGTCGCGCAGCATTTTTACGGCTTCGAATGTTTCGTCGCCGGCGGTGTGGAAGATGCGGTCGCCGGAGCCGGCATACATGGCCTCGAAGGCGCTGGCGGCGGGAGAAAAGGTCGGTCCGCGGCCCGCGATGGAGAAGCCGTTGACGTTGTTGAGCGCAATGGCGGGAATGCGGCCGGCAAGCGTGAGCGGCACGTCGGCGCCGAGGGCGAGTGCGCGAAAGGCAGTGTGCTGTTCGCAGGTGCCTGCGCAGCGGCGGCGCACGGCGAGATCGGCATCTTCGGCCTGCAGCGCGCGGTTCAGCCATCCGGTGTCGGTGCTCTTTACGCCGGGCGTGCCGGACTCCATGTAGTCCTGCGCGTCGAAGTGGGAACGGGACATGTCGGGCGAGCCGGCGGCGTGTACGATGGCAAGATTGCCCTGCCGGTAAAGGGGACCGAAGGCCGCCATGGCGGGATGCAGGCCAAAAAATCCGTCGAGGTCAATGACATGATTCTGCCCAATAGCAATCGTGGGCCGCATGGAGTAGTAATTCTTTTCGCGATAAGGCACCACGACGTTAAGGCCATCGGCGGCGCCGCGCTGAAAGATGACGACAAGGCGCTGTCCGGGCGCGGCCGCCGCGGTTTCAGCCAGTACGCTGCGCACCAGAAAGCTGGGAATGGCTGCGGTGCCGGCCACGGCCAGCGCGCCCTTGTGCAGAAAGAAGCGGCGGTTCATAAGCATGATGAACTCCTGATTTGCCCAGTGGCCGTGGCCACGGATTCCCGTTCTTAAATGCCCGGCATGCTTCAAACCATGCCCTTGCCTGATTGCGCTTTATGCGGCTGTGTTCAGCGGCGTTGAAATTCGGGCGAGCCAATGAGCAGTCCGGCCAGTATCTGATCCTGCCTTTCGAGAGCGGTTGCCGCGCGAGCGCGATTCTGGGGCCGCGTGGCTGCAAGCGGACGCATGAACGATACGTTCAACGATGCGTTCGGCGATCTGTCCTGCGCAATCTGCGCCTGGAACTGCTGCAGTGCGGCCGATCGCGTGGCGTCGCTTACGCCTCCGGGAACCAGGAGCGGCTCAAGACGCGACTCCTCGCTCTCCGGAGTAGGTTTGTCTGTGGCCCGTTCGCCGAGCAGTTTCGCATCCTGCCCGGAAAGCTGCGCCGAAGGCTGCGCGGAAAGTTGTGCGGAGGGCCGCATGGCCGGAGACCACCGTACAGTGATACCGGGCAGGCGGTTGGCGGCAAGATTCAGTGCAAAGTTCATGCGGTCGACCAGCGAGCCGGTGGAGACCCAGTCTTCGGCATCCCACTTATAACCCGACGGAGGCACGCAGCCGTAGAGCGGCATGCCCATCTGGCGCAGCGCGTTTTCAAGCGGCTGATCGTTCGTGATATCCGCGTTGCTGGCGCGGGCTGCGGAGACTACGAATTCGAGCGGCGTCTTGACCTTGGCGCGATAATCGCTCGCGGCCCACAACTCCGGCGAGTGAAACAGCGTCCGCAGTACGGCGGAGATATCGCCGTCGCTGGCGAGGTAGGTCCTGCTCATGCGGTCAATGAGCGACTGCGGCGGATCGTCGCTGACAAAGCGGATGGCCAGCTCGCGCGAAAGGAAGCGGGCCGCGGCCGGACGCGAAGCCAGCATGTGCAGCAGTTGTTCGCCTTCGCGCTCGCCGTTGTTCTTGATCTTTTTTCCCAGCACGGTCTTCGATCCGGGCTCATGGCGATTGGGATTGAAGATGAATCCGCCGCCGCGCTGCGGCTGGTCTACAGTCCAGCCGGTGAGCACGCGCGCCGCCTGGATCACGTCGGCCTGTGTGTAGCCGCCGTTAACGCCCAGCGTGTGCAGTTCCATCAGCTCGCGCGCATAGTTCTCGTTAATGCCCTCCGGAGCCTTCTTCTTCGGATTGCGCCAGGCGTTCATCCCAGCGCGCTCGGCAGCCGGCGAATGCGGACCGATGCTTTCAGAGTTGTCGAGATAGAGAAGCATGGCTGGGCTGTGCGCCATGGCTTCCAGCAGATCCTGGAACTTGCCGAGTGCATGCGGGCGAATCGTATCGCGCTCGTAGCTGACCAGGTAGTAGGGCATCTCGTCGTTCTTGCGCAGGTAGATGTTGAAGTGGTTGAACCAGAAGTCGGTCATCACTTCCTGCAACTGCGCGTTCGAGTAAATGTCGCGGGTGAGGCGCTGGGCCATCAGCTCTTCCACCACCAGCCGCTGCGGGTTTTCGAGATCGGCTACGGCCTCGCGCAGATCGGGGCTCAGGCCGTCGTCGAGCGCCCTGCGTTGTGCCGGCCTGAGCGATTTGAAGAATGCATCGAACTCTTCCGGTTGCATGGACTGCAGGCGCTGCACGCGGCGGCCAGACGGCAGCGTGGCGATCTGCGAGAACATTTCCTGATTGCCGGGCTCGCCGTTGGCAGCGGGCGCGTCCAACTGGTCGAGCTGGTTGAGAATGGCCGCGGATGAAACCGGAGCGGCGCTGTTTGGATATCGGGTCGTGTTCATGGCCGGATTGGCCACGGCTTTGTTCCTCGCGCCTTGATTCCTTTGGTCCCCTTGATTCCTCTGGTCCCCTTGGTTCCCTTGATCCGGTGCAGCAGCCTCAGCCATGCTGTCCGCCGGGCCGCTAGCGGCGCCGGTCTTCTCAGCAACGGTATCGTTCTGTCCCGCGGCCTGTTTGTTCTCCTGTCGCACCCCCTTCTTTTCCTGCAGGCGGAAGATCTGGTTTTCATACACGGCATGCAGCGTGCCGCGAGCGGGAATCTGCAGGCGGCCGTTGATGGCCTGACGGATCATGCCGTTGGATGGGATGCGGTAGAGCAAGTCGGGAGTGCTCCACTGCATGGCAGGGAACTGCGCCAGCCGTAGGTTGAGATCGGCTTCGTTTATGTCGGCGGGATGAAGCTGCTGCTCGAACCAGGCATCGAGCCCGATGGCGTGCACCGCTTCCACGTCGCCGGGCCGTGGGCCGAAGGTGAAGCGGCTGAGCGCCTGCAAGATGCGCTGATCACCCTGCAATTGGTTGGATTCATAGGCGGGGCGGCGGGTATGGTGAGCCGCGGACTGATCTGGCACCGGAGGGGCCTGTGCGTAGCTACAGGGCCCTGACGCGCACAATGTGCCGCACAGCAAGATCGCCAGCGCGCCTTTGACGGATTCCATCGCGGAAGCTCCAGTGAAAGGAAAACTCCAGTGAAAGCTGGATAGCCGGAAGACGATCACGGCTGCACCCTGCCGTATATGAAAACGCCGATTCCTGGCGAAAGTTGTGGCGCCAGCCTCATTTTAAGGCAGCAACAGCGGGACCGGCGGCTGTTGCCGGGCCGGCCGCGCGCTTTTGGCGGGTGCGGGAAGTGTGGTGCAAAGGGGTTGGCCGGAAGCGATGGGTATTTCAGATGGTTATCCCGGATGGACATAGGCCCGATTCCCGCATCCAAGTAAAAAGTCGACCGCAAGCTGGATAATGAGTCTGGCTTACGAGCCTGCCTTGCGAGTCCGGCCTACAATTCTGGATTACGGGCCCGCAGCGCAGAACGACCAAATTTCGAGAGAGGAAGAATCGGGATGATGGAAAAAGGAAAGTCGAAGAACAAGAGTCAAGAACAAAGCAAGGCAATCAAGGAACTTGTGGATGGCCTCAATGAAGACCTGGCGCGTGAATACCAGGCGATCATCGGCTACACGGTCTATAGCAACGTGCTTACCGGCGCAAAGTGGA
Source organism: Occallatibacter sp. (assembly GCA_036267475.1). Taxonomy (GTDB): domain Bacteria; phylum Acidobacteriota; class Terriglobia; order Terriglobales; family Acidobacteriaceae; genus Telmatobacter. The sequence continues at coordinate 45,225 of DATAVZ010000065.1, forward strand.
TGAACATCGCCGCCGAACTCAAGCTGCATGCTGTCCAGGAGCTGCAACACGCCATGATCATCGCCGACCAGATCGATTATCTGGGTGGCATGCCCACCGCCACGCCCAAGGCCGTGAAACTCAGCAGCAAGGCCGAGGACATGATCCGCTTCGATCTGGACAATGAGACGGACACGATCCGGAACTATCGGCAGCGGGTCAAGCAGGCTGAGGCCGTGGGCCATTATGCGCTGGCAGAGCAGTTGCGGACCATCATCGTGCAGGAGCAGAACCATCAGCACGATCTGGCCACCGCGCTGGGTATCGATGTGCCGGATGTATTCAAGGAGGGAGCGTAGCGGCGACCTGAGAGCGTAGCTGCCGAAACAAGCCGGCGCGAGACAAGCTCGGCTCGCGCGCCGGCAAAGGGCGGCTCTCTGTGGGTCAGCAGCCGTTTTTGCAGCGGCTCATAATGGCGGAGTGGAGCCGTTCGCGAAGGTCGTTGGGCAGCTCGTATATGTCGTGCGCCCGATAGATCTCGATGGTCTTGCGCGTGGTGTTGAAAACCACCTCGCAATGTTCGCACTCGTGCATGTGCGTCTCGATCTCGGTGCGAATGGAAGAAGCAACGCTGTTGTCGATCAGATCGTCGAGGAGAGCAATAAATTCAGTGCAGGTCACTTTAGTTCAACCCCGCTTCCTGCGGAACTGCCTGTCCAGTCTTCTTTTTGAAGTACCGGCTGAGCCGCTCGCGCAATTGTAACCGCGCCCGCAGCAGTCGCGACTTGACGGCCGGAACGCTTAGTCCGAGCGTCTCCGCAGTTTCTTCCGTGGAGAGACCCTCCACGTCGCGCAGGGCGAAGACAACGCGAAAGCCCTGCGGTAAACCCTGAATTGTTTTGCGCAAAATCTCCGCCAGCTCGGACTGGTTGTAGTTCTGCTCCGGATCGGGCGCCCAGTCGGCCAGGTCGCGCGGAACGCTGCCTTCCTCGGTCTCCAGATCCTCGTCGATCGAGACCATTTTGCCGGTGCGCCGCTTGCGCAGACGCATCAGGCTCTCGTTTACTGCGATCCGTACCAGCCATGTGTAGAACTTCGCGTTTCCCTGGAACTGATCGAGCTTCTCGTATGCCTTGAGGAACGCGTCCTGCATCACGTCTTCGGCATCTTCGCGGTTTTGCGTTATGTGCTGCGCAATCCTGAAGATTTGCCGCTCGTACTTGCGGACCAGCTCATCGTAGGCCGAGACATCGCCGCCCCGGACCCGTTCGACCAGGGCCACGTCGGGATGTTGCTCGTCTTCTTCTGCAATCGATTGGATGGTCGACATGTCGGTAGGATGCGGGAATTCCCTGGAAATTCGTGTGCGGTGTTGCGGGGAAGCCATGGCCCGGCGGATTTGGTCCGACCCGAAGCCCCAAAATAAGAGTGTAATGGACAGCCCGGCTGAGAGCCAAACCGACCGCTGCATGAGTAGCGTCCTGATTTGCTTCTGCTTTGAAAGGACACGGCTTCAGCCGTGCCACAAATGCATAACTTGCAGCCGTGGCTTTAGCCGCTGAGGGAATGCGTGGGATGAAATCAGGACACTACCGCTGCATGGCCCATAGTCGTTAGCTGGAGCCAATACCCAAAGTCGATACCCAAAACCGGTGCAGATCGCCTGCCGGCCCAACGCCCGGTTTGGATTCCAGGTGAACTCTGCGGCCGGAATGTTCCCATCGGGCCGATTCGAACGATAGCAGGCCTGCCGCGTCTAATCGATACATGTCGTCGCGCGCGCTTTGCAGTTCCATATCCGGATGCGGTAGCCAGAAAGAGTGCTTTTCCGGTTACCGCAGTGGTTCGGCTTTCGCGCAGCCAGACGCAAACGGGACTAAAGTGAAAGATATGACGGTGCGGTCTTTGCCGGGTTCTCTCTTTCGCCGAGTGGCGTGCGGCGTGGCCTTGTCTTCTTTTTTGGCGCTTGCGCTGTCCATGGCCGCTCAGGACGCAAAGGGCGTCGGCGACCCGGCGGCGCACTCGGCCCGGTCCACCGTCACGCATCGCAAGACAGCGAAAAAGTCCAGCCGGACGAAGAGATCCGCAAAAAGATCTGCCGGAAGCGCCGGCCGCGCAAAATCCGAAAGAACTGTTGCCCGGCGCCACCATCGCCGGTCAACCCGAAGGACCGCCAGCCGCGCGGTGCGGACGGCGCGGACGGCGCGCATCCGCAAAGCCTTTGTGGCCTCCGCCGAACTGCGGCCCATGGCGCAGCAGCTTGCGCTTTTGCGCACGCCGGAGGCGTATACCGGCGTAACCGCCTATGCGCGCTCGCACAGCGGAGCCGCGGCCGCGGCTGCCTATCTGGCGCTGGGGCACGCCTACCTGCTCGACCGGCGCTATCCTGAGGCCGTTGCCAGCTTTGCCCAGGTGCATCGCGATGGCCAGGAGCTTGCCGATTACGCGGATTTTCTGGCGGCCAGAGCCAACCACGAGTCAGGCAACGACGCCGCGGCGGAAAAGCTGCTGCACGGTTTTTCGACGCGCTATCCAGACAGCATCTTTGACGACGACGCCCCGGAGCTTGAGGCCACGGTGCTGCTGGCGCTCAACAATCCCACCGGCGCGCGCCAGGTGCTGGCCGCGGTGGAAGACACCGACGCCGCCGACCGCCCCGATTATCAGCTCGCCGAGGGCCAGGTGGAGCTGGCCATGGGACAGACGGCCGCCGCCAACGGGGCCTTCAGAAAGCTGCTGCTCGATCATCCGCTGAGCGCCGAGGCGCAGACCGCCTATGCACGGCTTACGCAGCCGGGCGCGCAATCCACGCTTACCGTCGCCGATCTGCGCCTGCTGGGCGATGCCTATTACAACGCCGGCCGCTACGGCGACGCCGAAGACCAGTATCGTGCGCTGGTTCGCTCGCCGGAGCTGAGTTCTGCCGACCGCGAAGGATTTCAGGTGGCTCTGGCCGCGTGCCAGTACAAGCTCAAGCGCCTGTCGCCGGCCGAGGTTCAGTCGCTCCCGGACACCGACGACGAGAATGGAGCGCGCCGGCTGGAGCTGTTGATGGAACTGGCGCGGGACCGGGACGACACCGCCGATCAGCAGCGCATTGTGACCGAGATGGAGACGCGCTTTCCGCATAGCCCGTGGCTTGCGCATGCCCTGTTTTCGGCAGGCAACATGTATCTGCTCAAGCGCGACTATCCCACCGCGATTGGCTACTACGGTTATCTGGCCGATCATTTCCCGGCCGATCAGAACGCGGCTGCCGCGCACTGGCGCTCCGGCTGGCTCAACTACCGGTTGGGCAATTACGCTGAGGCGGCGCGGATCTTCGACCAGCAGATCAAACAGTATCCCGCGGCCCCGGAGACGGTTTCGGCCCTTTACTGGCGCGGACGGCTCTACGAGAGCCAGGATCATTTTCCGGCCCGCGCGGCGGCCGACTACCGCGCTATCGTCCGCGCCTATCAGCATTATTTTTATGCGCAAATGGCGCGTGAGCGGCTGGCGGCGCTGGGCAAGATGCAGGCAGTGCAGGAGCCGGGGCTGGACCAGTTCCAGCCGCTGCCGGAGCCCAAATTGCTGGACACCTTTCCCGCCGACAGTCCGCATCTGGCCAAAGCGCGGCTGATTGCCAACGCGGGATTGAGCGAATACATCGCCGAAGAGATCAAGGCCGATCCCGATTCGGCATCGTGGAGCGCGCTGGCCGAGGCCCAGATCTACGCCAGCTATGGCGAGACCTTCCGCGCGCTGCGGGCTCTCAAGCGCGCACTTCCGTATGCCTCCACGGCATCCATCTCATCGATTCCGATTGCCTACTGGCGTATTCTTTTTCCCGAGCCCTACTGGGACACCATCAAAGCCGAGTCGGCGAAGAACAATCTGAATCCGTACCTGGTTGCATCGCTCATCCGGCAGGAGTCGGAGTTCGATCCGTCGGTTATCTCTTACGCCAACGCGTACGGGCTGATGCAACTGCTGCCTTCGGTGGGCCGCGCGCTGGCGCGGGAGGAAGGCATGACCCACTTCAAGACCTTCCAACTGCTTGATCCCGAGATCAACATCCGGCTGGGAACGCGTTATTTGCGCCAGATGCTCGACAAGTTCAACGGCGTGCAGGAATACGCGCTCGCCGCATACAACGCCGGAGACAACCGGGTGACGGATTGGCGTTCGGCGGGTCCATATCAAGGCATGGACGAGTTTGTGGAGTCGATTCCGTTTACCCAGACCCGCGAGTATGTCGAGGCGATTCTGCGCAACGTGGAGACCTACCGCGATATCGACCAGTTCGCGCAGGTACACTCTTCGCAGGCGGGAATGGAAGCGTCGCGATAAATCCGGAATGCCCTTTTAGTGCAAGCGCGCGAACGTTCGTAACAACGTGGGGAATACCGGAAGATACGGAGCGGCTTCGATTCGAGTTGACGCAAGAAGGTAAAGGGGGCAACACTGGATTTTCAACCGTACTGGTTTTTCAACTGATTCGCCATTCGTAACTGCTGTTGATTCGGAAAAAACAGAGCCGGTCAGCTACCACTGTGACGGCCTGGTTACATCAACCCATACGTGGAGGGATAGATGTCAGCCGACTTGCAGTTTCTGGAAGAATGGATCCCCGAAAGAATGGACCCCGGCACGGTGTTCATGCTGGAGAACCAGGCCAAGCTGGGCAATGCTCAGAATCCATACGTGGCCGTGATGTCCTGCCCGCGCTGCGGAACGCTCGGGCTCATAACCCGGCGCCAGCTTTATTCCAGTGAGATGATGATCTGCGGCGGCGATGTGTGTTCGGCGGAGTACCGGCTGGACGGCGAGAACATCCGCTACCGACCCGCACAGTAGGCCGCAGTTGGCCCGCTGACCGCACGCAGTATGATGGCGCGCCCTACTCCAGTCGCGCCCCTGCACACGCGGCTATCTCTGCATGGTGTAGTCGGCGTTGGTGGTGTGAGCGCCCACCTGCGATGGAGTGGGTAGCTGCGACCGGTCCCATCCACCGCCCAGCGCCTGTACAAGCTGAACCGAGGAGATCATCTCTTCCACGTGCAACGAGTTCAGTGCCTCCTGATCGTTGAGCAGCGTGGTCTGCGCGACCACCACGTCCACATAGGGATCGACGCCGGTGCTGTAGCGGTCCAGCTCCATGGAAAGATATTGTTTTGCCGCGTCCACCGCTTCCTGCTGGCGCAGGATTTGCTGCGAGTAAATGCGCGTGGCCGCCAGTGCGTCTTCCACCTGCTGGAAGGCGTTGAGCACGGTTTGCCGGTAGGTGGCCACATCGCCGTTGTAGATCGCCTCGTACTGATGCAGTTCGGCGCGATACAGGCCGCCGTCAAAGACGACCTGCGAAGCCGACGGGCCAACTGACCAGACGCGGCTTGACCAGTCGAAGAGCTTCTTGAGTGTCGAGCCCTCAAAGCCTCCAGCAGCCGAGATGGTGACATCGGGAAAGAATGCGCCGTAGCCTATGCCGATGGTGGCGTTGGCAGCTGCCAGGGTGCGCTCGGCGGCGGCAATGTCGGGCCGCCGCTCGGCAAGCTGCGAAGGCACGCCGGTGGGAATAGGCGGTGGCGTGTAGAGCATGGGCCTTACCGGGATGGAGAAGTCGGTGGCGACCTTGCCCAGCAGCACCGCGATGGCGTGCTGATATTCCGCGCGGGACAGGCCCACGTTGATGGCGCTGGCCTGCGCGCCCTTGAGCGTGGCGCGGGCTTCGAGCACCGAGATCTGATCGCCGGTGCCGACATCGTAGGCGCCCTGCGCGGAGTTGAGAGCCTTCTGGTCGGCGGCCACGGTCTGGTCGAGAATCTGCTGCAGCATATCCTGGCCGCGAATTTCGAAGTAATACTGTGCCAGGCTGGACTGCTCGGTGAGCTTTTCAAGCTGCAGATCGGCCGCGCTTACCTGGCTGGAATACTGCGCCTCCCGCACCTCATTGCGAATTTTGCCGAACAGGTCCGGAGTCCAGGAGACATCGAGCGGCGCAGACCACAGAGAAGATGTCTTTCCGGTGTTGGTTTGCGAGGAATTGACCAGATTGGCGGAACTGCGCGAACGGTTGAATGCTGGATTGACCGTGATGGTCGGCCAGTACTGCGCGCGTGCCTCGGCAATCATCGCGCGGGCCTGCATGAACTGCTCAAAAGAGACCTTGATGTTCTGGTTGTTGACGTTGAGCTGCTCTTCGAGCGTGCTCAGCTCCGGCTCGTTGAAGATCGCCCACCAGTTGCCGCGGAGCATGGCGTCGCGTGGATCGGCCACCTTCCAGCCGGCGGTGTCTTGGAAATTTACCGTCGATTCCTTGTAGTTGGGCGCAGTGGCCGTTGGCGCCGCGGGCGTATGATAACGCGGCCCGAGGCGGCAGCCGGCAATCAGGGCCAGCAAGCCAAGCGCGATCAGGCCAGGGAATTTCGTCGTCCGCCGAGCGCGTGTGCCTTTGCCTCGTATCGCCATCGAGCCGCCGGCGCATGGGCCGCTCGACACACAGGATGGGTCATCCGGAGGGTTCGCGTGGGGTTGATTTGGCTCTGGCATGGTCATCGTCCTTCTCAAAATTACGGCCTGGCGCCTTCCACTTGCGGAGGAAGCAAAGCGTGATTCCGGCTGAGCGCGCGCAGGCGCATGCGGTCCATGAACAGATAGACAACCGGAGTGGTGTAAAGGGTGAGCAACTGGCTCAGCAGCAGTCCGCCGACAATGGTGATGCCCAGCGGGCGGCGCAGCTCCGAGCCGGTGCCGGTTCCAAAGGCCAGCGGCAGCGCGCCGAAGATGGCCGACATGGTGGTCATCAGAATCGGGCGGAAGCGCAGCATGCAGGCTTCGAAAATGGCGTCGCGCGTATTCTTGCCGTCCAGCCGCTCGGCCTGCAGCGCAAAATCGATCATCATAATGGCGTTCTTCTTCACGATGCCTATAAGCAGAATGATGCCGATGATCGAGATTACGTTCAGGTCCATCTTGAACAGCATCAGGGCGAGCATGGCGCCGACGCTGGCCGAGGGCAGAGTGGAGATGATAGTGAGCGGATGCACCAGGCTTTCGTAAAGGATGCCGAGCACGATGAAGACCGCCAGCAGGGCAGTGACGACAAGATACTTCTCCGTGGCCAGCGAGTCCTGGTAGGCTTGCGCGGTTCCGGCAAAGGAGCCGGTCACGCTTCCTGGCAGGCCCAGCCTCTCCTCCATCTGCGTTACTTCGCGGGTGGCGTCGGAGAGCGAAAGGCCGCTGGCCAGGTTGAACGAGACGGTGACCGAGGGGAACAGCCCGGAGTGGCTGACCTGGAGCGGCGTAGTGCCGGAGCTGGACTGCATCACGCTCATGAGCGGCGAGATGGCGTTGAGGCCGCCGTTGGACGAGGAGCCCGGCGCGACGTAGATGTTCTTCAGCCCCGACGGATCCTGCCAGTAGGGTGGAGCTACTTCCATCACCACGTAGTACTGGTTGAGCTGGGTGTAGATAACCGAAACGTCGGACTGGCCGAAGGCATTGTAGAGAGCCGAGTCAAGCGATGCGGGCGTCTGGCCCAGCCGCGCGGCAGTCACGCGGTCATAGTGCAGCATCGTCTCCAGGCCGCCGTTCTGCTGATCGGTGTTCACGTCCAGCAGTCCGGGAAGCTTCTTCATGTTGTCGAGCAGGATCGGTCCCCAGTGGGCCAGGTCCTGGATGTTGGCGGACTGGATGGTGTACTGGTAAAGCGCGGCGGTCGAGTGGCCGCCGATGCGCAGGTCCTGCGAGGGCTGCAGGAAGGCCGAAGCCAGCGGCAGACGGTTCATTTTAGGCCGCAGGCGGCTGATCACGTCCATCACCGAGGTCTGGCGCTCGTCGCACTTGGGCCCTTCCTTGCATGATTTCCCGAGCGGCTTGAGCGCCACGTAAATAAAGCCGCCGTTGCTCGATCCGCGGCCCCCGGTGAAGGCGTTGGCGTGGGCCACGGCAGGATCGGCCTTCACGATCGCCATCATCTTCTGCACCGAAAGGTTCATCAGCGGGAAAGATGCGTCCTGAGGCCCCTGCAGCATGCCAACCATGGTGCCCGTGTCCTGGGTGGGAAAAAATCCCTTTGGAATGCGGACAATGACCACCACGTTGAGCGCTATGGTGAGCATGAGCACGATGAGCATGAGCACGGAGTTGTCGAGCACCCAGAGCAGCGACTTGCGATAGAGCCAGTGCACCGCATTGAAGGATTTTTCGCTGGTGCGGTAAAAGATGTTGTGCTTGGTAGTCTCTTCCTGGTGAGACTTGAGCAGGTGCGCGCACATGCAGGGGGTGGTGGTGAGCGAGATCACCATGGACACCAGGATGGCCGAGGCAAGCGTGACTGCGAACTCGCGGAAGAGCCGTCCCACGATGCCGCCCATCATGAGAATGGGAATGAACACCGCGATCAGCGACATGCTGATGGAAAAGACGGTGAAGCCGATCTCCTGCGCGCCCTTGAGGGCGGCTGCGAAGGGATCCATGCCGGCTTCAAGGTGACGGGTGATGTTTTCCATCACCACGATCGCGTCGTCAACCACAAACCCTGTGGCGATGGTGAGCGCCATCAGCGACAGGTTGTCGAGCGAGTAGCCGAACAGGTACATGATGGCGCAGGTGCCGATGAGCGAAACCGGCACCGCAACGCTGGGAATGAGCGTGGCGCGCGGACTGCGCAGGAAGAAAAACACCACCAGCACCACCAGCACCACAGAGCCGATGAGTGTGGTCTCCACGTTGTGGACCGAGGCGCGGATGGTGGTGGTGCGGTCCAGGACCAGCGTGGTCTTGATGCCCTGCGGCATCACCGCCTCAAGGAACGGAAGCTGCGCCTTCACGCGATTGACGGTCTGGATGATATTGGCGCCGGGCTGGCGGAAGATGATGACGAAGACGGCGCGGCGGCCGTCCATGTAGCCGGCGGTGCGCAGATTCTGCGTCGAGTCGACCACGTCGGCCACATCCTCTAGCCGGACCGCCGCTCCGTTGTGGTAACCGACGATCAGCGGCCGGTATTCGGAGGCATGCGAGATCTGATCATTGGTGATGATGTCTTCGGTGACTCCGTTATTGGAGAGCTGGCCGCGGGGCTCGTGCGAGTTCTGAAGGCTCAGTACGGAGCGGATGTTTGCCAGGGTAAGGCCGAAGCTTTCGAGCTGGTTGGGATTGACCTCCACGCGTACCGAAGGCGTTGCGCCGCCGCCTGCGAATACCTGGCCCACGCCGTCGATCTGCGACAGCTTCTGCTCCAGAACGGTGGACGCCAGATCGTAGACCTTGGTCACATCGTATTTGTCGGAGGTAAGTCCCAGAATCATGATCGGCGAATCGGCCGGATTGACTTTGCGATAAGAGGGATTCGAGGGCAGATTGGCGGGCAGATAGGTGCGCGCGGCATTGATAGCCGCCTGCACGTCGCGGGCGGCTCCGTCGATGTTGCGGCTCAGGTCGAACTGAAGGGTGACGCTGGCGCTGCCCAGCGAACTGGACGAGGTCATCTCGGTAATGCCCGCGATGTGGCTGAACTGACGCTCGAGCGGCGTGGCCACCGAGGCGGCCATGATCTGAGCGCTGGCGCCGGGCAGGTTGGCGCTGACGCTGATGGTGGGAAAGTCCACCTGCGGCAGCGGAGCCCGGGGCAGCACCGCGAAGGCGATGGCGCCGGCAATAGCCACGGCGATGGTGAGCAGCGTGGTGCCCACCGGTCGCTTGATGAATGGAGACGAAAGACTCATGCAGGCTCTGTCCCGGGCTCCTGTGGCTTGCTGTTCCGGGCGTTTGACAGGCGCCGCCCGGTGATGCGCTGTCCAAGCCGGTCAAAGAAGATATAGATGACTGGCGTGGTGTAAAGGGTAAGAATCTGGCTGAGCAGCAGGCCGCCTACCATGGCAATGCCCAGCGGGCGGCGCAGCTCGGAGCCGAGTCCGGTGCCGGCGGCCAGCGGAATGCCGCCCAGCAGCGCCGCCATGGTGGTCATCATGATGGGGCGGAAGCGCAGCAGGCTGGCCTCGAAGATGGCCTCGGTGGCGTCCTTGCCGTGCTCGCGTTCGGCTTCGAGCGCGAAGTCGACGATCAGGATGCCGTTCTTCTTGACGATGCCGATCAGCAGGATGATGCCGATGATGGCCACCACGCTGAGGTCCTCGCGGAAGATCATGAGCGCCAGCAGAGCGCCCACGCCGGCGGACGGCAGCGTGGAAAGAATCGTAATGGGGTGGATGAAGCTCTCGTAGAGAACGCCCAGCACGATGTACACAGTGACCAGCGCGGCGAGGATGAGCAGCGCCTCGTTAGAGAGCGAGTTATGGAACGAGGCGGCCGTGCCCTGAAAGTCCGACTGCAGGCTGGGCGGGAAGTGCAGATCCGCGACCACCTTTTCGATATCGTCGATGGCGGTGCCCAGCGATGCGTGCGGCGCCAGGTTGAACGAGACGGTGACGGCGGGGAACTGACCCTGGTGATTGATGGACAGGGACTCGGTGATCTGCGAGGCATGGGTAAAGGCGCCCAGAGGAATGGCGCTGGCGCCGACCGACGAGACGGTCGCATTGGGGGTGGTGCCGGACGCGGTGCCGCCGTTGATCGACGACGACCCCTGGGTGCTCGAGACTCCGCCGACCACCCGTGCCGGGGCGGCAATCACCTGCGAAGAAGGCGTGTACTTGGTGGAAGAGGTGAGCGCGCTGGAGCCGGCCGAGGCCGAGGCTGAAGTGGAGAACGACGTGACCGCGCCCGCGCCCGTGGCGCCTGACGAGGCATTCGAGCGCAGGTAGAGGTCGCCGAGATTGGCGGGATTTCGCTGCCACTGCGGCGCGGTTTCAAGAATCACGTGATACTGGTTCAGCTGGGTGTAGAGCGTGTTGATCTGGCGCTGGCCGTAGGCGTCGTACAGGGTGTTGTCGATGGTGGTGGGCGCAATGCCCAGGCGCGACGCCGTGACCCGGTCGATCTCAAGCTGTATGGCGTGTGCACCGGTCTGCTGGTCGGTGGCCACGTCTTCGAGCTCGGGCAGTTTTTGCAGCCGGGCTACGAATTTGTCGGTCCACTGGTTCAGCTCGTCGGTGTCGGGATCGACCAGGGTGTACTGGTATTGCGTGCGGCTCACGCGGTCGTCCACGGTAATATTCTGCACTGGCTGCATGTAGAGGTGCATGCCCTGCACGCGTTGGAGATGATTCTGCAGGCGGCGGATCACGTCGGCGGCGCTCGTGTGCCGCTCTTCGAGGGGCTTGAGGTTGATGGAAATGCGGCCGCTGTTGAGCGTGGTATTCACGCCGTCAACGCCGATGAACGACGACAGGCTCTCCACCGCCGGATCCTGCAGGATGATGTTCGCCAGCTCCTTCTGCTTCTCGGCCATCGAGGTGTACGAGATGGACTGATCGGCCTGCGAGATGCCCTGAATCACGCCCGTATCCTGCACCGGGAAGAAGCCCTTGGGGATCACGATGTATAGCCACACGGTGAGCACCAGCGTGGCCGCGGCAACCAGCAGCGTGAAGGTCTGGTAGCGCAGCACCACGCGAAGAGTGCGCCCGTAAAAGGCGATCATGCGCTCGAAGATATCCTCTGACCAGCGATAGAAGCGGGTCTGCTGCTCCTCTGGATCGTGGCGCAGGATGCGCGAGCACATCATGGGTGTGAGAGTAAGCGAGACCACCGCCGAGATCACGATGGTGACCGCCAGTGTGACCGCGAATTCGCGGAACAGCCGTCCCACCACGTCGCCCATGAACAGCAGCGGAATGAGCACCGCGATCAGCGACACTGTCAGCGAAACGATGGTGAAGCCTATCTGCTCGGCGCCGGTGAGCGCCGCCTCGAGCGGAGGCATGCCCTCTTCGAGAAAGCGGCTGATGTTCTCGATCATCACGATCGCGTCGTCGACTACGAAGCCGGTGGAGATGGTGAGCGCCATCAGCGAAAGGTTGTCGAGTGAGTAGCCGAGCAGGTACATCACCGCGAAGGTGCCGATAAGGGAAAGCGGCACCGCGACGAAGGGAATGATGGTGGCGCGCAGGCTGCGCAGGAAGAGAAAGATCACCAGTATCACCAGCCCGACGGTGAGCATCAGCTCGAACTCCACATCGTTGACTGAAGCCTGAATGCTGGTGGTCATGTCGGTGAGCGTGGTGACGCGGATGCCCGCGGGCAGGTCGGCTTCAAGCTGCGGCAGCACCTTCTGGATGCTGTTGACCACGGTGATGGTGTTGGCGCCGGGCTGGCGCTGGATGTTGAGGATGACAGCCGGAGTGAGCGTGCCGGGCGTGTTGGTGGCGGTCATCCCCATCCACGCGGCCTGCTTGGTGTTCTCCACGCCGTTGATCACCTTGGCCACGTCTTTGACGAACACCGGCGCGCCGTTCTGGTAGGCGACGACGACATTGTTGTATTGATTGGCCTCGGTGATCTGGTCGTTGGCGTCGATCTGGAAATCCTGACGCGGCCCGTCGAAGTTGCCCTTGGCAGAGTTGACGCTGGCCTGGGTGAGCGCCGAGCGCACGTCCTCCAGATTGAGCCCGTAGGCGGAGAGTTGGGCGGGATTGACCTGGATGCGCACGGCGGGTTTTTGTCCGCCGCTGATGCTCACCAGTCCCACGCCGGCCAACTGCGACAGGCGTGGCGCCAGCCGCGTGTCCACGTCGTCCTCTACCTGCGAAAGCGGCAGGGAGTTCGAGGTAATGGCCAGCGTAAGCACCGGCGCATCGGCGGGGTTGGTCTTGTTGTAGACCGGGGGCACCGGCAGGTCGGAGGGCAGGAACGATCCGCCGGCATTGATGGCCGACTGCACCTCTTCCTCGGCCACGTCGAGGCCGAGCGACAGATCGAACTGCAGCACGATGACCGATACGCCGCCGGCGCTGGTCGAGGTCATCTGGCTCAGACCCTGCATCTCGCCGAACTGGCGCTCGAGCGGCGCCGTCACGGTGGTGGCCATAACGTCGGGGCTGGCGCCGGGATAGAACGTGAGCACCTGGATGGTGGGATAGTCGACCTCAGGCAGCGCCGAGACCGGCAACTGCGTGTACGCGACGATACCCACCAGCAGAATTGCGACCATCAGCAGCGATGTTGCCACCGGCCGCAGAATGAATGGGCGGGAAGGACTCATGGGGCGCTGTCCTCGACCTCGTCGGAAGAAGGCAACGACACCTTGGACTGATAGACCGGGGCTTTATCGACCAGCTTCTGAAAGCTGCTGTCGGCCAGTACCATTCCTGGATCGACGCCGGTGACGGCGGTCTGGCCTTTGTCCGCGATGCCTGATTTGATGGTTCGCATCGACGCCTTGGCGTTCTTGGTATTCGGATTCTGGATCACGTACACGAAATCCGTCGCCCCATTGTGCTGAATGGTGGAAGAGGGAATCAGGGTCTGATTCTGCAGGGTGTTTACCAGCAGGCGGGTGTTCACAAACTGGTTGGGGAAGAGGAGATCCTTGGAGTTTTCGAACTCGGCGCGCAGCTTCACGGTGCCGGTCGTGGTGTCGATCAGATTGTCTACGGAGATCAGCCTGCCGGTGCCGAGCAGCGTCTGCTGGGTGCGGTCATAGGCCTGCACCGTGAGCGCCTTGCCGCTGTGCATCTGCTTGAGCACTTGCTGAAGGCTATCTTCTGCCAGTGTGAAGATCACGGTGATGGGCGCCGTCTGGGCCACCGTCACTAGGGTGGTGGTGGAATTGGCGGTGACCAGATTGCCGGGATCGATCAGCCGCAGCCCCACGTGGCCGCTGATGGGCGACACGATGTGGCAGAAGCCCACCTGCACCTGGTCATACTGCACCACGCCCTGGTCGTTCTTCACCGTTCCCTGATCCTGCAGAACCAGCTTTTCCTGGTCTTCAAGAGTCTGCCGTGGAATGGCGTTCTTGGCCCACGCAGCCTGATACCGCGTCAGGTCCATCTGGGCTTCGGCAAGTAGATTCTGGTCGCGCTCCAGGGTGCCCTCTGCCTGGGCCAACTGTGCCTTGTAGGGCCGGTCGTCGATGTCGATCAACGGGTCGCCCTTGTGCACGAACTGCCCCTCGCGGTAATGCACGGTGGTGATCACGCCCGTCGCCTGCGAGGTCATCGCGTCGTAGTAGACGGGAGTAACGGTGCCGATGGCGTCAAGATAGACGCCAATATTGCCGCGCACTGCGTTGGCGTAGGTAACCGGCACCGGCCCGGTCATGCCGAAGCGCCCGTGACCCCGTCCGCCGGCGGCAGCCTGGCTTTCGCCATGTTCGCGAATCACCCAGTAGAACAGCAGTCCGAAGGCCAGCAGAATAATGGCCCAAATCCACCAATGGCGCTTTTTTGGCGGTGCAGAGTGCGAGTCGATCGAAGGCTGGTCCATATTCTTCTCTTGTTGTCCGTTTGCGGACCTGGGATTTGTTAAAGGTGTCTTGTCGAACGCAACATCGCGAACGGCAGAATCGATCTGGCGGGTTGCTCAGCAGCTTCGAGGTCCCGGAAGGCGGCCCGGAAAAGCCCATGTGCCGCAGTCCGGCGCTCGGGAGCAAGAGCGCACCAGCGAAAGCACGGCATCGGATTGCCCATGGAACTGCAACAGACACGCACGTAGTCAGATGGACGAAAAAGAGGTGGAAATAGTTGCAAAGGCGCACTCGGCGCGAATGCCTCGAAATGCCTCTGCGCTGCGACCCCGCGGTTAACCGGCAACGTCTCTGCGTCTTTACCTGCAAGTGTATCATCTGGAAATACTTGCGGAAATACTTGTAATGCAGTTTCCGGCGGCTGCTGGCGGGCGCGGAACGGCTGGCTTGGTCGCGCGCCGGGTGCGGCCGGAGAGAGGTGAGCCCTATTGCACGTGTACCGTGGCGCTCAACGCAATGCTGGCCGAGGAGTCGCCGATCATAACCTTGACCGGCTCGGTCTCCACGCGGAAGCCGGGCCGCTTTTCGTCCCACCAGGCGAGCGTGGTGGCCGCGAGCGGAATCTGGACGGTTTTAGTCTCGTTCGGCTCAAGCGTCACCCGCTTGAATCCCTTGAGCGCCTCGTGCGGCTGCTGTACTTTTGTGCCCAGGTGCTGCACATACATCTGCACCACGGCGTCGCCGGCGCGGCTGCCGGTGTTGGTCACGTCCACGCTCACGGTGATGGAGCCGTCCTTGGCCAGATGGGCGGAGCTGGTGCGCAGGTTCGAGTACTTGAAGGTGGTATAGCTCAGTCCGAAGCCGAAGGGATAAAGCGGATCGCCCTTGAAGTACATGTAGGTGCGGCCATCGCGGATGTTGTAGTCCATCATGGGCGGCAACTGGTCGAGGGATCGCGGCCAGGTGACCACCAGATGGCCGCCGGGGTTGTAATCGCCGAACAGAACCTGGGCCAGCGCCGTGCCTTCGTCCTGCGAGGCATGGGCCATGTGCAGAATGGCCGGAACATGGTCCTGTGACCAGTTGATGGCGAACGGAAAGCTCGAGACCAGGATCACCACGGTCCTGGGATTGACGGCAAACACCTGCTTGACGAGCTGCTCCTGTGCCAGGTCGATGCTTTCCCGGTCGCGTCCCTCGCGGCCGTCGCTGGGAACGGTGCAGGCCAGCGTTCCGCCGCCATCGACGGTGTTGTGCCAGTCGTGCGCCATGTCGGGGCCGCAGGTGGGATCGTTGCCGATCAGGACGACGGCGACATCGGAGGCCTTGGCTGCATTTACCGCCGCATTGCCCAACTCATCGGCGGCATAGTTCACCTGAACGCCAGGCCCCACCGCGTCGCGGATGCCCTGCAGCGGCGTGACCGCGTAGGGAGGTGTTCCGCCGTACCAGTCCCAGCGTACTGAGTCAGCCAGCGGCCCGATCACGGCGATGGATTTGATGGCGTCTTTTTTAAGCGGCAGAAAGGAGTTCTGGTTTTTTAAGAGCACAACGGATTCGAGCGCCATCTTTTTTGAGACGGAGCGGTCGCGGTCGGTGTTCCAGGGCTCGGGGCCGTCTTTGATTTTGGAATAGGGCACCATCTCCGGCGGATCGAGCAGGCCGAGACGGATCGTGATGCGGAACTTGGGGCGAAGCAGGGCATCGATCTCCGCCGGCGTGATTTCGCCGTCCTTCACAGCCTCTTTAGTCTCGTCCTGATAGCGGTCAAGAAACTGGTTGATGCCCGCTCTGAGGCAGGCCACCACGGCTTCTTTCTGGTTGGAATAAAGATGCCGCGGATCGACCAGCAGGTGAACGGCGCCGCCGTCGCTGGAGATTACGTCCACGCCCCACTTGTCGCGCACAATGCTTTTCAGGATCGGATTGACGGCCATCGCCGTGCCGTTCCACGCATTGTAGGATGCCATGACCGCGCGGGCGCCACCCTGCTCAAATCCCATGCGGAATGGGACCGAATAGTACTCCCAGAAGAGGCGCTGGTCGAAGTTGGAAGACGAGCTGGTGCGGTGATCCTCGTTGCTGTTGGCCAGAAAATGCTTGAGCAGCGCCGCGGCCTGCCAGTAGCGCGGGTCGTCGCCCTGGAGGCCCTTGATAAACGCCACCGCCATGGTGCCATTGAAAAACGGATCTTCGCCGTAGACTTCTTCGCTACGTCCCCAGCGCGGATCGCGGGCCAGGTCCGACTGCGGCCCCCACAGCATCAGAATCTGGCGATCGTACTTTGCCGTCTGGGTAATGTAGCGAGCCTCGTAGCCTTCCACGCCGCCCGCCTGCCGCACCAGATCCGGGTCCCAGGACTCGCCCATTCCCGGCGGCTGCGGAAACTGAGTCGTCGTAATCGGCATCCGCTTGCCGCGCGCCTCCCGCTGCACCACGCCGTGAATGCCTTCCGAGGCGCCATAGCTCGGGACGCCCAGCCGCGGCACCCCGGTGTTGGTTCCCAAGCAGGCGATCTTCTCGTCGAGGGTCATCGACGACAGCAGATTGTCGATGCGCTTTTCCATCGTCAGCGAGGGATCGTTGAAGGGATATTTCGGCTTTTGCGCACCAACGGGAGCAAGCGTTGCGGTGAGCAGGCAAAGCAGCGCGGGAACGGCGATTCTTTTCATGTTGCAGGGCCCCGTTTGACAAATCGATTTATGAACGCAGACAGGCTATCACGTCCCGCGCTGAATCGGTTGAATCAGCATGATTGGCTGAATCGGCTGGAGCAGTTGGAGTGGCTGAGGGTTTGGAGCGCTTGGAGTGTTTGAATTGTTGGAATCGTCTGCATCGTTTGAATCGGCTGCGGCAGATTCACTTCCGCCGGCCCGTCCAGATGCTTGGCGCAGTTCGCGTTTTTTCGCAACCCGCGCGGCTTACGCTTTGCCGCGAAGCGGCTTCTGCATCGGCACCACCTGCACGGTGACGTCGCGCACCTCGGCCAGAAAGCGGTTGAGCACCGAGCCGCGCAGCAGAATATCCAACCGCGAGCGAACCGGTTGGCCGAAGACCACGTGCGAAATATTCTCCTGCTGCGCGAAGTGGATGAGCGCGTCGGAGACGTTGCGATCGGTGAGCGTGATGACCTTGGCGCCCAGGTCGCGGGCCATGCGCTTGTACTCCTCAATGCGCTCAAAGCCCTCGGGATCGTTGTGGCCCTTGTCGTCGGGTGGCGAAACGTGTACAGCGTACCAGTTGGTGGCCAGCCGTCCGGCGATGCGCGCGCCCACACGCAGCAGCCGCTCCGTGCCGGGACGCGTGCTCAGGCACACCATCACCTTTTCCGGAATCGGCGCCTGCTCCAGCCCCTGCGTGCGGCGATACTCGGATGCGCGATTGCTCACCTGCTCGGCGGTGGTGCGTAACGCCAGCTCGCGCAGCATGTTCAGGTTGCCCTTGCGGAAGAAGTTGGCCAGCGACTGCTCCACCTTTTCCGGCGCGTAAATTTTGCCGTGCCGCAGACGCGTGCGCAGCTCGTCCACGGTCACATCCACGTTCACCACTTCATCGGCGCGCTTCAGAAAGCTGTCTGGAACGGTCTCGCGAATCGTGGTATTGGCCGAGCGGCTGACCGCGTCGTTCAGCGTTTCCATGTGCTGGATGTTGACCGCGGTCATCACGTTGATGCCGGCTTCGAGCAGTTCCAGAACATCTTCGTAGCGTTTGCGATTCTTGCTGCCGGGCACATTGGTGTGCGCCAGCTCGTCCACCACCACGGTGTGCGGATGGCGCGCAATGATCGCTTCCACATCCATCTCTTTGAGCGTCACACCGCGATAGGGAATGTCGCGCAGCGGCACTTGCTCAAGGTCGTGGATGCGCTCTTCGGTCTCCTTGCGGCCGTGCGTCTCTACCAGGCCAATCACTACGTCCATATTCTGCTGATGGTGCAGCAGATTGGCGTCATCGAGCATGTGATAGGTTTTGCCCACGCCGGGCGCGGCGCCAAGGTAGACGCGCAGCCTGGCCGGTTCGGCTTGCTTTTCCAGATGCAGTTCGGCCATGTGCTAGCCCACCTCTACAGGGTGGCGGACTTCTTCCACCACGGCCACCGGCAGTGTGAAACGGAAAGTTGCTCCATGTCCCAGCCGGCTCTCTACAGCGATCTGGCCGCCTAGCGACTCGACTAGCCGCCTGACCAGCGCCAGGCCCAGTCCTGTTCCTTTTTCCGAGAAGCTGTTGAAGCGGTCGAAGATGGTGCCCAACCGCTCGGCCTCGATGCCGCGCCCGGTGTCGCGCACCGAGAACTGCACAAAATCCTTGGTCTCCTCGGCCGCCAGCAGAATCTCGCCGTCCTGCGGCGTGTAGCGCAGAGCGTTTGAGAGCAGGTTGTCGAGAATCGAGCGCACCGCGCGGCGGTCGGCCTTGACCGGAGTGAGGTCGGAATAGGCGGTCACGTCCAGACGAATGTGCTTTTCAGACGCCTCTTCGCAAAAGCGGTCGCGCGCCTTCGTCAGCGCTTCAACAGGACGGATTTTTTCCAGCTTCAGTTCGCGCTTGCCAGCGTCCAGTTCGGCCACTTCGATCAGGTCGCTCATCAGGTCGCTCAGTTCTTCGGCCTCGCTGGTGGCTTTTGCAATCAGCTCGGCCTGCAGCGGCAGCAGGTCGCCGCCATAGCCCTGGCCGATGGCGTAAAGCCCGCGCCGCAGGTTCAGCAGCGGATCGCGCAGCTTGCGGCTGGCCACAGTGAGAAACTGCGTTTTGAAGCGGTCGGTATCCTGCAGGCTGGTTACGTCTTCCAGCGTGGTCACCGTTCCCAGCAGCCGGCCCTCGGCGTCGCGCATGGGCGTAGTGCGCAGTCGGTAGCTGCGTTCCTTCTGCCCGATGCGCATGGGCAGCATGGATGCTTCATCCTCGGCGGCGACGGCCTTTTGCATCGACACCGCATCGCGGATTGCGTTCAGGATCTTGTCGCCGCCGGGCGTGTTGGCCAGAGCCATGCGGTCGGTTGCTCCCTCGCCCAGCAGTTCTGCCGCCGCCTGGTTTACCTTCAGCACGTGGCCTTTGCCGTCGGTGACGATGATCGGCTCGAAGATGGACTGGAGAACGGCGTCGGAAAGCTGGAACTCCATTTGCCGGCGGCCGGCCTCGGTGTCGCGCAGCTCGCGGAGCCGCATCGCAATACGGCCCAGCTCGCTGGCGATGATGCCAAAATCGTCGCGGCTGCTCCATTCCATGCGATGTTCCAGGTTGCCCTGCGCAATCTTCTGGGCGTCGCGGGCAACGGCGCGGATGGGGCTGAGGACGAAGTAAAGCGTGGCCGCGGCGATCAGCACAAACGCAGCCAGAAAGCCATCGGCGAGCGTGGCCAGCCCGGCCGCGGCAAGCACCCGGTGCGTGGCGCCCACCAGTCCGGCGGCAAGGCAGGCCAGCAGCAGGCAGCCAAGAAGCAGTCGCTGTGAGAGATTGAGCATGGCCCGGTCTCCGGCCGGTATGGGATGACTCACCCATTCTCGCGGATTCAGGCTCAACCTGCAAAATGCCGCGTCGCGGGAGTCGCCGAATTATGGAATGCGGGCGGCTGGCCGGCATTCAAGCGGACAGACAATACGTGGCTGAAAGATGGAGCATACGCCCGGCAATGCGGCTCGATGCGGAACAAATCCTGCCGCTGCCGCGTCAAATCAGCAGCGGGACGGGACAGCCGCATCGGCTGCCCAGTTGACCAGTCGAGCTTGACCAGCGCGGGATGGTATGCCGCTATCAGCTGATATTCAGCAACCGGATGCTGGGGATAAAATGGGTGTACTTTTTTATGGACCTGCCCAAAACAGAGCCGGTTTCCGCCGACACCGACGCGCGCGGCGAGCAGCAGGGCGCCTGCGCGCCGCTTCAGCTTGGCCTGGTGATTCCTACCCTGTGCGAGGCGGGCAACATCGGCGGCCTGCTGGATCACGTGCGCTCCATCCTCGACCCGTGCGGAATTCGTTACGAAATCATCGTGGTGGATGACGACAGCCGCGACGGGACTGGCGATATCGTCGCGGCCGTGGCGCGGCAGGATGCGCGCGTGCGGCTGATCGTGCGCAAGGGTGAGCGCGGTCTTTCCGGCGCCGTTCTGGATGGCTGGCGCAGCTCGCACGCCGATGTTCTGGCCGTGATGGATGCGGACCTTCAGCATCCGCCTGAGCTGCTGCCGCAGTTGTATGACGCGGTATTGGCCGGCGGCGATTTGGTGATCGGAAGCCGCTACACGCCGGGCGGCGACCTGGGCGGCTGGAACC
The DNA here is from genome assembly GCA_036267475.1 of Occallatibacter sp. GTDB lineage: Bacteria > Acidobacteriota > Terriglobia > Terriglobales > Acidobacteriaceae > Telmatobacter. Next base: position 65,766 of record DATAVZ010000065.1, read on the forward strand.
CGATGCGCCGCCTGCTTTCGGCTGCCGCGGTGTGGGCCACCTGGCCGCTGCAGCGTCGCCGGCTGGGCGCAAAGGACCCCATGTCCGGCTACTTCATGGTCCGCCGCAATTGTGTCGAGCAGATCGACTTTCAGCGCGCCGGCTTCAAGCTGCTGCTGGAGATTCTGGTCCGCGCGCCCCTGCGCTCGGTCAAAGAGGTGCCATTTGTCTTCGGCAGCCGTTTTCGCGGAGCCAGCAAGGCTAATTTGCGTGTGGCCGTCGACTATGGGCGCCTGCTGGCAAGGCTCTATCGCGGCAAATACGGCTTTCACCGCTCCGCCGTGCTGGGCGTCAGGCTCGGCCACTAACGGATCGACCGGCCGCAGGGTGCCCCATCCATTTCCGCGTTTTTTGCGAAAATGGGTGGGATTACGATGTCACTGTTTTATTGCCGGATCAATAACGGATCGACCGGCCGCTCAGCTCACAGCGCCGGTAGCAGCGTCCGCAGCACCAGGAATGCCGCCACGCCCGCAAAAAAGACCAGCGCCATGCGGATTCCCGGTTCGCGGTTCACTTCCGGCACCAGGTCGGTTGCGGCCACGTAGAGCGCAACGCCCGCCGAGACCGGCAGACCGTAAGGCAGCCATTGCGGCACCAGTTCGATCACCAGCACCCCGGCAAGCGTGGCCGCGGCCAGCGCCACCGCCGAATAAAACGCCATGGAGCGGCTGCGTCCACTTGCGAGCATGACCGAGGCCATGGTGAAGCCTTCCGGCATTTTGTGCAGCAGGATGGCGAGAAAGATCAGCCAGCCCAGCCAGCTCGACACCACGAAGCCCGAGCCAATGGCCACGCCGTCAAAGAGCGCATGTACGCTCAGCCCGCCCAGCACCGAGTAAACCGTGCGTCCGGAGAGAAACTCGTGCGCATGCGTCTCTTCGCCAAAGTGGAAGTGCGCGTTGATGGTGTGTTCCAGCAGATGCACCGCGCAGTAGCCGGCCATGATCAGCACCGGCCCCATCCGCGGGCTGATGCGAATGCTCTCCGGCGCCATCTCGATCACCGCCGTCGACATCAGGAATCCCGCGCCCAGAGCGACAAAGTAGCGCAGGTAGCGCTCGACGCCGCGCGCACGCACCAGAACCAGCCCGCCGGCCACATCGGCCAGCGCGGCAATGGCGCCGAGAAGGAGTGAGAGCTTCAGCATAGAAAAAACAATCACCTGCGAAAATCAGAAATCGGCCGGACACGAATCAGCTGGCGGCCGGACGCCCAGAGCCGCTGTTCATCCGCTGTGGCGGATGTGCATTACATCGCCGTCCTGCACCAGGTACTCCTTGCCTTCCAGGCGCAGAATGCCTTTGGCGCGGGCCGCGGATTCCGAGCCGGCTTCGAGCAGCGCATCCCAGCGGATGGTTTCCGCGCGGATGAAGTGGTGTTCCAAGTCGGAGTGGATGGCGCCGGCGCCCTGCGGCGCCTTGGAGCCTGCGGGAATGGTCCAGGCGCGGCACTCGTCCTCGCCCGCGGTGAAGAAGCTGATCAGGCCGAGCAGTTCGTAGCTCTTGCGGATCAGGCGCACCAGGCCGCTTTCGTGCAGGCCGTAGCTGACCAGAAAGTCCGCGGCTTCGGCGTCGTCCATCTCCGCCAGCTCGGCTTCCACCTTGCCGCAGATGGCGGTCGCGCCGGCGTTGGGCCGCTTCGCTATTTCCTCCAGCTTGAACTTTGCCACGGCCGCGTCCAGGTCGTCTCCCAGCGTGGTGCTTTCGCTGATGTTCAGCACGTAGAGAATGGGCTTCTGGGATAAAAACATGAATCCCTTGATGAGCTTTTTCTCCTCCGGCGTCATCTCCAGCTCGCGCAGCGGCTGCTCTTTTTCGAGCGCTTCCTTTGAGCGCAGCAGTAGCGCGTGCTCGCGCTCCAGGTCGCTGGTGCGGCCTTTCTTCATGTCCTTTTCCACGCGCTCGATGCGCTTCTCAATCTGCGTCAGATCGCTGACCATCAGATCGAACTCCACGTTCTTCACGTCGCGCAGCGGATCGATGGCGCCCACGTGCGGAATGGAGTCGTCTTCGAATGCGCGCAGCACATGAATGAGCGCGTCCACATTGCGCAGATTGGTAAGGAACGCGGTCTCCTTCAGCGCCTCCTGCCCGATGGCCGCCACGTCGACGTATTCCACCGTGGCATACGTGGTCTTTTTAGGCGAGTAGAGCGCGGAAAGCCTGTCGAGCCGCTGGTCGGGCACGCGCGCCACGCCGATGTGCGCCTCGCGCGGGTTGGAGTAGCCGCGATCTTCGAGCTTGGCCTTGGTGAGAATCTTGAACAGAGATGTCTTGCCTACCTGCGGCAGGCCGATAATGCCAGTCTTCATAAGATGAGTCCGTGTGGGGCCGCACAAAAGCAAATTCAGTGACAGGGCCTCTACGATGATACAGGAGCAGAGGATGCGCAACCGATGATCCAGCCCGACAATTCAGGGCAATCACATGAACGCTTTTTGTTGGCGAGTCAGGTTCTGTTTGGACGCAGTGCATGGTCGATTTCGTCCCGAAGGGACGGGCCGACAATAGCCCATGACAAGCGAAGCGCAGTCCTGGGAAAGCGAAATCGCAAAGCAAACCCGCCCCGGAGGGGCGGCGCGAACCCACTGCGTAGTTCTTCTCACGTTCATGCGATTGCCCAGCCCCGCGATCGTGCCCGGCAACTGCGTTTAGAATCGCGCCGTCTCCGCCCGCGCCACCAGTGCAACCGTCGCGATTCCCAGCAGCAGGATGGCCAGCTCCACATCTTCGCTGCGGTTGTGCAGCTTGTTAAAGTGCGCGGTGATTGAATTGGTTGGATCGGTGATGTCGATGGACCCGCCCGCCGCGGCGCGGTCGCGATCCATGGCGGGAATGATCGAGTACTGCGAGAAGACCGTGCAGCCCATCATCAACACGACCAGCGCCATGGGCGCCAGCACGGTGCGCGGCTTGTAGATGTTCCACGCCGGGGCGAGCGCCAGCAGCGCCAGTGCGATGATGCCGCAGACCAGACCCATGCTGTGCAGAATGCGCAGCAGGTGGCCCACAATGAGTCCCGCCACGTGCGTGTCAGGCTGGAGGGTGGTGAAAGCGATAGCGGCAACAACAGGGAAGAAAATCTCCGCGCCCAGCCAGACAACAAGGGCCAGGTAAAGCAGCGAGCGAAGCAGCGTCTTCATGGATTAAGAATACAGGGAGCAGGGAGCAGGGAGCAGGGAGCAGGGAGCAGGGAGCAGGGAGCAGTGAACAGGGAGCAGTGAACAGGGAGCAGGGAGCAGTGAACAGGGAACATGGAGCGTAGTGTAGTCCGCCAAACAGATAGTCATTTATTCGTTGTCAATGGTTGCGGCCATCTGGTCCGGCAAAGATAAGGTTTTGTAACAGGGCACGACTTCAGTCGTGCCGAAAGCGGTTGCAAAATGAAATTGGGGCTTTAGCCCCTGCGGGCTTTCTCGGTTTGGGAAATGATCTTATTTCCGGCGGACACCAATAGTGAACCATCGCACCTTGTATTGAGACAGTCGGCAACCGATAACTGTCCACCGCCTACGCTTTCGTCAAAGCGCGCTTCAACACAATTTCAAGCGCGGCCTTCTGCTCGGCATATTCTTCGCCCGACAGCGTGCCGGCAATTTTTTCGCTTTCGATGGCGAACAGTTCTTCCTTGAGTGCATTCAGCAGCGCGGTCTTCCCGGTTGGCTGCGCGTAGGCGTAGCTCACCGTGGCCATGGGCATGTCATAGGGCATGGGCGCCTGCTCCGGTAGAGCGGCCACGGCTCCGGCGGGCCTGCGCAGCAGAAAACCCGCGGCTGTGATCAGCAGCAGCGCCACGCCGCCGAGAATCCACCACTTGTATTTGCTGAGCGGATCGGGCGTGTCGATCGGCTCGCCGATGCCGCCGCCGGGCGTATTCGACGCCTGCGCGCCTGCGCCGGTGTTGCCGCCCTGCGCTTCGCGAGGGATGGCGCCTTCGCCGGAGACCGTGAACGCGACCGGCGTGTTGGCGGCTATGGTGCGCATCAGGAATGTTTGCACGTTGGGGTCTTCGTTGACCGTCTTGAAGTTTGCGCCCGCCCCCGGTGTAAAGGTCATCGACTTGGGCAGCAGAACCGCAAAGTTGTCGGCGGCCATGGTAAGAACGGACTGAAACGTGAACTTGCCATCCGGGTACGGCAGCGAGTAGGAGATCTGGAACATCGTGTCTTTGTCGCCCTGGTCGGGCTCGATAGGGACATTGAAGGCGTAGTGATTCTTCGTCCCCGTCGGATCGAGAATGATGGTGGTGGGCAGTCCGCCGGGCCGCTGCGCGCCAGCGCCGGCCAGCACCGCGCCCTGCGGCAGCACCACCTCAAACGATCTGGGGTTCCACTGCGTGACAGGCGGCACGCTGGTGTTGTGTACAAAATAGCGCTCGTTCACCTTGAGCTGGCCGTTGTCTGACTCGGCCTCGATCACATCGGCTTCAATATGCACGCCAGACACTTTGGCAGCCACGTCATAAACCGGAATATCGCCCGAACCGCCGCCTCCCGGAGGCGCGGCGATAAAGTAGCCCGCGCCCTGGTGCGTAACGCGCACCAGATAGGGGCCGTCGCCCGGCGCAGTCATGGAATAGTGTCCCTTTGCGTCGGTGGTGGCGTGGGCCACTACGTTCATGCCCGCCTGCACGTCGAGCATCACCACCTGGTCGCCCGCGGCCGGCTTGCCGGTCGTCTTGTCGGTTACCGTGCCCGCAATCTGCGCAGCCTGCGCCAGCGTTGCTGCCATCAAAAAAATCAAGGGGAAGAAAAAGCGCGTCGATCTCATCTCGTGTCGAATTCCTTGAACTGCCAAAAAATAGAATGAGTGCCGGACTCTCAAGCCCGCTGTTGCAAATGGTCGATCTCCGCCAGAAGGTGCGCCGTCTCGTTCTCAAGCAGAGCGCGCTGGGACTGAAAATCCTCTTCAGGATACTTGCCCGCGCGATGCTCGAAGTTCAAGTCGCGCAGATTCTCATAGAGCTGATCCTTGCGCTCCAGCAGAAAGTCCAGGCGCGATTTTTCCTTCTGGCTGGCAAAGCTGTTCTCTGGCCAGAAGGTGTAGACCAGCAACGCCAGCATTAGAAATATGCCCGCAATCAGGCCATCTGTCTCATTCATGGCTTAAAATCCTCACTCTCCGTCGGTCTCGCGGCGGATACGCTCGACCTGCTTCTGTTCCTGCGGGTTCAGGCCGGACCGCGCCTTGACCACGGCCTCGGATTGATCGCCGGAGACGCCGGACCAGCGCCGGACCAGTAGAATTGTTCCCAACAGCGCCGCGGCAAACACAGCGAAGGGCGCGATCCACGCCACCAGGCCGAAGCCTTCCATGCGCGGAGCAGCCAGCACGGTGGCGCCGTATTTGGTGGCAAAGGCATTGAGAATCTGCTTGTCGGTCCCGCCGGTCTGGATTCCCGTGGCCAGCTCGGCCATCTCGTCGCCGCGCGAAGGGCAGCCCACGTGATCGCACTCGCCCAGCAACTGCGCGCAGCCGCAGGTGCACATGAGCCGGTGACCCAGGTTATCCATGCGGGCGCTGGCGTCTGCCGCGCCCAGGCTGAAGCATACGGCTACGGCCAGCAGCAGAGCCTGCCCGGTACGCAGCCACACAGTGAAACGCGGCCCCGTGATGCGCATCAGTCGCCTCCCTTGAGCGCGGGCTCCGCGGTGGCCGATCGCGGCGCGGGAGCGCGCACAGCCGCCGTGGCCGGGCTCAGGCTGGGAACCAGCGCGACGAGCGTGCCGAACACCATCACGGCAACGCCCATCCAGATCCAGCCCACCAGCGGGTTGAGAAATGCCTTGATGATGGGCCGGCCGGTGTCGGGATTGGTGCCCTCATAGACCAGGTACAGGTCCCAGGCGGGCACTGAATGGATCGCCACCATGGTCTGCGGCTGATCGCCGCCGCCCAGGTGATACATGCGTTTCTCGGGCGTCATCTGAAAAAGCACCTTGCCCTTTTCCATCACGTTCAGCAGGGCGTATTCGGAGTCGTAATTGGCGTTCGAGTCCTGGGTAAAGCCGGTGCACTCCAGCGTGTAAGGGCCAATGTGAATCTGGTCGTGGACTCCGATCTCGCTTTCGACACTGCGATTGAAGGCCGTGCCGGCCAGTCCCACCACCACAATGAGCACGCCGATGTGTACGATATATCCGCCGTACCGGCGCGTGTTGCGCCGCGTAAGCAGCCAGGTGGCGCCGAACAGGTGGCGGCCGGTCTGCCTGGAGATGACCCCCGCTCCGCGCAGAAACTCGCTCAACACCGCCGTCAGCACAGCCGCGCTTACCGAGAAAGCCACCAGCGCATAGAAGCTGCCCGAAGAGAATCCGGCGCTGGTCCAGGGCCGCACGCCCGCCACCAGGCAGACAATGACGGTAGCCCACAACGCAACCACCGGAGGCACAAAGTTGCGCTGAATGCTCTTGAACGATGTCGCGCGCCAGGGCAGCAGCGGCCCCACCCCGGTCAGGAACAGCAGGAACAGTCCGATCGGTATGGCCACGCGGTTATAAAAGGGCGCGCCCACGGTCACCTTGGTGCCATCCACATACTCTGAGAGGATGGGAAACAGCGTGCCCCAGAGGATGACGAAGCAGGCCGTGAGCAGCACCAGGTTGTTGAACAGAAAGCTTGACTCGCGGCTGACAAGCGACTCGAAATGATGCTCGGTCTTAAGGTGCCCGCGCTGGTAGATATAGGTAAAGATGCAGATCGCCAGCACGATCCCCATGAACGTAATGAACCAGGTGCTGATGGACGACTGCGCGAAGGCATGAACTGAGCTCACCAGCCCGCCACGCGTCAGCGTCGTTCCCAGCATCGTCAGCAGGAAGGTGGAGAAGATGAGCCACACGTTCCAGCTCTTCATCATGCCACGGCGCTCCTGCATCATCACCGAGTGCAGAAAGGCCGTACCCGTAAGCCACGGCATGAAGCTCGCATTTTCCACCGGGTCCCAGCCCCAGTAGCCGCCCCAGCCCAGCACCGCATAAGCCCAGTGCATGCCCAGGAAGATACCACAGGTCAAAAACATCCACGCCACCATCGTCCACTTGCGCGTGATGTGGATCCACTTTTCACCCGGATAACGCATCATCAGCGCGCCCAGCGCAAAGGCGAAGGGAACTGAGAAGCCAACATAGCCCAGGTAAAGCATGGGAGGATGGATCACCATCTCCGGATACTGCAGCAGCGGATTGAGGCCGTTGCCGTCGGTGGGAATGCCGCCGCTGACCAGCGAGAACGGAGGCGCTGCGAAGTTCAAAAGCAGCAGAAAGAAGACCTGCACACCGGCCAGAATGGTTCCGGCGTAGGCATAGAGCTTCACGTCGGTCTTATGGCGCAGCCGCAGCACAAATCCGTAGGTGCCCAGCAGCCACGCCCATAGCAGCAGCGAGCCTTCCTGTCCGCTCCACAGCGCGGCAAACTTGTACGGGCCGGGCAATGCACGGTTGGAATGTTCGACGATGTAAGTGATGGAAAAATCGTTGGTAAAGACAGACCAGACCAGCGCGACCGCGGCCGCCGTAACCGCCCAGAACGATGCGATGCCTGCCCTGCGCGCCGTATCGGCCAATCGTTCCGGTGATATTCGCACCGCCTGCCCGGTCGCGATCAGCCGCAGCGCCACCGTGCCGGCGAGCAGATTATAAGCAACCAGAGCCAGGGCGACGAGGAGCGAGAAACTGCCAAATGTTGCCATGAATGAAAAACTCCAGGATGATCCCACGTACACGGAAGGACTAGCTGACATTCAGTCTACGCCAGCCGCCTGCAACGTGACGTTGTGAACGCCCGGAGGTTCTGCGCTATGAGACGCGGAGAAAGTGGAGTATGGAACTGAAGGAATGGAAGGGGTTCAGGCTAATTTTTATGATCGAGCGCGATGAGCATCTTGCTGACCGTGGAAGCAATCTCTTCGGCGGGCACCGGCTTGGACAGGAAGCGAACGTTATCGCCCGTGTAGTCTCCGGCGGTCTCCTGAGCATCGCCCAGCACCAGCACCGGAAGGCCCGGCTTGCGCGCATGCAGCTCAGCCACAAATTCAGGTCCGGCCAGACCGGGCCGATGATTGCCTGCGATAACCAGTCCCAGATTCTCCGAAAATACGTGCTGCTCGATCAGGCATAGCGCCTCGGCCGCATCGGAGACTCGCTTCACCTCGGAAAAGCGCTTCTCCAGCGCCGACATACGCACGAATGCCTGGAGCGGGTCGTCCTCTACCAACAAAATAGTCGTCATTATCCCCTTTAACCCGTACCCCGCCGTAGGCCAGACGCAATTCGTTCTATCTATCAGCCATAAGATGAGGGGGATGCGGAATACGTTGCCTGCACACGTGGAGAACGCGTGGAGAAGTAGGGTTAAAGACCTGGCAACGCGGGTATCTATCCGAAGAAAAACTCCTTTTCGCGTAGTTCTTTGATGGCGTCCCGAATCCGGGCGGCATGCTCGAACTCGAACTTTTTCGCCGCTTCCCGCATTTCCGTCTCCAGCTTTGCGATATAGGCGTTCAGTTGCTCCTGGGTGGCAAAGTCGGGTAGCGCTTCCTGTTCTTCCACCACCGCATCGCCATATTCGGCCTTCAGAATGTGGGCCAGCCCCATGTCGATCTTGCTCACGACTGAATGCGGTACGATGCCGTTCTCTTCGTTGTAAGCGCTCTGAATCGTGCGGCGTCGATCCGTCTCATCCATCGCCCTGCGCATCGAGTCGGTCATCTTGTCGGCGTAGAGAATCGCCTTGCCTTCCACGTGCCGTGCGGCCCGGCCGATGGTCTGAATCAGCGAGCCCGCGGAGCGCAGAAAGCCCTCCTTGTCGGCGTCGAGAATGGCCACCAGGGAGACCTCCGGCAGGTCCAGCCCTTCGCGCAGCAGGTTGATGCCGATCAGAACATCGAATTCGCCCTTGCGCAGCCCGGCCAGCAGCTTCACCCGCTCCAGCGTCTCGATCTCCGAGTGCATGTAGCGGCAGCGGACGCCCACCTCGGTGTAATAACCGGCCAGGTCCTCGGACATGCGCTTGGTCAGGGTGGTTACCAGCACCCGCTCGTTGCGCTGGGCGCGGTCGCGAATCTCGGCCAGCAGGTCGTCAATCTGGCCCTTCACCGGGCGAATCTCGATGGCCGGGTCCACCAGTCCGGTGGGCCGGATGACCTGTTCCACCACCACCCCCGCCGAGCGGGTAAGCTCATACGGTCCCGGCGTGGCTGAGACATAAATCGTCTGGTGTACGCGGTTCTCGAACTCGTCGAACTTGAGCGGCCGATTGTCCATGGCCGAAGGCAGCCGGAAGCCGTAGTCCACCAGGTTCTGCTTGCGGCTGCGGTCGCCATGCCACATGCCGTGTACCTGCGGAATGGTGGCGTGGCTCTCATCGATAAACAGAATGTAGTCGCGCGGAAAGTAGTCCAGCAGCGTGGGCGGAGCCTCGCCGGGCAGCCGGCCGGAAAAATGGCGCGAGTAGTTCTCGATGCCGTGGCAGTAGCCCATCGACTTGATCATTTCCAGGTCGAAGCGGGTGCGCTGGTGAACCCGCTGCGCTTCCACCATGCGGCCCTCGGCTTCAAGGTGCGGCACCCATTCGTTCAGCTCTTTCACAATGGATTCCACGGCCTCGGCCTTGCGCTCCGGCTGCACCACGTAATGGCTCTTGGGATAGATCGGCAGCCGCGCGTACTTCTGCTTCACGGTGCCGAACAGCGGATCGATCTGGGCCAGCGACTCGATCTCATCGCCGAACATCTCAATGCGGTAGGCATTCTCGTCGTAGGTGGGAAACACTTCGATCACATCGCCGCGCACCCGGAATGTGCCGCGGCGAAAGTCGGTGTCGTTGCGCTCGTAGAGGATCTCGACCAGCCGGCGGGTAATGTCCTTGCGGCTGATCTGCTGGCCCTTTTCAAGCAGCAGCAGCATGCCGTAATACGCCTCCGGCGAGCCCAGCCCGTAGATACAGCTTACCGAGCTGACAATGATCGAGTCGCGGCGCTCGAACAGGCTGCGCGTGGCCGAAAGCCGCAGCTTGTCCAGCTCCTCGTTGATGGTGGCTTCCTTCTCGATGTACAGGTCGGCCGACGGATTGTAGGCCTCGGGCTGGTAGTAGTCGTAGTAGCTCACAAAGTACTCGACCGCGTTGTTGGGGAAGAAATGCTTGAACTCGTGATAGAGCTGCGCAGCCAGGGTCTTGTTGTGCGCCAAGATGAGCGCCGGCCGGTTGGACTGCTCGATCACCTTGGCCATGGTGAAGGTCTTGCCGGAGCCGGTCACGCCGAGCAGCACCTGATGCTTTTCCCCGGCGCCAAGCCCGTCCATAAGCTCTTCGATCGCGCGCGGCTGGTCGCCTCTCGGCTTGTAAGCGGTCACGAGCTGAAAGTCCATAGATGGATTATAGCGGAAGGGCGAAGATTGAGCGAAAGGTTGCCTGTAAGCGAAGTTTCTGGCTTGCATTCAAAACGAAGGAAGCTGCCAGTCCAGATCTGAGAGCGCGGAGGCGTCATCCTTTTGGGAGGCGAACATGCCTCAAGGCCGAGGAGGTGGGTGCGCACCTCTGTTCTTCGAATGTACAGAAGCGACTACCGATCAACAGATCATCCATCCACGCCTGTTTCAAGTGATTCCGCTTCAATTACCCACAGGAATATTTCCTACGGCGCGGGTTTGGTTGTAACCAGCGGTCGAAGCTCGGCAGGCAGTCTCGGGTAGTCCTCCTCGCTCACGATTGCCGGAACAATGGGATCGGGCCCGGCCATCTTCTGCAGCGCAGCTCCCTTGTCTGGCGTGAGCAGGAATTGAAGAAACGCGGTCGCGAGTGCGGGGTTCCTGGATGAGTGAAGCAAGGTAATTCCCCAGGCAACTCTGCTGCCATATATGGCGACATGTGGATCGTCTTTACCAAGGCCCGGGATGAGCAGTGAGGCTTTATGGTAAAAAGCCTCCTGCGCAGGGTCGGACATCGCGATCTCTGCGGGGAGCCGCGCCAGGCGCACAGAAGGATCAGAGCGGGCCATCGTCAGGGCGCTATGTTCGTAGACAAAGCGGTAATCGGCATCAGGTGCAGGAGTTTTGTCGCCATCGCGGTAGGTGTTATTTCTGTAAAGCGCCAAATAGAGACCGGGCTGGCGGTAATAGTATTCCGCCAGTTGCATGATCAACACGCCGCGGTAGATTCCCGGATCGGTGCCCGGATCGCCACCGCGAATCCAGACTCCGGGCTGCGACAAGATGCTCATCCAACCAGGCGCGACATTCGGAATCGATGGAGGATCGCTGTGCGGATTGAAGGGTGCCCGCGGGTCGGCGACCGCATTCACTTTTGCAAGAGGGTTGGGGTCGTTGATCTTGTAGACGAGAACGATTGCCCCTTGTCCAAAGCGAATGGTGTAGCTTGCCCACTTCGGCTTCAACAACGCGTCAATGTCCTCGTAGTCGGCTGAAGCATAGATGTCCGCCGGTTCGCCTCCAATAGTGACGCGCCTTGCCATATCCACGCTGCCGCCGAATTTATCTACGATGGTCACTCCCGGATGCTCATCCATAAACGCAGCCTCGATCTTCTTGAATGCGGCTGTCAGGCTTCCGGCATGGTAGATGATCAACTGGCTGGCTGAGGGCACGGGCTGCGCGGACGCGGCTGACGAAGCAGCGTTCTGCGCATAGAGGGGAGCAAGCAGCGCGAGGCACATTCCCGCTACCCAGACATTCGTTCGCTTCATCATCTCGCACTACTCCTGTTCCAGAAGGTTCAAACACAGTGACGAGAAGACCTGCATCCGAGCAGGCTGCGCTCTTCCCACGATCGAAGGGCACAGCGCCGGAAACAGGCTTCTTTTTAGAACTCGTACCGCATGGACGCAGTAATCAAACGCGGCTCGCCCAGGTGCGCGAGGTCTGCCGAGCTCTGTCCGGTGATGCTGCCCGGGCCCAGGGTCGACCAGTAGTGAACGTTGGTGACGTTGTTGAAAGTAACGAGCCAGGTCGCCAGCTTTCCAAACACCCTGGCGCTGTATCGGCCACCGAAATCGAAGGTGTTGTACTGGGGCACGAAATAGCTGTTCATATCGTCCACCGGCCGGCGGCTGACATGCTGCCAGTCCGTGGTGAAGAACAGCGTGGAGAGCGCCGGCAAATGATACTCGGCAAGAATATTCGATTTGATATCGGGGATGCCGACCAGGTCTTTGTTATTAGTGACATCGCTGGGGCAGATCAGAGCGGAGGCGGGTACGCCTGCAGGATCGGTGCAGGTGCCTGACACATACTGATTGCCGGCCGGGAGAAGAACGAAGGTGTGCGTCAGCCTGGGACTAAGCGCGGTGATTCCGCCGGTGACCTTCAGACTTCTGGTGAGATTGCCGGAGAGCATGGCTTCGGCGCCGAGGTTGATCTGCTGGCCGATGATCTGGTCGTTTTCGCAGATTTGGCCGTCTGTTAGAGTTACGCCGCCGCAATTGTCGCCCGTTGTGGTCGAGGTCTCGCGAACATCCGCAAACGGGCGGCGGATGCGGAACACATCGGTCATGAAGTTCAACCTTCTCGATACCAGCTTGTATCCGATCTCGACCTCTGTGCTGCGATAGGGAGGAAGCGGCTGGCTGGCGTTGGCCACTACGACGGTGGAGGAACTCGCTGGAGCCGTGTCGGGAGCCTGAATGCTATCCGAGAAGGTTATATAGGCAGTCTGGTTTCCGGCCGGTTTATACATCACGCTGCCGCTGGGACTAACGCCCTGGGACATGTAATTGCCGACACCTGGCACATGTACCTGATTCGGATAGGTGCCACTTTCTTTGTAATTGTTCGTCCAGGTCCAATCCTGGCTGGCGGCAACTCTCAGCAGCCAGCGCGGAGTCAGCGCGATCGTATCGCCGAAATTGAATCCCTGCTGATGAATGCTGCTGGTCACGTAAAGGCTGTATTCGCCTTTATAAGGCGTATAGCCAGGGTTGGAATCAATCAGCGGATTCACGATGTTGGTATAGCAGACGGTCGGGGCGTTAAGTGCGCACAAAAAGGACCCCGGGACCGAATTTTTCGGACCCCATGTAGAGAACTTGTAGCCGGTGCTTCCGATCACGACTTCGTGACTGATCTTGCCCGTGTTGAATCTGCCGGTCAAGTATCCCAGGTCGCTCTTGACCTGAAAGCGGCCGGAGATGGTTCCCTGGAATATATTTTCCGCTTCCGTCTGGTAGTCGCCCGTGGAGTCAAAGAGAGCGTTGACCGCCGTGGTGAGGTTGCGAAAGCTGATCTGCTGCAATACGCCCAGGTTAAGGTGCCAGTTCGGGCTGAAATCCTGCGTTATGCGCACCTCGCCGATCTGGTTGTTCGTGTTGGAGCCCAGGAATCGTTGTCCATATCCCTGCCGCGCCGGGTCGGGCGCTGTCACCGGCAGTTTGGAAAAACACTTTGAGCTGTAAGCAGTTGTGCAGGTCGCTGATGGATTGAGAGTCGGATTGTAAGAGAACCACCCGGCGTATCCATGCTGGTAGAGATTGTAGAAGTTGTAGTTGCCGCCGATCGTGGTATGGGCGAAGGGGCGGATGTCGAAGGCTCCGGAGGCCAACTGGCGGCGAAGCTGGCTGTTGGTCACGTATCCGGTCCCATCGCCCACGAGCCCATTGATGCGATAGCCGAAGATCTTGTTCGGCCCCAGACGTCCGCCCAGGTCGAAATGACCGGTCAAGACGCTGCGGCCCTCATATTCCAACTCGGCCTCGCGCAGCGGTTCTTCAGTGGGCCGCTTGGTGACGAAATTGAAAGTGCCCGAGGGGTTGGAGGGGCCATACATGGAGCCGCCCACGCCGCTGAGAACCTCAATCTGCTCATACTCCTCCAGCGCGAACGGTACGGTAACCGCAAATCCCATTCCATCCATGCGGTCGCCCTGCATATTGGTTCCCTGCATGCCGCGGGTCTCAGGCCGCACAATCTCGGGTCCCTGCATCTCCTGGAAGGAAACCAGGGGCAAGTACTTCGCCACTTCCTTGAAGTTTCTTGACATGGTGTCGTCGATCAACTGGCGCGAAACCACATTGATCGTATAAGGCAGGTTCACGATCGGGGTCACGCCAAATGGCGTGGCCGGCGCCAAATTGTCCACGCGGTAGGCGTTCTCGAACGTACCAGACGAAACCTGGATCGACTGGACACTTGACTTCACCGCCAGAGCAACATTCTGGATGGCTGAAATCTGCCCGGCGGCAACAACCACCCTCGCTGAACTGACGTTGAAACCCCTGGCCTGGACAGCGAGAGTGTATTGCCCCTCGGCGAGCGCAGAAAACCGATAGACGCCTTGCTCGTTGGTGGTGCTGGTAAGGGCGGTGTGGGTTCCTTCCTCTGTCAGCGATACCAAGGCTCCGGCGACAACCGCGCCACTGGGGTCAGTCACAACTCCGGAAACTTGAGATGATTGACCAAATGCGGCTGGAAGAGACACAACTGCAACGGCGAGACCGAGGGTCAGATTTAGTAAGGCCACTCGGCGGCGAGCCAACGAAATCAGGCAAGGGAAAGCACACATGAGGCTGGACACTCGGGTCTCCTTGAGCGGTCGAAAAGATAATCGAAAATCATCCAAAATTGGATGGTATCGATACTTCTAATCATATCGAATCGACACGGCCGGCTTCGCCGGATATGTCATTCTCGAGCGCGTTGACCCAACAAAAGCTGAATGGAAGCCGGACAGCTTGGACCTGATCGCCGATCTGATTCATAGACTCTGCGTCCGAGGCGGATCGCGATGAGCGATAAACCGCCATGAACTCATTGAATACAGCCGCTGGCAGTTTCTAGATTTTTCCTTCAGTTCAGGAGAAGAAGGGCACGTAGCATGCCCCTCACCCCAACCCACTACAATAAGAAAGAACTTCCAACTATCGAGGACCCCATGCCGCTCTCTGGAGAAGCTATTCGCCTGATGAATTACATTGACGACGTCGCGGTCACCCTGCGCCGCGTGCTCGCCGCCGTGCCAACTCT
The DNA here is from genome assembly GCA_036267475.1 of Occallatibacter sp. Lineage (GTDB taxonomy): Bacteria > Acidobacteriota > Terriglobia > Terriglobales > Acidobacteriaceae > Telmatobacter. Next base: position 80,779 of record DATAVZ010000065.1, read on the forward strand.
TTCGCCCGAGGAGCGCGCCCGTGTCGGCGAGCACCTGCTGCAGGCCAGCCCCAACGCCAGCGACGTGGCCCAGGCGCTCGCCGCCAAGTAACGCCCGTTTGCCGCAGACCATCGCCATCATCGGAGCCGGTCCGCTCGGCCGTTCGCTTGCACTGCGCGCCGCGCGAGCCGGCTTTCGCGTCTTTCTTGAAGACGTGATGCCCTCCAACCTGCATCATGCCCAGGAGTCCATTCGCAGGGAACTGAGCCAGGCGGCGCTGCCCTCGGTGGCCTTTGTGTCCACGGTGGAGGATGCGGTGCGCTCGGCCGACCTCATCATCGACTGCGTGCCGGACGAGCTTGAGTCGAAGCTCGAAATCCTGTGGCTGCTGGACCGCATGGCCCCGCCGCATGCGGTCTTTGCCACGCCCACCACCACCCAGTCCATCGCCGATCTGGCTGCATGCACCTACCGCCCCGACAAGTGCATCGCCATTGCCGCCGAGCCCGCCGCGCTGGCCCAGGGCGCGGAGACCTCAATTCAAATCCGCACCACCGTCGCAACCGCCCCACAAACCATCGCAATCGTGGATCATTTCTGGCGCGCCCTTGGCTTGAATCCCGTCTTTGAGCGCGTTTAAGCAGATTGCATGCGAATAGGTCGACAAGCCGGAAGCGGAGATTATCGATCCAAACTCCTCGCCCCTTGATCTCTGATCTCTGATCCCTGACCCCTGTTCTCTGACCCCTGACCCAGCACCTGCTCATAGAACCGCACATAGTGCGGCACCACCAGCGTTGCACAAAAGCTTTGCTGCGCTGCCTTGCGCGCGGCGCAGCGCATCGTCTCCAGCCGTGCCCGATCGTTCAGCAGGCTCAACGCGCCGGCGGCCATTCCATCCACGTCGCCCACGTTGTAAAGCAGGCCGGTAACGCCGTGCTCGATCAGCTCCGGCACGCCGCCCACCCGTGTGGCGATGGACGGCACGCGGCAAGCCATGGCTTCCAGCGCGGCCAGGCCAAAGGATTCAAGCTCGCTCGGCATCAGCAGGATGTCGGCCAGGGGCAGCGTCTCGTTCACGCGCTCGAGCTTGCCCAGAAAGCGCACCTTGTTGTGGATGCACAGGTCGTTGGCCAGCCACTCGGCCGCGGAACGGTCGGGCCCATCGCCCACCAGAACCAGCCGCGCCGGCAACTGCCTGGCCAGCTGCGCAAAAATCTTCACCACGTCCACCACGCGCTTGACCGGCCTGAAATTGGACAGATGCATCAGGATCGCCTCGTCGGGCTGCGCCAGATGGAGCCGCGCCTTTGCTCGCGCGTCTTCATCCTTGATGGGCGTGTACACATCGCAATTCACAAAGTTGGTAATGGTCTCGATCGGCCGGGTAACGCCGAAGTCCACAATGGTCTTTTCTTTCAGATAATCGGAGATGCTGGTTACGCCGTCGCTCTCCTGAATGCCGTGGCGGGTGATGGGCAGATAACTGCGATCCAGGCCCACCAGCGTAATGTCGGTGCCGTGCAGCGTAGTCACAAACGGCAGCCGCCGCCCGCGGCTGGCCATCATTTGCCGCGCCAGCAATGCACTTACCGAATGCGGTATGGCGTAGTGTACGTGCAACAGATCAAGCGCGTAGTACTCAGCCACCTCGGCCATGCGCGAAGCCAGCGCCAGGTCATAAGGCGGAAACTCGAACAGCGGATAATTCGAGACCGGAACCTCGTGATAGAAGATGCCCTCATCGCGGCCGTTGAGCCGGAAGGGCTGCGAGTACGAGATGAAATGCACCTCGTGGCCCAGATGGGCAAGCTCGATGCCCAACTCCGTGGCCACAACTCCCGAGCCGCCATACGTGGGGTAGCATGTGATTCCAATGCGCATAGAGCCTTTGTGAAAAATGGTTGAGATTACGGCTCTTTAATGGACGCGGGCCGCGCGCGGAAGATTCAGTCGCAAGATTAAAAGCCGGCCGCCGGTTCTGGAGCCCGCAGATTTGCAAACGAGATCAGCTCGATTTCGGGAAACTCGCGGATGGCCATCAGCGCCTCGCGCTCGATCTCCCGTGAAGCCCGCAGCCGTGTCCGCACCGCGGCCAGGTCGGCGTCGTAGTAGCCCGGATGCGTCACCAGCTCCCACGTGCCTTCGGGCAGTTGGTTTAGCAGCGAGCGGACCATGCCCGCATTCAACACTCCCGTTCCAACCACGGCGATGGTCCCGTCGGTTGTGGCGAATCCTTCTTCGGCAATGATCCGGGCGCAGGCCGGCTTGAGCCATCGCAGCAGCGTCACCTCCGCCACGCGCAGCCACGCCACGCCCGCGGTAGCCCGCACCGCCCACGCCGGCTCAAACGGATTGCGCACCGCGCGAATGCCGCAGGAACGCGCTGCCCGCAGCACGGCGCGCAGCACAGCAGGGAACATGTGCGTGTGTTTGTGGGCATCGATATGCGTAACCCGCACGCCGCTGCCGGTGAGCCGCTCAATCTGCGCTCGCGCTTCGGCTTCCATCTCCGCCGGCTGGATGTGCCCGCTGAGCAGGCCTTGTAAAAACGCGCCCACGGAGACACGGAAGGCTCCGGTTTTTGTGATCAGTGAAGGGACATCGCGCGCGGGCAACACCGGTTCGCCATCCACCAGCACCACATGGCATCCCACGCCCAGCCCCGGTGTGGCGCGGGCAAGGTCGATCGCCGCATTCGTGGCTCCAGCGCGGGCCATCAGCGTGGCGCTGGTTAAAACACCGGCGCAGTGCAGATCAGCGATTGCGCGGTTGACTCCGTGGGTCAGGCCAAAGTCGTCGGCATTTACAATCAGTCGCTTCACCGGCTGAGTGTATCAATTCGTACGTAATGGGCAGCAAATGCCAATCCGCTGCTATCATGAATGCAGGCCGCAACCCCGCGGCCCGAGCGTGGGCGGTTAGCTCAGTTGGTTAGAGCGCCTGCCTTACAAGCAGGATGTCGGGGGTTCGAGTCCCTCACTGCCCACCAAAGGCACTTCCCGTAATATCCCACAGAATCCAATTCAGCCTTGAGGCTCTTGAGACTATCGATGCGAATCAAGGCAAACCGTAATACACCGTATTCGTTCGTACGGTCAACGCTGCTTCATTGACCTTTACTTTGAGCGAATTGTACTCGTCTAGCACGGTGGCAGGAGCAGAATCATACGACAGCACATAGTAGGATTCTGCGTCAGCTATACATGCGCCGATTTCACTGGCGATATCTTTGTTTTCTTCCTCGATTCTGCCGCCACTCTGGTGCGCAAGTGCCTGCAAACTCAGGCTACCTGCCGTGACTTGGTCTTGGGTCGGCACGCCATCGAAAAGAGCGTTGTCGTGATCACTTTGCAATTGGGCTTTGCGAAATAAGTCCGGCTGAGAAACCGCATCAAGTGTCACTTGGGCTTCGCGCAACGTGGTTGAAAGTTGCACAAGATTGTCGAAGAAATTCAGCCTGAGCGGTGCAGTGTCCGGGCGAAACCCGTGATCGGAGAGCCGTGGCCAACCCGGTCCAATCCAAATCAGGATGGCTCTGCCCGTGACGTCCAGTTGCTCCGTGGCCAGCCTGTTGAGTGCAGAAACAGAAATCTGGAAACGTTGGTTCAGGCAGTCCATTTCGTGAGCCTTTTCCAATCCCTCCCCGGGGGACGGCAAGACAGCGGCCCCATCAACAGACACTGCAAACTCCGCATCTCTGCCAAGGCCCTCGTCGGCGCAGTTAAATCCGTGAACTCTGCTGAGAAGCCTTTGCAGATCGCCGAGGAGAGTTTCGCCATTCTGGGAAGCTAGGCTCACGCTCGCTCCTGAACCGGACAAAATCGCGATTGAGGTTGGATACGTGAGGCGTCCCTGGCTCTGTCTCAGAAATTTCTCCACCCCTTTGCGTTCATAATTGATTTCCCTGCCGGAGTTGTTGATCGCGTCCAGCATGAGAATGACATGCGTAGCCACACCGGGCGCGCCTCCCAGTACTGCGCGGAAGGACGCAATCGCCTGTGGCTTTTGATTGTCGAGCAGAGTGAAGTCTTCCTGTTTAAGTCCCTTGACTGCTTTACCTGAAGCGTCGGTCACGAGCACATTCAGAATGATGTGATGCAAGGATCGATAGGCGGCCTCCCGATCTTCTCGCGTCCTGGGAATGAGCGTCGGGAATTGGCTGGGTACGTGTGCGTTGGATCGCCCCGGTTTTCCAGCGAGCGAAGAAGGCGCTTGCGCTAGAGAAGAATACGCAAGACAAATGACCGCCATGACTAACCAACTCAACCGCTTCATTTGAGTCTGACCTCAGTCAGATGCACATCCGCCATCTGAACGATCAACCTGACACGAGGAATCCTAATCCTTCATGAGGCTGGTGTGAATCACCCGCACCATCGAAGACCGGCGCCGAACGCGTGTAAGCCAAGGATAATTATGCCCTTATGGCGATATCCCACAACCATCGGATCGCTGCCTCCGCCATGTCTTCCGCGCCGGGCTGGCTTGATTATCGAGTCGTACCTGTCGCCCGGATCATCTCGCCTTATCGTGCATGGCCACCCATGCAGGATAGGATGGAGAGTCCGCCGCGCTCGCCAGCCATGGCTCGTGAAGGGCAAACGGGCAGCAACGGAACCATGGATGTGGAGGGCCGCGAGGGGCAGGGAATGAGAATGTGGAAGCGGGTTTTATCACGTCGTAAATTCATTACGAACTGCGCTGCCACGGCCTCTCTTTTGAGCTGGAGCGCCAGTGCGGCGTCAGCCGAGTCCACCAGCACGGCGTCAGACGAGTCCAGAGGTGCGGAGGCTGCCGGCGCACAGCATGCGCGCGCCATTTCGCTCGATAGCGACTGGCTCTTTGGCGGCAAGGCATCGGCAGCCGCGCTTGCGCCGGAGTTTGACGACCAGGCATTCGCGCATGTAACGCTGCCGCACTGCGCTGTTCCGCTTTCATGGCAGAAGTGGGACCCTCAGTCCTGGGAAGATGTGTGGATCTACCGGCGCCGGTTTTCGGTTCCGCGGCAATGGCGCGGACTGCGTCTGTTTCTTCATTTTGACCGCGTGATGGCCGCGGCCGCGCCGGTGTTGAATGGCCGCAGTCTCGATCCGCATCTGGGCGGTTTTTTGCCGTTTGAAAGAGAAATTACCGGCCTCACCAACCACACCGGCAACGTTCTGGCGCTGTCTGTGGATGCGCGCTGGCTCAACGCGCCTCCATCCGGTTCGCCGCGCGGGCCGCGCTCCGTGGATTACCTGCTGCCCGGCGGAGTTACCGGCTCGGTCCGGCTGAAAGCTGCGCCTGACATCTATCTGCGCGAGGTGTTTGCCAAGCCCGTCGATGTGCTCGACCCCTCACGCCGCATGGATGTGACCTGCCAGGTGAATGCGGCTGCGCACGCAAATCTGCCCGCTGCTGCCAGCTTGACGGTCAGGCTGCTGGAGAACGGCCGCGCCGTTGCGCAGACTACCGAAAGCGTTCATCTCAAAACAGGCGATTCGGATCTTAAAATTACGCTCGGCGATCTGAAGCAGATTTCGCTGTGGGACACCGACCGTCCGCATCTCTACGGCGTCGAGGTCACGCTCTCGCACGGCGGCAAGGTTCTCGACCGTTCCCGCGCGCGCATTGGCTTTCGCGACGCGCGCTTCGAGCTCGACGGCTTCTTCCTAAACGGCCGGCGCACGCAGATCTTCGGCCTCAATCGTCACGAGCTTTATCCCTACGTCGGCTTTGCCACGCCCGCGCGTCTGCATCGGCGCGATGCCGAGATTCTGAAACGCAAGCTGAACTGCAACGCGGTCCGCTGCTCGCACTATCCGCAGTCAGAGGCATTTCTGGATGCATGCGATGAGCTTGGCCTGATGGTGTGGGAGGAGTTGCCTGGCTGGCAGTACATCGGCGATGAAAGCTGGCAGGCGCTTGCCGTCCGCGATGTCGAGTCGATGATCCGCCGCGATCGTAATCATCCCGCCATCATCGTGTGGGGCGTGCGCGTCAATGAGTCGCACAACGATGTCGATCTCTATCGCCGCACCCGCGCGTTAGCGCATTCGCTCGACGATTCGCGCCAGGCGTCGGGCACCATGACCACGCAATCCACCGCGGGGTGGAGCGAGGACGTATTTTCGTTCGACGACTACCACGCCACGCCCGATCGCACAGTGGGGATCGATCCGCCGGTGCCGGGTGTTCCGTATCTCATCTCCGAGTGCGTCGGCCAGTACAACTATCGCGCCGGCAAGGGCTTCAATATTCGTTATCGCCGTGCCGAAGACCCGCGCCAACAGATGGATCAGGCGATCTTTCACGCCCAGGCCCACAGCAGGGCCGCTGGATTTGACCGCTGCTCCGGCGTAATTGCCTGGTGCGGCTTCGACTACGCCAGCTTGATGAACGCCTATGACGGCGTGAAATGCCCCGGAGTCTACGACCTCTTCCGGCTGCCAAAGCTGGGCGCGTCCTTTTACAGGGCGCAGGCCGATCCGGCCGTGCAGCCGGTGATCGAGCCGAATTTTTACTGGGAGTTTGGAGTGCAAAGCCCGCAGGGGCCCGGCAAGCAGGCTGCAATCTTTTCCAACTGCGATCGGCTGAAGGTCTTTATCGCCGGCAAGCTCCACGCGGCAATTGAGCCGGACCGCGCCGGCTATCCGCATCTCAAGCATCCGCCGTTCTTTGCCGACTTCAACAATGTGGATGGAGCCGCGCATCCCGGGCTCCGCATCGACGGCTATGTGGGCGCCAGTCGCGTGCTGTCGCGCTCGTTTTCGTCCGACACATCGGCGGATCGGCTATGGGTTCAGGCCGAAGACGAAGAGATAGAAGACGACGGCATCGATATGACGCGCGTTGCGTTCGCCGCGGTGGACAGGTTCGGCGCTCAGCGTCTGGGCGGCGCAGGCGCGGTAACACTGGCGCTGCACGGGCCCGCAATCCTGGTGGGCGACAATCCGTTTTCGCTTGATGCAAACGGCGGCGCCGGCGCTGTGTATGTAAAGTCGCTGAGCGGAACGGCCGGCGCCGTGCGTGTCACAGCCTCGCATCCGTCACTGGGCAAGGGCTCGGCGCAGATCATCGTCAGCCATGCCGCGCGCCGTGGCCTGCTCACTGCCGACAACCCAGCCTGATGCCGGCAGTGTCGTCCTGTGCGGTTCGGAATTGCGAGCTGCACATTCATGCGCAATAGACCGCCAACCTGTTCAGCACCATTTGGGGATTTGAATGCCGGGATTCGAGAGACGGGAGTTTTTAAAAGGCTGCGCAACGGCTACGGTCGGCGTGGCTTTTTCACGCAACATCGGCGGCCAGTCCGCGCACGATTCGGCGGACTCATTGCATCACGCGCGTTCCGTCCATCCAATGATCGGCACCGGCTGGAGAGGCCACATGTTTCCCGGCGCGGTTGCGCCCTTTGGACTTGTGCAGCTAAGTCCCGATACCAGCGGACCGCCGGAGCCACGCTGGAACGCGCGCGGCGATTACTACGGATGGGAACATTGCTCGGGCTATCACTATCCTGACAATGTGGTCGCCGGTTTCAGCCATACGCACGTGCAGGGAACCGGCGGCGTGGACCTCGGCGACGTGCTGATCATGCCGCTGGTCGAAGGCAAAAACTGGGCCTGGGATGCGGGCACTCCCGATCCGCTTGCCGAGATGCAGATCGAGGCGCTCGGACACAATTCAGGCTGGGTCTTTGACGCGCAGCAGCCCGGCTATCGCTCGTTCTTTTCGCATCGGCGCGAGATCGCTCGCGCTGGGTACTACAGCCTGCATCTCGACACACCCGGCATCGATGCGGAGTTGACTGCTACAACGCGCTGCGGCATGCACCGGTACAGCTATCCCCAGTTGCCGGATGGAGCGCGTCATGGCGTAATGGTGGATCTAGCCCACGGACTTGGCTGCAAGGTTTACGACTCCGAGCTGAAAGTGGAGAGCATGTCGCGCATCAGCGGTATGCGATCTACGCACGGATGGGCCGCGGACAGGCAGGTCTATTTTGTTGTGGAGTTTTCGCGGCCCATGCGCGCGATCGATGTGAGCATCGACGGCGCGACGAGCCGTGCTGCGGCCGGTGCGCAATTCAGTGGCAAGCAGATCAAGGCAATCTTTACCGGCGACTCCGCATCGCAGCCGCTGGTGGTGCGCGTCGGAATCTCCTGCACCGGCGTGGAAGGCGCCGCGAAGAACCTGACCGCCGAGATTCCCGGCTGGGACTTCGATGCGGTTGCGGGCCAGACCGCGCGCGCGTGGGAAAAAGCGCTGTCCGTGGTGGACGCCGCGCTGCCCGGGCCGGCGCTGACACAAGCCTTTTACACCGGCGCGTATCACGGACTTGTGACGCCAGCCACGTTCAATGATGTAGATGGGACTTATCGCGGACAAGATCATCAGAACCATGCCGACCCGGGCTTCACGAAGTACACTACGCTGTCGATATGGGACATCTATCGCGGCGAGTTTCCTTTCATCCTGCTTACGCAGCCGCAGCGCGCCACCGATATTCTGCGCACCCTGCTGATCGACTATGAGCAGCTCGGCATGCACGCTCTGCCGATGTGGCCCTTGTGGGCCAATGAAACCTGGAGCATGACCGGCTTCCACGCGGCGGGCATGATCCTTGGCGCCTATGTGCGCGGCTGGCGTGATTTCGATGTCGAGGCTGCCTACGCGGCGATCCGCGACACGGCCCTGACCGGAGCTGAAGCACGCGGCAACAGGAAGTTGCAGGCCATGTTTCGCGACTACTCCTACGTGCCGGTGGATCTGCACAACGGCTCGGTTTCCTGCACGCTCGACCTCGCCTACGACTACTGGTGCGCCGGAGCGATGGCGGAGCTGCTGGGCAAAAGCGAAGACACGCGGATGTTTTACAAGTATGGCCAGAATTACAGGAACGTCTACGATGCTTCCACCGGCTTTATGCGCGGCAAAACCAAAGACGGCAAATGGCGCCAGCCGTTTCGCCCCAATGAAGAATATGAAGACTACGTTGAAACCGATGCATGGCAGGCCAGCTTCAGCGTTCCTCACGACGTACAGGGCCTGATTGCGCTGCACGGTGGCGACGCGCCCTTCATCACGAAGCTGGAAGCAATGTTCACCGCACCCTCGTTTGTCTTCGACTCCCGGCCCGATATCACCGGCATGGTGGGGCAGGATGCGCAGGGCAACGAGCCTAGCAATCACCACCCTTACCTGTTTTCCTTCGCGGGCGCGCCGTGGAAGACGCAGTACTGGACGCGCAAGGTTGCCGCGCTCTACAACAACACCCCGGCGGGCGTTCCCGGTAACGACGATTGCGGGCAGTTGTCGAGCTGGTTTGTCTTTGCCGCGCTCGGCTTTTATCCGGTCAACGCGGCCAACGGCGTCTACGTGATCGGCAGTCCTCTCGTGAATCGCGCCACCCTGCGCAATCCAGTCACCGGCGCGCGCTTCACCGTGGTTGCCGAGAACAACTCAGCGGACAATCTGTTTATTCAAAGCGCCGCATTGAATGGAAAACCGCTCCATCGCTCGTGGCTGAGCCACGCGGAGATTGCCGCCGGGGGCGAGCTGCATTTTCGCATGAGCCGCGAGCCTGACAAGGAATGGGGTTCGTCGCCCGCGGATCGGCCGCCATCCGGTCTGATTGCCCAATCTGCGGCGATTGCGGAGACGAAGTAAACCGGAAAGCGAGCCGCGAGACGAGCCGCTGACGGCTGCGATAATCGAAGCAGAATCTCCTCCGTCCAGAGGATCCGTGGTCGATCTCGAACTCTATCATCGGATGCTGAAGGTGGCGCTCGAAGAGGCGCGCGAGGGATTTGCCGAGGGCGGCATCCCTATCGGCGCGGCATTGTTCACGCGGGCAGGGGAACTCGTCAGCCGCGGACACAATCGCCGCGTACAGCAGAGCGACCCCAGCGTTCACGGCGAGACGGACGCCTTTCGGCGCGCCGGCCGGCAGCGCAGCTATCGCAACCTGGTGATGGTTACCACGCTTGCGCCCTGCTGGTACTGCAGCGGACTGGTGCGCCAGTTTCGCATCGGCGCGGTGGTGGTGGGCGAAAGCCGCACCTTTGCCGGCGGCCTGGACTGGCTGCGCGAAAATGGCGTCGAGGTCATCGATCTCGACAGCAGGGAATGCCGCGAGCTGCTGCAAAGCTACGTCGCGGCGCATCCCGATGTGTGGAATGAGGACATCGGCGAACAGTGAGTGGCCTGCGCCATGGCCGCAGAATCTCGAAACCAGGAGCATGCTGATTTGAAACTTGTCACGCGGCTATCAAGCCCGCATCATTTTTCTCCGTGTGCCCAGTTGCGCCGCCAGTTTAAGCAGGGATTCGTCATTGCCGGGCGTGGCGGCCAGTTGCATTCCACCGGCGCTGCATGGAATGGCAATGGCCGGCGCGCCGGCAAGGCTGACCGGCGTGGTGTAGCGTAGCAGGCGGACGCGCGTCTGGCTGTGATCGGCTCCCACGGCCAGTCGAGCCACCGGGGCGGCCGGAAGCAGCAGCAGCTCGTGCGCGGCAAACAGCTCGTCCATCCGCGCGCGAAATCCGGTGAGCCGCTCGCGCAGCGCGACGATCTCCTGCACAGGGATGCGAGCGCCCCATACCAGCCTTTCGCGGATAGGCCGCTGGAATTGATCGTAGTGACCCGCGTGCAGCCGCGCCGCTTCCCATGCCTGAATAGGCGCGAAGATTTCCGTGCATTCCTGCCACCACTCGGGGTCGACCGGCTGGCCATACAAGCCCAGCGACTCCAGCTCGCGCACCGTTGCCCGCAGGCTTTCGGCCACCGCCGGCTCGCAGTCGTGGAGAAAGCTGTCCGCCACGTAGGCAAATCGTCCGAAGGCTGCGGTAGGAATCGTCGTATCGGGAGCGAAGGGCGCGGCCAGCAGCGGCGCGTCTTCAAGATCGCGAAACAGCCAGCCCATGGTGTCGAACGATTCGGCAAGGTGCGCGCCGCCCCGCCAGTCGCCGCGGCCTAGCGTAGCGCGGTAGCCCGCTAGTCCGCACAACACCGCGGGCACCCGGACCGAGCCGCCTGTGTCTGTGCCGATTGCGGCTACCGCAGAGCCTTCGAGCACGCTGGCAACGGCCCCGCTCGACGAGCCGCCGGTGAGCGCGCCAGGGTCGCCCGGCTGCACGCAGTCGCCAAACTCGGGGTTCTCGCCAGTGATGCCGTAGGCCAGTGGATGAAGATGCGTTTTTCCCACGATGACGGCACCCGCGGCGCGAAGCTGCTCCACGAGCCAGGAATCGCGCGTTGCGTTGCCGCCCAAGTCGCGATAAAAATGCACCCCGCAGGTGGTGGGCGCGCCGGCCAGATCAAAGCAGTCTTTTACCGATACCGGCAGGCCGTACAGAGCTGCGCGCCCATCGTCAAATGATCCGCCGGCGCCGCGTGGCATCGCCTCGGCGCGCTTCGCTTCGGCCAGCGTCCACGCTGCGTCCTGCCACAGGTAGGTATTGCGGCTGTCGTTCCGGCTGGAGCGGGCCAGCGCCTGTTCGGCCAGTTCGGTGGCGCGCAGTGTGCTGTTTGCCAGTTCCGGGCGAAGAGCGCGAATCGACCACGATGAGAGAGGCATAGCAAGATTGTAGGCGGTCAACTCAACGGCCATGTGGACTCATTCTCTCGCGCATCATCGCAGCGGCATGCAATTTCAAGTGCGCGAATTCACGCCAGCGCCTCGGCTCCGCCTTCAGCGGGTGCTCTCTCAGGGTTCCGCGTGCTCTCTCATGGTTCGTTGATCCGCACCGTCATCTGCACTTCCACCAGCGCATTGCGTGGCAGGGCGCTAACGCCGAGCGCGGCGCGCACATGCCGGCCTGCCGGGCCAAACACCGCTACCAGCAGATCGGAGCAGCCGTTGATGATCTCAGGCGAGTCGGCAAAACCGGCCGCGGCATTCACATACCCATTCACGCTCACGATTTCGGCCACGCGATCCAGAGAGCCAAGCTCTCTTCGGATCACGGCAAGCTGGGTAAGTGCGCAGGCCCGTGCCGCCCGGTAGCCTTCTTCCACCGTGCGGTCCACGCCCGCCATGCCGGTGACAATGCCATCCGGCCCCGTGGATACCGCACCCGATAGAAACAGCATCGAGCCGACTCGTTTAGCCGGAACGTAATTTCCGCCCGGCGCGGGCGGCGGCGGCAGTTCGATACCCAGCGACGCCAGAGTTTTTTCAGCAGATTCCATAGCAGGAATGTAGCACGCGCGGGCGATTGTTCTTTGGGCTGCCGCGAGCTCGCACTCCGTCCTGCGGATGCAGCGATCGTCTCCCGGCGACGCGGAAGACTGGTTCCATCTTCCGCTTCCTTTCTCCGGTTTGGGCAGCCCAGGCAAGCGGGTCAGACCGGCTGGAGCCGATCTGACCGAACGAGACTCAGAAAAGTTGAGAATAACCCTTAAAATCCGGCCGAAAAATAAGCGGACTTCGGCCCCGGCACAGCAGTGAGCATCGCAGGAGCGATCTTCAGCTGCGCAGCCGGCTCAGCAGATCCTGTGGGTGAACAGGCTTGGCCAGGATCTCGAACTCGTAACCCTGCGCGCGGGCTTTTTCCAGCAGGTCGGCCGTGGCAGCCTGGCCTGAGAAGAGCAGAATCTTGATGGATGGCAGGAGCGAGCGGATGCGTATGGCTGCATCGATCCCGTTCAAATCCGCCATGATGACGTCCGAAATGAGCATGTCGGGCGTAAAGGTTGAGGCCAGTTCGAGCGCTTTTTCTCCGGAATAAACGGCGCGCGCATCGAAGCCGCTCTGGTTCAGGATCATGGCCAGCGTGTCGGCAATGACGCGCTCGTCGTCTGCTACCAGAACTTTGGGTTTTGCATTGGTCTCGGGCATACTCTCCTGAATGCTTGCAGGGATTGATTGGCTACTTGGCAAGCCTGCAGTTGCCACCGCCAGCGGCTAATCGCCGCAAGAACTGATGACTTTTTACAATGATACGCTTGGCCGGGGCAAATCCGGTCTTATTCCACATAACCCCGAGAACAAAAAGGAGTTGCGAAAAGTCCTCCGGCTCCGGTAGCGGCCACGGCCGGGCATGCGCCGTCCGCCGCGGAGTTCAACCGCCATTCATCGGAAATCAAAACGCCGGACATACAATTGAAGAAACCAACCCGCCACGTCCCCGATCCTGAATCGAGAGACGACCCGGCCGGAAAGTCCGCTGCAGCCTGCACGGGTCGCTTGGAGCGGTTCCACAAGGTATCTGCTCCATCTACGGCCGCGGCATCTTCTGAATCGAAGCGCCGCTTCACTGTAGCGGCTCCGGCGCACTCCTTCCGGCGCACTCCTTGTGGAACCGCCCTGGCCACCGGAATTGCGGCTCTGCCTCAAGCCACTCCAACGGAGAATCAAGCATGCAGGAAACGGTCCTTTCATCCCAGACGCCGGCCGCTGTCGCTGAGCCCATCATCCGCGCTCAGCAGATCGAGAAGTATTATGCGCAGCCCAGTGAAAACCGCATCCAGGTGATTGCGGCCACTGACCTGAGCATTGTTGCCGGAGAGATTCTGGCGCTTCTGGGGCCCTCCGGCTCCGGCAAGTCCACCATGCTGCGCATGCTCGCCGGACTTTCCACTCCTTCAGCCGGAAGCGTCTACTGGCATGAAAAGCCCATCTCACAAACTGAGATCAACGCCTCCATCGTCTTTCAGAGTTTTGCGCTCTTTCCCTGGCTCACGGTGCTCGAGAATGTGGAAGCGCCGCTGCAGGCGCGCGGCGTGGCGCCCGCCGAGCGCCGCGAGCGCAGCATGAAGATGCTCGATACCGTGGGTCTGGACGGTTTTGAGGCCGCCTATCCCAAGGAACTCTCCGGAGGCATGCGCCAGCGCGTCGGTTTTGCCCGCGCCCTGGTGGTGGAACCGGAGGTGCTGTTCATGGACGAGCCTTTTTCCGCGCTGGATGTGCTGACCGCGGAAAATCTGCGCAGCGAGCTGCTCGAGCTGTGGGCCAAGAAGACCATGCCCACCAAAGCCGTCTTCATCGTGACCCACAATATTGAAGAGGCAGTGCTGCTGGCCGATCGCATCATCGTTTTGGGCCGCAATCCGGGCCACATCCGCACCGACTTCCGGGTGCCGCTGGCGCAGCCGCGCGACCGCAAATCCGAGGCTTTTACCCAGCTTGTCGACTACATCTACAAGGTACTCACCCGGCCCGACGTGGCTCCGGCCGAAGCGCCTGGGCTGCCGCGCATCCGCGATCAGCGCCAGATGCGTTACCAGATGCTGCCACATTCGCGGCCCGGCGGCGTGGCCGGCCTGCTGGAGCTGCTGCTCGACAAAGGTGGCAAGGACGACATCTACCGGCTGGCTGACGACCTGGCCTTTGAGATCGACGACCTGCTGCCCATTGTGGACGCGGCGCAACTGCTCGGCTTTCTCACTATCGAAGAAGGCGATGCGGCCATTACGCCCAGCGGGGCGGAGTTTGCCAACTCCGAAATCCTGCGCCAGAAGGAGTTGTTCCGCGATGCGGCCGTTGAGCACGTGCTGCTGCTGCGCCAGATCCGGCGCGCCCTCGACTCCAAGAGCGACCACACCGTGCCCGACGAGTTTTTCCTCGACATGCTGGACGAGCAGTTCAGCGAAGAAGAGAGCCAGCGCCAGATGGAAACCGCCGTGGCCTGGGGCCGTTACGCCGAGCTGTTCGACTTCGACTCCGGCCGCCGCCGCTTTGTGCTTCCCGACGCGCTTGAAGAAGAGATCGCCCCGAACGAGGGGGGCGAGTGAAGATCCAGCAGACCCTTGCGCGCTCTCTGGTTACCGTCCGCACCTGGCCCTTCTTCATCGATGCCGGAGTAGCGCTGTGCGCGCTGGCCGTGTTCTTCGCGGTAGTCAGCACCGGGCTCTACTGGTTGGGCAAGCCCGTCCCGGTGGTGGCCATATCGACTTCCATTACCGCGCTGCCGCTTTACGCCTTTTACTCCATCGTGCGCATGTGCATCGCCTACCTGCTCAGCGTGGCGTTCGCCATCTCTTACGGCTACATCGCCGCCTACAATCCGCGCCTTGAGCCGTGGATGGTGGCCGTGCTGGACATTCTCCAGTCCATTCCCGTGCTCAGCTTTCTGCCCCCGCTGGTGCTGGCCATGGTGGCGCTCATTCCCGGTCACCAGCTGGGCATCGAGATGGGCGTGATCCTGCTCATCTTTACCGGCCAGGTGTGGAACCTCGCCTTCAGCTTCTACTCCTCGCTCAAGACCATTCCACGCGAAATGATTGAAGCGTCGCGCATCTACCGCTACTCCGCCTGGCAGCGCTTCTGGCAACTGGAGCTGCCCTTTGCCGCCATCGGACTGGTGTGGAACTCGATTGTCTCGGTGGCGGGCGGCTGGTTCGCGCTGATCTTCTGCGAAACCTTCACCATGGGCGACCGCAACTTCCAGCTTCCCGGCCTGGGCAGCTTCATCCAGACAGCAACCAATGCTGGAAACACAAAGGCGCTGCTGAGCGGCATCGCCACGGTAATCCTGATCGTGGTGGCCACCGACCAGTTGGTGTGGCGCCCGCTCATTGCCTGGAGCGACAAGTTCAAGTTCGAGCAGGTGGAGTCGGCCAGCCGGGTCAAATCGCCCATCCTGGAGCTTCTGCGCAAATCCACTCTGCTGAGCCAGTTGCCCGGCCGCCTGGCGGCGCGCGTTGAAGAGCCGATTTTCCGGCGGTTGGCGCGGACCCGCGAGAGCCGGGTGATGCGCCCACTCGATGCGAATCCCTCGAAGAGCACCTCGACCGGCTTCTGGGTGCTGGCTGCGGCGGCGGGTATAGCCATTGCGTGGGCCGCGGCGCAGGCCGTCTACATGCTCAGCACCATTACCTGGCCCGACCTGCGGCTGCTGCTCGAAGGCTCCGCGGCTACATTTCTGCGCGTGAACGCCGCGCTGCTCATCTCCGCCGCGTGGACCATTCCCGTAGGCGTGGCCATCGGGCTCAATCCGCGGCTGGCCCGCGTGGTGCAGCCGCTGGCGCAGATCGTGGCCTCGGTGCCGGCTACCGCCTTTTTCCCGGTGCTGCTCATGGGACTGGTGCGCATGGGCGGCGGCTTGGGCATCGGATCCATTGCGCTCATGCTGCTGGGCACGCAGTGGTACATCTTGTTCAACGTGATTGCCGGCGCCATGTCCATCCCCAGCGACCTGCGCGAGGTGGCCCAGCTCTATCGCTTTACGCGCTGGCAGCGCTGGAGGCGGCTGATTCTGCCGGGAATCTTTCCTTACCTCATCACCGGGATGATCACCGCCTCGGGCGGCGCCTGGAATGCCTCGGTGATGGCCGAGTATTCGCACGTGAAGGATCGGACGCTGGAGACAATCGGCCTGGGCGCGCAGATTGACGCCGCCACCGACAGCGGCCGTTTCCCCATACTGCTGCTGGCCACCATCCTGATCTCGCTCATGGTGGTCACCATGAACCGGCTGGTATGGCGCAGGCTCTACCGCCTGGCCGAGACCCGCTACAAGCTCGAGGGTTGAAGCTCGAGGGTTGTGGTGGTCCAGTCCCGTCTATAGCGGACGGTCAGGGCAATCGTATTTGGATTGTATGAGGGTACCGGCATCCCGCAAATCGTAAACCTTTGATTTATAGGTGCGTTGTAACAGGGCACGACTTGAGTCGTGCCGTCGGCGGGGCCGCGATCGGACCGGCTTTAGCCGCTGCAAAAGCTGAATCTATGGAGATGCGCATTTGCAAGGGCTAAAGCCCTATCGCTGCTGTTGCCTGATTCGGCACGACTCAAGTCGTGCCCTAATACAAAGCTGACACAAAACCTCGACTTTGAATGTAAAACACGCCCTGCGGCAACCTGCTCGCAACGACTTTCAAATGCAATTGCCCTGGAAGGTTTTCGAGCTGCGCGCTGCCGCAGAAAATGTCGTAAACTTCGTGCATTGTGTCCGTTCAATCCATGGCGCCGCTCATCGCCGTCGCGGGAATGCTGCTTGTCGCCCTGCTCGGCTTCTATCAGTGGAGGAAGCAGTATTCAAATGCCAATCGGGCTGCCAATGCAGCCGGCCGGCGGCAGGCCTACGAGAGCCTCTGGCAGAAGCTTGAAGCAATCAATCTTGACCTTCGCGAGCAGCGGGTCGGCAATCCGGGGCTGTTTGAACAGTTGCGCGAAATGAATACATTCTTCCTCGCCCATTCGCTGTACTTCGAAGACCGTGACCAGGTCCTGATCAACGAATACATTGCCGCGATGAACGTTCTGCGGGAGAGGGTCTACACGTCCGGCTCCGAAGAGACGGTCAGCGCCTTTCAAGTCACCATGAATCCCTCTTTTCCGCGCGTTGAGCAGGAGATTCGGGAGGCTGTGGAACAGGTCGAACGACTTCGCGCCAGGTTAAAAAAGAAGGTCCAGCAGGTTGCCGCATCTTCCTGAAATATTGTGGGATACACTCGCGCGCCGAGCAGCCACCCGAGTAGGTTGAGTTACGACCGGGTTCCGTTGATGAAAGCGACAGCAAAATTTAGCTAAAATAGCTATAATTCCCAACAGTACGATTCCACTGGATCGGCCCACAGGGTGCCCTCATGGTGACCATGACCTCCGCCGAAGCGCAGAACCGCTTTGGCCAGATGCTCGAAACCGCGCAGCAGCAAGTGGTGGAGATTACCCGCCACGGCCGTCCGGCGGCCTTTGTGGTGTCGCCGCGCGAGCACGCCGATCTCGTTGAGTTGCAGCGTCGCCGCCAGCAAGCCGCCGACGAGTTCGCCGCATGGCGCAAGCAGGCTGGAAAAAGCACACGCCCCGAGGCGGCTGAGCTTACCGATGCCGAAATCGTTCGTCTCGTCCACGAATTGCGGTGACGCCGCCGCGGCGGGTCGTCTTCGATACCAGCACGCTGATGGGTGCGGTCATTCGCGCCTCTTCGATTCCGGAGCGGGCCGTCGCTATCGCGCTGGAGACAGCAACGATCTGCGCGAGCGAAGCCACGCTCGCCGAACTTGAAAGCATCCTTGCCAGAGACCGGTTCGATCGTTACATTGGAAAATCGGATCGGCTGGAATTTGTGGCAATGCTGCGCGGTAACGCGTGGATATTTCACACCAGTACGGAAAACCTCGCCGCAGTCGAGCCCTCCTGCCGCGACCCGAAAGACGATATGTTCCTTGCTCTGGCCGCCGTCTCTGAGGCGGACGCGATTGTCACCAGCGACGAGGATTTGCTCGTTCTCCATCCCTGGCGCGGCATTCCCATTGTCAAGCCGGCGGAGTTCGTCTCTTGGTATGATTTGGCCTGAAGACGCGCTTCCTTCTCCGTTGCGCCTTCGAGGGTTTTCATGATTCGCGTAGGTCTGATCGGTTTCGGCCTGGGTGGCCGCGTGTTTCATGCGCCGCTGGTCTCGTCGGTGGAAGGTATGGAACTGGCCGCCGTGCTGGAACGCACGACGAACAAGGCCGCGGCGCGCTACCCCGGCCTCACCACCCATCGGTCGCTCGACGAGATGCTGGCCGACTCCTCGCTCGACCTGTTCATTGTCTCCACGCCTAACGGAACCCATTTCAACCTGGCCTGGCAAATTCTTCAGGCCGGCCGGAATGTGGTGGTCGACAAGCCTGCGGCGGCCACTTCAGCCGAAATCGCCCAACTGATGCGCTTGGCGGCGAGCAAGAATGTTCTTTTCATCCCATTCCATAACCGGCGATGGGACAGCGACTTCCGGACATTAAAGAAAGTGCTGCATGAGGAACTTCTCGGCCGGCTGGTGTCGTACGAGTCGCGCATGGACCGCTGGCGTCCGGTGATGCCTGCCGACCGCGTGTGGAAGGACGATCCAGCCTCCGCCGGCGGCCTGCTGCTGGACCTGGGCACGCACCTCGCCGACCAGGCACTCGTGCTGCTAGGCAAGCCGGAGGCGGTAAGCGCCGACCTGCATCGCGAACGCGACGGGGCCAAAACCAACGACTCGTTTTCGGTGAGACTGCGCTACTTCGGGTTTACGGCTACGCTGGGCGCCAACTGCCTGTCGCTGCCCGCGGGGCCGCGCTTTCACCTGCGTGGAACCCATGGAAATTACTGGAAGTCCGGCGTCGATCCGCAGGAGGCCGCGCTTGGCCAGATCGCGCGGATCGAAGATCCCGCGTGGGGCCGCGAGCCGGCGGCAAACTATGGAATGCTGCACTTGGGCATCGACGGTGGCACGGTCACGCGTCCCGTGGAAGCCCTGGCGGGAGACTACCGGCTCTACTATGCCGGTGTTCGCGATGCGCTGCTCGGCAAGACCGCCGCCCCGGTGGCCGCGATAGATGCCTGGCGAGTGGCCCGGCTGCTGGAGTGGGCCGTCGAAAGCTCCGAGCAGCGCGAAGAGATTGTGTGCGACTGGAGCGCGGAGCCGCAATAGCCGTTTACGCGTGGCTGCCTGGCTCCTTCTCCACCAGCGGCACCCAGAACCGGAACCTGGCGCCGCCGCCCTGCTGGTTGCCGGCCTCGATGCCGCCGCCATGCACGGTTAGAATCGCGCGCGTAATCGCCAGACCCATCCCCGAGCCTTTGCGTCCGCGGGCGCTGCGTTTGCCGCGGTAAAACTTGTCGAAGATCAGTGGCAGGTCGCGTGCGTCGATGCCCGGGCCGTTGTCCTCCACAGCGAACTCCAGGCGGTCGCCGGTGCGGCGGCTGCTCAGGGTAATGCGCGCGCCGGGCGGTGTGTAGGAGGCGGCATTTTCAAGCAGGTGCCGCAATACCCGGCCCAGCAGTTGCGGATCGAACCACACCGGGCTGTCGTCCGTGCCGTCGACGGTAATGCTCACCCGGTGCGACGAGAGCGGCTTGCGCGACTCCTCCACGGCGAGTTCGAGCAGCTCCCGCGGATGATGCGGCGCCAGGTGGAGTTGCACCACGTTGGCGTCGATCTCGGCCATCTGGACGGCTTCTCCAATGAGCAGATCCAGCCGCGCAGCTTCCTCGTCGATGATCGACACCAGATCGCGCTGCCCGGCGTCAACGAGCGCACCGGAGCCGAGCAGCGTGGTAGACGCGGCGCGGATGGAGGTGAGCGGCGTGCGCAGCTCGTGCGTGAGCGAGTCGATGAGCGCGGTGCGCAGTCGCTCGGCCTCGCGCGCAGCTTCAACCCGCGCCGATGTCTCGATGGCGATGGACCGCGCCACGGCGATGGATACCTGCGCGCTGACCGCGGCGGCTACTTCGCGCGACAGCGTTTCCGGAGTCCAGGCCAGCGCGCCCACCGGCCTGAGCCCGAGCATGAGCACGGTTGTGTGATACCCGGCCAACGATGTCATGGTGGGATTCACTTCCTGCACCATCGCCTGCATATTGGCCCGCACACTCGCCGGAAGCCCGGCCGAAGAGGCGAAGAACCGCTCGTGCTCGCAGACATAAAGCGCCACGCCGCCCAGCGCGAAGATGCGGTTGATAAGGCGCGGCAGCTCGTGGATGAGCCGGTCGGCGTTTTCAAACAGCATCATCTCCTGGCTCATTTCGTAGAGCCGCTCCACATCGGCCTGGCGCTGCCGCGCGGCGAGCGTCTGGCTGCGCTCCCGTTCGGCCACGCGGCTCACCACCACACAACTGGCTATGAAGCACAGCATCTCCACCCACTCCGGCGGCCCGGCGAGCCAGAACGTGCTGTAGGGCGGCAGAAAGAAGAAGTCGAACGAGAGCGCGCAGAGTCCGGCGATGTAGAGCGAAAGCCATTTGCCGGCGCGAGTGGCCGTCCACACCACCAGCACCAGAAAAACCATGCCGGCCATGGTGGAGTTGGCATGCAGCCACGACAGCGCCAGCATGGCTCCAAGCGTGAGCGCGGTGGCTCCGGCAGCGCGCAGCGCCGCTACCCGCAGGCCGGGCGCCTGGGTTACGTTTTCCGCCCGCGTATCCGCTCCCGTATCCACGTCCGTATCCATAATCCGTATCCAGTTGCATCGCCCACCGCGTCTTCAAGGGGCTGCGTCTTCAGGGGGGCTGCTTCGTCACGGGAATGATACCGGGTTGGCGGAATAATGTAATCTTCGAGTGGAAGCGGTGGACCCATGCCCGGCCGAGTGCTCGTTATCGACGACGAACCGCAGATTACGCGCGTGCTGCGCGCGTCGCTGGCCATGCAGGGCTACGAGGTGCGCACCGCCAACGATCCGGAAGAGGGTCTGCAGGTCTTTCGCGATTGGCCGCCCGACCTGGTAATTACCGATCTCATGATGCCTGGCATGAGCGGCGTCGAGGTGTGCCGCGCCATCCGCGCGCGCGTGGCCACGCCGGTCATCGTGCTTTCGGTCCGCGATCACGAGCGCTCCAAGGTGGAAGCGCTCGATGCCGGCGCCGACGACTACGTGACCAAGCCTTTCAGCATCCAGGAGCTGCTGGCCCGCGTCCGCGCCCATCTGCGCCGCGCGCCGGAGCGTGGAACCGCGGCTATCGAAGTGGGTGACTTTGTGGTGGATGCCAACGCGCACAGCATCACCCTGCAGGGCAGGCCCATTCACCTTACGCCCAAGGAGTTCGACCTGCTGCTGCACCTGGCCCGCCACGCCGGCAAGGTCATTACCCACCGCGCCCTGCTTACCGCTGTGTGGGGTGCGCAGTCGGCGCACCAGCCCGAGTATCTGCGCGTCTTTGTGGGCCAGTTGCGCAAAAAGCTGGAGACCGAGACCGGCAGGCAGTACATTCAGACCGAGCCCTGGGTCGGCTACCGCTTTGTCCCCGAGGGGCTGAGCGGCAGCGAAGAATAAAAAACCGCACGCATACCGCATTCCGGACCGCATGCGACGCAAGTCATTGCGATGTGAACGATTGCGCATAAGGCGCAGCCGGTCCTTACGCTTTATTTAGAAAATCTTTTCGATACTCAAATCAGCCACAAGCCAGAATGAACTTCAGGCAGGGATGGGTTGCACCTGCCCGGTTCGGGCTGCGGCCGTCAAGACTGGAGCCCTGAATACTGGCGCCCCAATACTGTGCCCTGGAGATTTGTGCGATGCAAGATTTGTTGATGCTGCTGTTCACCGCCGTTTTTTTCACGCTGGCTTTTCTTTACGTCAAGGCCTGCCAGAAGCTGAGGTAATTCGATGAATATCGGAGTTGTCACGCTCGCGGCCGTGGTGTTGTCCGTTCTGCTGCTGGGCTTTCTCACCGCCACGTTGTTGTTCCCGGAGAAATTCTGAACATGACCGCGAATGGATGGTTGCAATTTGCCGTCTTCGGCATCGTTCTGCTCGCTACTGTGAAGCCGGTGGGCATTTACATGGCGCGCGTGCTGGAAGGCGAGAGCACCTGGCTCGATCCGATGCTGCGCCCCTTTGAGCGGCTGATCTACAGACTCTCCGGAGTGAAGGCTGACAGGGAGATGAACTGGCGCGAGTATGCATGCGCCATCCTGGGTTTTTCAGCCGTGAGCCTGCTCGTCACCTATGCCATCGAGCGCCTGCAGGCATACCTGCCCTTCAATCCGCGGCACCTGGCCAATGTTGGCCCCGACCTGGCGTGGAACACTGCCGCCAGTTTTACCACCAACACCAACTGGCAGTTCTACACGCCCGAGGCAACAATGAGCTATCTCACCGAGATGGCCGGCCTGGCGATTCATAACTTCTACTCCGCCGCGGTGGGCATTGTGGTGGCGGTGGCGCTGATTCGCGGCATCAAGCGCACCAGCTGCGCCACCATCGGCAACTTCTGGGTCGACACCACCCGCACCACGCTCTACATTCTGCTGCCGGCCTGCGTTCTGTATGCGCTTGCGCTGGTGGCCATGGGCGTTCCGCAGAACATGCATGCGTACACAGTTGCGCATCCGCTGGAGCATCCGGCCGCGGTGCAGACCATTGGCCAGGGGCCGGTGGCTTCACAGGAAGCGATCAAGATGCTGGGCACCAATGGCGGCGGATTCTTCAACGCCAACAGCGCGCACCCTTACGAGAATCCGACGCCGCTTTCGAATTTTCTCGAGATGCTTTCCATCTTCATCATCCCCGCGGGCCTTACGTATACGCTGGGCCGCATGACCGGCTCGCCCGGCCACGGATGGGCCGTGCTGTCGGCAATGTTTTTCCTGTTCGCCGTGGGATTCACGGTCTGCTACTGGGCTGAGGCGCACCCCTACAACGCAATTCACGGCGCGGCGCAAACCGGCAGCGCCACCGCGCCGGCGGGCAACATGGAGGGCAAGGAAGTGCGCTTCGGCGTTGCCGGCTCGTCGCTGTTTGCCACCATCACCACCGACGCAAGCTGCGGCGCGGTGAACAGCATGCACGACAGCTTTACGCCGCTCGGCGGCATGGTTCCGCTGGCCAACATCATGCTGGGCGAAGTGGTCTTCGGCGGTGTGGGCGCGGGCCTTTACGGCATGCTGATCTTCGTGGTGCTCTCGGTGTTCATTGCCGGGCTCATGGTGGGCCGCACGCCGGAGTATCTAGGCAAGAAGATCGAATCCTATGACGTAAAAATGTCGATGCTCTACGCGCTCATCTTTCCCTTCATCGTTCTCACCTTCACGGCCATCTTTGTTCTGCTGCCCAACGTCGGCCTTTCTTCTACCAACAACCCAGGGCCGCACGGCTTCTCTGAGATTCTCTACGCGTTTACTTCAGGCGCGGGCAACAACGGCTCGGCCTTTGGCGGATTGAGTTCGAACTGGTGGTACAACGTGACCATGGGTTGGGACATGCTGATCGGCCGCTTCCTCATGATGCTGCCGGTGCTGGCGCTGGCCGGCAACCTGGCGCAGAAGAAGAGCGTGCCGCCCTCGCCCGGCACCTTCCCGGTGAACTCGGCGCTGTTTGCCGTGCTGCTGGTGGCAATGGTCATCATTCTGGGCGCGCTTACGTTCTTCCCGGCCCTGAGTCTGGGGCCCATTCTGGAGCACCTGCTGCTCAAGTCCGGCCGGCTTTTCTAAGCCGTTACAGCGTTCACTTCGAGAGGCGAATGGATTGTCATGGCTGAAAAGACGAGTCTTTGGAATACCGAAATCATGGGCCACGCGCTGGTGGAGTCGGTGCGCAAGCTCGACCCGCGCGGCATGGTCAAGAATCCCGTCATGTTTGTGGTGGAGGTGGGCAGCGTACTGACCACGGTGCTGCTGATCGACAATGTCGTCCGCCACACGGCAGGCTTTGGCTTCAATCTGCAGATCACGCTGTGGCTCTGGTTTACCGTACTGTTTGCGAACTTTGCCGAAGCCATGGCAGAAGGACGCGGCAAGGCGCAGGCCGACACCCTGCGCAAGGCCAAAGGCGAGACCATCGCGCTGCGCTACGCTGCGAGCGGCAGCTTTGAAGAAGTGCCGAGCGGACAGCTTCGCGCCGGAGACACGATCTACGTGGAAGCCGGCAAATATATTGCGGGTGACGGCGAAGTGATCGAAGGCGTTGCGTCGGTGGACGAGTCGGCGATTACCGGCGAGTCGGCTCCGGTGATCCGCGAAGCGGGCGGCGACCGTTCTGCGGTGACCGGCGGCACCAAAGTCTTGTCCGACTGGATCAAGGTGCGCATCACGTCGAACCCCGGCGAAACTTTTCTCGATCGCATGATCGCGCTGGTCGAAGGCGCAACGCGCCAGAAGACGCCCAACGAGATCGCGCTGAGCATTCTGCTCTCGGGGCTTACCATTATTTTTCTCCTGGCCGTGGTTACGCTGCAGCCTTTTGCAATTTATGCCAGGGCGCCGCAGACGATTTTTGTGCTGGTCTCGCTGCTGGTCTGCCTCATTCCCACCACCATCGGCGGCCTGCTCTCGGCCATCGGCATCGCCGGCATGGACCGGCTGGTGCAGTACAACGTGCTGGCCATGAGCGGCCGCGCCGTGGAGGCCGCGGGCGATGTGAACACGCTGCTGCTCGACAAGACCGGCACCATCACGCTCGGCAATCGCCAGGCCGCGGAGTTTATTCCCGCGCCGGACGTCAGCCACGAGCGGCTGGCCAATGCCGCGCAGCTTTCATCGCTCTCCGACGAAACGCCCGAGGGCCGCTCGATCGTGGTGCTGGCCAAGGAAAAGTACAACCTGCGCGGGCGCGACCTGGGCGGCATTCACGCCGAGTTTGTTCCCTTCACCGCGCAGACGCGCATGAGCGGCGTCAACCTGCCCGGCACGCTCATCCGCAAAGGATCGGTGGACGCGATTGCGCGCTTTCTCGACGAGCAGGGTTCGTCGCTGCCCCAGAAAGTGCGCGACAGCGTGGAAGAGGTGGCGCGGCTGGGCGGAACGCCGCTGGTGGTGGCGGAAAACTCCACTGCGCTGGGCGTGATCTATCTCAAGGACATCGTCAAGGGCGGCCTGAAGGAGCGGCTGGCGCGGCTGCGCGCCATGGGCATTCGCACCATCATGATCACTGGCGATAATCCGCTGACCGCGGCGGTGATTGCGCGCGAGGCCGGTGTGGACGACTTTCTGGCCGAGGCCAAGCCCAAGGACAAGATGGACCTGATCAAGCGCGAGCAGGGCAAAGGCAAACTGGTGGCCATGACCGGCGATGGCACCAACGATGCGCCGGCGCTGGCGCAGGCCGATGTGGGCGTGGCCATGAACTCCGGCACCCAGGCCGCAAAGGAAGCCGGCAACATGGTCGACCTCGATTCGAACCCGACCAAGCTGATCGAGATTGTGGAGATCGGCAAGCAGTTGCTGATGACCCGCGGCGCGCTCACCACATTTTCAATTGCGAACGACGTGGCCAAATACTTCGCCATTATTCCGGCCATGTTCGCCGGAGCCTTCCCGGTGCTGAACGCGCTCAACATCATGTATCTTCACTCGCCGCAGTCGGCAATTCTTTCGGCGGTGATCTTCAACGCGATCATTATCGTCGCGCTGATTCCGCTGGCGCTGAAAGGCGTGAAGTACGAGCCCAAGGCGGCCGATGTGCTGCTGCGGCGCAACCTGCTGCTCTATGGCATGGGCGGCCTCATTGTTCCATTCATCGGCATCAAGGCCATTGACCTGTGTCTAGTGGCTCTGCACATGGCGTAAAGATTAAGGAGATTGAAGGTGAACTCGACTGCTGTGTTGGATCCAACTCAAAAATCGCCGGTCGAAGCCGCGGCCGCCGCACCGGAAGGGCATTCGGTATGGGCAACGTCGATTCGCTTTACGCTCATCACCGTGCTGCTGCTGGGGCTGGGCTATCCGCTCCTGCTTACGGGCGTGGCCAGGCTCGTCTTTCCGCATCAGGCCAACGGTAGCCTGATTACCCGCAACGGCCAGGTGATTGGCTCGCAGCTGATTGCGCAGAGCTTTACGTCGGATCGCTACTTTCATCCGCGCCCCTCGGCTGCGGGCAACGGCTATGACGCCACCTCGTCGGGCGGCAGCAATCTCGCCCAGTCCAACGCCAAACTTGCGCAGCGCATGCAGGGCGACATCGACCGGCTGCAAAGGGAAAATCCCGGCAAGCCGGTGCCCATCGATCTGGTCACCACCTCCGGCTCCGGGCTGGACCCGGACATTACGCCGGACGATGCCTACTACCAGGCGCCGCGCGTGGCCAGAGCACGCGGAATCTCGCAGGAGGCCGTGCGCGCTCTCATTGCCAAACATACTGAAGGGCGCACGCTGGGGCTGCTCGGTGAGCCGCGCGTCAACGTGCTTGAACTCAATCTCGATCTCGACAGCGTTTCAAAATAGTTTGCTCTGCTGGCTTGCCCTGCCATGAGCAAAGCGGGAGAGCGATGCTGCTCTCCCGCTCTTTTTTGAGGACGCGGCCGGCCGCGCGGGTGATAAAAGACGCGCGGTGCAACTGCCGCGCGATGCACTTACCCGAGGTCTCTGAGCGCTTGTTTTCGTACTACTTCGGGGTGCCCCATCCTTGACGCAGCTTTATCGCGGCAAGGGTGGGAAAGCACAAATTCACACGGTCAAAGCCACAGTGTGGCTCATACGCGCGCCGACTTAGATTTCGCGACGCCCGTCGAGCGCGCTGGCCATCGTAACCTCATCGGCATATTCGATATCGCTGCCGGCCGGCACCCCGGTGGCAATGCGCGTGACCTTTACCGGAAAGCTGTGCAGCGACGTTGCCAGCCAGTTGGCGGTGGCCTCGCCTTCAAGCGTGGGGCTGGTGGCCAGAATCACCTCGTCCACGGCGCCCCGTTCCACGCGGGCCAGAAGGCCATTGGCGCGCAACTGCTCCGGGCCCACGCCGTGCAGCGGCGAGAGTGTGCCGTGCAGCACGTGATAAACGCCCTGATAGGCGCCCTGAGATCCTCTTGCCCGCTCCACGGCGGCGATGTTGGTGGGTTCTTCCACCACGCACACCAGGCGCTGATTGCGCGTGGGGCTGGCGCAGTAGGCGCAGGGATCGACATCCGTTACGTTGTTGCAGATGGAGCAGAGGCGCAGGCTGGCCTTGAGTCCGCGCACCGCTTCGGCCAGCGCGGCCGCATCGTCGTCGCTCGAGCGCAGGATATGAAACGCGTAGCGCTGAGCGCTCTTGGTGCCCACGCCGGGCAGCTTCTTCAACTCTTCAATGAGCCGGGCCATCGGCTCGGCGTAGCGTGACAAGGTCGTTCCTCCGTTCGTTTGCGCGCGCTTCCGGCTGCGCTCTCAACTCAGGCCGGGAATCTTGAGGCCGCCCAGCATGCCCTGCACACTGGACTTGATGGCCTCGTCGGCTTTGCGGCCAGCCTCGTTGATGGCGCCCATGATCAGGTTTTCCAGCATCTCCACATCCGCCTGGCCTCCGGTCAAGCTCAATGCCGCGGAGGGATCGATGTGCAGCTTGAGCAGCTCTTTTTTACCGTTCAGGGTCGCGGTCACGGCGCCTCCGCCGCTCGATGCTTCCACCACCGTTTCGCCCAGCTTGCGCTGCATCTCCTCCTGCATCTGGCCGGCCTGGGAAAGCATTTCGGACATTTTGAGCGGATTGAACATAGTGTGTACTCCTCTTCAGATCGAAGATCGAAGCCTGCTTCTCTTCGCTGGCGCATTTCGCTTCACATGCTGTTGGCTTTCGTGCTGCTCTCGGAAAACTTTCGCCACCGCACGTTGCTCGAAAGCCCTCAAGCACGCGGTTGCGGAAGTCGCGATCATTTCTGGCGCAGGTCCACTACGCTGCGCACCTCGGCGTGAAAGATATCCCGCGCGCGCTGCACCAGCGGATGCGCAAGCGCCTCCTGCTCGATGCTCCCGGTGATCGGCGCCGCCATCGTGGCCGCGCTTATAGCCGAGCCGGTGCCGCCGCCCGCGCCAGGCACCACGAGAAAACGGCCCGGACCGCCGAGGCGCTGCAACTCCTGCTTGATGATTTTTTCCGCAGCCGCATTCACCGTGAGGGCAAGCATTTTCTTGCTCATCAGCGCCACTTCAATGCGCAGGTTGCCGCCGTCGATGATCCACGCGCCGGAGCCGAGCAACTGGCCCGCGCTTCCGTGGCCGGCCGCGGCCAGGGCCGTGACGACGGCGGCGCTCAGCATTGCGGTATCCGCCGATTCTCCGGGCGCACTCTCCGGCGTTGTTGCCGCCGAGGATTCGGCCGGCGCCGGCACCTCGGCTGCTGTGCCGGAAACGGCCAGATCGTCCGAATCGGCTGCTTCTTGCACCGGATGCGTAGCGCCATTCATCATGTTCGCTCCGTTGCTGCCGGCGGCATGCGGAGCAATTTCGATCTCGACGGGAACGGCCGCGGAGCTGCCTGCTTCCGCAAGCGCGACCGGCGCGGTCGAAGCGGCGACTGGAGCAGGAGCCCATGCGCCGGTCCCGGCGCCGAACGGCGAAATGGACGGCTGAGCAGCCGGCTGTGGCGTTGGCCGCGCTGTGGGGAAGGGCGCAGCCGATGCGCGCGGAGCGGTGGGCGCGCTGCGCGGAGCGGGCGTCGAGGGCGCTGTGCCACTGCGCGCGCCGCCGCTGCCCGCCGCGCCGCTCAGCAACTCCTCGATGGGCAGCAGGCGCTGCGCGTGAATGAGCTTGAGCAGGCCGAGTTCGAGATGGAAGCGCTGCTCCTGGCGATAATTCAGATCGTCGAAGGTGCGCAGCACGATCTGCAGATTGCGCGTAAGCTCTTCTTCGCCGAACAGCAGGGCTGTGCGCGCTGCGCGTGCGCGCTCGTCGGCGGAGATCTGCAGCAACTCGGTCTGCTCGCCGCCAATCCTGGCCATGAGCGTGTTGCGCAGGTAGCGCACCATCTGCCGAGCCAGCGACGAAGGGCTGTGGCCGGCGTTGAGCAGCACGTTCAACTGCTCCATCAGCTCCACGCTCTGGCCCGCGGCCACGGCCTCCAGCAAACGCTCGAAGACGGCGTTGGGCACCGAGCCCATCAGCTCGCGAATCTGCGTGGCGGCCAGCGCCGGGCGGCCGTTTTCCATCGGAGCCGAGGCAATGGCCTGATCCATGATGGAGAGCGCATCGCGCATGGAGCCGTCGCCCGCCTCGGCCAGCAAAGCCAGCGCGGCGTCTTCGGCGTCCACACTCTCCTGCGCGGCAATGGCCTTCAACTGGGCCAGAATATCGTCGAATTTGACGGCGTGAAAGCTGAAGTGCTGACAGCGTGAGCGAATGGTCTGCGGAATATTTTCCGGCTCGGTGGTGGCCATCATAAAGATCACGTGGGCCGGCGGCTCTTCAAGGGTTTTGAGCAGCGCGTTAAAGGCAGCTTCGGTGATCTGGTGGGCTTCATCGAGGATGTAGATCTTGTAGCGGTCGCGCGCGGGCGAGTAGCGGGCGGCTTCGCGCAGCTCGCGAATCTCATCGATGCCGCGATTCGTGGCCGCATCGATCTCGATTACGTCCACAGCGTTGCCCTGGCGGATTTCGACGCAGGAGTCGCAGACTCCGCAGGGCTCGGGCGTAGGCCGCTGCGGGCTGCCGATTTCCGTGCGGCAGTTGAGCGCCTGAGCCAGAATGCGCGCGATGGTGGTTTTGCCAATGCCGCGGTGGCCGGAAAAGATGTAGCCGTGCGCAATGCGGTTCTGGCTCAGCGCGTTCAGCAGCGTGCGCGTCACGTGGTCC
The DNA here is from genome assembly GCA_036267475.1 of Occallatibacter sp. GTDB lineage: Bacteria > Acidobacteriota > Terriglobia > Terriglobales > Acidobacteriaceae > Telmatobacter. The sequence goes on from DATAVZ010000065.1 coordinate 110,635, forward strand.
TGGCCGGCCACATCGGCAAAGCGCTGCGGACGATATTTTCTGGCCAGAACCTGGTAACCCATCTGCGCGAACACTCCGTGGAGGCCGACCCTAAAAAAACAATCGGCCTGAAGGAGATTGTATCGGTTCAGGGCAGTGCGGCACAGACTGCGGAAAACCGCGCCAGCCGGTGCGGATCAGCCCACAATTGCGCGGGCAACGCGCATCCACGCGGGCCACTGGTGTGTGTAGGCGTAGATGACTCCGCACTGGCAGACGAACTCCACCGGCAGCGCGCAGAGATAGACCTTGTGGATGCGGCGGTTGACGATCAGGTCGCGCACCGGGCCGAGCAGCAGCAGCGCATCCACGCCGAAGTAGAACAGAAGCGGCATGGGGAAGTTGAAGGGCATGCGGCCAAAGGCGGCGCTGGTGATAGCGCAAGTGGCCACCAGGATAAGGCGGCGATGGAACTCCGGCCTGCGACGCCACAGAATGGCCAGCGAAAAGAGGACCGCGAAGTTGGTGATGTCGAACAAGGGAACGATGAGGAAGGGCACGATGGTTGACAGGTGAAGGGTGTGTACATCGAAGCGGTACATGACGACCGCAGTGGAGTAGCCCAGCGCCACCATGGCCGCGCCCAGCGCCGCGCCAAACCAGCCGGTCGCGCGGTGAATGCGCACATTGTGCGTCCTTACCAGCGCCGATTGAAAGACGAAGAAAGCCACCCACAAAGAAAAGCAGGCGGCGTGAAAGCTGAGCAGCAGCGGCCGCGGGACCGAGGGATGGAAGAGGTTGGCGTCGACGGTGTGGCTGAATCCGTAGACGACGACCGCGGCCACCAGCAGCGACATGCAGAAGTAGAAATACTTGTCGAGAAACCGCACCGGCAAAGACTGCGACCGGCTGTGCAGACGGGAAGGGAAGGCAGTTACCATGCGGACTCCGTGAAAGGCTGTTTGGGTTTGATCGGAGGGGGAATTTGCCGGATGGTAACAGTTTGGCGGGTGCAAAGCAACGGAAATGCGCAGACCCTACGATACGTCGAGGTTCAGGCTGATGTCGTTGAGCCATTCGGCGATGAGGTCTTCATCGGCGGGGTCCAGTGCATAGGCGTCGTTCATCAACAGAACCGTGGCCCAGATAACCAGGTCGCGCTCGGTGATGAGCTCAAAGCGCCTGCGTTCCAGAGCGTTGACGATGTGCTCGCGGGTGATCACGATGCCGGGCTCGGGAACGCGGAAGTTGGCGGCGGCCGCGCGGCGTTGCGTGTAGCTGCCCGCGCTTCGCTGCTGTGGCTCGAAGTTGAATTCGAACAGGCCCACCAGCGCGCGGCGCATCTCGTCCAGGCCGATCTCGAACAGGGCAAACCTGCGCAGGACCTCCAACTGATCCTGGGTGAGAGATGGAAGTTGCGACTCTTCTGTCAGCTCGCTTCTGCCATCACGATGTTTGTCGTTTGCGCGCATTGCCTGAAGACTTATTATTACGCTTTGGGGCCGCCCGGCGCGCCTGGGCCCGGCGGCTGCGGGATTCTTCCGGAGAGTACATGGTTCCGCGGCACTTTTTTGCGCCGCAGTTGCAGATGGCCTCGTCGTCGCCGCCGTCGTAAAGGCAGTAGTCGTAGGTGATCTCTTCGCCGGCGTCGATGTTGCGGATGGCCATAATCCAGACGCGGCCTTCGATCTCCTCGGTTTCGCAGTTGGCCGCGCAGCTATGGTTGACGAACATGGCCGCGGAGTGGCCGTCAATGACGATCGAGCCGTCGCCAAGTCCAAAGAGATAGGTGACCGGCGAGTCCCCGAAGCGCTGGTCGGCTTCGTCCTTGGTCATCGGGTGGCCGGTGTACTCGGCTACGCGCGCGCCTTTGCGGATGGATGTGGTGGTGTAACAGCCGGCGGCGTGAATGGCGGAGGAGCGGATCATCAATGCCATGAAAGTATGCAATGCTTCCTTTGCCGAAGTTTCGGAGTCCATCTTCAAGGACGCGTTTGCACGCGATCCTTCTGGACCGCATCGTACCATTAGAGGGGTGAGGAAGTTCGGGATGAAAGTTGTTGTTCGCGCCGCGTTGCTGGTGGCCTGCTGTTGGATGATGGTGGGATCGCAGTTGTATGCCCAGAGCCAGCCGCAGCCGAAGCAGACACAGCAGAAGCAACCGGCCGCCGCGCAGCAGCCAGCCGACTCCAACCCTTTTCCGGGAGATGAAAACACGGTTCCTGTGCTCTCGCCCGGCGCCACGCCTGACCTGCCTTCGGGCAGTGGCGGAGATACCGGCCGCGCGGCGCTGCCGGCCGGCGACACAGACCCCGTGTCCAGTCCCGACGCGGGCGGCGCTTCAGACGCCGGGCAGCCTGCTTCCGGCTTCAGCTCGAGTTCGAGCGGCATCGGCGGCCTGCTGCCCGGTCCCGGTGCCGACACGCAGGGCGGCAGCGGAGGCCAGATTCTGACCGAGCATCACGAGACGGCCAAGGAAGACGAGAGCGTGGGCAAGTACTACATGGACAACAAGGACTGGCGCGCGTCGCTGTCGCGGTATCAGTCGGCAATGGTGCTTGACCCGCAGAATCCCGACGTGTACTGGGGGCTGGCGGAGAGCGCGCGGCACCTCGGCCAGTATGCCGATGCCCGCGGCTACTATCTGAAGGTGGTGGAGTACGATCCCGACAGCCGGCGCGCCAAAGACGCTGCCAAGGCGCTTAAAGAGCCCGAAATTGCCAATGCGAAGGTCACGCCGGCGCATTAAGAAATCTCTGAACAAGTCGACGTCCTGAAGAATACTGGATCATGAAGCGTACGAGGTCATGAAGGGTACGGGCTTCAGCCCGTACAATGAGCCCTGCAAAATTCACAGGGCTTCAGCCTCCGAGAATCTGTCCAGAAACCATCCTTCTCAGAACCCTTTTGAAAGGGCACGGCTTCAGCCATGCCGTAAAGAGCTGAAAATAGGTTGGGCTTTAGCCCCTGAGGGGACGATTTTTTGTCCACGTTCGACATCTCCTCAGAGTTCCTGGACAGGTTCTGAGGGACTGCCGGCAGTGCAACAAGAACTTGTTCAGAGATTCCTTAAGTGCTCTCGCAGGAATGCATTTTTCCGAGTTCTGAAACCGCGCCAGCCATCGAAAACCGCGCCCACGATCAAAAGCCGCACCAGCGCAGATACGCGGCGAGGATGGGCTGGCCGTAGAGTGTGGCGAACAGCGCGCCGATGCACAGAAAAGTGCCGAGCGGCAGCTTGTGCAGCGCCCAGCCTTCGCCGGCGCACGTGGAAGGCAGCGCAAGGGCGATGAGCGCCACAACCGTGCCGAGGGTAATGCCGAAGACGAACGACAGCAGCGCGCCGGACAGGCCGAGCCACGCGGCCAGCATGGCCATGAGCTTGGCGTCGCCCAGGCCGATGCCTTCGCGCTTGCGGATCAGCTTGTAGGTCCAGCGGATGAAGAGGATGAGCGCGGCGGCAGCCACCATGGCAACCAGCGCTGCAATGCCTGCCTGAATATGAGTCTGGATGTTGGTATGAGCGTTGCCGGCAGTGAACGGCAGAGCGGCTGAGCCAAGCAATGATAAGAGCGGCGAAATTCGCCCGCGCGGCAGCAGAACAGCGCTGTAGGCCAGTCCCATGGCCATGCCGGGCCAGGTTAGCCAGTCGGGCAGCCACAGATGCTCGGCGTCCAGCGCGGCCAGAGCCACGAGAAGCCAGCAGAAGATGGCCTGGCCGACGGTGCGGGCAATTTCCCGATACAGCACGTGATCCGGCAAGACCGACAGCGCAGTCCAGTCCGCCAGCCGCCAGGCCAGAACGCCCCAGAGCGTTCCCACCGCCAGCTCCACGAGCGGATAGCGGAGGCCGATCCAGACACCGCAGGCGCGGCAGCGTCCGCGCAGCGCCAGCCAGCTCACGAGCGGGACATTTTCAAACCACGCGAGGGTGTGGCCGCAGCGCGGGCAGCGGGAGCGTGGAGTTACGATGCTTTGGCCCTCGGGCCAGCGGCTCAGGCAGACATTAAGGAAGCTGCCGAAGGCGAGGCCGGTGAGCGCAGCGAAAACGGTGGCGAAAAGGCGGATCATCGCGGCAGGGCGAACGCAAGAAGATGCTGTATATAGTTGTATCCCACGCGGCCACAGAGGCTACGAGGCCACGCGGCAAAAGGCGGAGGGCTAGCCGCGATCAAGTTTCCGTCATTACGCCGCTGGATCGGAAGGAACCGTAGAAATCGAGCCCATCCGGACAGCACAGAGACAGGAACAAACCAGAAGAGAACAATCCAGAAAGGGAGCAATCCAGAAAGGAAAAATCCAGCGGACGACCGGATTGGATATTGCCGTCCCACCTTGACGCGATGAAGCTGCGTCAAGCGTGGGACACTCTCGGTTGCGGTTAAACGAACGATGAAAATAGAAGCGTGGCCACGCGCGAAAAGCACGAATCGAGCGAACAAGATCACGAGGCCAGAAACCTAGTTGTATAGGCCAGGAACGGTCTTGCTGGTATTGTGGCGGAAAATATTGACAGCTCCGATTACTTCGTCGTTCTTGTCGCGGATGGGAAAGATATTGGCGAGCGCCAGAAGACGCGTGCCGCTGGGCTGCTCGCAAATCGCGTCGGCGTTCCGAACGGTGCCACCGTTCTTGATCACTACGGAGGGCGGCGCATGTTCGTGTGGCATCACTTCTCCCGACGGGTAGCGAAGAATGTGGGATCCACAATACTTTTCCGAGGTTCCCAAAGACGGCGTGCGTCCCCAAGCGGCTATTGCAGCCTGGTTGCACTTCACGAGCGTGCCGTCCTTTTCCAGAACGTATATTCCCACCGGGATACTGTCCATCGCGTCCTGATCCGCGAGAATTCCCTTGGTGACGAGATGCCCGTCGCGGAGTTCTCCTCGAAAGTCGATTCTCTCGAAGTCGCCATTCAAAATCATCGTGCTGGTTGCCAGGCCGTTATCCAGAAGCGTCGTGGTAGTCGCCATTTTCCTGCCTCCTTGCATCTGTGTTGCAGACCAACGCTATCGACATGGCGGGGTCTTGTCATCGCCCATAAGAAGGAGATGTTTATCCACCAAAACCGCAAGGCACGACACCAGCACGCTGGCGAACACGCTCTGCGGCCAGAAAAATTCGTTTCTCCGTGTGATGGAATCGCGAATAGCGGCCCAGATATCATTCTCGCCAACCACATAAATGGGTGACCCATGTCCTGCTTCTGAGATGCGGGCTACTCGCCACTCGATGGACTGCTCGCTCATCCCACCTTCAACGCAATGAGACAGCGTCAAGGATCGGACACCCCCGGCTGTGGTGGAACGGACGATAAAACTATGAGGCTGGGCCGCCGCGCCCCTCAGCTCTTGCTATTGGCCATCGCCGTCAAATGGAGTGGTGAGCCAGGGCGCAGACGAAACTGCTCCCGATACGGTGGCGCACCTTCTGGTTCCCGGGCCCGTCGCGCAACCCCACCAGTTCTCAGTCGCATTCACGGTGGCGGCGCCGGTGTCATCCACGCCAATATCGTTTTTGTCGAAACTATTGAAGTGCGCATCGATTTCGCCCGCCGGCGCATTGAACGCTACGTCGACGGCCTCGTTGTCAAAAACGTTCTGCGAAATCACCGTACCCCACACCGGCGCCTGGCTCGCGATGTTGATGCCGGTTGGTCCCGGAGTGGCAGTATCTGCCGTGTCGGCGGCGTTGCCCGATATTTGATTTCCGACGATTACATTGTCGTTCAGGTCGACAGGAGGCGCCGGCGACGGAGCAGCCGCATGGTTGTGCATGGCGACTCCCGGCATTCCGTTATTCCGCAGGACGTTGTGGATTACCACGTTGGCGGAGTTTGTGGTGCCTGGGAACGGCGCGAAGATGCCGACCCCCGCGCCGGCACCCGGAACCTGCGTGCCGTTACGCTCCGAAACATTGTTTGAAATCGTGTTACGGGTTATGCCGAAAGGCAGAGTCGCCGTCGGAATGACCGATGTCGCCGGCGGATGCGAGGCAAAAGTGATTCCGCAATCGTAGGGATTGTCGTGAACCCAGTTGTTCGTAATCAAATTGTCGTGACTCGGGCCAGTCTCGTCGCTGGTCAAAATTCCGCCCGAGTTATACGCACTCTCGTTGTCGATCACCGAAGAATGATCGACCGCCATCAGGTGGATGCCTTCCCCGCAGTCGTCGCCTTCACTCGTCTCAAACGCCGCAATCCCGTTGCACGTCGACGCGGAAATATTCAGCGACCGGTTATTGTCCGCGACCTTATTTCCCACCAGCGTGACATCGGTTGCGTTTGCCACCAGAATGCCTTCGAAGTTCGCGTTGCGCACCTTGAATCCTGAAACCACCACATCGGCCACGCCCGCCATGGGAGCGGCCGACATGCCGTCGATAAAGATGCCGTTCGATAAGCCTGCCGCATCGATGACCGGCTTCGACGACGCCGCGCCGAGCAGCGAAAGCGACTTGGTGATGACCACATCTTCCTTGTAGGTGCCGGGCGCAACTTGGATCGCATCGCCCGCATGTGCCGCCGCAACAGCAGCGGAAATGGTGCTCATGCAACCAGCCTTTCCGCCGGGATTTACACACAGGGTGGCGGCGAACATGGTCGTCGTGCACCCAACGAACAAAGCGATTCCGATGAAGTTGCGCAAACCGGCGTGTTGGGACGTTCCAAGACGCATGACTCCTATGAACTGTGTCATTTCCAATCTCCTAACTTGGGATGCGCACATGCGCGTTTGAAGGGGCCGAGGGGGGAATTCTACCTGGCCGATCGCCGGGGCCGGGCAAGCACAAGGATAGTAGCCCCGCAAAGATCAGGCCCGCAAGCAGCAAATCAATTTTCTTTGGCTGGCCGTCGCCGATATGCGACGATCCGCAACAAAGTTCGCCGACAACCAGCATCCAAACGGCGGCCGTCATGGGTCCCCACTGAAGACTGACTTGAAGACCGGCGAATACCGATATCCGGCTTTTGGGAACAGGAATGACGGCTCGTTCTATTCTGCTTTTCGTGCCACGCGGTAAATTGTTGCACTCGGAATTGGGATGCCGATTCCCGCTGCGAACTTCAGGAAGAAGTAATCCGGCTATACATCAGGCCATGCTTCAGAGCATGGTTCTCAAACCCGGCCGCGGTGCTGCGCCATGCGGTACTGGCCCACGGCCCAGTCGTCGCCGCCGTGACCCAACGCGCGGGCTTCGTCGAAGATGGCGGACATGGTGTCGGCGAGGCTGAGGCGGGTGTTGCGGCCGGCGGCGGCTTCGCGCAGCAGGCGCAGGTCTTTTCTGCCCAAGTCGACGGTTGCGCCCACCTGCTCGGGCGGATGGAGCAGGATGTTGGCGTAAGCGGCGTAAAAAGGCGACTGGAAGAGCGCGTTGTTGACTGCCTCGAAAAAGACGGTGGGATCGATGCCTTGGTTGTCGGCGAAGACGAAAGCCTCGCTGAGGCCATGGGTCATGGCGCTGATGAGGAAGTTGCCGCCCAGCTTGACCGCGTGGGCCATGCGCGGCTCCGCGCCCACCACGGAAAGGCCGCGCGACATGGGGACAAGGATGGGACGGGCGCGCTCGATGGCGGAGTCGGACCCGGCAGCGACGATCCACAGGCGGCCCTCGGCGGCGACGTTGGGACGGCCGAAGACCGGCGCGGCGACAAAGTCAATGCCGCGACGGGCGTGCTCCTGCGTGAGCCGCTCGCTGAGCGCCACGCTGATGGTGCTGCAGGAGATGTGCAGCGCGCCGGGATCGAGTGCGTCCATGAGGCCGTTGGGGCCGAACAGCACCTCCTCATGAGCGGCATCGTCGAAGAGCATGGTGATCACGGCGTCGGCGCCCAGCTCGGCTTCGGCCGGGGTTGCGGCGGCAATGGCGCCTTCGCCCAGCAGCGGGCTGGTGCGCCCCTCTGTGCGGTTCCACACCGACAGCTCGTAACCCGCGGCGATCAGGCGCAGGGCCATGGGCGTTCCCATCTTTCCGGTTCCTAAAAAGCCGAGTTTCATGAGCATTCCTCTCCAGTTCAGCGTCCCGTTCAGCTTAACTGAAGGCAGGCGGGCGCTGCGTTTGTTCATGTGTGGCGATGGGACGGCCGCGGGACGGAAGCGGCGCGATCGACCGGCCGCGAGGGGCTCCGGCGAAGAGGAAATGCGCGCCCGGCGCAGGTAGACTGGGATTATGACGATTTGGAAAGTGATTATTCTCGCCATGATTCAGGGGCTTGCCGAGCTGCTCCCGGTGTCAAGCTCGGCGCACGTGGTGGTTGCAGAAAAACTAATGGGGCTGGATCCTTCGTCGCCGGAGATGACGCTGCTGCTGGTGATGCTGCACACGGGCACCATGTTCGCGGTGCTGGTTTATTTCTGGAAGACGTGGAAGCGGGTTTACTTTTCAGGCCGGGACGCGTTCCGGCGATTTGCCATTCTGGCGGTGTGGGCCACGCTGCTCACCGCCATTGTGGGCGAGCTGCTGAAGAAACTTATTGAGAAGACGCTGTTTCATGGAGCGCCGAAAGCACAGATCGAAGACCTGTTCAGCCATCTGGAGCTGATTGCGCCGGCGCTGGCTGCGGCCGGGGTGCTGATTCTGATTGCGGGGCTTGCGGAAAAGAACCACCGCGGCCGCGCGGCGATGCCGGTGCGTGGCGACGGCGAAGGCACGCTGACGCTGAAGCAGGCGGGATGGATGGGGCTGGTGCAGGGACTGGCGCTGCCGTTTCGCGGCTTTTCGCGCTCGGGCTCGACGATCTCAACTGGGATGCTGACGGGCGCGGCCAAGGCGCCGGCAGAGCGGTTCAGCTTTGCGCTGGCGGTGGTGCTGACGCCGCCGGTGGTGGCCATGGAAGTCCTGCGGCTGCTGAAGGCGGCGCACCTGGCCGCGGCTGCCGGAGCGCCCATCGACCTGCACGCGGCGCTGCTATTGTGTTTGCTGGGCGCCGGGTTCGCCTTTCTGGCCGGACTGGCCGCGCTGAAGTGGCTGAGCAACTGGCTGGAGTCGGGACGGTGGCACTGGTTCGGCGTCTATTGCCTGGCGGCTTCAGGCGTGGTGTTTTATCTGCATACGCGCGGGTTTTGAGAAGCCGTACACTTGATGTGAATGCTGCGCACTGTGAATGCTACGCGGTACGTGCTGCCGCTGCGTGAGGGCGGATCGCTGCCGGCCATTGTGGAGGCGGACGACCTGGGTCTCTACGTGGTGAAGTTTCGCGGCGCGGGTCAGGGACCGCTGGCGCTGGCGGCCGAGTTGATCGCCGGAGAGATTGGGCGCGCGCTGGGGCTCAACGTGCCGGAGCTGGTGTTTGTGAACCTGGACGCGGCGCTGGGACGCAATGAGCCGGACGCCGAGATTCGCGAGCTGATCAAGAAGAGCGGCGGCCTGAACGTGGGGCTCGATTATCTTCCCGGCTCCACCATGTTCGACCCGGCGGCGCGGGATATGGCGGCGCACGATCTGGCGTCTCTGGCGGTGTGGTTTGACGCCTTTACGCTCAATGTGGACCGCACGCCGCGCAATGCGAATCTGCTGGTGTGGCACCGCAAGCTTTACTTCATCGATCACGGCGCGGCGCTGTTTTTTCATCACGACTGGGAAACGCGCCGGCGGAAGATCGAGTCGCCGTTTGTTGAAAGCGCGCAGCACATCCTGCTGCCGTGGGCGACGGAGATCGAGCAGGCCGCGCGGCTGGCCCATGAGCGGCTGAGCGAAGCAGCGATCGAGCAGATCGTGGCGCAGGTTCCGGGCGAATGGCTGGCTCCGCTAACGCTGGACGGCTCCCAGAACGGCAGTGTGGATGAGATCCGCGCCGGGTATGTGGAATTTTTTGGCGCGCGGCTGGCGTCGTCGCCTATCTTCGAACAGGAGGCGATTCGCGCTCATGCCCGCGTCGTTTGATTACGCCATTGTGCGCGTGGTGCCGCGCGTGGAGCGCGAGGAGTTCATCAACGCCGGCGTGATTGTGTTCTGCCTGGAAAAGCGCTATCTCGATGCGCGCATCCGGCTGGACGAGGCGCGTCTGAAGGTGCTGTGGCCGGAGGTCGATGTGGCGCTGGTGCGGGAGCACCTGGCCGCGATTGAGCGCATCTGCGCGGGCGATCCTGGAGCGGGGCCGATTGCGGAATTGTCACAGCGGGAGCGCTTTCACTGGCTGGTGGCGGCACGCAGCACGATGATTCAGACTTCGCCGGCGCATACCGGGATTTGCGAAGACACCGGGGACTTGCTGGACCGGCTGGAGAGGCAGTTTCTGCTGAGCTGAGGAGGCGGGTTTGGATTCGCGCTTTCCCAGGCCTCAGACCACCCCGGTAGCCACCCCAGCGACGAAGACCTGTCGCCGGTTTCCCGGTATCGAGATCTGGGCGTCTAGATTTGGCCCACCCATCTTCGAGCTGGATTTTCATTCCCCTGTGACCAAGGCCGCTGCCGAGTGTGAGATAGGGATAGAATGCAGGGTTTTGTATGGTTTTTGCAGGGTATTACAGTGTCGTGAAGCTGTGAGATTGTGATGGGCTTGTCCAGTAAGTTGTTGATTTTAAGTTAGTTGACGACTGCGATTGTCTCGCTGGGGTGGGCGTTTTTTGCTCCGTGACAGGGGAGGTGGGGGGGTACCGGGTTTTGGGGTATAAACCGGGCTTGAGGTTTGAGCCAGCCCGATTCCATTGTGAGCCGAGGTGAGGGAATTTTGCGCAAGTAAAAATGCGGGCTGGAGTGGGTCCCTGCTTTCGAGGTCAACCGATCCATGCTGTCGTAAGGATATGTCGTGCCCTCCATCCTTTCCGTCAAAAACGCGGAAGGGATGTGGCGCTCTTATTTCTTGGTCACTTTGAAGGTGGGCCACCCGCCTCGTTCACTGACTCCTCCGATAGCTTCCTGCAATCCCTCTGCGCCATAACAACTCAGTCGCAAAAGAACTCATGTCGCAGTCGTTTCATGCCGGATCAATAAGATCACTGGCTCGCGTTGCATGCCATTGCGTTACTCGTACCGCAGCGCGACCATAGGATCCACTTTTGTTGCACGGCGACTCGCAGCATAACTTGCCAGTAGCGCCACCACAATCAGCAGGAACGAGACGACTACAAACGTCAACAGGTCAGTTGGCGTGACCCCATAAAGCAAGCTCGACAAGAGACGCGTCGACGCCACTGCACAGGCGCAGCCGACGAATACACCAATCAGTGCTAGCTTCAATCCCTCCGCTATGACCATCCTGAGGACGTCTCCCTTCCGTGCCCCAAGTGCCATGCGAATACCGATTTCATGGGTCCGCTGTCTCACTGAGTAGGAGACCACAGCGTAGATTCCAGCCATTGCCAAAAGCAGGGCTATGACGCCAAACAATGTCAGTAGAGTTGCGATTACCCTGGGCCGGGACAGGGAAGTCTTAACTTGCTCGTCTAGCGCCTCGATATCAAAGAGCGGTATTGTCTTATCGAGCGATCCTATCTGCTCTTGGAGTTCCGGAATGAAATTCATTGGGCTTGCCTTGGTTCGGACGAGCAGGCTTATCTCAGGGTCATATTGCTGCGCTAGAGCGAGGTATATGTAAGGCTCAGGCGCTTCCCAAACAGTGTGGTATTTGATGTCGGCTGCGACGCCGATCACCTGGTAAGACTTGTTATCTCCCTGCAGCTTAAACTGCTTCCCGATTGGGTTCTGGTGCGGCCAGATTGTTTCAGCGAAAGTGTGGTTGATTATGGCGACGAGTGGCCCATCCGCGTCGTCGCCGCGAGTGAAATCGCGCCCTCTGAGCAGCGGGATGTGCAAGGTCGAAAAGTATCCCGGTGAAATATCGTCTGACTGGGCGGAAATTCCAGTCTCTGTTGCCAGCACTTCTGACCCCTCAGGAACGATGTGCCTGTTTGTGCCGAGGGTGTCCAGCGGACGGAACCCGGTGAGGCAAACAGACTCGACGGCGCTTGAACTGGAAATGCTGGCTGCCAATTGAGCATAAAATCGAGAACTCTGTGAAGGAGATCGCGATGGAGGCAATAGCAGTGTTACAGACAACACTTTGTCCGAGTTGAAGCCCGTATCTTTACTTTCCAAGTGAAGTAAGCTGCGAACAAAAAGACCTCCGCCTATAAGCGAAAGGAATGCGAAAGCGACCTCGATCACGATGATTGAATCGCGAAGCGCGCCTCGGTTTGTTTTTCCCGATGAATGACCTTGGCCTTTCTTGAGCGCTTCGACGAGATTCACACGCGAGGCTCTTATAGCTGGTAGCATCGCGAAGAGGAAAGCGGTGATCAGCGATAAGAGCAGCGTCACCGCAAACACGCGATAATCGAGGCCGAGGTCCAAATTCATGTGCATTTGGGAACTTAATTGGGGTGGAGGGCCGATCTTGATCAGTAATTCTGCCAAGACCAGTCCGCCCACTGCGCCGATGATCGCCAAAACGATCCCTTCCGCGAGCAATTGAAATATGATCCGTTCCCGGGTCCCTCCCAACGCAAGGCGAAGGGCCATCTCACGCTCCCGCGCCACGGCCCTGGTCAGAAGCAAGTTGGCAACGTTGGCACAGGCAACGAGCAGTACAAAACCAACCGCAACTGTCAGGAGCAACAGCACCTGAACCACCGATTCGCGCCAGCCCGGCCACATTCGTGCTTCCCGCGCAGGCAGCACAAACGCAGTTCGCTCCTTGTCGGCTTCCGGATAGGCTTCCTCAAGCTGCCGGGCCAGCACCTTCATCTCTGCTCTGGCCTGCGCCAGACTTACGCCTTCTTTCAATCTTCCCATTGCAAGAAAGGCTCTCGCTTGACGCGACTCAAGGATGTTGAACTTCCCAGAGGTTGGCAACGCGATGGGCTGCATCGACATGGGGATCCAGATGTCTGGTATGCCTCCCCACGCGAGATCGACACCTTCGAAATTTCTCGGGAGGACGCCAACAATGGCAAAGGAATGATCGTTGAGAACCAGGGTCTTACCGACAACTCCGCGTTGAGATGCCAATTGTCGCTTCCAGAATTGATAACTTACAACAGCGACTGCCGAACCTTCACCAACGACGTCCTGCCCGGGCAGGAATGTCCGACCTATGATTGGCTTGACTCCGAGCACGCTGAAGTAATTGCTGGTGACGATGCCAGCCCAGGGAAAGGTGGTCTGATCGCCCTGAGTCCACCGCATACGGATGTTCGCATATGCCATCAGGCCCGAGAAAAGTGCGTTATGGTCGCGAAAATAAGTGTAATCCGGATAGGAAACTGAACTGTAGCCCGTCCGGTTCGGACCGCTGCTGTAGACGCCCACCAGTCGGCTTGAATCGCTTGCGGAAAAAGTCGGGAAGAGAGCCGCCTCAACCAGGCTATAGATCGCCGTATTCGCACCAATTCCGAGAGCCAGAATGCCGGCTGCTATTGTCGTGAAGCCAGGGCTACAACGAACATGCAGGAAGCCGTACCGAGCCGCTTGCAGAAAGCCTTCAACAAAAGTGCGCATGCGCTCGACTCCGCGTATTCACGCTTATTATAGTGTCAATTTGGGATTGTCGACTTCCCGCAATTCGCAGAGTGAACGAAAGCGAGCCGAGGCGGGTGGTCCGTCCTTGTTTTTTCATCGTCCGTTCTACCACAAACGAGAGTGCCACATTGTTGACGCAGCTTCATCGCGTCAAGGGTGACGGCAATACCTAATCCGACATGTTGATAACGAACATGTCCAGAAAGCATGTGAGAAAGAATAGAACGAGGCGCCCTCCCATGTCTGAAATCCAGAAATGTAGCACCTATTTTCGTGCTGGATCTTATCTCCCGGAGGTCGGGGGCACCGCCTGAAACATCACACGCTGCCGGTGCAGGCGCCGATCGATGAAGGGTTAAATTTTAAGATGTTTGCGATCGAGTGGCGGCTTAGGAAAATGGGGATCGATGCCCTGGAGAGTCCTGAGGACAATGCCGGCCACAGCAATGTCTCGATACCATTTGTGATCAGACGGAATTACGTACCAAGGCGCTTGAGGCGTTGAAGTGAGGGGGAGAACCTCCTCGTAGACGGATTGGAACTTGCTCCAGAGTTTGCGATCTACAAAGTCAGATTCTTTAACTTTCCAATGTTTCGTCGGATCTTCTAGGCGAGCTAAGAAGCGGTCAGCCTGCTCCTTACGGCTTATATGAAAGAAGAACTTGCGGATTACGGCGCCGTTTTCAACCCAGATTCGTTCCATGTCACATATTTGACGGAGTCTCATTGTCACCCCTCGCGCAGATAGCAATCCCCGGACCCTGGGCACAAGCAGGTCTTCGTAGTGCGAGCGGTTGAACGCCCCCAGTTGGCCTTTTGCAGGTGTGGCTCGATAGATGCGCCAAAGATAGTCGTGATCGATCTCTTCACCGGAAGGCTCTTCGAATGATGTCACTTTGCAATGCTGGGGATTAAGTCCGGTTAAAACATGCCGTATCGCGCCGTCCTTTCCGGAAGCATCCATGCCTTGGAAAATGACGAGAACAGATCGCATTTTTTGCGCAGACAACACGTATAGAAGCCGGTCGATTTCGTGTTTATATTCTTTCAGCGCGGATTGTGCGGATTTCTTATCGATGCAGAATCCGGTCTCATTCGTGGAAACGTCTCTCAAGCGAAGTCGCACACGACGATTCAGAACGTAACGTTCCCAGAGCTTTGGGTTAATACTGAAATCGCGCGCCATGCCCATTGCATTCTTGTGATGCATCTTAGAGTGTGAAAGGCTTCTGTTGCCGGAGAGGATAAGGACGACTTTATTCGGGGAAGGCAAGTGATTCCGGGCGACTGCAGGACGCCGCCTGCCCACTCTGGAAGATGGGAACGCAGGGTCCGGCGACTGCCAGTGCGATTCTCCTTCATCGCCGGTAAGCCAGGGAAATCGCGAAAACCCAGCGCCCCTGCCCCCATTCATCGAACCTTCTGACCGCTCCAGGCGTCTCATCAGGTTCTTCGTAATAGAAGCGAAATTCCACGACACGGTTGCATCCAAGCAGGCTTGGGCCACTCGCCTGAGGCGTGCGTGCACACCGCGCCGCGCGAATCGAGTTATAGTTTGGCAACTTCTTGAATCTGTTTCCAGGTGGCACCATCGATCCCGTCGACCTTGGCGATCAGTGCCGTTGACGATTTGTCCCCAAGAGCCATCAATATAGCTTTAACCGCCGCCTTGTCCGCGTTTCTTGCCGCGAGAGCTTCCTGTGTCTGCTGTTGTATGGTTTTTGCCGGACCAGCCATTTTCGGGCCGCCGGGGGGTGGGCCAGGCGGGCCAGGCCGCCCGCCAGGTCCCGCGGGTGGCCCTCCAGGAGCGCCCGGTGGGGCAGCGATACCGGCCGCCGGCAATGTGGGTTTCGGAGCGGCCTGAGGAGGGGGAGCCTGAGCAACCGCTGGAAGAGGCCTTGAATAGTGCTCTTTCAATGCGATGATCAATCTCATGCGCTGCCCCGGCGTCAACCGGTCCGCTGGAAGCTTTTGGAAAGCCTCAAACTTGATTTTCTCGTCCTTCTTGGCAGACTCTGCTTTACTGATCTCCGCGTTGATGATCGAAAGCAGCTTGACAAGGCCCTCGACCCCGATTTTCGACTTGGTAGCTTCCTCGCTCGGAAGCCATACGATCGGATCAAATTTGACCTCGTACAACATGATCTGGTTGTCAGTATTGCTGTACCAGTACCGTTGAGTAAACGGCAGATAGGCGAGAAAATTCTGTGCCGGTATGCTCGCCATTCCCCGCTCGCCAAAGTCGTCTCCTGTACCTGCGAATGCTTTCTGCGTGTTGACGCCGACGACTTTGCGCATGTGAAACACATAAACGTAATTTTTCTTTTCGAGATAGTTCACAACTCCCGAAGAATCCTTCACTGATATGACTTTGTGGCGGTGATTCAGGGCGGCCGCAACGTCCTGATCGTTCCAAAGATCCAAAGGCGTGATGCACAGGGGTCGATGAGTATTGCCCGGCATCGAGCTCTGGGTGCCGAAGACAGTCGCATCGTTCAGGATAGGGAAATGCGTAATGTCGGCGAACTTGGGTCCGACGCTGATCACCGTATGAAGGCAGTTATCCTTGCTGGTCGATCCCATCCGAAGCCAGATGCATTTGCCGTAGGCTGGATCGTTATAGGGGTGCCACGGCTGATCGAGCCCGTTATCGGCGTACACTTTCTGACCTTGCGAAACGGCCCGCGGAAGAAATCCGCCGGCATCCACCATCTCCTGGTAAGTTCGCGAATCTGCCCGGTACGCAATGGGCCAGTGTTTCAGTTTTTCGTTTCCAAACGTTTCAAATTGCAGATGCTTCGCCTTCTCCGCGAGCATGGGAGGATGTGCGTCTTCGCCCGGGACCAGCTTGTCGAGCGGCCCGGCGCTTGGCGCTACCACTCGCTTGAAGCCAATCAGCAGCAGGGTAACCAACACCTTTTTCTTGTCAGCCGCAGGCTTCATTGCAAAATCGGCCCGCGGAGTTGGCGCACCTGGTTTGTTTTCAAACACGGTAAGATAGGTTGTCGTCAGTGTGTTTTTTTGCTGTTGAGTGATTGTTGCCAAATGCGCTGCTTCATGCCAGAAGTAGTTGAACCAGAATCCGAACTCCTTCGAGGAAACGCCTGCGAAAGGTGCGCTCACGCTGTGAATATTGTCCCACGTAAGGGCGCCTGCAGAGCCCGCCGGACCCGCCAACGTCGTCGCCATAACAGAGAATCTCCTATCGGTGAGATTAGAAGCATTACACCGGACGCCATGTATCTCCAAATGAAATCGACACAGAGCGTTCTTATTTCATCGGGAGTGGTTCAGCGCCATTGCTCAGACTGACCCATGATCTTGGTGAAGCTCTGAACGAGCTTTTGCTGCGCAGCCGGCAGTCCCTCGGGGGCTAAAGCCCCTTCGATTTTGAGGGGATTAATGTACGGGCTGAAGCCCGTACCCTTCAGAGCGCTGTCGTCTTGAGAGTGCTGTCGTCTTGAGAGTCCTGTCGCGGACCGCGGCGGCGTGGTTTCCCGAATCAGTCTCCGGGGTTGCAAAAGAGTATGCCGCTGTCCTGAAATTGGACACTTGCGCTCCTATATTGGAAGCTCTGAGTTCGAACCTTTCGACAGAGCGGAGCGCGGATGCGATTTCTTCCTTTCCTTGTGGCTGTGCTGTTGATCCGCGGCGGCGCTGGACCCGGCGCGCGGGCGCAGAGCGCGGCACGGCACGCGGCTTCTGCCGATGCTTTTCCCGCTTCGATGGCAGGCGATTCGGGCGCGGCGGGATCGGTTTACGTGCCGGTGGATAGCTGGATGTATGCGGCGCTGGACCGGCTGCACGCGCTTGGCTATGTGGATACGGCTTATCTGGGTCTGCGTCCATGGACGCGGCTGAGCATTGCGCACATGCTGGAGCAAAGCGCGGATGATATGCGCGCGGACAGCGGCAACGACGAGGCGCGGACGATCTACTTTGCCCTGCTGCGAGCGGTTGAGCCGGACAGGAGGCACGCTGCGAGCGGGGGCGCTTACGCGGCACTCGAGAGCGTGTATGAGGAGTTGCGCGGCATGAGCGGCACGCCGCTGCGGGACAGTTTTCACCTGGGCCAGAGCGTGGTGAACGACTATGGAAGGCCATACGGGAATGGCTTCAACGATTATTCGGGCTTGAGCGCGCGAGCGGGCGCGGGACGCTTGTCACTGTATGTGCGCGGCGAGGTGGAGCATGCGCCCGCGGCGCCGGGCTATTCACCGGCGCTGGCGGAGTTTCTTTCCGACACCGTCGACGGCATTCCTTTCGCCGCCAATCCGGTGCAGGACACTGTTCCCGAAGGACCGATTGCGGCGGCCGGCGCAGTGCGGGTGATGGAGGCCAATGTTTCGTATCATCTGCTCAATCACGAGATATCGTTTGGAAAATCCGATCACTGGATGGGGCCCGGCAAAGGCGCTTCCATGCTGTGGAGCAATAACGCTGAAGACATTTATGCATTCGAGATCGACCGCGTGGAGCCGCTGCGCATTCCCGGGCTTTCGTGGCTGACGGGACCGTTCCGGTATGACTTTTTTGTGGGCAGCCTGAAGGGGCACACGTATCCGAACGATCCGTGGGTACACGTGGAGAAGATCAGCTTCAAGCCGACACGCGACCTGGAATTGGGCTTTGACCGCATGGTGATCTGGGGTGGAAAAGGGCATGAGCCGATTACACTGCGCACATTTTTGCGCAGCTTTTTCAGTGTGCAGAATGTGCCCGTAGCGGTGAAGGATTCGCGCCGTGATCCGGGCGCGCGCTTTGGCACGTTCGACTTCAGCTATCGCATTCCCGGATTGCGCCGGTGGATTACGGTGTACACCGATTCGCTGGTACACGACGACGTGAGCCCGATCAGCGCGCCGCAGCGGTCGGGGATTCGTCCGGGAATTTATCTGGCGCGCTTTCCGCACTGCGAGCATCTGGATCTGCGCGCGGAGGCGGCAAGCACGGACACGCCGGTTTCATCCGCGCAGTCGGGCCAGTTTCTTTACTGGGAGGGGGTGCAGAGACAGGGGCCGACGAATAAGGGCTTTCTGGTGGGGGACTGGGTGGGCCGGCAGGGCAAGGGCGGACAGGCGTGGCTGACGTATCATCTGTCCCCGCGGGAAGAGGTGCAGATCGAGTATCGCAACGCCAAGGCGGCGAGCGCGTTTATTCCCGGCGGCACAACGCAGAACGATTTTGCGGCGGAGGTGCGCAAGCGGGTGATGGAGACGATCGAGATTTATGGCAGGGTGCAATACGAACGCTGGAGGGCGCCGCTTTACATGCCCGGGATGCAGAGCGATGCCCGCGCCGAAGTGCGCATCACCTGGTTTCCGCGCGAGTAAAGGGAACCAGGGGCGCGGACTCGCCGAGTGGAAGCAATGGGAAGCGTGGGCATTGCATTTTTGAAACGGTGCTGCCGAGCGGGTCTGTATTCTCAATAGGACTGGCGGCGAGCTGCGCCCTACGGCGGCCTGTGCCTGATGACGAGCGCGCTCGATTCGGCAGATCGGCGGGTCGGCAGATCGGCTTGACGCGGGCGGCGCGACACTTGCAGCAACGGAGTTCGAGCATCATGATTTTGATCGACTGGGGAACGACGAGGTTTCGCGCCTACCGGGTTGGAGCGGATGAGCGTGTGCTGGATACGAGGGTTTCTGCGCGCGGAGCTGGAACGATTGCGCAGGGAGGATTTCGCGCTGTTCTGGACGAGCAGGTGGGCGCGTGGATTGAGGCGGGTGAAACACGCGTGCTGATGTGCGGAATGGCGGGCTCACGGCGCGGCTGGCAGGAGGTTGAATATGTCGGAGTTCCGGCGGGCGTTGGCGAGATTGCCGCGCATGCGCAGCGGGTGGATACGCCGGGGATCGATGCGCGGATTGTTCCCGGCCTGCGATGCGCCGACGCGATGGGGGTTGCGGACGTGATGCGCGGCGAAGAGACGGAGATTGTGGGCTGCCTGGACGCCCATTTCGCGCGCGGCATGGTGTGCCTGCCCGGAACACATACCAAGTGGGTTCGCGTAGAGGCGGGAAAGATTGCGGAATTTGCAACGTTCATGACCGGAGATGTGTATGCGGCGGTGAAGAAAGATACGATTCTGGCGCAGACGATGCGCGCCGACCATGAGGAGCCGATGACGATGAGCGCATTCGATGACGGGGTTCGCCGTTCGCAGCAGGCCGGCGGCCTTACGCATCATCTTTTCGGGATTCGAACCTCGGTATTAACCGGGCGCATGGATGAAGGCGCGGCGTCTTCTTACTTGTCGGGCCTGTTGATTGGCCACGAGGTGAAGGAGTCTGGTGCGGGCGATGGGCCGGTTCATCTGGCCGGCGATGCGGCGCTGTGCAGCCTTTACCAGGCGGCGATTGCGATCTATGGAGGAGCGGCTTCCGTGGCGCCGGAGGGAGTTGCATTGCGAGGACTGATGCGGATAGGGGGAATGCTGCAATGGTGATTCGGGAATGGCTGCGGCGGTGTCCGCTGATTGCAATTTTGCGAGGAATCCGGACGGAGGAGATCGAGGCCATCTTCGACTCGTTGCTCAAAGCCGGTGTGCTGTTGGCAGAGGTGCCGATCAACTCTCCGCAGCCGTTTGCCAGCATTGAGCGGGCGGTGAGCCTGTATGGAGACAGGATGCTGATAGGAGCGGGCACGGTGGTTTGCGTGGACGACGCCAGGGCAGCGCAGGATGCGGGAGCGCGATTTATCGTGATGCCGCATGCCGATGCGGCGATTGTGCAGGAGGCGAAGCGGCTCGGGATGCAGGTTGCGCCGGGAGTGGGCACGGCGACCGAAGCGTTTGCCATGGTGCGCGCGGGAGCCGACGCGTTGAAGCTGTTTCCCGCCGATGTTGTTGGACCGAAGATGGTGAGTGCGCTTCGTGCCGTGCTGCCGGCGGACACTGCGCTGGTTCCGGTGGGCGGCGTGGACCGCGACACGATAGCGGAATGGAAAAAGGCTGGAGTGGACGGGTACGGCGTGGGATCGGCGCTCTACAAGCCGGGTAAGAGTGGCGCGGATGTTGAGGCGGCGGCGCGCGCTTTGCTAAGGGCGATCGAGTAAGCAAAGCGCGCGCTGGTGACGATGAGTGGGCGCGGAGCGGGAAAGATTATTCTGCGGCCGCGGGCTGCCTGGACCTGAAACGCGGCCTCTTCATGAGATAGCCGATGGGGATGAGGCAGACGAGCAGCACAACGAGCACGTGGACCGTATCAATATAGGCGAGGGTGCGGGCCTGCTGGAGCAACTGGCCGTAGATCTGGGCTCCGGCCATGGCCTGGGCATTTGCAGGCGAGATGTGGCTGGACTCAAGAGCATGCATGATCGACTGCTGCATGGAGCGAAGTTGCGGCGATCCGCCGTAGGCATGCGCGGACAGGAAGTTCTGGTGAACCTGCGCACGCCTTACCAGCATGGTGCTGATGAAGGAAACGCCAATGCTGCCGCCGATGTTGCGGGCCAGCGCGGTCAGTCCTGAGACTTCGTTGTTCTTTTGCTGTGGCACGCCCACGTACGACATGACGCTGATGGGCACGAACAGGAACGGCATGCCAAGCACCATGATGACGCGCCAACTCACGGCGTCCCCGAAGGTGATGCCGAGATACAGATCGCCGATGCGCCAGATGCCGAACGACAGCAGTATGAATCCGACGGTGATCATAAGGCGCGGATCGAGTTTTTGGCCGAGCCAGCCGACGATGGGCAGAAGAAATATGAGCACCAGTCCGCCGGCCGAGAGCGCCATGCCGGCATCGGTTGCTGTATAGCCCAGCATCTCCTGCAGGAACTGCGGAATCATGACGGTGGTTGAATAGAGGGCCGCGCCGATGACCACCATGACGATCTGGCTCATGGCAAAGTTGCGCCGGCGATAGAGAGAAAGATCTATGATGGGATGCTCGGCGGTGTATTCGCGGTAGAGCAGTGCGATAAAGCCGAAGAAGACCAGCGCCGCGCAAACCACGATGAAGTGAGAGCTGAACCAGTCGTCTTCCTGGCCCTTGTCGAGCAGGATCTGCAGCGCGCCGATGGTGAGCGCGAGCAGGCCGATGCCGATGGCGTCCACGCTGCCTGCGCGATTTTTCATCCTCTTCAGATACGGAGGATCCTCAATGATGCGCTTGGTGAGCAGGATGGAGATGATGCCGACCGGGATGTTGAGAAAAAAGATCCAGCGCCAGGTGTAGTTGTCGGTGATCCAGCCGCCGATGGTTGGTCCGATGGCCGGAGCTACGACTACGGCCATTCCGTAAAGCGCGAAGGCGATGCTTCGCTTTTCCGGCGCGAAGGTGTCGGCGAGGATGGAGCGCTCGCAGGGCTGCAATCCGCCGCCCGCGGCTCCCTGAATCACGCGGAAAACGATGAGCATGGTGAGAGAAGTGGCCAGCCCGCAGAGCAGGGAAAAGACAGTGAACAGGGCGACACAGCTCATGTAGAAACGCTTGCGGCCGATGCGATTGGCGATCCAGCCGCTGATTGGCAGCACGATCGCGTTCGAAACCAGATAGGAAGTGAGCACCCACGTGGCTTCTTCATAGGTTGCGCCGAGCGTGCCCGCGATGTGAGGCAGAGCCACGTTGGCGATGCTGGAATCGAGCGCTTCCATGAAGGTGGCCAGCGTGACCGTGAAGGCGATGACCCAGGGATTGTAGCGCGGCGTCCAGTGCTCGAAGTGGAACTCGCTGTCGAAGTCCCGTTTTTGGGCGGCTGAATCAGCCGAAGGCTGTGCCATTCCTGCTCCCCGATTGATTTTCGATTCAGCCGCGCGATCGCATTCGACCGGAAGCGATCAGACCACCTGTTCAATCTTAAATGGGAGCCACGGGATGGACGATGCGCGGCGGGGAAATATGGAAGCCGCCTATTGGGGGGTGACTATTTTTTTGCACAGCGCACTAGAATGCCGGAAACGAGAGGCCGATAGAGTGCCCGTAACAACCACCTGCTCCTGATAACGATTCTGGACCTCTTACGTAGTCGGAAGCGGTTCGGCGCAGGCGGAATTCGATATAAGGAGCAATTAACATGCTTAGCATTCTGAATAGCATTTCATCTCTCACGGCGGAGAACGCTCTGTCGTCCACGCAGGCCAACCTGCAAAAAACCCTCACCGAGCTTTCGACCGGACTGAAGATCAACTCCGGTTCCGATGACGCAGCCGGCCTTTCGATCGCCAACGGCCTGCAGGCGAACATCTCGGCTCTTACCCAGTCCAGCCAGAACTCCTCAGACGGCGTTGGCCTTCTGCAGACCGCTGACGGCGCCCTGTCGCAGGTGACCACGCTGCTCAACCGTGCAGTTACACTGGCCACTGAAGCCTCGACCGGCGGCCTGTCCACCAGCCAGTCCAGCGCTTTGGACACCGAATATCAGTCGATTCTGACGGAGATCGGCAACATCGGCACGACGACCAACTACAACGGCGAAGCGATCTTCGGCACAACGTCTGCGGTGTTCACCAGCGATGGCACATCGAGCGGCAGCAACACGACCTCGACGACCATCGGCGCATTGACCACAGCGGCGCTCTCACTGACCTCCACCGCCCTTACTTCGACCACCGCCGCGCAGACCGCGCTGACCGACATTTCCGCGGCCATCAGCACTGTGGCTGCCAACCGCGGCTCGATTGGCGCGGCTGTGAACCAGCTCAATGCGGGCATGAACGTTGAAAACACCGAAGTGACCAACCTGACCAGCGCCGAGAACAACGTGCAGAACGCCGACATCGGCCAAACGGTGGCCCAGATGACGCAGTTCAACGTGCTGCAACAGACCGGCATGGCCGCTCTTTCGCAGTCCAACCAGGCGCAGCAGTCAGTTCTGAAGCTGCTGCAGTAAACCAATCCTCCTCTCCGGAATAAGCGGGGCGCCAAGCGGCGCCTCGCTTTTTTTAGCTTGCGATGCCTTTATTTTTGCCGCGGAAATGCCGATAGAGTGCGTGGTTGAAGGAATCGAAATCAGGCAATTGCGATTCCTCAGCGTTGACCTGAAAAAGGATTGGTATGAGCTCTCTTTCGGCACTTAATTCGCTGCTTTCCGGGTCTTCTTCTTCGTCAGTGGACCTGAGCTCGATTCTTGAGGCGGCATTCGGAGCTTCCTCGCCCGGCCTCGACGTGACAGCCGCGGTGAACTCGGCGGTTACGGCCGCGGAAGCGCCGGAGCAGGCCTGGGAGACACAGCAGGCAACGCTGCAGAGCCAAGCGACCGCTTTGACCGGCCTGCAGACCGACGCCACCAATCTGGACAACGATATACAGTCGCTGAACAGCCTGACTGGACCACTTTCGGCGCGTACCGTCAGCTCATCGAACTCGAATGAGGTTACGGCTTCCGCGGCTTCCGGCAGCACGGTCGGCAACCATGTCGTAGTGGTGAACAGTCTGGCCACGACAGCCTCCTGGACTTCCGGCACGTTTGCGAGCAGTTCCACGGCGCTGCCGGCGGGCAGCTTTACCATTACCACGGGCAGCGGCTCAACGGCGACGATTACCACGGATGGAACTGAGACGCTCTCCGACGTTGCCGACCAGATCAACAACGATGGGCTGGGCGTGACGGCGAGCGTGATTACAGACGCCAGCGGCTCGCGGCTGGCCATTCTTGCCGGCAGCTCGGGCAGCGCGGCGAATTTTTCCGTCGACGATTCTTCGACGCCGAGCCTGGGTTTTGCACAGGCGGTAACCGGCACCAATGCCGCTCTGAGCGTGGATGGCATTTCGATATCGAGCGCCTCGAACACGGTTTCGGGCGCCATTTCGGGGCTCACACTGAATCTGCTCAGCGCCAATCCTGGAACCGAGGTGAGCCTGGGCGTTTCCCAGGACGTTTCGCAAACTACGAGCGCGATCAACCAGTTTGTGACCGATTACAATACCGCGATCACGGATCTGAACACGCAGTTTACTTATGTCGCCGGAACGGGCGAAGGTCCGCTGGCCACCGATTCGACGGTGCGCAATCTGCAGACCTCGCTGCTTTCGGCGCTGGATTACACCTACACGCCGGCGACTGGTACGACGACGGTTCCCAACCTTTCATCGCTAGGCATTTCGGTGCAGAATGACGGCACGCTCAGCGTGGATTCCTCTGCTTTGCAGAGCACGCTGCAGAACAACTTCAGCGATGTGCAGAACTTTTTTCAAGGCACTGCATTCAACGGCTTCGCCAACTCGCTCGATCAGCAATTGACCAGCTTTATCAGCCCCAGCGATGGAGCGTTCACGGTGGATCTGCAGAGCTTGAACAGCCAGTACACCGACCTCGAGACCGACATCACCAACTTTCAGACCAACTACATCCAGCCTTTGCAGGCGCAAC
Organism: Occallatibacter sp.; assembly: GCA_036267475.1. Classification (GTDB taxonomy): domain Bacteria; phylum Acidobacteriota; class Terriglobia; order Terriglobales; family Acidobacteriaceae; genus Telmatobacter. Next base: position 135,388 of record DATAVZ010000065.1, read on the forward strand.
TGCAGAGCGAGTACAGCAATGCCGAGATTCTGCTGCAACAACTGCCGACACAGATGAAGCAGATCAGCGCCGAGCTGGGCGAGAACTCTTCCAACTAATCAGGAGCCACAATGAATCGGGCAGATTTGGCATATCGCAAAACGGCAGTCGCGGGAGCAAGCGGATTCGGGCTGCTGATCGCACTCTACGACACTCTGGCGGGCAACCTGCGGCGGGCCGCGGTTGCACAGCGCGAGGGCAACATTGAACAACGGGCCCAGGAACTGAAGCACGCGCTGCTGGTGGTGGGCAATCTCGAAAACTGGGTAGAGAGCGACAGCGGCGACCTGGCGCGGAGCCTGATCAGCTATTATGCGCGGCTGCGCAAGCGGATTGTGGAGGCGCAGGTGAAGCAGTCGGCGGAGATGCTGGAAGAAGAGATGGCCGAGGCGCTGCGCATTCGCGAGATCTGGCAGCGGTTCGAGCAGCGAGCGACCGTATCGGGTCCGGAGATTCTTCCTCCGGAGAGAATCGAGAGATACAACGTGCCTCTGCTGATGCAGATGGAGCAGAGCCAGCTGAGCTGGTCAGCGTAGCAGGTTTAATCCGCAAGGATGATCGAGCAGGCAACTTTAGGGCGCGTTAATAACGCGCCCTTTTTTTTGCGTGCTGAAGTTGCGGATACGCGGTGGGCGAGAGGGTTTGTGCGTGGCTTTTCTTCAGACTGCCGACGGTGTAAACAATTCCGAAGGGGCTGAAGCCCGCATTGTTTTGAGGTTGATTCTGTACGGGCTGAAGCCCGTACCCTTCAGAGGCGGAGTTTCTTGTCAAGCTGGACCCTGGCATTCAAGTTAGAACACGTTCAAGCGGTCAGGAGGGTCAGATGTGTGACCGCATGATCCGGTTCCTTCGAGTCGTGCTTTCCCAGGTCTCAAAAGCGAAACCTGGGGCACCCAAGATGGTTCATGTTCAAACGGTCAGGGAACTAGCTTGGAGAGGCTCAGGAGGGAGTGGTGAGGTAATTGAGAAGGGTGTTGGGCAGCACCTTGGCGGCGGCGGCCAGAATGGCGCTGTTGGCGGTTTCAGCCTGGCTCAGCTCGGTGGCGGCCTGTGCTTCATCCACACCGACCAGATTGTTCTGCTGGGTGGTGAGCGTGACGGTGTCCTGCTGCAGGTAAGTCTCCTGCGCGTTGAGCTGGCCTTGCGCGTTGCTGTAAAAGCCCTGCTGCTGGCTGACGGACTGGATGGCCGAACTGATGGAGTCGGTGGCCGAGGAGATTTGCGCGGCGTCTCCGCTCTGAAGCGCGGAGACCAGCGAGCTGAGCGCGCCGATTACATCGCCGCCGGAATTGGAGAAGATTTCGCTGCCGGGCACATTGACTTGCACGTTGAGGTTGTCGCCGACGGCAACGGAGTTCGAGCCCTGGTTGCCATTGTAGGTGTAGCCGGTGGTGGAAGAAGAGTCGGCGGTGTAGGGCGCGGTGGTAGTGGCGGTTCCGCCAAAGAGATAGACTCCGTTGACCGAGGTGTTGGCGTCCGAGACCACGTTGGAGAGAATGCTCTGCACCTGCTGCGCGAGCGAGGCGAGGTTGGCGGCGGAGTTGGTTCCGTTTGCGCCCTGGGTGCCGAGTGAGACCGCCGAGGTGAGCGATGTGACCACCGAGCTTAATGCGGAGCCAGCCTGCTGCACGTTGGCAAGAACGGTGTTGATGTTCTTGGTGTACTGATCGACATTGGCGGTCTCGATGGTGTTTCCGACCATCTGCGCCGAGGCGGAGGGGTTGTCGGAGGGCACGCTGACGCTTTTGCCAGTGGCGACCTGCTGCAGCGTGGCGTTGAGCGTGGACTGGCTCTGCTGCAGGTCAGCCAGGATGTTGGGAACCATGTTGGGGTTTACGCGCATAGTGTTTTAACAACTCGAGAAAAGCTAGGAAACCATGTTGATGGTTGCGGTGTTGAGAGCCTGAACGGTGCTTACGATGCGAGCCGCGGCTTCGTATGCGGTTTGAAAGCGAATGAGATTGGTGGTCTCCTCGTCAATGCTGACGCCGGAAACGGAGCTTTGCTGATTGGTGAGCTGCAGAATGCTCTGGCTCAGCGCCGTGGAGCTGTCGGTGGCGTTGGATGCGGCATTGCCCACCTGGTAGACCAGGCTTGCGTAGGCATTGGCGGCTGACTGGCCGGAGGGCAGCGCGGAGGTAAGAGCGGCGGAAAGATTGGCGACGTTGCCGTTGCTGCCTGCCGATCCGTCGGAGCTGACTGCGACCTGCGAACCGGAGGTGAGTGCGACGGAGATGCCGGCAGCCGCGCCCGAGGCGCCGGAGGGAATCGAGAAGAAATCCTGGCCGGCGTTGCCGTTGGAGTCATAGCCCTGCGTTTGCGCGGTGTTGAAGGCGGTTGCAAACTGGCTGGCGAGGGTGTTGAGCGAATTCTGGAAGCCGGGAATCACCTGATCGCGCATCTGGATGGTGCCGCCGAGCTGGCCGCCTTGGAGGGCAGAGGTGATGTTGTTGCCGTTCGAGTCCAGCACCTGCTGCAGGCCGCCGGAGCCGGTGGCGGTTTGCAGATTGTAGCTCTGGCCGCCCATCACCAGCGGAGTTCCATTGGCGGTGGTGATGACTTCGCCGTCGCTGCTGTTGGTGACCGAGACGCCGACCAGCGTGGAAAGCTGCTGCACGAGCTGGTCGCGCTGGTCTTGAATGGTGCCGCCGTTCTGCTGCGCGACTACGGTGGGCGAAAGCTGGGCGTTCAACTGCGCGATCTGCGAGGTGAGGGAATTGATCTGCGCCACCGTCGAGGTGACCTGCTGATCGGCCGCGGTCTGCGCGCTGGCCAGGCCGTTGGCCGCGCTGTTGAAAGACTGCGCCAGGTTCTGGCCGGAGGTGAGCACGCTTTCCTGCACGGACGCGGTGGAGGGATTGGCGGAAAGCTGCGCGAGGCTGCTGGAGAATGCGGCCAGGGTGCTGGCGATGTCCTGCCCGGTGCTGGAAAACAGCGTCTCGATCGACTGCATGCTAGAGGATTGGGTGTCGGCGCTGCTTTGCAGGGAGGTCTGCTGCTGGATCTGGAGATTGAGCAACTCATCGCGCACGCTCTGAATGCCGTTGAGCGAGACGCCGCCGCCGATAACCGATCCGCCAGTCAGCTCCTCCTGATTTTCGCTGAGCTGCGCGACCTCGCGCGTGTAGCCGGCGGTGTTGGAGTTGGCGATGTTGTTGCTGGTAGCCGACAGCGCCGCCTGCGAGGCGTTGAGGGCTTCGAGCCCGGATAAAAGCGATGTAGTCAATCCACCCATGGCGCTTACATCCGGCAGGACCAGGTCTGATGCTTTGGCCTGGCGCCGGAATCCTCCTGAAGTTGTCCCTGGAATGAAGTGAACAGCGATGCCATGAGCGCGACCGAACGGCTGGAGTGCTCAAGCAGCACGGAGTAGCGGAAGTTGAGCCGCTGCAAGTCGCCGGTGGCGTTGCGGATTTCCTGCATTACGTCGGAGTCGCCCGACTGGAAGGGCATGGGATAGCTGGGCCGCGATGCGGCGCTTAACTCGTCGGCGAGCTGGACAAGCTGCCGGCCAAGATCCTGCTGGTTGGCGATGCTGTCTTCCAGCTCGGGCAGGTCATTGCGGGACATGGCGTCCATGGCGCGCTCCAGCTCGGTGGCGAGCAGCCGCAGAAGCTGAAGATGCTCTTCAGCCTTGACGCTCCGGGTTCTGACGTCAGCCGCAATCATTGCCAATTCATTCCTGTTCAGACCGTGGCGCGGAGAGGCTGGAGCCGCTCAGCGATCAGGCGTGCTCGTCGATCATGGCCCCGGCGATGGCACCGGGATCGAGCTGGTACTGTCCGCTGCCGATGGACTGCTGCAGGCTGTGGACCTTGTCCAGGCGAATATTCGGCGAAGCCATGGCCTGGCTGACCAGCGCGCTGACCGAGCCGGAGCCGGAGGTGAGCGTGGTGCGGTCGCCGCTGGGGTCCGATTCGGGCGCGGAGATGTCCTGCGCATTGACCCGGTTGGAGGTCGGCTCGTTCCCAATCTGGCTGGCTGTCGGATTGTAAAGATCGATTCTCATTGTGATCCTTTTTCAGTTGCTGCGGCCCTATCGGCACTTTCCCGGACGGAGTTTAATCGAAAGCTCAGATTTCCTCCGGAATTTTGGTCCGTGGGGGCCGTTTGAGCCGCCTGAGCCGCCGGATTTGCCTTTTCGGCCTGCGCCGTCATGGCTTTGGCTATCATGCTAGCAATTCCAATGCCACCCGAAGCCTCAAGCGCCTGGGCCAGAGACTGAACGCCGAGGCCCATCATCTGGTCGCGTCCGGCGGAGTCCTTGTCGTCGTCATCGTCGGCGCCGGGAACCGTGGCGTAGGACTGCTCGGCCTGCTGCAGCCAGTAGGAGAGCAGCATGGTCTCAAACTGCTTGGCGCCTTTTTCGATTTTGGCGTGGTCGGTGGTGCCGTTTGCCGACTGGAGCTGCGCCAGGGCGCGGGACTCCTGGGACTGCTGGATGTTCATCTGGGCGGTCATGCCGCCAAGGCCAATTGAGCTGCTACCCATTACTGTACCTCGAGTTCGGCTTGCAGGCCGCCTTCTGCCTTGATGGCCTGCAGGATGGATATGACATCGCGTGAAGTGGTTCCGAGGGCGTGGAGTCCGTTGACCAGCTCTTCCACATTTGCGCCTTCGTCCAGGCGCATGGTCTGCGCCGGGCCGTCGTCGGCGGTGACGGTGGTTTCAGGAACCAGCGCGGCGGGCTGGCCGGGGAGAACATTGTCGGCGCCGGGAGCCTGGCCGGGTGGATTTTGCGCTGCGGCTCCGCTGCCGCCCTGTGGCGTGGCCGAAAGCCTTGGACCTGAGCCGTAATAGCCGGGCCCGTTGCGGACCGGGGCTCCGGGGACGGGAGCCACGGCGTAGGAGGTGACTACCTGGATGGAGAGATTGCCGTGGATGACGGAGACCGGGGTGAGCTTGACGTCGCCGCCCAGAACGATGGTGCCGGTTCGCTCATTGACCACGATGCGCGCCGGAGTGTGAACGGTGAGAGCCAGATTTTGCACGCGGGAGATGAGATCGGGAACCGAAGCCTCGGCGGCCTCGGCGACGGAGACATCGACGCGGGTGCTGTCGAGGGCATTGGCGACGGATTTATGAAAGTCCTGATTGATGGCGTCGGCGATCTGGCGAGCGGTGGTGAAGTCGGGATTGCGCAGCAGCAGCGAGACGACTTTGAAGTCGTGCAGATCGACGGCGGTGTCGCGCTCGACGATGCCGCCGTTGGGAACAATGCCCACGGTGGGGGAGTTGACCTGCTTGCCGTTGGAGCCGGTGCCGGCGGAGTATCCGCCGACCACCAGCGGACCCTGCGCCTCGGCGTAGACCTGGCCGTCAGGCCCGTGCAGGGCGCTCATAAGGAGCACGCCGCCTTCCAGGCTTTTGGCATCGCCGGCGGAGGAGACGGTGATATCGAGCCGCGCGCCGGGACGGGCGAAGGGCGGCAGCGAGGCAGTGATGAAGACGGCGGCCACGTTTTTCACTTCGACGACGCCGGGAGAGATGAGCACGCCCATGCGCTGCATGGCGTTGGCCAGCGTCTGCACGGTGAAGTAGGTCTGCTGGCTGTCGCCGGTGCGGGCCAGGCCAACGACGAGGCCGTAGCCGACCAGCATGTTGTCGCGCACGCCTTCCACGCTGGTGATGTCTCTTACCAGCACCTGGCGATTGGGACCGGCGGGAACATTGGCGGCCAAAGACAGCGTGGGCGCTGCGCAGCACAGGCCCAGGGCCAGTGCGACGGTGCGCAGCGGAAACTTCGCGATTGCAAATGGAAAGTTCATCGATTTCAGAATCCAGTGAGCCAGAGAAGGGCGCGCGTGATGACGTTGGGCGAGCGCGTGCTGTCGGTGATGATGCCTTTGCCCTTCATCTCAATTTCAAGATTGCCGAGCGCTGCCGAAGAGATGGTGTTGTTGGGCCCGATGTCGCCGGGGCGAACGACGCCGCGGACGGTTACGTCTTCATGCTGATTGTTCATGAAGATTTTGCGCTGCGCTTCTACCACCAGGTTGCCGCTGGGCAGCACGGCGACCACCTGTGCGGTCAGGCTGGTCTGGAAGGTGGTGCTGGAGTCGGTTGCGCCGGAGCCTTTGAGCGCGGTGGCGGAGTTGGCGTTGAACAGCGGATTGAGGCCCTTGGTACTGATGTCTCCAGCAAGCCCGGTGATGGCGGAGCTGGTCTGAAAGGCGCGCGAGCTGTTGACGTCGCCGGTCTGGGCCGCGGTGGTTTGCACGGCGACGAGAATGACCAGCGTGTCATTGAGCTTTCTGGCCTTGTAGTCGGCGGAGAAGTCGCCCATGGAAGCGCTCGGAGACCAAAGGCTGCCGATGGTGTGCTGCGGCGCGGGCATGTCCGTCTCCTGCACGTGGGCGATGTAGTCGGAGCGCAACTGCGCAGGGCTTTGCGCCTTGCCAGTCCTGGCCTGGGCCGCTGTAGCGCAGCAGAGCAGTATGGCCGCACACAGCAAGCAGGCGGCGAGTGGTTGGCGGGCTGGCTTTCTCACAGTCTTCCTCTCAGAGTTCCGTCGCTGGCCACCTGCACGGTGAATGTCTGATGGCGATCGAGGCTGGTGGCGCGGACGATCTGTCCGGGAACGCCATTTTCAAGGCAGATGACCGACAGGCTGATGTGCACGTGGGCTCCGTCAAGATAGAGAGCGGCTTGCGATCCCTGGCGAACGGCGAATCGGGCCGGGCGATAGGTTGAGACGGTAGCTGGCGGCCGGTTCAACGCGATCTGCGTGTTTGGGCTTTCCTGCACGCGCAGCGAGACGAGGAAGGGAAGGCACTGCTCCGAACTGGCGCAGCCGATGCGGGCGATGACGCCCTGCTGTCCCTCGCGCTGGATGGATTGCACCTGGAGATCGGGATGGGCCACGCTGGCAACCACGCTGGTAAAGAGCGTCACCTGCTCGGGAAGGATCGGCACGCCGCTGCTGGAGACAGCGGCGGCGACCTGTCCGGTGCTGATGGCGTACCGGCCCGGAGCGGCCACGGCGGGCAGAGCCGCCGCGGCAAGGACAATTCCGATCAAGATGGCGATGCGTCGTGTCATGAAAGCGACCACCTACTGGGCGAGCTGATTCAACTGCTGGAGCATCTCGTCGGCAGCCTTGATGACGCGCGAGTTGGACTCGTAGGAGCGTTGGGCGAGAATCATGTTCACAAATTCGTCGACCACATTCACGTTGGACTGCTCGAGCATGCCCTGCTGAATGGTGCCGAGTCCCTGGGAGCTGCCGGGAGTGCCGACGACCGGTTCGCCCGAGGCGGTGGTGGGCAGATAGATGTTGTTACCCACGCTGTTAAGGCCGCCGGGGTTGGCGAACATGGCGAGTTGGATTACGCCCACCTGCTGGGCCTGAGCCTGTCCGGGAAGCGTGACGCTGACCGTGCCGTCGCTGCCGATGGTGATGTTGGTGGCGGAGGCGGGAATATTGATGGCCGGCTGCACTGCGTTGCCGTTGGCGGTGACCAGGTTGCCCTGCGCGTCGGGCTGGAACGATCCGGCGCGGGTGTAACCGACTTGTCCGTTGGGCATGAGGATCTGGAAGAAGCCCGAGCCCTGGATGGCGAGATCGAGCGGATTGCCGGTGCTGCTCAGGTCGCCCTGGGTCTGCACAATCTCAGTGTTGCCGGGCCGCGTTCCCAGGCCGATCTGCAGGCCGGAGGCGACGGTGGTCTGCTGGGTGGCGGCGGCGCCGGGCATGATGTCGTTCTGATAAAGAAGATCGGAGAACTGTACGCGGCGCGACTGGAAACCGGCCGTGCTCGAGTTGGCGAGGTTGTTCGCGATGTTATCCAAATTGAGTTGCTGAGCCGTCATGCCGCTGGCCGCTGTATAAAGCGCGTGAAACATCGGTAGTCTCCTTTAGCCGACCTTGGGCAGGTCCTGCGTTGCGGTTTTATCGATTTCAGTATTGAACATGGAAAGAGCGCGCTGCATCATTTCAGCGGAGCGCTGCGTGGTGATCAGATCCACCAGTCCGAGGATGGGGTTGACGTTGGAGCTTTCAAGAAAGCCCTGGCGCACATCCGAAGTGGTGGAAGGCTGAGCGGTGTTGGCCGGCGCGGTGTAGTAGGTGTTGCCTGCACTCTCAAGATCGACGGTGGGCGCGAAATCGACCAGGCGCAGCTTGCCGGTGATGGCTCCGTTGGTGGAGATGGTTCCGTCGGCGCTGATGGAAACGTGGCCGGGAGGCATCTTGATGACGCCGCCTTCGCCCATGACCGCATCGCCGGTGGATGTAACCAACTGTCCCTGGCCGGAGACCTGAAAGCTGCCGTTGCGGGTGTACATCACGCCCTTTGCCGTCTGTACGACAAAATAGCCGGGGCCTTGAATGGCGGCGTCGAGATCGTTGCCGGTTTTTTGTAGCGCACCCTGGCTGTGATCGAGAACGGTGCCGCTCACGATGCCGTAATTATTGATGGCCTGGTCAATCGACGAACCGGATGGATTGCTGGCGTCGGCCAGTACGGCGCTGAAGACGTTGTGCTCCGCGCGATAGCCGACGGTGCTTACGTTCGCCAGATTATTGGCGATGGTGTCCATCTGCTGGGTGCTGGTGACCAGAGCGGTGCCCGCGGCGTAGTATCCACTATCCATGCCAGATGGATATGCACGGAGCGTGCCATCCTAAGTGGGCAAAGTTTGCCTGAAACGGCGGTGAAATGACGGCAAAAAGCACAACAGCATGAGGGAACGATGAGAAGCAGGGCAAGTGGGCCGGCGCGCCTGCGATCGGCGGCCGCAGTTCCTCATGCGAAGACAATGTGAGCGACGGCGAGACGCATCGTGGAGCAGAGAATTTATGCGGAAGGGCGAATGGCCTCGGCGCACAGCGCGCAGTGCTGCGCGTGACCGCCGGCATTGCGATGCGCCGCCGCCATAATCTCCGACCACTGCGGATAACAGCCAGGCATGAGCATTTCGCAGAAGAAGTCGCGCAGGTAGCCGGGGAAAGCCCAGCGCTCGGCCAGCTTCCATCCAGTGTGCACGGTATCGAGCGAGGCCTCGCTCCAGTGCCACGCCAGAGCCGCGGGCAGAGAGCCGATGGAGTGCAGCAGGCCCCCGATATACGCCTGATCGGGGGTAATGGCCGAGGAGATTTCTTCGGCCAGATGCTTTGCGTTGTCTGCGATTTCGCGGGCATGGGTCCAGATTGCGGCAATTGCGCGGCGCTGCTGACTGCGCACCAGCGAAGCCTTTGCCACGGCATGAAAACAGGCGGCCGGGCCGAAGTCGCAAATGCAGTCTTCGATACGCATTGGACGGTCGTCGTCTGCGCCGTATTCGCGGCAGGCCATGCGCAGAATCTGGAGGGTTGCGCCCAGATCATGCAGCACGACTTGCGAGAATGCGCCCAGATCGACCGGAGATTGCTGCAACTGAAGCTCCATGGCCAGCAGCGTCTCAGGCAGCACCGGAACGTCGGGGAGATTGTCTGCGCTCCGATGAGGAGCAGGCCGTGGCTCAACCAGGGTGCAGCGGCCGGAAGGGAATTCAAGTACGCCCGTCTTCAACACTGTAGGGTCACCTGGACCATCTATCGGCAGATGATCCAGATCTATCTAGCCCATGTGCATGGTTACTTCGGGAACTCTTGTGGGAAATTTTGCGCGGCTGGCGGCAAAGGCAGGCTTGAGACTGAAGACTACGTCCACGGTTCCGCGCCTGCCTGTAATTCTGGCCCACAGGTACGATCCGCACTTGGCAACACTTGCCTCGCGCGCGCCCATTTCCACGGCCCATCCGCCGAGGGCGCGGCCCATTTGCAGCGGAGTTCCGAGGTCTTCGACAAAGGCTTCCCGATAGTCGGGCAGCGCGGTGAGCCGCTCGATCTGCTCAGAGAATTCAGCCGGCGAGATGAAGCATGGCTCGGCGCGGCAGCCGGTGATGGTTTCAATGGCCTGCAGCAAACTGTGCTCGACGCGATCCACGAATCCCAGCAACAGCCGCTTGGTTTTTGCCGAGTAGTGAAGGGGCGCGGCGCGGAGAGCGCGAAACAGCGCGACGGGAAGATCGATCTCAACGATGGAGCCGCTGAGTTCCTGGGCCAGTGCGGGGCATCCCCACTGCGTGGCGCGGCCGGCGGCGAGCTGTTTTTCGGTGATGAAGCCGCACTCCATCAGCGTGGACTCGAGCGGCTCTCCGCAACGCTGGCTGTGCACCAGGGCAGAGCGATACTGATCGTCGGTGAGGTAGCCTTTGGAAAGCAGCGCGAGGCCGAGAGAGAGACGCGGATTGCGCGGCATTTCGATGACGCTGCCGCTGGAGAGCACGGCCAGGGTGCTGTTGATGCCGAGCGCGAAGCAGTCGGGCGAGCAGTACCACTGCTCTCCCACAAACAGGCCAGCGGGGCTGCCAGGGACATACTTGGTGAGCAGCTTGTTGTGGCAATCGGGCAGAGAGCAGAGGGCGCGCACGCGGTTCCAGCCGAGGTCGCGTGCGGGCAGAAGAGATTTGAGCGAGAGCTTCATCGAGATCGTGTCCTCGGTTGTCTAAGGCAAAACCAGATAAGGTTTGCGCTGTTGAGTGTGTGTAAGGTTGCCGGCTTCGAGATACTGCATCTCCGGTTTTCTGACCGCATGATTTTGTTCCTTCGATTCGTGCTTTCCCAGGTCTCAAAATCGAGACCTGGGGCACCAAGTTGGTCTATGTTCAAGCGGTCATAGTCCTAGTTTTGCTTCTAGCGGAGAAAATGGGTTTCCACGGCCTGCGGAATTTCCGTCACGCGCAGTCCATAATTGCCGTCGACGATCACGGCTTCGCCGCGCGCAACGAGCTTTCCGTCGAGCAGCAGTTCCACCGGCTCATCGACCAGGCGATCGAGCTCGACGACCGAACCGCTGCCCAGATCGAGCACATCGCGGAGCGGAAGCTGGCGCTGCCCGAAACGCAGCGAGACATTCAGCTCCACATCCATCACCAGCTTGAGATTGGAGGGATGAAACGCGTGCTTGCCGGCGTCGGCGTCCTGCGGTTCAGCGGCGGCGGCAAGCGCGTCGAGCAACTGGCCGTCGAAGTAGAGCAGCACGGTGGCATCGGCCGGAGCGGTGGGAGGCGCGAGCGAAACCACATACATGCCGCCGAAAGCCAGACCGGAGATGGCCTCGACTTTGCACGAGAGCTGGCCGTAGCGCGCCGCGAGCGACTCATTGAGCGCCGCAGTGGAGGCGGAAAGGGCGGCGACGAGCGACTTGATGTGTTCGTCACCGACCGTTTCCACGGGCTGGCCGGCAAGCTTTGAAGCCAGCTCGGAGGCCGCGGGCTGATAGAACTCGATAAAGCACTGGCCACGCAGGCCGCCATCGAGCTTGAGGCTGAACTGCAGCGGCTGGCCGCGCCGCGCGGGCGGCTGATCGGTGTCGACAACTTCAAGCGGCCAGGGTGAGCCGGCGGCCTTGCCCAGAGATTCAGAGACCGCGCCAGCCAGAGCCGCGGCGAAGGTACGCACTACGATTTTGTTTTGATTGTCCATGGCTGTTACACCCTTTCCCAATTTGTGGATGAGAGACGGCGGCCCAGTTGAGCCGCTTTTTGCGCGCCGTTTCTTACCGGCGTTGCTTCAAAGATTCCCTGGCCGCCGGCGGTGAGCATGCCGGGGGTGCGGACGGGCGCGCGCAGCTTGAGCACACTGCCGGGCACCAGTGCGAGCAGGTCGCGCACGGCCACGCGCAGGCCCTGCAGCTCGGCGGAAACTTCTACGTCGCAATCCAGAATGCGTTCGCGGATGGAAGGCCGCGGAAAGAAGCGGACACTGCTTTTTTTCTGCGGCTGGTCAAGCTTGATCTGCTGGATGAGGATGTTGACGAAGGCTGCGGGAAAGACGAGCTGAAAGCCGCCGATGGTTCCCGCGATGTCGACCTCGAACTTGACGCAGGTGACTTTCTCATTGGGCGGGCAGTACTGGTGCAGCACCGTGGACTTGACGCGGCGGTTGGGGCTGAGCGGCATGTCGGGCAAGCGCCACGCCTTCTCCGCCTGCCGGACGATGAGCGCGACCACATCCTGCATGATCTCTTCTTCAATCTCGGAGAGCTCGCGCGGGCCGCCGCCGGGGCCGCCGGCGCCGCCCAGCAGCAGATCGACGATGGGGAAGACGAGACTGATGTCGCACTCCACAACGGCTGCGCCGGGAATGGTGCTGAGCGAAAAGGGAACAATGTAGGTGAGCGCCGGAATGGCGGCGATGTGCTCCTTGATGGGAAGCTGTTCGAGACCGGCGAGCTTGACTTCGAGACCTGTTCCCAACTGTGCATCGAGCGAGCTGGCCAGGTGGCGCGCAAAGGTTTCGTGAATCGAGGTGAGCGAGCGGGCATTCTCGTTGGAGAGCCGGCCGGCGGAGCGGAAGTTGCAATTGACCACGCTGCGCTGCTTTGCGGTCGCGTTTTGTGCTGTGCGTCGTGCGGTATCGGTCATGGATTTTTCCTGTTCGGGTTAGGCGTGGCCGGCGTAAAAACTGGGGGCAGCGAAGCGAGGCTGCTGTGGGCGATCCTGTCGAGGCGGATCTTGTCTGGACTGATCTTGCCTGGGTTGACCCTGCCTGGGCTGACCCTGTCTCGGTTGATCTTGTCTGGGTTGATCCTGTCTCGATTGATCTTGCACGTGAGCCATCGTCTTGCGAAGCTTGGTTACCGCGGCTTCGCGAATCTGCGAGACGCGCGAGAGAGCCACGCCCACCACCTTGGCGATTTCCTTCATGGTGAGCTCTTCACGGTAGTAGAGAGAGAGGATGAGCTGTTCGCGCTCGCTGAGGTTGGAGATGGCCTCGGCCAGATGCGCCCGCATTTCGCCCTCGAGGCAAAGATCGAAGGGATTGGGACCGTGCAGATCCGGAGCGGCTTCAATCAGGTCGATGGTGTCGGCGCCGTCTTCAGAGGCGACAACACACTGACCGGTGATATGGAGGGTATCGAGCTGCGCGACGATCTTGCGAAGATAGTCGATGTCGATGTTCATCTCCGCGGCGATTTCGGCATCAGCCGGTTTGCGTCCCAGCCGGGCTTCGAGCCTGGTGGTAGCATCGGCGATTTCGCGTCCGCGGCGGCGCATGAGGCGCGAGCCCCAGTCGACTTCGCGCAGGCTGTCGAGAATGGCGCCGCGAATACGGAACTTGGCGAAGGTCTTGAACTGCGCGTTCCGGGCTTCGTTAAAACTGCGGCTGGCTTCAATGAGCCCCACCACGCCGGCGCTGACCAGATCTTCAAGGTCAACGTGCTGTGGCAGCCGCTCGCGGATGCGCGCGGCAATATAGTAGACCTGCGACAGCTCCTGCATGACGAGTTCATCGCTGCTGCTGGAGCCGGTAACGCTGTTTGTATAGGCCTGTTCTGCCGGAGTCATGAGTACACCTCACGGAAAATCGAGATAGAAATAGTTGTTTTCATCGCACCGATCCAAGCGACATGACCTGGGTCATGGGCGGAATCTCGGACGGCGAGATCACGATGACCCTGGGGATAAAGGGTTCAAGATAACGGCGCAGATAAAAGCGCGCCGGAGAAGCGCAGAGCAGGATAGGAGGCGCAACGGCCACTTGGTCGCCGAGCATGGCGCGGAGGCCATCGAGCACCTTGCGGGCCACGGAGAGCTGCATTCCGCCGCCGGCGCCGAGCTGCAGACCCTGCAAGTGCGGGCGGGCGCATTCCTCTTCGATGGAGCTGTCGAGCGTGACCACTTTGAGACGGCCGCGGTCGTCGAGCAGCGGACGAATGAGCGCGCGGCCCAGAGCGTGACGCGCGGCTTCCACCAGGATGACGGGGTTCTTGTTGGTGTTTGCGGTCTCGATCATGGTTTCGAGAATGGTGCCGATGTCGCGGATGGAGACCTGCTCGCGCAGCAACTGCTGCAGGACCTTCTGCACCTCGCCCAGGCTCATGAGCTTGGGCGTCAACTCTTCCACCAGCTTGGGATGCGAATCGGCAAGGCGGTCGACGAGGCGCTTGGTTTCCTGGCGGGTGAGCAGATCGTGAGCGTTCTGCTTGATCAACTCGGAGAGGTGCGCGGCCAGCGCAGAAGTGTGATCGACGACCGCGTATCCAGCGGCGATGGCCTGGGCCTGCAGGTCGGGCGTGATCCACTTGGCGGGCGAGTCGAAGGCCGGCTCACGGGTCTCCTGGCCCTGCAGGTCGCCGGGCTTGGGATTGGAGTTGACGGCGAGCAGACGGTCGCGGCGCAGCTCCCAGCGGGCAATCTCCACGCCGCGCAGATAGATGACGTACTCGCGCTCCTTGAGGGAAAGATTGTCGGTGATGTGAATGGAGGGAACGAGAAAGCCGAGCTGCTGAGCGAGATTCTTGCGCAGCGATTTGACGCGGGCCAGCAACTGGCCGCCCTGCTTGGCATCGACGAGCGGAACCAGGCCGACGCCTACTTCAAGCATGAGCTCGTCGAGTTTGAGCACCGCATCCATGGGATCGATGGCCGGCACACCGGGCTTCTGCGTCGCGGCCTTCTCCTGCCGGGCAGCCTCGGCAGCGGCGGCGGGCTTCATTTTCCAGGCGGCGAACATGGTGATTCCGCCGAGAGCGACGAAGGGAATTTTCGGCATGCCCGGAATTGCGGCCAGCGCCAGCAGCACGCCGCCGGCGATCCACAGCGGACGCGCGGTTTTGAAGACCTGCAGGCCGATATCGGTGCCGAGCGAATGCTCGGAAGCGGCGCGGGTGACGACGATGCCGCCTGCGACTGAAACCAGCAGCGAAGGGATGATGGCGACCAGACCGTCGCCGACGGTGAGGATGGTGTATGTCTTGAGCGCCTCGGCAAAAGGCACGCCCTGCTGAAACACGCCGATGAGAAATCCGGCGATGATGTTGATGACCATAATGAGGATGGTGGCCATCGAATCGCGCTGTGAGAAGCGGGCGGCGCCGTCCATGGAGCCGCAGAACTCGGCTTCGCGCGCCACCATCTCGCGGCGCTGGCGGGCCTGATCGGCGTTGATGAGGCCGGTGTTGAGGTCGGAGTCGATGGCCATCTGCTTGCCGGGCATGGCGTCGAGGGTGAAGCGCGCGGTGACCTCGGCGGTGCGGACGGCGCCGTGGCTCACGACCAGGTATTGAATGGCGATGAGGGCGAGAAAGATGACGAAGCCGACGATATAGTTGCCGCCGACGACAAACTGTCCGAAGGCTTCAATGACTTGTCCGGCGGCGGCGGGGCCTTCATTGCCGTGCAGCAGGATGCGGCGCGTGCTGGCCAGGTCGAGCGCCAGACGCATGAGCGTGAGCAGCAGGATGAGGCTGGGAAACACCGAGAACTGCACCGGGCGCAGCACCTGGATGGCGGTGAGCAGCACCAGCACGGCGGCCATGATGTTGAGCGTGAGCAGCATGTCGAGCACGAAGCCGGGCAGCGGCACGAGCATGACAAAAATCAGTGCCACCGCGCCGGTGGGAATTACCCAGTCGGAGTACTTTTGAAGCAGTTGCAGCAGTCCCGGCTTCTTGGTCATATCTGTGCGCCCTCAACGCGCCTGTAGGAAGCATTTCTTCTTTGCGCTTCGCGTATTCTCAGCTCGGCCTGGGCCTTGTAAACGACCACCAGAATTTCTGCAACGGCGTGATAGAGCGCCGATGGGATGGGATCGCCGACCTCGGCGCCTTTGTAGAGAGCCTGCGCCAGCGGCCGGTTTTCCATAACCGGGATGTCGTGCAGCCAGGCGATTTCCTTGATTTTCTGCGCCAGCAGATCGAGTCCCTTGGCTACTACCACGGGCGCGGCCATGTTGGCTTCATAGCGCAGTGCAACGGCGTAGTGGGTGGGGTTGGTGATGACCACGGTCGCGGTTTCAGTGGCTTTGAGCATCTGCTTGCGGCGGCTCTGGCGCTGCAACCTGCGGATGCGATTCTTGCTGGCGGGATTGCCTTCGGACTGCTTGAGCTCTTCCTTGAGATCCTCGCGGCTCATCTTCAGGTCGCCTTCGTTCTTCCACCAGAGGAACGCGTAGTCGACGCCGGCCCAGGCCAGCAGGATGAGTCCGCTCTTCCAGATGATTTCGAACAGGAGGCTGCTGGCCAGGTTAGCGAAGCTGCGGGCATCGACAAAGGAGCTGGAGAGGATAAGGTTCCAGTGGCTGCGAATGCTGGCGTAGCCGACCCAGCCGATGGCGCCGAAGGGGATGAACGATTTGAGAATGTTGCTGAGCGCGGCGATGGAGAACATCTGGCTGAGCTTGCCGGCGGGGTTCATGCGCTCGAACTTGGGCGAGAGGGCCTCGGGAGCGAAGACGAAGCCGCCCTGCGCGAGGCTGGTAAATAAAGCGACGGCGAGCGCCGCGGCGAAGATGGGGAAGACCCAGCGCACGGCCTGGATGCTGGTCCAGAACAGGAGCGGACCGTTGGCGGTAATCGCATCGGTGGCGGCGGAGTCGAGAACATTGCGGAAATAGAGCGTCCATGCGGGCACAGCGCCGCGGCCCATGAACCAGACGACGCCGGCAACCGCGGCCATGGAGAGCGCGCCGCTGAGCTCGCGCGAACGCGTGACCTGGCCACGGTCGCGTGCCTGCTTCCTGTGCCGTGGAGTCGGTTTTTCTGTTTTACTCGCGTCTGCCATAGTTTTGTTTAGTGCGCCAGGTGCAGCAACTGCTCGCTTTTGAGCATGGATTCGAGGAACAGGCGGCGGAACATTTCAGGCCAGTACTTGAGCGTTACGCCAAGGATGACAATGCCGAGAAGACTTTTGACCGCGGGACCGAGCAGCATGAGCGGCATCTGCGGAGAGGCTTTGCCGAGCAGACCGAGAACCACATCGGCAGCTATCGTGGCCGACAGCACCGGAGCGGCAATCTGCACGCCGAGTCCGAAGATGTCGCCGCCAACCTGAAAGACCGCGCGGGTAAACAATCCGTTGATGTGCGCGGTGCCGGGCGGAAGATAGAGAAAACTGTTGCCAACGGCGCGGAGCAGCCAAAGATGGACGTCCATGCGCAGAAACAGCAGCATGACGATGCTCTGGTAGAAGACCGCGATGACCGTGGTGTCTACCTGCGTCTGCGGATCGAGGATGTTGACAAGCGAGTAGCCCATTTGCACGCCGAGAACCTGGCCGGTGAGCTGCACCGCGTCAAAGACGAGGTTGGTGGCGATGCCCATGCCCACGCCGATCATGAATTCGGTGATGATGAGCATTGGCCATCCGGCCAGCGTGGGCACCACGATGGCGCGCTCCACGGAGGGGAACAGCAGCGCGGTGAGCGCGATGACGAAGATCGCCTTGACCCGCACCGGAATGACCGAGCTGCCGAAGAACGGCGCAAAGAGCATGAGCCCGGTGAGCCGCACACCAATGGTAAGCGCCGCGGTGATGGCCGGAATGAGAGCGATCTGGATCATTGCAGGTACACGTGAAAGTCGGAAAGCATGTTGAGCGTCATGTGGGTGAGGTGGCGCCACATCCACGGCATGGTGAAGAAGAGCGCTCCGCCGGTGGCCAGCAGCCGGGTGACGGTGGAGATGGTTGTGTCCTGGATCGAGGTGAGCACCTGAATAACGTTCACCACCAGGCTGACCGCCATGGCAACCGCGAGAATGGGGCCGGCGAGGATGACTACCTCTTCCAGCACCATGCGTCCGAGCAGAACTACCTGATCCACTTCCATAGCGTTAGTTGAAACTCCTCATCAGTGAGCCGATCAAAAGATGCCAGCCGTCGACCATGAGGAAGAGCAGCAGCTTGAGCGGGGTTGATATGACGACCGGCGGCAGTTGCAGCATGCCGACCGAAGTTGTGATCGAGGCAACAACCATGTCCACGATCAGGAAGGGAAGAAAGAGCACGGTGCCGATTTGAAAGCCGGCCTTGAGCTCGGACAATATGTATGCGGGCAGCAGCACGCGCATGGACAGATCGTCGGGCGAGGCGGGGCGCGGTTCCTTGGCGAGATCGACGAACAGGGCTACATCTTTTTCGCGCACGTAGTGAGCCATGAATTTGCGCAGCGGAATCTGGCCGGTGTCGAAGGCCTGCATGGCGCTGATCTGGCCGTCCTGCATGGGGATCACGGCGGTCTGATAGATCTGCTCGGCCACCGGCTGCATGAGGAAGAAGGTGAGGATCATGGAGAGGCCGATGAGGGTCTGATTGGACGGGGTGGTCTGCAGTCCCAGCGCCTGGCGCAGAAAGTGAAACACGATCAGCAGCCGCGCAAAAGGGGTGACGCAGAGCAGCAGCGAGGGGATGAGGGTGAGCGCGGTGAGCATGATCACGATGGACCATGGCACATTGGCGCCGGGCATACCCTTGATCTGCAGGCCGAGATTCTGGCTGTTTGTGGCCGTCGAGGGAACGGCGGGCAGGCTTATGGTGTCAGCAGGGGAGCTTGCCGACGACAACGGAGCCAGCGCGGACGCTTTGGCTGCGAGGGCGCAGAACAACGCGACAACAAGGGCCAGGCGCAGGGTTGCGGAGCGGAGGGTCATTTCGACGGCTCTCCGGCATTGGCGATGGCCTGGAGCGGGTCGGAACCAGCCTGCGCGGAGCCCAACTGGGTGAGCAGTGTGACGCCCTGCGAGCCGCCGCCGATGAGGAACTTCTGTCCATCGATGTGAATGACGGAGACAAAACGCTTTTCGCCGAGGGAGATGGTTTCGGCCACGCGGAGCTGGCGGGCGGCGGAGAACTTGTTGTTCTTTTTGAGCCATGCCCAGCCGCGGATAAGCAGTCCGCCGGCGATGCGCGGCTGCGCAGGAGCATTTTCAGGCGCGGCCTGCAGGACCGGTTGCGGCTCGGGCTGCTGTGGCAGCGGCTCCGGCTGCTGGACTTCCTTCTTTTTGAGCGAGGCGCCGGCGGTGAGCGGCGATCCAACCGGGGCGGTACATTTCTTGAGAGTGGACACGGTCTCCGGCGCGGCGGCGAGCGGCGTGAAGGAAAGATCGAGGTGCTCCCGCTCGGCGGTGGTGCGCAGCGCACGCGCGAACACGCTTGCCATGGGCAATTCAGTGTCCGCGCTGCGCGCGACGCGGGGGGAGGGCTGCGGGATGGGTAGAGTAGATGTCATGCCTGTTCGGTAATCCTCACGGCCAGGCGGTCGCCGATGACGTCGAACTCGGTCCAGCCGATGAGCAACTGGTTGACGCGCAGTGGAACGTCGCTGGTGTGGTGGCAAGCGGTCTCGACGATCGAGCTTTTCTTGAGAGCCAGAAGGTCGCCGATGGTGAACCGGACCACGGGCACTTCAAGGGTGAGCGTGCAGGGCAGCCAGGGCATGGTGTCGAGCAGGTCAGCCGCGTTGGGCGTTTCAGCGGGCGAGGGCGGCTCGACGGCTCTCGGCTCGGGTCTGGGTTCCAGTGGTTGTGCGGCGGTGCTCATGTTCCGGCCTGCTCCTTGCTCCCTGGGTGTGTGGCGTGCAGCGCAGAGGTCTTTTCCGCCGCTGGTCTAGAAACACACTGAGGGGAGCGATTGCGCAGAACTAATTGCAATTGCCGTGCCGGAAATGGAGGGACGTGCGCCAGGGCATAAAAGGCGCTTGTTAATTCGTTTAATTATATTAAAAACAGTAATTTATGGAGATAAACAAATGTACTACTTGCACTTGCCAATAGGTGAGATGGCGATGAGAACGGATGCGGGTTGGTGAGCTTCCGCCGGGGTGGGTTTTCCCACGGCGGAAGTCTCTAATCGTTCGTTAACCGGCGATGACAGGACCGGGGTTAGGAAATGAGCTGGATGGTGGCCTGCGACACCTGATCCATGGTGGTGAGCACCTTGGCATTGGCCTCATAACCCTGCTGCGCGACGATCATATTGGCGAACTCGGTGGAGAGGCTGACGTTGGATTCCTCGACCGCGCCGCCGGTGATGGTTCCGTTGCCGCCGGCGCCAGCCTGGCCAATGACCGGGGAACCGGAGGCGAAAGTGGCCTGCAGTTCGTTGTTGCCAAGCTGCGTGAGTCCCTGCGGATTGGCGAAGCCAGCGACCGCGACCTGACCGAGGGCCATGGTCTGGTTGTTGCTGAACTGGCCCTGGACGGTGCCGTCGGGCAGAACCGAGTAGCCGGTGAGCACACCCACTCCGTAGCCGTTTTGCGTGGTGGCGGAGGTTGCGCTGACCGAATCCTGCTGGGTGAGGGTGGATGCGCCGCCGGATCCGGCGAGATTCCAGGTGAGGTTCATGTTGGCTGCGCCGTCGGCCAGACCGCTGATGTTGATGCCGGTGATGGGCGACGAGGGAGACGTGAGCTGGCCGGAAGAGTCGAAGGTGAGCGTGCCGGAGCCCACGGTCTGCGACGTGCTGGCCGAGCCTACGTCCGCGCCCGGAACGGTGACGTTGTAGCTCCAGGTGTTGGCGGCGGTGTTGGTGTACTGCACGGTGAGCACGTGCGACGCGCCCAGTGAATCGTAAACCGTGAGCGGCGTGCTGAAGGTGGCTCCCACAGCTGCGCTGGCATCGAGATTGGTGTTCAACTGGAAGCTGGAAGTAGCGGTAGCCGGAATGTTGCTTGCCTGGGTGACGTTGATGGGGCCGAGCGCGCTGCTGCTGGAAACCTGTCCGTCTACGGATGGGTAGCCCATGACCAACTGGCCCTGCTGGGTGCTGAGCTGGCCCTGCGCATTCACGGTAAAGGAGCCGTCGCGGGTGAAGCTCTCCTGGCCGTTGGCCTGATCCTGGACGACGAAGAATCCGTTACCCTGCAAAGCCATGTTCGACGCCTGGCCGGTGGAGCTGACGGTGCCATCGGAGTAATTCGAAGTCACGCCTCCAACCGTCACGCCCGATCCGAACTGGATGGGATCGCCGTTGCCGGAGACGCTCTGCATCTGGTTGAAGACGTCGGCAAAGTTGATGTTCTGGTCTTTGTAGCCGTCGGTGTTGAGGTTGGCGAGGTTGTTGGCGATGACATTCAGCGAATCGGAGCTGGCTGCCAGTCCTGAAAGAGGAATCGAGAATGCTGACATTTTATCTGCCTCCTGCGGCGGAAAAGTGATTGGAATTTGCGGCCGTAGCGCCGATGTTGCCGTAAAGATTCATGAGCGAGCCGTTGTAAGACTGCCCTGATTGAAACGCGGTTCCGGGCTGCTGCGTTGCGGAGACAGCCTGCGCGGCGGCCGCGGGGCTGGCGCCGAACTGCGCCGTTGCCGGCGATGATTGCGCCGCGTCGGTGGATGCCGAGCTCGTGGGCGATGTGCCAAGCGACGAGAGCGTCTGGTTGATGGAGATGAGCTGATCGAGCTGGTTGAGCGATACCATCTGGCTGACCATCTCGGTTGGATCGACGGGCTGCGTGGGATCCTGGTTTTGCAGCTCGGTGACCAGAAGATTGAGGAACGTGGTCTGCAGGTCGCTTGCTGAGGTTCCATTCGAGCTGCCGGAGCTGCTTGAGCCGCTGGTGCCCGAGGCGCCTGACGTGCCCGAAGTCCCGGTGGTGTCGTAGCTGTGTGCGGACTGACCCTGCACCGGCGCGCTGATCAATGGACTGAATCCTTGAATGTTCATCGTCTTTGCCTCTCGTAAAGAAAAATTTGCTATGCCCGGATGTCCAGGCGATACCCATCGACTGACCCTGCGGCCAGGCGTAAAACGGAGCTGTCTGCTTCAATCGAACCGGAAGCCGCGTCAATCTGCGCCGGCTGCGCGTAAGAGCTCCGCTCGCGCTGCGGCGAATATCCGCGCTCGCCGGAGAACGACATGCCGCCCTGGCTTACCTGCACCAGCGCGCGAAGTCCAAGCTCGTTGCCGAGTTTGGCCTCCATGCCGGGAATGTGCGCAGAGATGGCTTTGCCCAGCTCGCCGTGATCGACGGAGATCTGCGCGACCATCTGCTGCTGTGAAACCGAAGTGCGAATCGAAATTTCTCCGAACTCAGCCGAGTGCATGCCCACGCGCATCTCGGTTTCGCTCATTTTTTGAATTACGCTGGCCGTGTTGATTGCCTGAGTGGCCGCGGTGTCATGGCTGTCGGCCGGTGCAGTCTGCGCGGCTGCGCGCGGGGTTTCCGCGGCGCCGTCCGCATGGCTGTGCGGTGCAGTCGCGTCGTGCGCCGCTGCATGCACGGCAACCGCTTGCATCTGCGGCGCGGCAGAATCGGCTTGCGCTTGCCCCGCAGGCGCAGTCTGCGTGGCTGCCTGATTTTGTGTGTGCTGCGCGGATGCGGCGCCTTGCCCACTGTCTTGCGCGGCATGAGAAGTCCCGCTGGTCGATGACTGACCGTTGCCGGCTGCGGTCGTCGTATTGTTGGTTGCAACGCCCTTGAGCTGATTTTGATCGGCAGCCTTGTTGCCCGCTGCGGCGTTGCTGATTGGCTGCGTGCTCAGGTCGGGCATGGAGGCAATGGTGGAGAGAATGGCGCTGCTTTGAGCAGCAGCGGCAGAAGCAGCTGACTGTGACGCTGGTGTAGTTGACGCTGAGGCGGTCGAGCTTGCGTCGGTGGAGTTCGCATTCGGGTCTGATGTCCGATTGCCGGATGGAGACGCCTGGATGGAGAGATCGTTGGCAGGATGCGCAGGCTCGTTCGCTGTATTGTCATCCGGGGCTGCGAGCTTGTCAGGAATGGCGGCGGAAACATGCGCGTTGCGAGAGATGTGATCGTCCGCGGCCTGTGGCAGAGTTGTTGCCGGCTGCGACGCTTGCGCTTCATTGCTGCCTGCGCACGGGTCCGTCGAACTGGATGAGGAAACGGGAGTGACAGGGAGCGGAGCGGTTTGCGCAGATACGATCGCGGGCAATGGAACCATGGTCGCGATCGAAACGGGCTGCGAAGGGCTGGACTTTTCGTCGCGCGCGGTGGAGCGGCCAGCGGCGTTGGCGCGCGATTGCGGCTGCGATGCATCCGGCTTTACCGCGGCCGACGAAGCGGATGTTGAAGCGGACGTTGCAGTGAGCGTGGTCGGCGATGCATCGCTTTCCGTCCGCGGCTGATTTTTTGCAGCGTGATCGAAGCCCTGCTGCTTTTCATCCGCGGTTTCGGAACCGGCTTGCTGATTGTTGCTGGAGATTGCGGCCGAGTTTACCGGCGACGATTGCGCCGACGTGCCGGCGAGCACTTCAAGAAAGCTGGCGGTGGCTGGCTTTGCGTTCGCTTCGGGCCGGTTGGCCGAATCGGTTGTCGTCGATCGATGGGCTGCAATTCGCACGCCTCTCTAATTGCATGTTGGGAGCCACGATTTGCCAAACGATCGGCGAGAGCTTGCGCTCCAACGAGCGCTGAAAATAAAGCGTTTGCCAAATGCGGCGCGCGCGGAGTTTTTTTAGGTAGGCAAAGATCGGCAAGGGCTGCCGTGTGAACTGGGCAATCCTTGCCGTGTTGGCTGCAGTGTTGTGGGTCTGGATGCGCAAAAGAGCAGCGGCCAGAGTTGCCTCTGGCCGCTGCTTGTCGTTCTTGTTGCGGATTCAGCTTCGCTGCAGGCGCGCCGCGAACAGGTCGTCGAGAAACTTCTGCATAGTCCGCGCGCGCTCGAGCTCATAGGCATCGCGCTGGCGCGATGCCATGTCGCTGAGCATCTGGCGGTCGCGATGCGCGGCCTGATATTTGAGGGTCTGCGCCTTGTGCTCGTTTTCCAGCGAAGACAGCAGCGCGAGCAGCTTGTTTCTGCGCTCGGTGGCGGCTTCAATGTCGTTGAGCATGCCATGGATGTGCGCGGCGGGCAGTGGATTGAGCATGGCCTGGTTGCGCGCTTCATGCGCCGCGGCCATTGCGGCGGTAATGTCTTCAATCTCATGGCGGGCTCGCGCCATCTCCAAAAGCAACTTCTGAAGTGCAAGCTCCTCACGCTTTTCCACGCTCTGGCGGAAGAGAAGAACAGTCGCGAGTGGAAAGCGGAAGGCCATGTCAGCTGGGAATCTTCATAAGCTGTGCGGAGGCGTCTGCGAAGCTGCATAGTCCGCTAGGCGTCTGTTGCAGAAACGCATTCAACGCGGGCAGAACTTCCATGGCCTTGTCCAGCGCCGGATCGCTGCCTTTTTGATACGCGCCGATGCGAATCAGGTCCTCGGAGCGCGCATACGCGGCCAGCAGCAGGCGCAGCGCCTTGGCCTTCGACATGTGCTGCTCGTTCACCACGCTGGGCATCAACCGGCTCAGGCTGTCGAGAATGGAGATGGGTGGATAGTGACTGCGCATGGCCAGGTTTCTGTCGAGCACAACGTGGCCATCGAGCAGCGAGCGCACCGTGTCCACAACCGGGTCCTGCTGATCGTCGCCTTCCATCAGCACGGTGTAAAACGCGGTGATGCTGCCCTGCGAAAAATTTCCGGCGCGTTCCACAAGCCGCGCCAGCATGTTGAGAACGGAAGGCGTGTATCCCTTGGCGGTAGGCGGTTCTCCGGCGGCCAGACCAATTTCACGCTGGGCCATGGCGAAGCGAGTGAGCGAGTCCACGATGAGCAGCACATTTTTTCCGAGACTGGCAAAATATTCAGCCACGGCAGTTGCGGCAAGAGCCGCGCGCAGGCGCAAAAGCGGCGACTGGTCAGAGGTGGAAACCATGACCACGGCGCGGCGCAGACCTTCTTCTCCCAACACTTCAAGAAACTCGCCGACCTCGCGGCCGCGCTCGCCCACCAGCGCGAGAACAGTCATGTCGGCCGCGGTGCCACGGGCCATCATGCCGATGAGCGTGCTTTTGCCCACGCCGCTGCCGCCGAAGATGCCGATGCGCTGGCCGCGTCCGCAGCTGAGAAATCCGTCAATAGCGCGAATGCCGCAACTGAGCGGCTGGCGAATCGGAACGCGGTCGAGAGGCAGAGGAGCCGAGCCGTCGATGAGCACCGAATGGGTGGCGCGATAGTCGCTTCTGCCGTCGAGCGGATTGCCGGCGGTGTCTACGACGCGGCCCAGCATGGCCGGGCCAACGCGCACCGAAGGCCGCGCACCCCAGGTCTCGATCTGGTCGCCGAAGCGCACGCCCCGCACCGGGTCGGCGGTCATGGAGAGCATGGTTGAACCGCGGAAGCCGATGATCTCGCCGGCGTAACTGCGTCCGGTGGAGTCCTTGATTTCGCAGGACTCGCCGACAAAACAAAAGGGGCCATCGGACTCGACGAGGTTGCCGACAACCTGGCTGACGCGGCCCTTCCAGCGTAGCGTGGAGCCGGAATCGAGATAGTGCGTGTAGGGCGTGAGGATGGGCCGATTCATCGCGCGGCGGGCCTCAGCGCGAGCAGGTCGCAGAATCCCTGCTCTACTTCCTTCAACTGCGTGTCGAGGCCAAAGTTCGCCGATCCGAGATGCGTGTCGAGGATGCAGTCGTGATCGGTGAGCTGCGAATCTTCGGCGACTTCAACGCGCATGAGGTTGGGAAAGCCGGCGAAATACTGTTTCCACGAAGCGGCGCGGCCCGATCCTACACGCACGGTAACGGTTGAGCCTTCGCGCATTTTTTCGACAGCCATCCGCACCAGCGTGGCCACCAGCATGGGGTCTACGTGCGCCTCGCGATGCAGGATTTTGGCGGCGATGGCCAGCGAAAGCTGAACCACTTCGGCTTCCACGCGCGCAAAGTAGTCGTCGCGCCGGTCGGCGAATTCCTTGATGGCGGTGGCGACGGGCGTGCGCGCGGCCAGCAGCCGCTGCTCGATCTCAGGGCGCAGCTTCTGCTCGGCCTGCGCCGTGGCGTCGGCGCGCTCCTGGCGGATTCTGGCGGTGAACTCGGCTTCGCTCATCTCAACGTCCGCGCGGCGCTTGCCGGACGAGCCGTTGCGATATTCGCTTTCACCCAGCACGTCGTCGGGGTCCATGGGGTCGCCGATGTCGCGGTACTGCAGCGCAGCGATGGGCAGTGGAGCTATGGTGCTGTATGGCGTGCTATAAGACATATTCGTCGTCTCCGTCACTCTTTAATACGATCTTGCCTTCCGACTCAAGCTTGCGCGCAATGGAGACGATCTCCGCCTGCGCTTTTGCCACTTCCTTGCTGCGCACCGGGCCCATCACTTCCGAGTCTTCTTTCATCATGTCGACGGCGCGCGTGGACATGGTGCGATAGAAGTGGCTGCGCACGTCTTCGCTTGCGCCTTTGAGCGCGATCATGAGCACCTTTTTGTCGAGCGAGCTCATCAGCTCGCGCATTTCCTGCTCGGGAACTTCGAGGAAGTTGTCGAAGGTGAACATGAGATCGCGGATGCTGATGGCGAGCTTGGGTTCTTCACGCTCGATGGTGTCGAGGATCTCGCGCGCGGTGACGGGATCGAGCCGGTTCATCAGCTCGGCGATGTTGCGGAAGCCATTGCCCGATTTGCGGGTCTGGTCGCCGACCGAGCGAAGACGCCGATTGAGGATGGTGGAAACTTTTCCGGCCACTTCCGGCGAGAAGTTGCCGATGTTGGCGAGCCGGCGCACGCATTCGGAACGCGCTTCAGGCTCGAGCTTCATCAGCAGCGCGGAAGCCTGCTTGGCATCCAGATGGCTGAGCACCAGCGCCTTGGTCTGCGAATGCTCGCCGACGAGGAAGCGCGCAAGCTGCTGCGGATCAGCCTTGCGGAGCGTTTCAAGACGCAGAGACTTGGTCTCGTCGGACTGGGTGAGTCGTTCGACCATGCTGCGCGCGGCATTTTCACCGAAGGCTTTCACGAGCAGGCGAACCGCAACTTCCTGTCCGCCGGTCGCCGAGCATTCCTGGGCCGACAGCATCTCCTGGTACTCTTCCAGGACCTGCAGCGTGAGATCGATTGGGATCTGACCCATCTGCACCAGTTCCTCGGTGATGCGTTCGAGGTCATCTTCGTTCAGGTTGCGAAGAATGGGCGCGGCCGCATCTTCACCGAGCACCGAGAGCAAAATGGCAGCCTTGCGCGTGCCGCTGATGGATACGCGTTCCGCGGTGCTCATGAAGGCTCCTCATGCAGCCAGGCCTGGATGGCGCGTGCGGTGTGCATCGGCTTTTGGCGGATCATTTCGACGGTTTGCTCCTTGAGCTGGTTGGCGCGGTTGAGTTCCATGTTGGGCTCGCCCGATGGGCCGGGCAAAGCATCCATGTGCGTGGCCGGCAGCAGGGGATCAGCGCCGGCGGGAGTGGCTGTTGCCGCGAATACGTGCTTCTGGACGGGACGGATCACGAACAGGTAAGCCAGCACAAAGAGCACGAGCAGGGAAGCGGGCCGCAACAGGGATGAATAATCAGACACCGTCTTTTGTACCTGCGAGCCCCAGTTGGTGACGGGCGGCGCCATCTCAGTTGCGTCGGCGTCGAAGGAAAGATTCTGAACGCTGATGCTGTCGCCGCGCTTCTCATCGAAGCCGATGGCGGCCTCGGCGAGCTGCTTGATCTGGTTCATCTCTTCCGCCGAGCGCTTCTTGTGGGTGAAGGTGACTTTGCCCTTCTGCACGGTTCTTACAATCGCGTCGTCTACAAGGATGGCGGCGGTGATGCGCTGAATTTTGCCGGCGGGCGTGACGGTGTGGACGATGGTCTTGTTCACGCCGTATTGCGCATTCTCAGTCTTTGAGCTTTGCATTTGCGGCGGGCTAGCCGGCTTTTGGGGTTTGGCGCTGGGGATGTTGCTGGCGGTTCCGGGAACGCCTGCGGGCACTGCGCTTCCGCCGGAGACGTCTTCTGATTTTTGATCGCTCAACAGCGCGCTCACCGTGGGATCGTACTTTTCCTGGCTCTCATCGGTGCTGCCCTGGTCGTAATCCACATTGACGCTGGCGCGAATTTTGCCGGTGCCTACGATGGGCTCAAGGGTGTTGATGAGCCGAGTGCTGAGATCTGCTTCCGCACCGCCGCCGTCGGCGGTACTGGGGCCGATGCTCAGGGAGCGATCGGTGTCGGCATCGACGATGGACACATCTTCGGGCTTCAACTCGTCTACCGCGCCGGCCACCAGCCGGGAGATGGCGAGCGCCGCGTCCTTGGAGAGCGTGCCGCGGCGCAGCTTGAGAACGACCGAGGCCTTGGCGTCGCGGTTGCGGTCAATAAACACCGAGTCAGTGGGCATGACGAGATGGACCCGCGCGCTTTCCACATCGGCGAGGGTTTCGATGGAGCGCTCGAGCTCGCCCTCAAGCGCGCGCTGGTAGTTCACCTTCTCGTCGAACTCGGTTTGTCCCCACGACATTTTGTCGAACAGCTCGAAGCCCATGCGGCCGCTGTGCGGTCCGCCGCCGGAGGCGCTCTGCATGCGCGCGGCATCGAGCTTGTCGGCGGGAACGGTGATGGACTTGCCGTCGGGGCTGGCTTGGTGCGGAATGCCGGCGGCGTCGAGCTTTGCGTTCAACGCCTGCGTGTCATCCGGATCAAGGCCGCTGTAGAGGGTTTTGTAATCGGGCGTGCCGATGAACTTGACGAACAGCAACAGAATGATTGCCGTGGCGGCCGCACTGCCCAGCAAAAATCCGCGCTGGCGCCCGTTGCGGCTGCCCCATAACTGCTTGAGTTGATCGCCTGTATTTTTATATCCAGCCATTGGGGTTCAATCCTAGAACTGCATTTTCTCGATATCTTGATAAGCGTTAACGATCTTGTTGCGGACCTGCATCATGAGCTGGAACGAGACGTCGGCTTTCTCGACGGCGATCATCACCTGGTTGACGTCGGTGTTGCCGGTCTGCATGAGATTGGTGACCTGCGATGCCGCGTTGTCGTGCAGGGAATTCACGGTGTTGACGGCGTCTTTGAGCACATCGGAGAAGCTGGAGCCGCCGCTCGGATCGGCTCCGAGGCCGGCGCCGGCGCTGCCTGGCGTAATTACGTTGGGAATGTTGCCCAGAGTGATGGTGTTCATCGGTGTGCTCCGTTAGGTGGTCTTGAGGATGTCGATGGATTCCTGAATCATCTGCTTGGCGGCGCTGACCGCGGAGGCATTTAACTGGTAGGCGCGAGTTGCGCTCATCAGGTCCACCATCTCGGTGATCGGGTTAATGGCCGGGTATTCGACGTATCCGTCCTTGTCGGCGTCTGGATTGCCGGGCTCGTAGCGCCGCACCGGCGGAGAGGGATCGTTGACGACGTTGGTGAGTTGCACCGAACCGGAAGGCGCATCGCCGAACGATCCGAGCCGATTGAAGACGGTCTGGAAGGGCGACGAATTGCTGGTGCTGAAGACCACCTCTTTGCGAACAAAGGGGCCGCCCTGGTCAGTGTGCGTGGTCTCCGCGTTGGCGAGATTGACCGAAGTTATCTCAGCGCGCTGCCTTTCCGCAGAAAGGGCCGATGCGCTGATGCTCATCATGTCAAAGATTCCCATGGCCGGTTATCCCCCTAATCCTTGATTGCCGACAGCAGCTCGTGAAACTCTTCCTTGATAAGCTGCACGCCCATCTGGTACTGAAGCTGGGTTTCGGACATCATCATGCTTTCGCGATCGATGTTCACGTTGTTGCCGTCGGGCCGCTCGGGCAGGTTATCCAGGCTCTCGCTGGCCGGCTGCATCTGCAACTGGCCTTGATCCATGACCTGCTGAATAGCGGATTGAAAATTGATGTCCTTGGTGTGATAGCCGGGCGTATCCACGTTGGCCATGTTGGCGGTCACGAGCTGCTGGCGGTCGGAGGTCACCTGCAGGTATCCCTGCAGAACCTGGAGCAAAGGAGTGGTCGCCATTTATGCGTACCTCCTGGGCGGAAGTCCATATTCGCGAATTTTGTTGCGCAGCGTGCGCAGGCTGATGCCGAGCATCTCGGCGGCATGGGTGCGGTTTCCGTCAGTGAGCGCGAGCGTGCTTTCAAGGTGGCGGCGCTCCAGCTCGCGGATAGGCGTGCCCGCGGGCGCGACGGGCGCAGCCGGCGCAGCAGGCGGCGAAAGCTTGCGGGTGCTCGATGCGGGGTGAAACTCGGCGTCGAAGCAGCGGGCATCGATATCGAGGGTGCCGCTGAGGGTGATGACGCGGCGCATGAAGTTGCACAGCTCCCGCACATTGCCGGGCCAGTGGTGGGACTGCAGGCGGTCGAGAAAGTCCGGATGCAGCCGCGGCGCGTCCGTGCGGCGCTGGGCGGCAAACTGATCGGCGAAGTGGAGCGCAAGAACGGGAATGTCGTCGCGGCGGTCGCGCAGCGCGGGGAGTGAAAGCGGAATGACATTCAGCCGATAGTAGAGATCGGCGCGGAACTGGCCGCGCTCGACCATATCGGCAAGGGAGACGTTGGTGGTGGCCACAACGCGAATATCGACGTGTACCGAACGGCCTTCTCCCAGGCGCTCGAACTCGCGCTCCTGCAGCGCGCGCAACAGCTTGGGCTGGAGGTTGAGCGGCATTTCGCCGATTTCATCGAGAAGGATGGTGCCACCGTCGGCCATTTCGAATTTGCCGGGGCGGGCGTTGACGGCGCCGGTGAATGCGCCGCGGCCGTGGCCGAACAGCTCGCTCTCCAGCAGAGCTTCCGGCACGGCGGCGCAGTTGACGGCGACGAAGGGCTTGTTGCTGCGCTCGCTGGCGTCATGGATGAAGCGGGCCAGCAGTTCCTTGCCGGTGCCGCTCTCGGCTTCAATCAGCACATCGGCTCCGGTGGAGGCGGCGGCGCGGGCGCGCTGCAAGGCGCGCTGCAACAGCGGCGAGTTGCCCACGATGGCGCCGTTTGAGGCTTCGGTTTCAACCGACATCTGCCGGGCGCGCTGCATGACCTGCGCGGCCGCGGCCTGCAGCCGGTCGAAAGGAATGGGCTTGGTGACGTAATCGAGCGCGCCGTCGCGCATGGCGCTTACCGCGTCGGGCACCGAGCCATAAGCGGTGAGTAGAATAACCGCGGTGGTGGGCGAGGCGGTGCGCGCTGCGCGCATGACTTCCATGCCGCTGCCGTCGGGCATGCGCATGTCGGTGACGACCAGGTCGAACTCGCGGCCCTGCAGGTTGCGGATGGCATCGCGCACGCCGGAGGCGGTTTCAACGCGCCAGCCGTGACGAAGAAAGTTGGCGCGCAGAGCGGTGCGAATGCCGGGCTCGTCGTCCACAACCATCACGGAAGATTCAGTGGGTGTGATCATAGTGCTGGAAACTCCAGTTGAAAGCTGCTGCCCTGATTGAGTTGGCTTGCCACGTGGATGGCGCCGCCGTGCTGCGCCATGAGCCGCTTGCACACGGCGAGGCCCAGGCCGGGGGTTGCGCCGGTTCCGCTGAATCCGGCTTCGAAGAGCCGGCCGATCTGTTCGACGGGTATGCCGCAGCCGGTGTCCCGCACTTCCACTATCGCCTGGGCCGCTGCCGCGCGTGCGGTGACCGATACGCTGCCACCGGCGGGGGTGTGGCGGATGGCGTTACGGATGAGGTTGAGGATGATCTGGCGAATGCCGTCCTGGTTGCCGCGAATGGCGAGCGCATCAGCCTGGGCGGAGAAGGTGAGTACGACGCCGGCCTGCTCGGCGATGGGCTGCACAAATTCAACACCGTCGCGCACCGAGGAGATGAGGTCGAGGTCGACGCACTGCGGCGTTCCTTCGCCGTTCATGCTGAGAACGTTGTTCACTGTGCCGGACAGGGTACGGATGCCGGCGCGCAGATGCGCGATCCACTGTGGATTGGCGCCATTGTCTTCGGCGATGAGTCCGGCGAACAGCTCTAGGCTGGCTAATGGATTTCTAATTTCGTGGGCGAGGATCGATGAGATCTCAGCGAGGGTGGCGGCGTGGCGGGCGGCTTCGCGCTCCAGCTCAGCCTGCTTGCTGGCGGTCACGTCGCGCAGAATCCAAATGCTGCGCAAGGGCGCGGTGGAGGGTTCCTGCTTCTGCGGCAGGCAGATGAGCTCGCGCTTGCCAATCTCGAGCCAGCGCTTTCCGGTTTCGGCCGGAACGCAGATTTCGGTGTCGCGGCGGTCGTCGGACGCGGCCAGAGCTTCAAAGTCGATGCGGCTGGCGGCGGACAGATCGCGCAGGGTGGTGACGTGAATGGATCCGAGAGCGAGCAGGCGGCGGCATTCGGGATTGATCATCACGATGGTCTCGACGGTGTTGAGCACCAGCACGCCGCAGGGCATGGAGTCGATGATCTGTTGCAGCGCTGCGCGCATGCGATCGTTTTCCGCCAGGCTGCGGGTGAGGGCCGCGTTGCGGTCAGCCAGCTCGGTGCTCAGATGCGCGACCTTTGTCTGCAGGTCGCGATAAGAGGACTCGAGCTGCGCCGAAGCGGAGATGAACTCCGAGAAGGCGTCTGCCAGCATGCGCGGGTTGCTGATGCGGGCCGCGGCGGGAGCCTGGTTGATTGGAACTACATGAGAACTGGGCAGCATTTGCCTATTTGATATGCACGATGCGTGCCAAATTGAAACAGGCGTGCCAGTTCGGGAAGGTTCTTTACAAAATAATGTGATCGGCCTTGATTTCCCGCTCAGTGCCTACCAGGATTGTGGCGCGTTCAATGGCATTGCGCAGCTCGCGGATGTTGCCGGGCCAACTGTGCTGGGCCAGAATCTGCAGGGCGGCGCGGCTGAGCACGGAGCCGGGCAGGAATCGGGCGACGAAGGAGCAGGCCAGCTCTTCGAGATCTTCCATGCGGTCGCGCAGCGGGGGCAGATGGATGGGGAAGACGGCGAGCCGGTAGTAGAGGTCTTCGCGGAACTGCTGCTGGGATACCCGCTTCTTGATGTCGGCGTTGGTGGCGGCGATGACGCGCACGTCTACCTTGAGATTGTCGTTGCCGCCCAGCCGCTGCACTTCGCCTTGTTCCAGGAAGCGCAGAATCTTGCTTTGCAGCGAAAGCGGCATGTCGCCGATTTCATCCAGGAACAGGGTGCCGCCGTGGGCGGCGTGAATGCGGCCGATGCGCGACTGCAGCGCGCCGGTGAACGAGCCCTTGGTGTAGCCGAACAGCTCGGCTTCAAGCAGCGTCTCGGGGATGGCCGAGCAGTTGACCACGATGAAGGGCTGGTTTCTGCGCGCGCTGATGAGATGAACTTCCTGGGCGAGAAGATCCTTGCCGGTGCCGCTCTCGCCGGTGACGAGGACGGTGGTGTTGCGGGCAGCCACCATGCGGGTGACGCTCCAGATGCGCTGCATGGAGTCGGCGTTGCCGATCATGCCGCGCAGCTTGATGCTGTGGCGATCCTGGGCAGAGTGCGATGCCTCGGCCACAGCCGGCGCAATGCTGGTGCTGCGGGCCGCGCCTCCGGCGTTGATCACGTGTACAAGGCGGGCCGAAACTGGCGTGGGCGATGCGCTACCCACCAGCAACTGGCCGGTCTGCGAGTTCAGCATGAGGACCTGGGTGTTGGGAAAGCGGTGGCTGACGATGGCGCGGAACCCGTCCGGCTCCAGATCGGGCAGCATGGGGTCGAGCAGCAGCACGCCGTCGCTGGCTTCGTGCTTGCGCAGCAGCTCCAGCGCTCCGGCGCCGCTGCCGGCCTGAAAGACGCACCAGCGCTCGGGAACCAGCTTTTCTTCAAGCTCCTGGCGGAGCTGCGCATTGGGGCTGACCACAATGACGTTATATGGATAACGATCTTCCAGACGTTCCGATTGAACCACAGATGCGCTCATGTCATTCCTGAGAAGAGAGATATTTTGATTGACCTGTAAAAGCCATTTTATTGAAACTGCGCGGCGCCGTTTCTCAGTCTGCGCCTTTTAACCGGGCTGCTTTTCAATGTGCGGCTGAAGGCCCGGCAGCACAAGCGAGATGCGAAACGGGTCCGGTGTGAACCGATAGCGGCCCTGCTGGCTCAGGATGCTGGCCCTGGCCACGGAAAGATTCAGACGCTCGGAGGAACTGGGACTATTTTCCAACCTGCCGGCGCATTGAATGACGAACTCGACGTATCCTTCCGACCGGGATGTATCAATCTGGATAACATCGCCGGCGGACGCAGCGGAAGCAGCCGCCTCAATAGCCGCGGCGATCGCCTGCTCGGTGCGATGACGGTCGCCAAATACGGTACCGGCGGCTCCTGATGTGGCAAAGCCGATGCCTCTTTCGCCCAGAGGCGGTGGAGGGTCGGCGACGATGTGCGAGAGCAGGTCTTCGATATCAACCGATTGAGGGTTGGCGGGGACAACGTGCACGGCAACGAGCGCCTGGAGAGAGGCAAAGATCCGGCAGGCGCGGTCGATCTGACGGCCGGACATTTCGATATACCGACTGCTGTCGGCACCGTCCCGACCGCTGTCGGCACTATCCGGACTTTCGTCGGCGCCAGATCTAGCGCTGTCGGCGCCGCTTTCCCGGGCCATTTCCAGCAGCGAGATGGCCGAGCGCACGATGGTGAGCGGCTGGGCCAGCGCGTGCAGGCCATCGGCTAGCTCTATGCAGAACTGATCGTGCTCCTCGTGCTCCCGGAGCAGCGCGGCCAGCGGGTCAGGTTCTTCGTTAGCGGGTCTAGGCTTCACGAAGCTCATAGCCAAATCCGCGAATGGTATGGGTGAGACGCGGCTCGCCGGGAAGATCGACCTTGTCGCGGACGTACTTCATATAGACATCGACGATGTTGGTGGACGGCTCGCCGGGCATGTTCCACACCTCAGCGAGCAGGGTGGCGCGGGAAACCGGGCGGCCGATGTTGCGCATCATGACTTCCAGAATAGCGAATTCGCGGGGGGTGAGATCGATCTTGCGGCCGCTACGCTCGACGCGACGCTCCTCGCGCATCAGGGTGAGATCGCCGATGGTGGAGACGTTGGGGACCAGTCCCGAGTTGCGGCGCAGCAGGGCCTGAACGCGGGCCAGAAGCTCGCGGAGCGAAAACGGCTTGATGAGGCAGTCGTCGGCGCCGGTGTGGAAGACCTTGACCTTGTCTTCGATGCCGCCGCGGGCGGTGAGCACCATCATGGGCAGCCGCGGCTGCGCGGGGCGGACGCGCTCAATCAGCGCCATGCCGTCGAGCTTGGGCAGGTTGAGGTCGAGGATGAGCAGGTTGTAGCGGGTCTTGTCCTGGAGTGCGGCCAGGGCGGCCTCGCCGTCGTGTATCACGTCCACGATGTAGCTCTGGGCCTCAAGCTCGGTGCAAAGAAATCCGGCCAGTTCCACATCGTCTTCAACAATCAGGATGCGCCGGCCATTGGAATTGCCGGATTCGCGGGATGGTTTTTTAATTTCAAGTTGACTATTAGCAGGACGATTAACAGAGCTTGCTGGCGTTTCGGAATCGCCGTCCAGCGAAAGAGCAGCAGCTTTCATCTCACCCTCGGAAATGTCACAGTTTGAATCAGAGCAGCGTGACGTGAAACCCGCTCGTGACTTTAGTAATTTGCGGCTTGAATGGATAGTCTCTCATCGGAATCCAATGAGCAATACATAGTAAGTGTCATACGGGGGGATGGCGGTGTCAGCAGGGCAATCGTATTTGGATTGTATGAGGGTACCAGCATCGCGCAAACTGTAAACCTGGATTGATTGGTGCCCTGATACAAACTGATACAAAACCTCGATTTTGAATGGAAGACACACCGTGCGGAAACCTGCTCGCAACGACTTTCAAATGCTATTGCCCTGGGTGTTGGGCTTGTCGTTTCCGAATGAGTGGAGTAGCGGCTATACTCTGGACTGATACTTGTTTTGAACCCATGCAGAAGTTTGAATACAGGACGCCGCGTTACCCGGTAGACCTGCCGGTGCAGTTTATCGTGGCGGATGGGTGCATTGCGGGCCGCTGCCGCGCGATCAGCAGAGAGGGCATGACAGTGCGGTTCCGCGAGGCCGTGGCCGAAGATACATGTGGCACGGTTTCAGTGAGTTACAAGAACATCTCTCTGGACTTGCGGGTCTGCGTGACGCACCACGGAGAGGACGCCGACGGGCTCAAATTCCTGTTCGAAGCCGAGCAGGACAGGAACGCCGTGGAGCGCCTGGTGGAGCTGTTGGCCGGATCTACAGGCCAGGCCGGGCCGATACTGGTGCGCTAGCAGAAGGCTTGGGATTGGCGGCCGAGTCGGCGTTCTGGCTGGTCACAATTTTAGGCAGCGCGATCTCTGACCCCTTGGCTACCTGATATTGAACGATTAAAGTCACGCGGCGATTGGACGGGTCCTGTGGATTCTCTTTCAGTCGTGGCTGGGTGTCGGCAAAGCCGCGTACCTGGGCGATCTGCTCGAGGTGCACGCCCTCTGAAACCATGAGGCGCCGGGCCTCATTGGCGCGATCGGTGGAAAGATCCCAGTTGTCGTAGCCCTTGGTCTGGGAATAAATCATCGAGTCGGTGTGCCCTTCGATGGATATCTTGTTGGGCAGTTGACCCAGGTTGAAGGAAAGAACCTGCAGCAGGTCACGCAGGGCGGGAGTGGGCTTGGCGCTGCCCAGCTCGAAGAAGGTTCCCTTGGCCGACTCCATCAGCTCGATGCGCAGACCTTCGGCGGTGACGGTGATCTCGATCTGGCTTTTGAGCTTGTTCTGCGGGTCAAGGTGGTGGATGGACTGCAGCAACTGCTCCTTGATCTTCTTCATGTCCTGTTTTCTGAGGGCCACGTAGGCGTCGCTGCCGTTTTTGTTGCTGCCCACCATCTTGGAGCTGCCGCGCGGGTCTTTGAAGTAGCCGCCCACGGCCTCCTGCACCTGCTTGCTGGCATTCATGAGCCAGAGCACGATAAACAGGGCCATCATGGCGGTGACAAAGTCGGCGTAGGCCACCTTCCACGCGCCGCCGTGATGACCGCCGTGTCCGCCTTTTTTCTTGATGATGATGATGGGAGTGGCTTCCATGGGTCTGTCCTTTACCGGGTGCGTCAGGGTGCGTCGGGGTGCGTAGGTGCGCGTCAGGCTGCGACGGCTTCGGTTGCGCCGTCTTTCTGACGGCAGGCTTGCTCCACTTCCTTGAAAGAGGGGCGAACGTGTTCGGGAACCGCCCGGCGGCCCACTTCGACAGCCAGAGCGGGAGACATACCCTTGAGGAACGAGAGCATGACGACGCGCAGCACGTGATAGTAGGCGTGCTCGTCGTCAATGAGCTTGGTCATGTTGGCCGAAAGCGGGCCGACTACGCCGTAGCAGAGCAGAATGCCGAGGAAGGTGCCGACCAGGGCCGCCGCGACATGATGGCCGATCTCCTCGGGAGGGCCGCCCAGCGCGCTCATGGTAACCACGACGCCGAGCACGGCGGCCACAATGCCCATGCCGGGCAGCGCGTCGGCTACGGTGGAGAGCGCCGAGGCAGGCTGAGTGGCCGAGGCGTGGTGGACTTCCATGTCCAGCTCCATCATCTGGTCCACATCGAAGGGCGTGGCGCCGCCGGTAATGGCCATGCGCATGGTGTCGCAGACAAAGTCGCGAGCGTGGTGATTGTGCAGGAAGTCGGGATACTTGGAAAACAGCGGGCTCTTTTCCGGTTCTTCGATGTCGGATTCGATGCCCACTAGGCCGGCCTTGCGTGCCTTGTTGAAGATCTGGAAGAGCATCTTCAGCGCGTCGAGGTAGCGCTGGCGGGAGTATTTGGAGCCCTTGAGCACCAGCAGGACGCAGCCGACAATCTTCTTGAGGATGAACATCGGGTTGCCGACCAGCAGGGTGCCGAGGGAGGCGCCGGCGATGATGAGGAACTCAGATGGCTGAATGAGGACGGACAGCGGTCCCTTTTCCATGAGGAAGCCGCCCAGCACAGCACCGAAGACAACGAGAATGCCAATGATTGAAAACATCTGCTCAAAAACTCCTTCGCGGAAGCGGATAGGACAGTGCGGCGGTTCGCGGCTGTCTTCGGTTTGGGTGTTGTGTTCACCTCACTATCGGCATAGCGGGTGTGGATTTTCAGGGCGGATCGCGTGTGAAAAATGTCGAATTAGTTGATTCAGTTCAGTCAAGCATTGCAATACCGACTCACGTGTCGAGTCCGGAGTTGTTGCTGAAACTTAGGTCCCGAACCACGGGTTCCCCTCGACTTAGTTCGGCGCGAAAAAATGCGCCAAACTATCTCCCAGGATTTCAAAAGTATATTTATCAATTAAATACAGGCTCTTTATCAACAAATACATTAGCTATTGATATGCCCTGGCTTTTTGAGCGGCAGGGTGGCCACGGCGGCGTCTGACGAAAACCGTTCACTGAATAAAGCTGGTCTGCAACTGCTGGCCGACCTGTTCGACGGTCACTGGCCGGCTGAAATAGAAGCCCTGAATCTCGAAACAGTTCTGGGCGCGCAGAAAGTCGAGCTGCTGGATATTTTCGACGCCCTCGGCCAGCACGTCGAGGTTGAGAGCCTTGGCCATATTGATGATGGCCGTGGTGATGGCAGCGTCGTCGGAGTTTTCCGGCACTTCGCGGACGAAGGAGCGGTCGATCTTGAGGCGGTTGACCTTGAACTGGCGCAGGTAACTGAGGCTGGAGTAGCCGGTGCCGAAGTCGTCGATGGTGAGCTTGATGTCCATCTCGCGCAGCTCCTGGATGAGGGTGAACATGACGTCGACGTTGCTCATGAGCAGACCTTCGGTCAGCTCCAGCTCGAGATATTTGCCTTCGAGGCCGGTTTCTTTCAGCACGCGGCGGATAAGGTCGCAGAAGCCGGGACGCCGAAACTGGATGGCAGAGACGTTTACGGCTACGGGGACAGCGGGCAGACCGGCATCCTGCCAGCGCCGGGCCTGGGTGCAGGCGGTGCGCAGCACCCATTCGCCGATGGGCAGAATAAGGCCGCTGCTTTCGGCGATGCCGATGAAGTCCGACGGGGGCACGAGGCCCATCTCCGGATGCTTCCAGCGCAGCAGCGCCTCCAGGCCCGAGACGCCGCCGGTGCGGGTGTTTACCTGGGCCTGGTAGACGAGATACAGCTCGTCGCGCTCAAGGGCCATGCGCAGCGCGTTTTCAAGGCGCAGCTTCTGGCGAATCTGCTTGTCGATTTCGGCGGAAAAGAACTGGAACTCGTTGTGCCCATGTTCCTTGGCCCAGTAAAGCGCCACGTCGGCGCGCTCCAGCAAGGTGTGTGCGTCGCGGCCGTCGCCGGGAAACATGCTGACGCCCATGGTGCAGGAGATGTTGAAGGAATGGCCGAGGAAGGCGAACTCGGAGCTGATGGCCGCGATGACCTGGCGGGCGATCTGCTGCACTTCTTTGGGAGCTTTTACGCCGGGGGCAAGGATGGCAAACTCGGCGCCGCCCATTCGGGCGACGGTGGCCTCTTTGCCGGCGACGGCCCGGATACGGCTGGCAATCTCCTGCAGGAGGCGGTCGCCAATGGTTTTGCCCAGCGAATCGTTGATCATCTTGAAGCGGTCCACTTCAAGCAGAAGCAGGGCCACGCCCTGACTTTTCCAGCGAGCGGCGGAGAGAGTTTCGCCGAGGCGCTGCTCAAAGAGCGGACGGTTGGGCAGGCCGGTGACGAGATCGAAGTAGGCCAGTTGCCGGATGCGCTCCTCGGCTTTCTTGCGGTCGGTGATGTCTTCCGCGGTGCCCTCGTAGTGGAGGATGCCGCCGTTTTCGCGCACCGCGCGGACGTTGAGCTGCACCCATTTCCGGGCGCCGTCGCGAACGCTGGTTTCGGC
Source organism: Occallatibacter sp. (assembly GCA_036267475.1). Taxonomy (GTDB): domain Bacteria; phylum Acidobacteriota; class Terriglobia; order Terriglobales; family Acidobacteriaceae; genus Telmatobacter. The sequence continues at coordinate 174,678 of DATAVZ010000065.1, forward strand.
CTCAAGGCCGCACTGCAAGCCGGTGGAGCGAAGGGCGCGCATGAATTCGTGCCACTGGGCGGGGTTAACGAACATCTGCTCGCCAAACCGTGCAACTTCAGCCAGCATCCGCTCCGGGCTTTCGTAGCCGCAGAGCCGGGCCATGGCCTGGTTGACGATCAGCGGTTCGCCCTGCGGGCTGATGCGGAAGATGCCGATGAGAGCGCTTTCAAAAAGGCCGCGGTAGTTCTCTTCTGCTTCACAGAGAAGCTGATTGGTCTCTTCGTAGCGGACCAGAAGCCGATGTACAGATTCGAGCGCCTCATGCCACACATGCTCCATGTTGAGCTGGCGGCGGCGTTCGACAAACGGACGCCCGGGCGAGGACTTCGCGCGGGTGAGGCCATCTTTCCGGTGAGTTGCAGTGACGCCGGAATCCTTACGCGGTTCTGCATCCATAGGTTCGGAGTTGCCGGTGCCCTGGGGGTGCATGGCCCTACATCGGCAGATAGGCAACCGGTTTACAGGGCGGGAGGGAAAAATCGCGGAGGATGGGGCAAATCCTGCCGCGTGGCCGCGCGGCAGACCGGCAACAGTTGCCTAGCGGGCGGCGGCGCGGGGCGTGGGTTGGCGCGCAAGCCGTTTGTTCCGAGTGGATAGGCTTGCGCAGGGCGGCGCTCCGCGGATGGCGCATGAAGTGCAATCTATGGTGGCATCACGGTTGTATCGGCATTGCCGTTTTTGAAGGAGATTTCATGCTTATTCCCAGTCTTCCGGCCAGTCTGTTCACCGGCGCCGCCTCGCAGTTGCTGGGCGGGCTTACGGGCCATGGGGCATCGGGCGCCAAAGGCGCTGGAGCCGATCTGGATTCGGGCAACATTGCGGGCGCGCAGTCGTTCCTGTCCACGCTGCAGCAGAAGCTTGCTCCGGCCGGCCAGGGTAACGCGCTCTCGGCGCAGATTTCGCAACTGAGCAGCGATCTGAAGTCCGGTAACCTGAGCGGGGCCCAGACCGACTACACCGCGCTGAAGCAGTCGTTGAATCAGGCCAAAAATACGCAGGGCGCAAACAGTGGCAGCGATGCCTCGGGCTCGGCTTTGAACATGCTCGAACAGAGCGCTTACTCGGCGGCGCTGAATCTTTCGCTGCCCGCCAGCGCTCCTACGCTTTCAATGAATTTCTAGAAATGTATATGGAAGCTCGGAAGAAGTTCTTGTTGGGCAGCCGGCAGTTCCTCAGGCGCTAAAGCCCCGGTTGTCTTCTGGTGCTTGATGTACGGGCTGAAGCCCGTACCCTTCAAGCCGGGGCTAAAGTCACAGTTGTTTTTGTAGGGCTCGATGTACGGGCTGAAGCCTGTGCCCTTCATGCCGCCGACTTGTTCAGAGATTGATTAGAGCCGTTCCGCTGTCGAGACGCGAGAACGGCCGTTACCTAAGGGGAGCCACGATGGATTGCAGCCTGAAAATCTTTTGCGTAGATGCCGATGAAACTCAGGCTCGATTGGTGCGCGAGATCGGGCGCGCGGATGCGGAAAGCCCTCAGCGGGCGACCGGTTCCGGCGAAGATCGCAAACGTCCGGATGCGGTTTTTGTCCTGTTGATCCGGGCCTCGTGGAGCGAGCGTGGATAAAAGCACGGTTACCGGCATTCTGATTGCACTGACCGGAATTGGCGTTGGCCTGGTTCTGGAGGGTGGCAAGCTGGTCCAGGTGCTGCAACCGACGGCGGCACTGATCGTCTTTGGCGGCACGCTGGGGGCGGTGATGGTGCAGTTTCCGCTGGGAGTGATCGGGCAGGCGTTCCGGCGTCTCAAGGATGTGTTCTGGGGTTCTGAGCCGGAGCCGGATGCGCTGGTGAAGAATCTGCTGCGCTATGCCTACAAGGCACGCAAGGAAGGCCTGCTTTCTCTCGATGCGGAACTGGGCAGGATTCAGGATCCGTTTCTGCGCGAGAGCCTGATGCTGGCCATTGACGGGGCCAGCGCCGAAGAGCTGCGCCGCATGATGGAGCTGCAACTGGATTACAGCGGCGAAAAGATGGACCGGATTCCCAAGGTGTTTGAGGCGGCCGCGGGCTATTCGCCGACCATGGGTATTCTGGGCGCGGTGCTGGGGCTCATCCAGGTGATGCAGCATCTGCAGGACATTAACCAGGTGGGCCGTGGCATTGCCACTGCTTTTGTGGCCACGATTTATGGTGTGGGCGCGGCCAATCTGCTGTTTCTTCCCTGGGCGGGCAAGCTCAAGATCAGGATGCGCGAGCGGCAGGTGATCCGCGAGATGACGCTGGAGGCGGTGCTGGCGATTGTGGACGGGGTGAACCCGCGCGCGTTGGAGTTGCAACTGGGCAGCTATCTGCCCGTACCGCTGCGCACCGGAACCGGCGGAGGCGCTGCGCCGACTGTGGTGAAGTCGCGATGAGACGCCGAAGGCGATATGCCGCCGAAGAGACGGTGAGCCACGATCGGTGGCTGATTTCGTATGCGGACTTTATCACGCTGCTGTTTGCGCTTTTCGTGGTCCTGTTTGCTTCGGCCTATCGCGACAAGCAGACCATCATTCGCGTGTCGAATGCGGTACACAACGGCTTTCAGGCTCTGGGAATGCGGCCGGGAGGCAACGCGAAGGACGCCATTGCGTACTCCGGCGCACCGCTGCCGGCGCCCGAAGCTCAGCCGCCTGGCGTCAAGAGCGATGAAACATCCGGGTCGAAGCCGGAGCTGTCTTCGGCCGATCTGCGGGAGCTGCGCCAGCAACTCCAGCAGGCGATGGGCAACGAGCTGAAGAATCGCGAAATCGATATGAGCTTTACGCCCGAAGGCTTCGTGATCAGCCTCAAGGAGCTGGGCTTCTTCAACAGCGGCCACGCCGATCTGCTTCCCGGCGCGGCGGAAAAGATCGAGCGCATTGCGCGCATTCTTTCACAACACGGGCTGGAGCTGCGCGTGGAAGGCCACTCCGACAATCAGCCCATACACAATGCGCAGTTCCGCTCCAACTGGGAGCTTTCGACGGCGCGCGCCATGACCGTGGTCATGATTCTGGTGAACCATGCCGGATACAATCCGAAGAAGGTTTCCGTGGCCGGCTATGGGCAGTTTCGTCCCATCGCGGACGACTCCACCGCCGAAGGGCGCAGGATGAACCGGCGCGTGGACCTGGTGGTGCTGGGCGCCACGCCGCCGCGCGACGCGGTTCGCTGATGAAGCTCTGAATCGATTTTTATTGCGGTGCGGAGGGAATGATTTAATGAGGGTGTGGCCCGCCTGGATAATTTTCGCCTGGTCGTCTTTCGCGCCGTTGCGGACAGGCTCAGCTTCCGCAAGGCTGCCGAAGAGCTGTATCTCACGCAGCCTGCCGTAAGCCTGCAGATCAAAGCGCTTGAAGAAGAGCTTGGCGTGCAACTTTTCGACCGTTCCGGCGCGCAGGCCATGCTGACGCCGGCCGGCAGGATTCTTCTCGACCATGTGCGGCGTTCGAGCGATCTGCTGATGCAGGCGGAACACAAGATCGCGGCTCTCAGCGGAGATCATGCCGGAGCGCTGAACCTGGGCGCGTCCACAACCATTGCGCAATATGTTCTGCCGCGGCTGCTCAGCGAGTTTTGCTCGGCGCATCCGCGCGTGCTGCCCACACTGATCAGCGGCAACACGGAAAAGATTGTCGACGCTCTGGTGGAGCAAAAGATCGTGCTGGGGCTGATCGAAGGACCGCCGCGCAGCCGCGACGTGAGCACGGCGCGCTTTCTTGAAGACGAGCTGGTGCTGGTGGTTCCGGCCGCGCACGAATGGGCCGAGCGCGGCGCCGTTCCGCTGGCGGAGATGAGCGCGGTTGCTTTCCTGATGCGCGAGCGCGGATCGGGTACGCGCCGCATTGTGGAGATGGCGCTGGACCGCTGCGGCATCAAGCGCAGGGATCTGCGCATCGTGATGGAGCTGGATTCAACCGAGGCCATCAAGTCCGCGGTTGAAGCCGGCTTCGGCGCCGGCTTTATCTCCCACTGGGCGATGGCGAAAGACGCTCGCCTGGGGCGCAGTTTCAAAATCGTGCGGATTGAAGGGCTGAGCATTCGCCGCGACTTTCTGGTCGCCACGCTGAAGGGATCGGAGCCGCAGGGTCCGGCGCAGCAGTTCTACCGTTTTCTCGCTTCCCGCATGCCTGCGCAGGCCACGCAGTCCGCGCGGCGCCGAGCCGATAAGGGAAACTAATGCGTCATGATTCCTTCTGCTTGGACTAAGCCTCAAAAACGCTCGACACTGTGGACGTGTCGAAGAATATTTTCTTTATCGGACTGATTCTCGCGGCCAGCGGCCTGGTATCGCCCCCGGTTGCGCTGGCGGGCGGCATCGTCTACGGTTTCTCGTTCGCGCACCCATTCCATGTTGAGTCCCGCCGCCTGTCCAGGCTGCTGCTGCAGATCTCGGTGGTGGGCCTGGGCTTTGGCATGGACCTGCACCAGGTGATTCGCGTGGGCCGTTCCGGCTTTCTATACACGGCGGCCAGCATCACTTTCGCCATGCTGCTCGGCTGGGCGCTGGGCAAAGCGTTGCGCGTGCAGAAGGGAACTTCGTTTCTCATCTCGGCCGGCACGGCCATCTGCGGCGGCAGCGCAATCGCCGCCATTTCGCCCATCACCAACGCCGGCGAAGAGGAGATTGCCGTATCGCTGGGCACCATCTTCATTCTCAATTCGGTGGCGCTGCTCATCTTTCCCATCATCGGCGCCATGCTGCACATGTCCCAGTCGCAGTTCGGCCTGTGGGCCGCGCTGGCCATTCACGATACGAGCTCGGTGGTTGGAGCCACGGCAAAGTACGGCATGCTGGCGCTGGCCGTGGGCACAACCGTCAAGCTGGCCCGCGCGTTGTGGATCGTCCCGCTCTCCGTGGGCACGGCAGCGATCCGCAAAAGCAAAACGCGCATTCAGTGGCCGTGGTTCATTCTGTTTTTCTGCCTGGCCGCGGTGGTCAATACTTACATCGCCTTGTTCCGGCCGGAGTACGCAACCCTCAAGCATCTGGGCATTCTGGGCCTTACCGTAACGCTCTACCTCATCGGCACCGGTCTGTCGGCCCGGACCGTTCGCGAAGTGGGCGTGCGCCCGCTGCTGCAGGGAGTGCTGTTATGGATTGTGGTTGGCGCAGGCTCGCTGGCGCTGATTCTGCGCGGCTGGATTCATTTGTAAAACCCGTCTGCTGCCGCGCGGGCATGCGCTCTTCAACCACGCGACAGGCTCACTTCTCCGGCTGGTCCGGCCGCGGCGAAGGTTTAAGGCGGTCGATGAGTCCGTCGATGAGTCCGCTGGTCCCCACGCGGAACGATGGCGTGTTGTAATCCTTGGGCAGATACTGATCGGGAACGGTGGTCTTGTTGCCGTCGCGCACATTGGCGTAGTGAGACGACATGATCTCCACGCCCGCCTCGTTGAACTTGTCCTGAATCTTCTGATGCAGATTGGAGTAGGTATTAGCCATCAGGTTGGGCTCGCTGGTATATGCGTTGATCTCATAGTGGACGTAAAAGTCGTCCAGCGCCGTTTGTAGAACAAATGGCCGAGGATTCTGCGAAATGTTCTCGCAGTCAAGCGCGGCCTCAATCAGCAGTCCGTGGACGGTTCTCCAGGGCGCATCGTATCCGATGGTGACCGAGGTGTGGAGAATGAGCCCCTGCTGCTGCGCCGATGCGCTGAAGTTGATGATGTGACTGCTCAGCACCATGGCGTTGGCGATGGTTACCTCGACATTCTTGATGGTGCGCACGCGCGTCACCAGCAATGTTTTCTCCATTACGTCGCCGGTGGTGTCGGCAATCTGCACGCGGTCGCCGATCTTGAAGGCGCGCATATACGTGAGAATGACTCCGGCGACGATGTTGGCCACCGCCGACGTGGAGCCAAGCGAAAGCAGCACGCCCAAAAAGATGGAAATGCCGCGGAAGGCCGGCGACTTGGCCCAGGGCAGATAAGGAAAGACGATTACCGCGGTGAGCGCAAGAATAAGCACGCGGACCATCTTGTAGGTAGGCTCGGCCCATTCCGGATAAAAATCGGGCAGCGTGATGGTTCCTTTGCCGATCTCGGCAAAGATGACGCGCACGAACTTCATTACATAAAACGCCAACAGCAGGATGACGGCGATGAAGAAGACGTTGGGCATGTAGGCCGCAACCGAGCTGCCCACCAGGCGCAGCGGCGAGACCACATATTCCAGTAGCACCTGAGCGTAGCCGCGCGTCCACGGAAAGAACCCGAGCACCAGCGATGCGTAAGAATAAAGCAGCACCAGCACCACCGCGAAACGGAGCAGCCGTGCCACTTCAATCGCGAAGTCGGTGATGCGGTCAGCGGGCAACAGCTCAAATCGCTGGATGCGCAGCGAGGGAATGACCGTTCCACGCCAGGAGTCGAGCTTGCGATACAGGTGCCGGAAGACGATGCCCACCAGGCGCAGCAGCAGAAACAGCGCGATGGTGGTCAGCAGGGCATAGACGCCGCCCAGAATCAGGCTCTTTACGCTGTAAATGTTGCGCTTTTTGCGCAGTGCGGCGGTAATGCGTTCGGCCAGGGAACTGGCCAGTTGCTGGCGCGTCATGCCGGCCGCCTGCGCGTCACGGTCGGTGACGCTCATCACCACCAGGTCACCCGCCGCGATGTCGGAGGTTCCCTCGGCGTCTGAAACGGTGAGCGGCTTTTGCTCGACGGTGATGTCCTTCGACAGGTCTTCAATGCGGCTGGCGATAGCCGCCGCCCTGGCCGCGGGCGGAAAAGAGAGTGCCCCCTGCACGGAAAAAATGGCCTTCCCGTCGACCACGACCGGCGACTGCGCGGTGGAGCCGGTCTGTGCAATCTGGATTGGAGCCGGACCTGCAGCGGCGTTTGCCAACCCGGCTGCGCAAGCCAGCCCGGCCCACAGCAGGCAGCGTGCGCTTAGCCGAGATGCCCGGCGTATGGACAGGGTGGATGTCGACATAGAGGACATTGTGCTCACCGCCCGGTTGAAGAGCAAAGTTGGGTCGAGCGAAAGGCCGCGCGCAGAGTGAAAGGATTATAAACCGCGTCCGTCCACTGAAGATAAGCTCCTTTCCGGCCAGTCCTTTGCGTGCAATTGACTACCGGAGAAGGGAAGTCTGCCGCATGAATTGCTGCATGCATGAAGATCGTGGCTTAAAGCGGCGACTGGACGATCATGGCCGGCACCGGAGCCGGCTTGCTGTGCCGGTGCAGAACCGCATGCCCCCAGGTTTCTGCGCCCACCAGTGCCAGCGTAAGCACGGCCATGGCAATCTGCAGGCGTTCGGAGCGGAGCTGCTTTTTGCCGATCGGGCTGCGCCGCCACTGCGCCTCGGGCCGCGCCCGGAGATGGCGGATCCAGGCCAGAACGGCCAGGTTCAGCAGTGCTCCCGCCACCGCAATCGTCAGCATGGGAATCCGGATTGAGTCGCGGTGAAAGGCGCGGATGGGAGCCCAGATGCTGCCCGCGGCCAGTGCCGCCAGCCCGATGCCGACGCGAATGCCGTTGATGGTGAGCACCGCGGTACACAGGCTTTGCAGCAGAGCCATCCCCACAGCCGCAGCAGAAACCGCACTCATTCGTTTAGAATTCTCCACACGGCCTCCCGACCCGGCCGGTGGCATCTGCATCCAACACGGTCAGAATCAGGTTAGCGCAGCGAGGGACAGAGGGCCAATCCAATTTCGCAATCGCTGCGTACTTCTCCCAGTGATTGGGGCCGCAAAGAATATGTGGCCTGTTACCTGATTTCCCTGTAACCTTTCTGGCAACGCGCCACTCCAAGGTGCGTACCAGATTGCAGCGAAGGATGGGTTGCACAACCTTCCTCCATACCACAACCAGCGGATGCACTCCGCCCAACCCCAGCGAGGTCCAAGAATCATGAAGAATCAGCTCAATGCAATGCTTCTCACCGCTGCTCTCGCCGGTCTTGCCGGTGGAACCACGATCGCCGCTCATGCCCAGAGTCCGACCCAGGGCAGCTCGGCCAGGGTGGTCACGGCCGGGCTCCGCTACTCGGGCGTCAACGCCGCCGCCGACAAGCACTCCTGTAAAGGCAAGAACGATTGCAAGGGACAGGGCGGCTGCAAGTCCAGCGACAACGGCTGCAAGGGCAAGAACAGCTGCAAGGGCAAGGGCGGCTGCGCAACCGACGGCTCCAAGATGCCCAAGGCCTTCTTCGCCTAAACCACTCGGGGATCGGCGCGAGGCATGCATCGTCATAGTCTCCGTCGATCCCTTTTCATTTCAGGGATCACCGGCCGTCACGAAAAATCAGCCGTCGGCCACAAAGAGTTTTGCGCTCTCATCGCCCACTTATGCCAGGCAATCGCTTCAATGCGTATCAGGACCACGGGGTCGGAATTGGACTGCGCATTCCGCACTACGACCACATCTTTTCGCGTAAGCCGGTGGTCGACTGGTTTGAAATCATCTCTGAAAATTACATGATCGATGCCGGCCGTCCGCTGGCCATGCTGGACCGCATTCTCGATCAGTATCGCGTGGTGCAGCACGGCGTATCGATGTACTTTGGCTCCGTCACGGCACCCGATCCCGAACACCTGCGCCGCCTGAAGCAACTGGTTCGCCGCACCAAGACGCCATGGCTCAGCGACCATCTGTGCTGGGGCTCGGTGGACGGAACCTATACCCACGATCTGCTTCCTCTGCCTTACACGTGGGAAGCGGTGGATCGCACCGTGGAGCGCGTCCGCATGGTGCAGGATTACCTTGAAATTCCGGTTGCGGTAGAGAACGTCAGCTCCTATGCGGCTTTCACCGCCTCGGAGATGACGGAGTGGGAGTTTCTGAACGAGGTAGTGGAGCGCGCCGACTGCGGCATGCTGCTCGATGTGAACAACATTTACGTTTCGGCCATGAACCACGAGTTTGACCCGCACGATTATGTCAATGCCATCTCCCCGCATCGCGTGGCTCAGATTCACATTGCCGGCCACTCGCGTTACGAGAAATACATTCTCGACACCCACGATCATCCGGTGATCGATCCGGTGTGGGACCTCTACGCGCGGGCCGTCGAGCGCTGCGGGCCAACGCCCACGCTGCTCGAGTGGGATGATCACATTCCCAGCTTCGACGAGGTTCACGCCGAAGCCCTCAAGGCCAACCGCTATCTGCACAGCCACACCCAGGATCTGGTCGAGGCCTCGTCATGAATCTCGAAGCCATCCAAAATCTTGAAGCCATTCAGCGCGCCATGGCCTCCGCGGTTATGCAGCCGCTCACCGCGGATGAAAACATGCGCGAGCTCACCGCCGACGGCCGCTCCATGGAAGAGGTTGCCGCTTCATTCATTGCGCCCAACACCCGTCTCAATCCCTTCGAGCGGCTCGAAATCTACAATCGCCAATATTGGTTTCGCATTCTAGGCGCGCTGGCGGAGGATTTTCCCGCGCTGCGCTCCGTCGTTGGGAGCGCCCGTTTCGAAGCCCTTTCCATCGCCTATCTGACCGAGCACCCCAGCCGTTCCTTCACGCTGCGCAACCTCGGCTCCAGCCTGGTGGGCTGGCTGCAGGCACATCCCGAGTTCTGCGGCCGGCGTCATGCGCTGGCCGTGGATCTGGCGCGCATCGAATGGGCGTTCATCGAGGCTTTCGACGCGGCCGATTGCACCCCGCTCGCCCTGCCCGGGATCGCCGCGCTCGGGGCCGATTCGCAGCTTGGCCTGCAACCGCACCTGCGGCTGATGGCGCTCAGCTATCCGGTCGACAACCTGGTTCTGTCCCTGCACAAGGGCGAGAAGCGCCAGGTCAGCGAAGCCGGCTTTGAGCACGATGAGGAAGGCTCGGGCGAGGCTCCGGTAAAGCTGCACAACCTGCGCCGCCGGCCTATCTGGCTCGCTGTCCACCGCGTCGATCTGTCCATCTACTATCGCCGTCTGGAGGGCGAGGAGTTCCTGACGCTGAGCGCAATGGGCAACGGCATGACACTGGCCGAAGCTCTTGGAGCCGGCTTTGCCGATTCACGCATTCCGGAAACCCGCCGCGCGGCTCGCGTGCAGACCTGGTTCAACACCTGGGCCCAGCTTGGCTGGATCTGCGCTCCGGCAGCCGCCGCTTCGGCTTAACCCATCTCGCTGCAACTCATGCCTGACTCAACCCAGGCGCCTTATCATTGAAAAGCATTCCACGAAAAGCACTCCACAAACAGGCAGGGAAGAACGATGTCCGCAGCCACAAATCTCGTACGCACTTACCGCAGAATCTTCGGCCTCTTCAATCATCTTCAGAGCCCGCTGCTGCTCGCCATCCGCCTCTACTGGGGCTTTCAATTTGCGCAGGACGGATGGGGCAAGCTCACCCATCTCAGCCGCGTGACCCAGTTCTTTGCCTCGCTCAACCTGCCTGCGCCGGGCGCTACGGCGTTGATGTGCGGCTCGGTGGAACTGATCGGCGGCGTTCTGTTCTTTTGCGGCATTGGCTCGCGGCTGGTCTCACTGATTCTGTTCGTCAACATGACCATGGCGTATCTGAGCGTGCCCGACGACCGCACCAACTTCTTCCACATCTTCTCAAACCCCAGCGACTTTTACGGCGCAACGCCCTACACCTATTGGTTCGCCGCATTGCTCATCCTCATCCTCGGCCCCGGCTTGTATGCGGTGGACACGTTGCTGGTTCGTAAATTCACGCCGGACAGCGGAGCCTGACCCTGCTCCCGGCCATGTGGCCGCGCATCCGCGCGAGCCCGTCGCACCCATTCATGCCAAGAGCCGGAGACAAATGTCTCCGGCTCTTGGCATTTCTGTTGCAGTGGAACGTCAGAAAGTAAACACCGACTGGAAGTAGATGCGGCGCGCCGCCGAACCCGACGGTGAAGCGAACAAGCCGCTGGCCAGATGGTTGGCTACATTAAAGCGGCTGCCTGCACTGGTAATGCCGGTGGTCTGGTCGAGTGAGGGAGTAATTGTGCCCGAGGGCGTGCCATAGTTGATGTCGTTGAACAGGTTCAACGCCTGCGCGCTGAAGGTGAGCGAGTACTTGCGTCCGGTATTCGAGGTTCCGCCGCGCATGCCGCCTCCGCCGCCGCCAAACGGTCCGCCGAAGCCTCCGCCGTGGCCTCCACCATGGCCGCCGCCGCCTCCCGGAGGTCCACCTCCGCCATGCTGCGGCGGACCGCCGCTCGACTCAACCTTCGGTCCGATTCCCCACGCCCTGCTGACGCGAAGATTCACGGCAACGCTGGCGGACTCGTAGAGCCGGCCGGGCGGCACAAGCGAGTCACCGGCGCCGGGGATGGTGTTCAGGCAGCCGATCGACGACTGCACATACTGCGAAGGAGTAGTCGCGTTGGGATCGGCTGTACAGTCGGAGGAATCGGCATACGCCGGGCGGTTGTTGAAGAAGTTGTCGCCCGTGAGGTCGTTGGTGGTAGTCACGTCAAACGGCTTGCCGGCCTCCGCCACCAGGAACGGATTGAAGGTGATGCCCCAGGGGCCTGTGTAATTGCCCATCAGGAACACCATCTGCGGATGCACGAAACTGGCGCGGCCGTAGTCCTGGTTCAGGTTGTACGAGTTCGATGGGTTGGAGCCGTCGCCGCCGTTGGAGTTTGCGTTGGTCCAGTTGTAAAAGCCCATCATGCTGAACCGCTGGGACAGTTGCGCCCGCAGGTTCAGGATGATCTGGTTCTGCTTGAAGATGGCCTCGGGAAAGTACTGATCCACAATGCCGAGCGAGGGGTTGGGGCGCGTGCCAGTCAGTGTGGTGCTGCCGAACTGATACGTTCCAGGCTCATAGGCGTTGGAGTCGCGCACCACCAGTTGATGCAGGCCGTAGGAGCGCAGATATGTGAAGGTAAGCGTCGCATAGCGGTTCAACTGCCGTTCGAGGCTTATGCCCAGTTGCTCCGTGTACGGTGCGCGATAGCTTTTGGAAATCGCGTCCACCTGCGACACAACCGATCCGCCGCTTCCGCAGTTGGCAGAAAAATAAGCCGCTGGATCAGGCTGCGCGGTGGCGGTAAAGCAGGTGGGGTTGGTGATGACGGCCTGCTTTTGTGAGTTCGCCGTGCCGTTGTACTGTTCCAGATTCATCAGGTCCGCAATCTGGAAGCGGTCATAGAAGAATCCGTAGCCTCCGCGCAGCACGGTCTTGGTCTTGTGGGTCTTGTGTCCGTCGAGCGCGTAGGCAAAGGCCACGCGTGGGCTCCAGTCGCTGTGATCGGCGGTGTGGTTCTGGCTTTCCCAGCGCAGGCCGCCGGAGAGCGTCAGAAACGGATTGAATTTCCAGTCGTCCTGAAAGAACAGCGCGCCATCGAACAGGTTGCCTTTGAACGACTCCGGGCCGCTGGTGTAGGTGAGCTTGTTCGCCTCGAATCCCACCCCGTTGAGCGTGTCGATATAGGCCTGCACGGTGGGGAAGCTGAAGCTGCCGTTGTAATTCGAATCGGTGGAAGTGGCCTGGCGATTGTCGCGCAGCCAGGTGCCGAACTTGATGGCGTGCCGGCCCGCCGTCATGGTGGTAATGTTCTGCAGCTCGATGTGGTCGCCATGCCCGGTGGAGGCCTGGCCGCCGCTTCCGCCGGCGGAGAAATTGTTACTCACGCCATAGGTGGGGTCAGTGCTGACGGGCTTGTCTGAAGTAATCTGGCGCCGGTATTCGATGCGCGTCTCGTTGACAATGCGGTCGTTGATGATCTGCGAATCGCTCACCTGGATCGTGTGCTCGATGGTGTTGGAGGTCGAGTTCTGCGACGGCAGCGAGGTGTGGCCGATGGATCCGCTCGCATTATTGCGGAAAAACTGGTAGCGCAGCGTGAGCGTGTTCTTCTGCCCAAGTTGAAGGTCCACCCGCGGCGAGATGTTGGTGTGGGTCGCCGGCGCAAATAATCCGCCGTTGATGGTTCCCTGAACGTACATGTTTTTAGTTGCATCGAACACCGCGGTGTTGGCCGTATAAATGCTCGCATCCTGATTGTTGCGCTGCTCCACACTGAAGAAGAACGACGCCGATTTGGACAGCGATCCGCTCAATGTTCCGTTGGCCATGATGCTGTGATACGAAGGAAAGGTGGTGCTGAACGGGTTGCCGGTGTTGAAGGCATTGTCGTTGCCCATGGCGAAGAAGCGGCCATGCAGCTTGTCGGTTCCGGGCTTGGTGAGAATCTCGATGCGCCCATAGCCCAACCGGTCGAACTCGGCCGAAAACGGATTCTGGTTGATGCGGATCTCGCGGATTGCGGACTTGGGCGGCAGTTGTCCGCCGGTGAAGCCGTCAATATAAATCTGGCCGCCGTTGGGTCCGGCCGAGGGTCCGGCCAGCGCGGTCAGTTCGTTCGAAAGCTCATCGGGATCGTCCGACAGCGCATCCAGATCCTTGCCCTTGAGCACGATCGAGTTGGAATTCTCGCCAGCCTCCACGCTCACCTGTGGCGCGCCTTCGTCGCTCACCACAACCTGCTGCTGCGCAGCCTCGACCGCCATCTTGATGTCGACGTTCTTGGTCTGCCCCGCGGTGAGCGCAATGGGAGAAGAGACAAAGGGCGCAAAGCCCGCATACGAGGCCTGGATCACGTAGCTGCCCGGAGCCAGTCCGCGCACCTGGTAGCCGCCGGCCGCATCGGCGGTGGCGCTGCCGGCTGCTACGCCGGCAGCGGTGGTTACGCTCACCTGCGAGCCTGGAATCAGCGCGCCGGTGGGGTCGGTGATGTGTCCGCGCAGCGTTGCGGTGGCGCCGGCCGCAGGCATTGCCGCCTGGCTCCATGCGGACATGGAAACCGCGAAGCTAATCACCATGGCAACGACGAGATGGATAACGCAATGGAATCGTGGATACACGTGTCCCTCTATTCTTCCGAGTTCGAATTCTGTTGTGCGCTTATTGTGTGCGCTTATTGCGTGGCTTCTTCAGGCGCACTCGAACTCATGCTCCAGTTCGAAAGCAGGTCCTGGCTGGCCGGGGCCTCGAGCAGCGGCTCAACACCCGCCAGCAGCGTAATCGCCGTTACATCCGAAGCGCCCTGCGTTGAAACCAGCATCACCGCTTCGCCTTTTTGCAAGTCGGAAAGTTGAATCGCCGGCGCGCGATTCAGAAACTGCTGCAGGTCGCCGCCGCGCTGCGCGCCTGCTTCATGGCCCGAGCCGGTGGCGTTTTCGGCCTCGGCGCGACCCTGGCTGCGACCGTTGCCCGCGGCCGCGCCCTTCAACCGGGTGGCCAGCATCTGCGCCATGCGATCCGGCAGCTTGCGCATCTGTACCGTGGGCGGAATCTGCACGGTTACCGGCTTCTTGGTGACCAGATCTTTGACTACGATGGTCGACTTGGCAGCGTCAATCGACAAAACTGTGCCGGAGATATTGCGAAAGCCTCCGGAAACCACTGCATCCGCGGTGATCTCGGTTCCATCGGCATTCTTTTCTCCACGCGCCCGCAACTGGTCGCCCGCCTGAATGGCGGTGATGGGCGCGGCCGTGGCATCGGTAAAGCTCACCGAGGCCGGCGCGTAGCGCTTCAATGTGGTCTTCGGCGTGGTGTGTACGGTAATCACTTTCAAGGTGGGACCGGCTCCAGACGTCAGCACAATCACACCGCTTGAAGCATCCACGCTCTTGACCAGCCCGCCCAGGCCGTGCTGCCAGGCCTCGGTTTCTTCCTGCTGGCGCTTGGCAACATCTGCCCCTTTAATGGCGATGACCCGCACCGCCTGCGGAACCGAACCGGTGGAATTGGGATCGAGGTTGACCAGAACCCGGTCGCCCACAGCCAGTTCATCGAACTTCATATCGACGGCGGTGCTCAGGTTGGTCTGGCCCGGCTCGATGCGCTTGAGCTGCGCGGTGGAAGGCACCTCGACCTGGCGGGCGTCGCCCTGTGCCGGCTTGACGGTGACGGTGTCGCCGTTAAGCGCCGTGATGGTGCCCAGAATCCGCGACGCGGCCTGCGCCTGTGCAAACGAAGTGGCGAGAAGCAGCACCAGGGCCATTCCCATGGCCATCTTCAGAAGCGCCGCAGCAGTCCTTGCTCTCGTCATAAATCCTTTTCTCCGGGGCGCGGAATAAGAATCGTCCCCGCCTTGAAATCCTGCCTACTACTTCGGTAGACGAGATAGTGCGGCAAAAGGTTGAATCATTCGCCATGCGCAATGCCGGAGCTGTGGGAAATTTCCGATGGGCGGGATAATCGGAATGGAGACAGCAACTTAGAGGAAAGTTTCTAAGGCCGCAGTTGCGCCGTTTCTAAAAATGTGTAATTTCCGGTGGGGTAGGGAATCACATCCGTTAACCGGCGGTTGTGAACGATCACGGTGTCGACATACCACAAGTTGAAGGCCGGCAGATCGCGGGCCAGAATCTGCTGCACCTGCGCATAGTCGGCTCGACGGCGACCGGTATCGCTGCTGGCGGCTGCTTCGTCAAGCAGCGAGTCGAGCCGCGCATTCACATAGTGGCCGCGATTAGCGCCGTTGGGCGGAAGCTCGGCGCTTGAAAATGCGTAGCTGTAAATGTCGGGCCCGCGAATACCCACCCAGCGCAGCGAATACATCTGGAAAGCTCCGCGCGTTACGTCGGAATAGAAAGTGGCGAACTCGGCGCTTTCAAGATCCAGGGCAATGCCCACTTGCGCCAGTTCCTGCTGCAACACCGCGGCCAGCAGGCGCGTGTCGTCGTCGGTGCTGGTCTTCATGGCCAGGTGAAACCGGATGCCATTCGCGCCGGGCCGATATCCAGCCGCGTCCAGTAGTTGTTCAGCGCGCGCCGGATCGTAGTGGTAGCGCGGGCCATCGCCATTCCACGCCCAGTGGCTGGCGGGCAGCAGGCTTTGTGCAGCTGTGGCGTGACCGTCAAGCAGCGTGCGGATAATCAGCGCCCGGTCGATGGAAAACGCAATCGCCTGGCGCACGCGCACATCGCTCAGAATCGGGTCGCGCATGTTGAAAGCCAGATACTGCACCTTGGTTCCCGGTCCATCGGCCACTTCAAGATTCGGACGCCGGGCCAGCGCCGGCAGCGCGTCCATGGGCACGGAATTGACCTCCACGTCGGCCGATCCTTTTTCAAGCTCGAGCGACATGGTGATGGCATCGGGAACCACGGCAAAGCGAACGCGCGCGATGCTGGGCCGCACCGACCAGCTCAGCGGATTGCGCTCGATCACCACGTCCTGGTCGATGCGCTGGCTCACAAATCGAAACGGCCCGGTGCCCACCGGATTGCGCCAGTAGTCGCGGCCGCTGCCGTACGGCACCACGCCGAAGGCCCCGGTGGAAAGATTGTTGAGCAGAAAATTGTCAGGATGCTTGAGATGAAAGATCACGGTGCGCGCATTCGGCGCCTCGACCGACTGCACCGAGGCATACGACGCGGCCTTGGGCGAAATGACCGCGCCATTGCGCATCGACTCGATCGTCCACACCACATCGCGCGCCGTCAGCGGGCGGCCGTCGGAAAACTTCACCCCGTCGCGCAGATGAAAGACAAGGGTGCGCGCATCAGGCTGTTCCCAACTGGCGGCCAGCGCCGGCTTGAAGTGAAAGCTCGCATCCAGGGCGACCAGCCCATCGAATAAAAGCTCGTCGATGTGCTCGGAAAACTCATCTGTGCCCACGCGCGGATCGAGATTCGTGGGACTGCTTTGAAGCAGAAAGACCACCGTTCCGGGGTCTCGATGCCGCGAGCCGCAACCGGCCAGCAGAAGGCACAGCGCGAGCATGGGCAGCAACGTTAGTGTGAGCGGAAGCCTGCACGTAGGACAGTCCGGCGCGCTACCCATACGTCACCTGTCCCAGCACCGCCGGGCGCGCCGCTCCGGTGGCCGCCGGCACGTTGCCCGGCATGCGATGCCACGTATGCCACGCCAGCAGCGCAAAGGCTGCGGCTTCCTTGGCGGCGGCCGGCAGTCCGAACTCTTCGCTGGTTTCGACCGTACAGCCCATCGGCTGCAGCCGGGAGCGCAGCATCGCCATGAGCGTGCGGTTGCGCGCGCCGCCGCCGGAGACGATGTAGTCCACTGCGCGCCTGCTCATACGCGCCCGCACAAAGCTGTCATAGCTCCGCGCAATCGACTCGGCAGTAAGCGCCGTGGCCGTGGCCACCGCGTCTTCACCGCGGGCGCTGTGCTGGCGGCAGGCTGCAAGAAACTCGGCCGCATACTCGCGCCCAAACTGTTCGCGTCCGGCGGTGCGTGGCGGCTGGCGGCGGAAGTAGCGATGCGCCAGCGCCGCCCGCAGCACCGGCTCAAGCACGGTGCCGCGCGCGGCCAGCGCTCCATTGCGGTCATACGATTTGCCGAACAGCTCTTGCGTCAGCCAGTCGATCACCATGTTGCCCGGTCCGGTATCGAAGGCCACAATCGCTTCGGAAGGCGCCGCGGCTGGAATCGCGGTCAGGTTCGCAATGCCTCCGATATTCTGCAGCACTCGTCCGCGCCGGGCATGGGCAAACAGCGCGTAGTCGAGCAGCGGCACCAGCGGCGCGCCCTGTCCGCCGGCAAACATGTCCGCGGGCCTGAAGTTTGAAACCACTGGCACGCGCATCCGCGCCGCAATCGCCTGCGCCTCGCCCGCCTGCCAGGTGCAGGCAAAGCCGCGGCCCGCATACGACTGGGCGCGCGGCTGGTGATACAGAGTCTGTCCGTGGCAGCCAATCAGGTCGAGCTTTACCTTGTGCCGCTTCGCCGTGGTTTCCACCGCATCGGCATAGGCCAGCCCCAACCGCCAGTTGAGCCGCGCCAGTTCCGCCGTGGATGTGGACGCGGCGTTCATGGCCGCCAGCACCACGCGCCGCAGCGGGGCCGGGTAGCGAAATCCCTCATGCGCCATCAGCGTCAGGCTGGGACGCAGCCTGCCGGCGGCGATGCGCACCACTGCCACATCGATGCCGTCGGCCGAGGTGCCGCTCATGACACCGGCCACGGTCATTGCGCGCGCGCTCATGACGCCTCCGCCGGCGATGTGGCGCGAGGGGCGATGGCATCCGCCTCGCTGGCCGCGATCAGGTCGCGGAAGCGGAGTATCTGCGCGCGCAGCGACTCGAACTGCGTGGCGGTGAGCGCGCGCGCCGCGGACTTTCCATAAAGCCGCGCCCGCTTGCGCGCCGTGCTTTGCGCCCGCTCCACTAAAAGCCTGCGGAAGGCCGGCGAACGCTCGGCCTGAGCCAGCAGAGCCTCATAGCTGCGCACGATCAGCTCCGCACTGTGGCAGATTTCAATCAGGTCGCTGCCGGCGCGAATCGCGGCAACGGCGGCTTCCTCGACAGGCATGAATTTGAGAATGCCGCCCATCTCCAGATCGTCTGAAAGAACAATGCCGCGATAGCCGATGCGCTCACGCAGCACACGCGTGATCCAGAACGCCGACGCGCTGGCCGGCCGGTTTTTGCCCGCGGTCGCCGGATAGGCCGCGTGATTGGTCATCACCATGGGCATGGCGCGGTGCAGCTCACGATATGGTGCCAAGTCCTGGTTCCATATCTGCTGCCAGTTGCGGCCAATCTCCGGCGTAACAAAATGGGTGTCGCCGGTGGCGCCGCCCAGCCCCGGAAAGTGCTTGCCGCATCCCACCACGCCCTCTGCGGCAAGCCCGGCCAGAAACGCGCACGCGAAGGCGATCACCTCGGCCGGCCCGGCTCCGGGCGGCCGCGACCCCAGCACCTCGGCCGCTTCAGCCAGCGCCAGATCGACGACCGGAGCCAGCGTGGTGTTGAAGCCGAAGGCCTTCACCGCCCGCGCAATCAGGCTGCCGAATTGGCGCGGCAGCGCGGGCCGTCGCAGCCTGCGCATGGCCGCGCCCACCGCCTGGGCCGAGGGCAGCGGCGCCAGCGCGTCGCGCAGCCGGTTCACCGTGCCGCCTTCCACATCCACGCAGCGCACCGCGCATGGCGCGCATACGCTGCCCGCCTGATGCAGCAGCGTGCGGGTCTGCGCAACATCGGCGATGTTGCGCTTGAACAGGATCACGCCGCCGGGCCGCACCAGCTTGAGCCATGCCCGCTCCAGTCCGGAGAGGTCCGTACCCGCCAGCCCCACCACTAGCAACTCGCCCGCCGCATGCCGCAGATTCATGGTCACGTTCTTGAACCTCTAGCTCTTCTTCAGTTCCTGCTGCAACTCTTCCAGCAGATTTAACGCCTGCAACGGCGTGAGCGAATTCACATCGGTGGCCTCGATGCGATCCACGATGCGCTGCGAGAGCGGCGTAAAAATGGTGAGTTGCATCGGCTCGGCCGTGGGCTGCTCCTGCACGCCGGCCGCCGCGGAGCGCTCCTGCTTTTCATGCTGACGGAGCACGCGCCGCGCCCGCTCAATTACCGCCGCCGGCAGCCCCGCCAGTTTGGCTACCTCAATGCCGTAGCTCTTGCTGGCCGCGCCCGGCTCAATGTGGTGCAGAAACACAATTCCGGCGGGCGTCTCTTTCACGCCCACGCGCAGATTGCGCACCCGCGGCAGTTTTTCCGCCAGCAGGGTCAGCTCGTGATAATGGGTGGCAAAGAGCGTCCGCGCTCCGGTTTCGGCATGCAGAAACTCAACCGTGGCCCAGGCCAGCGAGAGGCCGTCATAGGTGGCCGTGCCGCGGCCCATCTCGTCGAGCAGGATGAGCGAGCGGCTGGTGGCCGTATTCAGGATGGTTGCCGTCTCGGTCATCTCCACCATGAAAGTCGATCGCCCGCGGGCCACGTTGTCGCTGGCCCCGATGCGGGTGTAAATGCGGTCCACCAGCCCGTAGCGCATGCTCTCGGCGGGCACAAAGCTGCCCATCTGCGCCATCAGGGCCAGCATGGCGGCCTGGCGCAGATAAGTGCTCTTGCCGCCCATGTTGGGGCCGGTAATCAGCAGCAGGCTGGGCCCGGCTGCTCCGGTTCCATCGCTGCCCGCGTTCAGATACAGATCGTTGGCAATGAACCGGCCTTCGCGTGTCTCCTCCAGCCATTGCTCAATGACCGGATGGCGCGCCGCCACCGCCTCCAGCACCGGCTGCTCGTCGATGCGCGGGCGCGCATAGCGTCGTCCCGCGGCCAGATGCGCAAAGCAGGCCAGCAGGTCAGCCTCCGCCACGGCGGCGGAGCTGCGCCGGATTCGCCCCGCGGCAGCCAGCACGCTCTGGCGCAGTTGGGCAAAAATGCGCTTCTCGATCTCGATGCAGCGGTCATGCGCGGTGAGGATCTTGCGCTCGTACTCCTTCAGCTCCGGCGTGGTGAAGCGCTCGGCGTTCACCAGCGTCTGCTTGCGCTCGTAGTCGGCCGGAGCCAGCGCCAGGTTGGACTTGGTGATCTCGATGTAGTAGCCGAAGACGGTGTTGAACTTGACCTTGAGCGATGCGATTCCGGTTCTCTTCCGCTCCCGGTCTTCAATGCCGGCGATAGCCTGGCGTCCGGTGGTTGAAATCGACCGCAGCTCGTCCAGCTCCGCATCCTGACCCGGCGCAATCGCTCCGCCATCGGCCATGGTGAGCGGCGGCTCGGCCACCAGCGTTGCGGCAATCTGCGCGGTCACATCGTCCAGCGGATCCAGCCGTTCGGCAATGCGCCGCCACAGGCCGGCTTTCAGGGCGGCGAGCGCCGTTTTCAAGCCCGGCAGTCGCGCCAGGCTGGCAGCCATCGCGCGCACATCGCGTGGACCGGCTGAGTCCAGGCTGAGCCGGGCCAGCAATCGTTCGAGATCCAGGATTCCGGCAAAGGCGCGGCGCACCTCTTCGCGCTGGAGCAGATCGCCGCACGCTTCGGCCACAGCCTCATAGCGGCCCTCAATCTCGGCCGCATCCAGCAGCGGACGCAGAATGGTGGCCCGCAGCATGCGTTTGCCCATCGGTGTCTGGCAGGCATCCAGGGTGCGAAACAGCGTGGCCCGATCGTCCTGCCCGGCAAACAGCGGCTCTACCAGTTCCAGGTTGCGCACCGTCACCTGGTCCAGTTCGAGGGTTGTCGAGTGCTCTTGAAAGCGCAGTGAATCGATGTGCAGGGCTTCGTTTTTCTGGGTGGTGCGCACGTAATGCAGCACCGCACCCGCGGCAATGGCTGCCGCGTCATGGCCGCTCAACCCAAATCCTTCAAGCGAGCGCACATTCAGTTGCCGCTCCACCAGCGGCACCGCAAAGTCGCGGCTCCAGACCCAGTCTTCCACTCTGGTGCGCGCGGGAATTTTTTCAAGCGGCGTTGGAACCGTGGCGCCGGCCGCGGTCAACAGCTCGCTGGGCGTGGCCAGCAAAAGCGCGTCAATGGCCTGCTGGCGCGCGCTCGGGCCGCAAAACTCGGCGGTGCGAAATTCGCCGGTCGACACATCCAGCAGGGCAATTGCCCATGTGGCCGCATGCTCGTACAGCGCGGCCAGAAAGTTGTTCTGCTCCGGCCCCGCCTGCGCATCCAGAGCGGTTCCCGGCGAAAGCACCCGTGTGACCTCGCGCCGGACAATCTTTTTTGTAAGCTTCGGATCCTCCATCTGGTCGCAGAGCGCAATCCGGTAGCCCTTGCGCAACAAGCGAGCAAGGTAGCCCTCCACGGCGTGATAGGGCACGCCGCACATCGGCTGGGTCCGCTCCCGGTCGCGGGCGGTCAGGGTAAGCTGCAACTCGCGGCTGACCAGCACCGCATCGTCATAAAACAGCTCGTAGAAGTCGCCCATGCGGAAGAACAGCAGCGCGTCGGGATTTTCGCGCTTGGCCGCCGTCCACTGGCGCATAAAGGGCGTCAGCTCCGGCGATGCCTTATCTGGCGATGTCCGGTCCGGCGCGGCGGCCACGGCCACCTCGGGCAGCGCAAGCAGGCTTGGCTCGGGGCTGGCATCGCTTGCGGCGATGGTCTCATTTTCAGAAGCCGTCACGGATTGAACGTCCTGGTGAACCACGATTGCTTCAAGCTTATCGTGACAGGCGGCTTGAATCTCTACCGCGGCGCAGTGCAAAACCCGTGCGCATCTGCCGTTTTCCCTTCGGCCGCGTCGAAGATTGCTGTAGAAAGAAAAGACCGGTCTGCAGGCCGGGGATTCGCTCCGAAGACCCGTTCAGGAAGCCCGCCCAGGAGAATTGCATGGACAAACTCCGACGTCTGCCTCCGGTCTGGGTCATGGGTTTGACCAACGCGCCCTTTGGCCTGATGGGCGGCTTTGCGGTGGTTACCCTGCCGGAGATGCTGGCCGCGCAGGGCATTCCCGGCGGACACATCGCGGCCATGACCGCGGCCATCATCTCGCCCGCCTTCTGGGCCTTTGCCGTGGCGCCCTTGCTGGACGTGCGCCTGAGCCGCCGCACCTACGCGCTGCTGTTTGCCGCGCTTGCCGGGCTGGCAGTCGGCTATACCGCCTACGATCACAGCCGGCCCGGCGTGGTGGAACTGGTGATGATCGCCGGCTACGTGGCCGCAACCCTCTACCAGGGCGCGGTGGGCGGCTGGATGGGCAGCCTCATCGGCAAAAAGGACGACAGCCGGCTGGGCATCTGGTTTGCTGTTTCCAATACCGGAGCCGCGGGCGTGATGATGCTGTTTGCTGCCGGCGTCACCCAGCGTTTTTCGCCGCGCGCGGCCGGCCTGCTGCTGGCAGCCGCTGTGTGCCTGCCCACGCTGCTGTTTCTCGCCATTCCCGCACCAGGACCTGACCGCCGGCTGGCGCGTGAGAGCTTTGGCCGCTTCTTCACAGAGGTGCTGGCACTGGTCAGAAATCGCGAAGTGGTGGTGGCGCTGGCGCTGTTTCTGCTACCCGCGGCCTCCTTTGGATTGACGAATGTGCTGGGCGGCCTGGGCCGGGATTTTTCCGCCAGCGAGCACACCGTGAGCTTGTTCGCGGGCGTGGGCACGGTGATTGCCGGGCTGGCCGGAAGCTTTCTTCTCCAGCCTCTGGCCGCGCGTTTCGCCCTACGGCCCATCTATCTCGGCATTGGCATTGCGGGAGGCCTGTTTACGCTCAGCCTGCTGGTGCTGCCGCGCGCGCCGTGGTGCTTCGGGGTGGCCATCACCGGTGAAAACCTTTTTCAGGCGATGGCTTTTTCCGCGGCCAATGCCATCAGCTTTGAGGTCATTGGGCCGGAAAACCCGCTGGCGGCCACGCTTTTCACCCTGCTGATGGCGGCCACCAATCTGCCTATCACTTATATGTCTTGGCTGGACGGCCACGGCTACGACTGGAAGGGCGTAACTGGCAGCTTTACCACCGACGCCTGCATCAGCATTGCAGCCTGCCTGCTGCTGAGCTGGGCCATTCCGCGCTGGCGCCGCGCATCGAGCCCGCGGACTTCTGGCCCGCAGATTTCCTGAGCAGACCTGGTCACCGATCCACCCCGAACGTCCGCCGGGCATCCGCGGAGTAAACGCTCCGGTCCGCTGTTCATTTAGAATACTTGCGGCTCGTTGGCGCGAGCGTTGCCTGTATTGAATGAAGGCCGCAGTGCCGAAGGCTGTTTCACAAGGAGGAAAATCGAATGAACAGGATCGTGCGTTCCGCCGGTTGTGCGTTGTTTTTTTCGGTAGCCTTGAGTGCTTTTGCTGCTGCTCCCGCGTCGTCCCCGTTCGATGGCACCTGGCATATCGAACTGGCCAAGACCAAGTTCTCACCCAAGCCGCTCAGCTTCTATATCGGCCACGGCTGGTATCACTGCATCACCTGCAATCCCACGTTTACCGTTCCGGCCGACGGCCAGGACCATGCCGTTACCGGCCAGGCCTATGATTCCATCAGCGTGAAAATCGTCGATCCGCACACCATCTCTACCACCGTCAGCAAGAACGGCAAGGTCATCGGCGAACAGACGCGCACCGTCTCCGACAATGGCAAGGTGCTCACCGTGAAGGGCACCGATCACTCCATGGACGGCGATAAGACGAGCACCTATGGGGCCATTGCCAAGCGCTCCGGCATGGCGCCTGCCGATGTCGAATTGGCCTCCGGCGACTGGATCATCGAGAAAGAAAGCGGCAGCGAGAATGGACTCATCACCGTCTACAAACTCGACGGCGACGACCTCACCATGTCCGCGCCCACTGGCGAAACCTATACCGCCAAGCTTGACGGCGGCGATTTTCCGGTGAAGGGCGCCTATGGATGGGACACGGTTTCGCTCAAGAAGATCAACGCACACAGCATCGAAGAGACCGACAAGCGCGGCGGCACCGTGACCGACGTTTCCACCATGACCGTTGCCGGCAAGACGATGACCATCGTGGATAACAACAAACTCACCGACCGCACCTCCACCTACGTCGCGCATAAAGACTAGGTTTGTGACCGTGTGAATTTGCGCTTTCCCAGGTCCCGGAACCGGGACCTGGGGCACGCTAGCTTTTATCGGCGCGGCTGAAGTTGCGCTCTGCCGCTTCGTGGATTCCCTGAAGATTTTCCGCGCAGCCTGCTAAGCCTGCGCGGAATGCCGCGGAACCGCCCGAAATGGCTTCATGAGCCGGTTTTTTGCGCCGCGGATAATCACCCTGCGATTGGCCGCACAGTATACTGATCTTGAACGCCTTAAGGTGTCTCCTGCGATGTATCTCCTGTGGCTCAGAGTAGCGGCGGTGCTGTACGCGGCGGCGTGTGTCGCGGTTTTTCCGGCCGTGCTCTATTCCAGCGAGCGCTGGCGCAAGGCCTGCGTCCACCTGGGCGGCCTGGCCTTCTTCTTCGACTTTGTCTCGGTAGTGGAAATGCTCGTCCAGGCGCACCGGTTCGTTCCCGTAGGCGTGCGTGAAGTCGAATCGCTGCTTGGCTTTGCCGTTGCCGGGTTATTCTTCCTGGTGTGGTGGCTCTACGACGCCATCTCGCTCGGCCTGTTTGCCCTGCCGGCTACCTTCTTCCTGGTCTTTGTGCCTGCGCTGGGCTCGGAGCGCTATACGTTTCCCTCCCAGGGCGTGCGCACCAGTTGGCTGGTGGCGCACATTGTGGCACTGCTGCTGGCCTACGCGGCGCTGTGCTTCAGCCTGCTGGCCTCGGTGCTTTACCTGGTGCAGGAACAGCGCCTGAAATCCAAGTCCCGGCAGGGCAAAATTCCGCTCGACTGGCTGCCCCCGCTCGACACGCTGGAACGCATCGCCACGGCCACCCTCGAGTTCGGCTTTCCCTGCATGACCGTGGGCCTAGTGATCGGCTCGGTTCTTGCGCAGGAAACCGCGCTGGGCGCCGGCTACTTCGCCGATCCCAAGGTGATTGCCTCCTTTGCCATGTGGGTGGTTTACGTGGCGCTGCTGCTGGTGCGCCGCGGCGCGGGACTGCGAGGCCGCAAGGCGGTATACGTCTCCGGCGCGGCACTGGCCGTCATCATGGTCGTTCTGGCCGCCAACTTCATCAGCAATGTACACAGGTTCGGTCCGCAATGACGCTCACACTCATCGGCGTCAATCACAAGACCGCGCCCATCGCGCTGCGCGAGCGCATCGCCATCGGACGCGAGCAACTGGTCGATGCCACGCGCGCCCTGGCCGCCATGCCGGGAGTGGCCGAGTGCATGATTGTTTCCACCTGCAACCGGGTCGAGCTCATCGCGATGGTCGACCAGCCCGGCGTTCCTCTGAGCGACTTCTTCTCCGCCCACTTCGCCATCGACTCCGCAACCCTGGGCCCGCACATCTACGAGCATCGCGACCGCGCCGCCGTCAATCATCTGTTCCGCGTGGCCGCCAGTCTGGACTCGATGGTGGTGGGCGAGCCGCAGATTCTGGGCCAGGTAAAGGACGCCTACGCCACCGCGCGCGCCGCCGGCACCGTCTCCGCGCAACTGGAGCATCTGCTGCAGAGCGCTTTTGCCGCCGCCAAAAAAGCGCGCAGCGAAACCGGCATCGGCGCAAGCTCGGTCTCCATTGCCTCGGTGGCCGTCGACCTTGCCCGCAAAATCTTCGGATCGCTTCAGGGCCGCACCGTCTTTCTGGTCGGCGCAGGCAAAATGAGCGAGCTGGCCGCGCGCCATCTGGTTCAGCAAGGCGCGGGCGCCATCCTGGTGAGCAACCGCACCGCCGAGCGCGCCCAACGCATGGCCGCCGAATTCGACGGCCGCATCATTCCCTTCGATCAGTTGCACGAGGCGGCCAGCGAAGCCGACATCGTCATCAGCTCCACCGGCGCTCCGCTTCCCATCTTTCGCCGCGAGCACGGGCAGGTGTTTCTGCATCGCCGCCGCAACCGGCCGATGTTCTTCATCGATATCGCCGTCCCCCGCGACGTAGATCCGGAGATGAACAAACTCGACGGCATCTTCGTCTACGACATTGACGATCTGCAGCAGGTGGCCGTCGCGCACATGGAAGAACGCAGCCGCGAGGCATTCGATGCTGAACAGCTCATCGCCGCGGAGGTCGAGCGCTTTCAGCAGCGCCAGCGTACCGTTAACGTAGCTCCGGCCATTGTCGCGCTGCAGCGCAGGGCCGAGGAGATGCGGATGAGCGAAATGGAACGCATGCACGCGCGGCTGGGCACGCTCACGCCCGAGCAGACTGCCGCCGTGGAAACACTCACTCGCGGGCTGGTGAACAAATTTCTCCATCCGCACATGCAGGCCATCAAGCAGGCCGCACGCGAAGGCGACTCCGCGCGGCTCGACGTGCTGTGCGAAGCGTGGTCTGTCCCGCGCGATGCCGAGCCTGCTTTCGAGCCGGCGGGCAAACGCGCCGAAGAACTTGAAGCGCTGGAACACGCATCAATGGAACAGACATCGCTCGAACACGCATCGCTGGAACAGGCGTCGATGGAGCGGGAGAATCCAGCCGTCAGCGACCTGCGCGTGGAGGCCCGGCGATGAACCTGCGCATCGGCAGCCGCGGATCGCAGCTTGCCCTGTGGCAGGCCAATCACATTGCCGCTCTGCTGCGCGAGCAGGGCCACGATGTCGCCATTGAAATCATCAAGACCACCGGCGACCGCCTGCAGGAAGTGAGCTTCGCTGAGGTTGGCTCCAAGGGCATGTTCACCAAGGAGATTGAAGAAGCGCTCGCCGCCAGCCGCATCGACCTCGCCGTGCACTCGCTCAAGGATTTGCCAACCGAGCTGCCCGCGTGCTTTGCTCTAGCGGCCACGCCGCCGCGCGTCGATCCGCGCGATGTCTTCGTCTCCATCAAGTACTCGAGCGTCGCCGAGTTGCCACGCCATGCAAAAGTCGGCACCAGCAGCCAGCGCCGCCGCGCGCAATTGAAGGCCCTGCGGAAGGACATCGAGGCTGTCGAGTTTCGCGGCAACGTCGATACGCGGCTACGAAAACTCGCCGAAGGCCAGGTGGATGCGATTCTGCTCGCCGCCGCCGGTCTCGATCGCCTCGGCAAGTCCGATTCCGTTCGCGAGCGCCTCGATCCCGCCGATTTTTGTCCGGCCGCGGGCCAGGGAGCGCTCGGCATCGAGATTCGCGAAGGCGATGTGGAGACCCTTGGCGCCGTCGCTTTTCTTGACCACCCCGACACGCGCTTTGCCGTGACCGCTGAACGCGAGGCTCTCGCCGCTCTCGGTGGCGGCTGCCAGGTCCCCATCGGTATTCACTGCCGGCCTTCGTTTGCGCAGGACATTCCCGCCGCATCCTGGTGGGAGATTTTTGGCGTCGTCGCTTCGCCCGATTCAGGGGAGCTTGTCCGAGTTCATCTTCATGCGCCGCG
>DATAVZ010000066.1:0-29442 GCA_036267475.1 Occallatibacter sp.
TGCGGAAAGCACCCAAAACTGATCGCTCCACAGTGCCCCTAGAATCGATCCGTAAGGCCTAGGTGATGATTTTGTATCCCCCAAATTTGGCCCTTTCGCTATCCATTCGGAGTTTTTCCGCAGCCTGTTTAGCCCCTGAGGGGTGGCTTCTCAAACTGAGCCGCGACCTATCCTTCTAATTCGCCAGCCGGCTTCTTCAGCAGAGCGGTCAGCTCTTCGCGAGGAACCTTGGTCTGAACCCCGGTCAGAAAGTTCTTTACCGTCAGAATACCGGACTTCACCTCATCTTCCCCGAGGATGACGATTCGCCATGCAAGCTTGTTTGCGATTTCGAATGATTTCTTGAGACGAAATGTACCGTCTCCGATTTCCACTCGAAGATTGGCCTTTCGCAGCTCTGTTGCTAGCGCCAACGCCGCCGCATTTTGGCCCTCGCCCAGCGGCGCAATATAGGCGTCACACGGAGTGTTCACATAGATCGTATCGAGGACGTCCTGCGCCTGCAAAGTGAGCACCAGCCGGTCTTCGCCCATGGCGAAGCCGATGCCCGGCGCCTTGGGGCCGCCGATGGCCTCGCTGAGGCCGTCGTAGCGGCCGCCGCCCAGCAGGGCGTTCTGCGCGCCTAATCCTCCGTGGGTGAACTCGAAGGTGGTGCGGGTGTAGTAATCCAGACCGCGGACAAGGCGGTGGTTGCGGTTGTAAGGCACTCCGGCGGCGGCGAGCGCGGCGGTAACCGCGGCAAAGTGATTTTTTGACTCCTGGTCGAGCGAGTCGGCGATGACCGGCAGCGTTGCGATGATGGGCTGGTCGGCAGGCACTTTGCAGTCCAGCACCCGCAGCGGATTGGTGACGGCGCGGCGCTGGCAGTCCTCGCACATCTGGCCGACCACGGGAACGAGCGCGGCCCGCAGTGTCTCGTTGTAGCGGGCGCGGTCGGCGGCCGAGCCCACGGAGTTCAGCTCGAGGGTCCAGCCGGTAATGCCCAGCTCATCGAGCAAGGTGGCCAGCATTTCCAGCACTTCGGCATCGCGCAGCGGCGACTCGCTGCCTGCCGAGGGCGGCCCGATGACCTCTGCGCCGATCTGGAAGAACTGCCGGTAGCGGCCCTTCTGCGGGCGCTCGCGGCGGAACTGCGGGCCGATGTAGTAGAGCTTCTGCAACTGGCCGGTTTCGCCCAGCTTGTGCTCGATGTAGGCCCGGACCACGCCGGCGGTGTTTTCCGGCCGCAGGGTGAGCGATTGTGGCTTTTCAGACTGCGCGCGGGCGCGGTCCTCCCAGGTGTACATCTCCTTGGAGACGATGTCGGTTTCTTCGCCCACGCCGCGGGCAAAGAGCGAGGTGTCTTCAAAGACGGGGGTGCGGATTTCGCCGAAGTTGTAGCGGGCAAAGACGGCGCGCGCGGTGGCCTCGATGCGGTTCCAGAGTGCGGTTTCGGGCGGCAAAAGATCGCGGGTGCCGCGCATGGCTTTCAGGGTGCTCATAACTTATCCAGTCTAAATGGGGGGCGTACCGAGAACCCACGGCCCAGACCTTTGCAGAACGGCCGCTTGGGTTATAAATGTGTATGCGCGCCGTGTTGCGCGGGAGCTTGCCGATGATGTTCCATGTAGTCCTTAAAAAAGACGAAGAAGGCTGGGTTGTTGCTGAGTGTCCCGCACTCCCGGGCTGTGTCTCGCAGGGGAAGACGGAACAAGAAGCTCTGGCCAACATCAAGGAAGCCATCACAGCGTGGCTCTGGGCAGAAGATCAGAAAGCTGCCGAGGCTCTTCCAGCAGATCAGACCCCTCTCGTAGTTGCTGTTTAACCTCCTGCTTGTTCACAGATATACCTGTTTTTCACACATTTAGCTGCCCCTCGATCTGTGCAATCATCGATAAGTCGCAGAAATTTATGGGGAAGCTCGCGAATATCTCGGGGAAAGAAGCTGCCAAAGCTTTCCAAAAGGCCGGCTGGCAGGTTCGTGGCCAGGTGGGCAGCCATCTTGTACTCACGAAACCCGAAGTGAAGGCTAACCTGACAGTTCCACAGCACCCCGAATTGGCGCCCGGCACGCTTCGCAGCCTGATCAGGACATCGGGGCTTACCGTGGATGAGTTTCTGAGTTTTCTCTAGCGGGGAATCGTGATGCGAGACACCAAACACCACGCGCCGAGGTGTCCTGAATCCCGATCTTTGCCGTAGCATCGAAGCAGCCATGGAATATCGACTTCTTGGAGGCTCTGGCCTCAAGGTTCCCGTTTTGAGTTTTGGCGCCGGTACGTTTGGCGGCGGCAATGAGTTTTTCGACGCCTGGGGCGCAACCGCGGATGGGTCCGAGGCACGGCGGATCGTGGACATCTGCCTGGAAGCTGGGGTCAATCTCTTCGACACGGCCGATGTGTACTCGAATGGCCGCTCGGAAGAGGTGCTGGGCAAGGCGCTCGATGGACGGCGCGACCAGGTGCTGATCTCCACCAAGGCAACGTTCCGGCTGGGCGACGGGCCGAACGATGTGGGCTCGTCCCGTTATCACCTGCGCAGATCGATCGAAGGCAGCCTGCGCCGGCTGGGCACCGATCACGTGGATATTTACCACCTGCACGGCTTTGACGCGCTCACGCCCGTCGAAGAGGTGCAGGATACGCTGAACACCTTTGTCCGCGAGGGCAAGGTGCGATACATCGCGTGCTCCAATTTTTCCGGCTGGCACCTGATGAAGTCGCTGGCGGTGGCGGACCGCTACGGCTGGACGCGCTACGCGGCGCAGCAGGTGTACTACTCGCTGGTGGGCCGAGAGTATGAGTGGGAGTTGATGCCGCTGGCTCTGGACCAGAAGGTGGGCGCGCTGGTGTGGAGTCCGCTGGGCTGGGGACGGCTGACGGGCAAGCTGCGGCGCGGGCAGCCGGTGCCGGAAGTGAGCCGGCTGCACAAGACCTCGGCCAACGGGCCGCAAGTGGACGACGAGTATCTCTACAAGGTGGTGGACGCGCTGGACGCGGTGGCTGCCCAGACCGGCAAGACGCTGCCGCAGATTGCACTCAACTGGCTGCTGGGCCGGCCCACGGTGTCGTCGCTGATTGTGGGGGCGCGCAATGAGGAGCAACTGCGCCAGAACCTGGGTGCGGTGGGCTGGAGCCTGACGACTGAGCAGGTGGCGGCGCTGGACAAGGCCAGCGAGACGCAGGCCGTCTATCCCTACTGGCACCAGCGGCAGTTTGCTGAGCGGAACCCGATTCCGGTCTAGGTCGAGGCTGACCGGGTGCCTTCGGCCAGATAGATTTCCACGAAGTCCAGGTAGTTCTGGGCATATTCGAGAATCAGGGCGCGGTCTTTGTCGGTGAGTTCGCGGCGCATCTTTGCAGGCACGCCGGCCCATAGTGTGCGCGGCGGAACGACGGTATTTTCTGGAACCACGGAGCCGGCGGCAATGATCGATCCGGCGCCGATGCGGCAGTTGTTGAGCACCCGCGCGCCAATGCCGATGAGGCACTCGTCTTCGACTATGCAGCCGTGGACGGTGGCGTTGTGGCCGATGGTGACCCAGTCGCCGACGTGGACCGCATACCGGTTGCGCTGGCCGTGCAGCACGGCGCAGTCCTGCACGTTGGAGCAGGAACCGACGCGGATGGAGTTGACATCGCCGCGGACGACGGCGTTCATCCAAACCGAGGAGCGGTCGCCGATGACCACATCGCCCGAGATCTGCGCCGAGGGGTCGATGTAGCAGCCGGCGCCGATCTGCGGCAGCTTGCCCTGGAAGCTGCGAATCATGTGTAACCTCTTAAGAAACAGTCTACCCAGATTCCAGAAATGCGCTGGAAATGCGGCTGGATGGAGTGGATATTCTGGAAAGATATCCGTGGAAAAGGCGCCGCACACAGGTCATTTTACCGGAGCAATGCAGCGGAATTCCGTGGGTCAAGTGGTTTTTGAGGCCGCAACTCAAGTATGATAGGCACAGCCTTTAGGCGGGTTTGGGGGTGGAAATCTTTGGCAGAGGTTCGCATACAGGAAGGCGAGCCGCTCGAGAATGCGCTACGCCGGTTCAAGCGCAAGGTTCAGCAGGAAGACATTATCAAGGAAGTCAAACGTCACTCCTACTACCTGAAGCCCGGTGAAAAGCGCCGCGTCAAAGCAGCACTGGCGCGCAAGCGGAATCGCAAGAAGGCTCGCAAAGAGCAGGACTAAGGAAAGTTTCATTCTCAAGGCAAACGCCGATCCGAGCGGCTTCCACTGTCAACGGCAGTGGAAGCCGCTATAGCAAAAGTAGAGTTACTGTAACGCGAGGCCAATGCAGTCGAGTGGCTTTTTTCTCAAGAAAAAGCCACCTTGCACTCAGTGGGCTACAGTACGGAAACTCTGCTTTTGCTCTAGAACACAGCAGTCAAGACCGGACGGCATGTTTCATCGTTCTGGCTAGGTTATTCGTCGCTCAGTACGTGCTGGGCGATTTGTAGTTTTTGTCTTTCGTCTAAAGCGGAAGACTGACATTGCCGCTGGTCTTTCCACGCGGTCCGGGCCCTTGTTGTGAACAAGAACGGATACAGGGAACCGCGACCGGCATGCGCTCAGCACCATGGCCGCTTTCGGTGCGCCTCCCTGTTGGGGAAGCCTGGCCATGGAATTCACAGACCGAGTACTGAAGTGCAGCGACTGCAGCGCCGAGTTTATCTTTACGGCCGGCGAGCAGGTCTTTTTCCACGACAAACAATTCAAGAACGACCCCAAGCACTGCAAACAGTGCAAGGCGAAGCGCGCCCGCGGAACCCAGAGAGTGCGCCCGGAAACCCGCACCACGTGTTCGGAGTGCGGCCTGGAGACCACGGTTCCTTTCAAGCCGACCCAGGGCCGGCCGGTGCTTTGCCGATCGTGCTTTCAAAGGCAGGGTAGCGGCATAGCGGCCGCCATTGGCTAGAACAGCGCTGCGCTCAACAGCAGATCGCCCTCGCTGCCCAGTGGGTAGCCGGCCTCGCGGACCAGTGTGGCCAACTGGGCGTAGTGCCTCTGGCTGTGAAGCAGGGAATGAGCCGCGACTTTGCGGCGGGAGACGGTGCGTTTCTCCACCGGCAGCCAGTCGGCTTTGAGCACATAGGTGTCGTCCCAGCGCGCGGCCGGCTCGGCCAGCAGGGTGCGATAGAGTCCCATTGCCGCGACGTGCATGGCGAAGAGGGCGTCGAGCGGACCCTCGGGGAATTCGCTTTCAGGCAGGCCGGTGAGGCGGCCGCCCCAGCGCAGCTCCACGCCCCAGATGTGGCGAACCAGGCCCTGCACGGTGGCCGTCCGATTGATGCTGCAGGGCAGTTCGAGCACCGCGGGGTTGGCCTCAATGTGGCTCTTCCACTTGAGCGCGGCCTCGTCACTCCAGGCCAGCAGTTCTTCGAACGTGATGGCGGCTCCTGTGGTCATGGCGCTCCTCTTCCGGGCGAGAAAATCGGTTGGAATCCGCGGTTATTTGTGCAGCGTTTTGAGCGCACGGTGGCCGATGTCGCGGCGGTAGTACATGCCCTCGAATTCAATCCGCGCCAGGGCCTGATAGGCGAGCGCCAGCGCCGCGTCGAGCGAATCAGCCGTAGCCGTGACGCCCAGTACGCGTCCGCCGGCGGTGACCAGCCGCGGACCCACCTGCGCGGAGCCGGCGTGGAACACCTGGACGCCCTCAACCTGCGCAGCCGCGCCCAGGCCGCTGATGGGCAGCCCGGTTTTGTAGCTGCCGGGATATCCCGCCGAGCTGGCCACCACGCACGCCGATGCGCCCGGCGACCAGCGCAGCGCCGTCTCGCTCAGGCGGCCATCGATGCAGGCTTCAAGAGCGTCGACCAGATCGCTCTCCAGCCGGGGCAGAATGGCCTGGGTTTCGGGATCGCCGAAGCGGGCGTTGAATTCGAGCACCTGTGGGCCGCGGGCGGTCATCATCAGGCCAATATAGAGCACGCCGGCAAAGGGCGTGTGTTCATCCGCCATGCCGCGCACGGTGGGCTCGGCGATGTGGCGCACCACCCACTCGCGCATGGCCGGCTCCAGCAGGTCGTCAGTGGTGTAAACGCCCATGCCGCCGGTGTTGGGGCCGGTGTCGCCTTCGCCGATGCGCTTGTGGTCCTGCGCGGGAAGCAGCGGGGTAACGTGCTTTCCGTCGCTGAGGCACAGGAAGCTGACTTCGTCGCCATCGAGGAACTCCTCAATGACGATCTGGTGCTCGGCCTCGCCCAGCAGCGCACCGGTGAACAGACCCTGGGCGGCTTCAAGGGCGGTCTCGCGGGTGTTGCAGATGATGACGCCCTTGCCGGCGGCCAGCCCGTCGGCTTTGACCACGATGGGTGGATGAAAGACTTCAACGGCCTCATGAAGCTCGGCGGCGGTGGCGCACACGGCGTATTTGGCGGTGGGAATGTTGTGCCGCTGCAGAAAGCGCTTGGCGAAGCCTTTGCTGGTCTCCAGCATGGCCGCGCCGCGGGTGGGTCCAAAGACCCGCAGGCCGCGCTGCTGGAGCGCGTCGACGATGCCCAGCGAAAGTGGCAGCTCCGGCCCCACGATGACCAGACCCGGCCGCTCGGCTTCAGCCAGGCGCACCATCGCGTCCAGATCCTTGAGATTGACAGCAACGCAGCGCGCCGCCTGCGCAATGCCGCCATTGCCGGGCGCGCAGACCACCTCTGTGACGCGCGGGCTGCGCGCAACCGCCCAGGCCAGCGCGTGCTCGCGCCCACCGGAACCAAGGATCAGGACTTTCATGGGAACAGACCTTCTTTGCGGACTCTAGCTTTGCGGACTCTAGCGAAGCCGACAAGGTAATGGTCAGCAATGTGGGGTGTGCAAGTCAAATGGCGGAAAAGATGGGTAGTGAGTCGGCTTGAATCCGCAGAACATTTTTATCGCAACGCATGATAAAAGGACGTCATCATGCGCGGAATGAAACCATCGAGAGATCGATCACAAGTCTCCGCATGCTCAATGAGCGCTTTGGCGCTTTGGCAGGAATCGAGGGCGATGATACGTTCTGATAATTGAAATGTTCCGACCCGATTCAGTGTGCTGTCACTACGAAACGGCAGCCGGCAGACGGTTCGGGAGAAATACTGAAAAACAGGTACCGCCATTGTCGGGATGCACTCTGCTCCGCAGTCGGATGGATCCACCGATACGATCGGCAATTCCGCGAGCGACCCAAAGGCCGAGTCCGGTCCCGCTTTCTCCCTTAGTGGTAAAGAAAGGTTCGAAGATGCGAGCAGTATTGTCGGGCGAAATTCCGCAGCCGGTGTCAGCGAGGGTGATGCGAAGCCCTTCAATTTTGGAAGCCTTTCTCCAATCAGCAGAACGGCTGACGCGTAGTACGAAGCGGCCACCGTTTGACACAGCCTCCCAGGCATTGATCAGAAGCGTCGAGAATATCTGTCGGATCTCGCCGGGATAGCTGTCGATCAACGCTCCATTAGCCCGATATTGCCTTGTCACCGCGATGTTTTTCGCTGTAATGCGTTTTGCGTATAACTCAAGGATGGTTTCTATTTCCTCTACTACGTTGACTGCGGTTGGGAAGATTGATTCCCGGTAGAAGCGTAGAGACTGCTGGGTCAGGCGGTTTACACGGGTCAGTTCATTGATGGCTGTCTTTACGAATTCATGATCTCGGAATTCCATACTGGTGGACTGTTCCAATATAGCCATCACGTTGGTTACGGCTTGCAGTGGATTGTTGAGTTCATGCGCGAGCACCGCAGCCAGTCGTCCCGCAGCGGCAAGCTTTTCGGACTTGATGAGGGCCGCTTCTGTCTGCTTCCGTTCGGTGATGTCCCGGGCGATCTTCGATGCGCCGACAATCCGTCCATTGGCATCGACCAGGGGCGAGATCGTCAGCGAAATGTTCAACAATCGTCCATCCTTGCGGCGTCGGATCGATTCGTAATGGTCGATGTGTTCACCGCGACGGATATGCTCCAAAATACTGCCCTCTTCAAAAATCCGGTCCTCAGGCATAAGCATTGTGATGGGCTTGCCTATGGCTTCCTGCCGCGTATACCCGAAAATCCGTTCCGCTCCGGGGTTCCAGGTTTGAATGACTCCGTTGAGGTCTTTCGTGATGATGGCATCATCCGATGTCTGAACTACGGCAGCCAATCTCGCCGATGCGGTCTCCGCGATTTCGCGCTCAGTAATGTCTTCGATGGCAAGAAGGATGATCGCAGGACCGTTGCCGTTGCCCTCTTCAATCCGCCTCCCACTGACCAGCATTGTCTTCTGGCCGATCTCCGGAAAGGCGTGCGTCACCGAAAACTCATTCACCGCCTTCTTCTCCGGCAGCACCTTTTCCAGTAGCTCTTTAAGCTGGACAATATTCCATTGCTGATTTCCGAGTTGGTATAGAGGCTTGCCCACCGTGTCGACTTGGGAGACGTGAAACTCCGAGCAGAAGGTCGAATTCGCCAGTAGAACCTTCAATTCGCCATCGAGCACCAGCAGACAGGTGGGCACGTTCTCGATGATCTGCTTCAGATATTCTTCGGTGTGCTTGAGGCGGTCGATGTCCGTCAACGCCAGGACAGCACCCTCGATTCGATTGTCCACCGTTCGATAGGGTCGTATCTCGAGAGAGCGCCAGCGACCCTCTGCATCCTGCACCTCGCGTTGGATCGGAATCAAATCGTTGACAGTCTGACGGATCAACTTTGCCAGGTCGGGTATCTGGAGATTCTCTCGGATGTCTGTGATGGGCCGGCCAACATCGGACGGCAGTACGTGGAAGACGTCCGCAGCCAGAGAGGTAAGCCGTCGGATGCGCATATCGGATCCGATAAGCAGGACGGGGATTCGGATCGCATCCAGCAGGTTGGCCAGATCGCTATTTGCCTGCCCCAGTTCGAAGTTGCGATTGCGAAGCTCGTCATTGAGGGTGTTGAGTTCTTCGTTGGTCGATTGCAGCTCTTCCTTCGACGTTTCCAATTCCTCGTTCGTGCTTTGCAACTCCTCGTTCGCTGAAAGAATCTCCTCATTGGCCGACTGGAATTCCTCCTTCAGTGCATCCTCGGATTCGACCGCCGAGCCCAGCGCCTCCTGCGCGTTGGCAAGTTCGTGCCTGAGCCGATTCAATTCGGGTTTATTCTCTCGGGTTTCCTTTGTTTTGCGGCCCGAAGCGCCCCTGGCTGCTGAATTTCCAGAAGGCGAAACTTCCTCGAACAGAACCAGGAAGAAGTTTCTGCCATTGGAGTCACGATCGCCCAACGGCGTGACCGACAGGTTAAGGGTTCGGGCGTGCCTGTTGTCGTTAAATGAGACGCCCTCTCTGCGAGTGGGTACATCTTTTTTGATCGCCGTGCCGATCAGCGTTCGGAGTTCGACTGCAAGTCCGTTGCGCGCCAGCTTCAATACATGCAGGCTTGGTTTGCCGGCCGCCTGTTCGAGATATGGTGCCGTTCGTCCCCGAAAGTGGACCACTTCCATGGCACGGTTCAGGACCACGCCGGCTGGCGAGTGATCTTTCAATATGAGACGGTCAGCTTCCACCTGGACGTCGATCTCGGATTCCCTGGGACTTCGGGACTTTTCTGTCCGGCCGGGTAACTGGAGATTGCTCAAAGACGGCAAATACGACAGGCCTATGACATAGGGCAGCCGGGATACCGCCGGTTTCTTACCGAAGATTTTGTGTTTTTTGTCCACGACGGAGAACAGATCGGGAAAGGCGGAGAGGCTTTCCGAGTTGCCTAGAACGAGAAACCCGGAAGGTTTCAAGGCATAGTGAAGAATAGGCACAATCTTCTTTTGCAACGTGGGCTGGATATAGATGAGCAGGTTGCGACAAGCCACCAGGTCCATCTGTGAGAAGGACGGGTCGCTCGCGATGTTTTGCCGCGCAAAGATGCACATATCGCGGACGGCCTTGTTGACGCGATATCCGCCATCTACCTTGAGGAAGAAGCGGGCCATCCGCTCTGCCGATATTTCCTCGGCGATGCTCTCCCGATAGATTCCCGCACGAGCCTTTTCGATACCTTTTTCATTTAGATCCGTGCCAAAGATCTGTACTTGAAAGCTGGAGGCCCTGTCGCCAAGAAATTCCAGCAGCGTCATCGCCAGCGAATAGGTTTCCTCGCCCGTCGAACAGCCCGGGGCCCACATGCGAATGGCGCTCTTGTTGCCCTTGCCCTTCACGATCGCTGGATAAACCTGTGACTTCAGCGCTTCGAATGCCTCAAAGTCACGGAAAAAGCTGGTGACTGGAATCAGCACGTCTTCGAATAGCTTGTCGCCCTCCTCAGGATGATCCTTCAGATACTTCGCATACTTGCTTAGGGAGTCCAGCTTCAGGATCACCATGCGCCGCAAGGTGCGGCGGCGAATGGTGTTGGCCTTGTACTGGCTGAAATCGACTCCGCTCGATTTATGCAGTTGGTCGAGAACGGCGGTCAGATCCTCTTCAACTTGGGTGGGCGGAGCTGCGAAATCTTCCAGATCTTTGGCGTGCTCGGGCGCCGTTTCGTCGCGCGAGGAGAGATAGGGATGGCGACGAATCCGTACAAGCTCCTTCGCGATATCTTTGGGCGGCAATACGAAGTCCACGCACCCGGAGTCAATGGCGCTGCGCGGCATGCCATCGTACCGTGCAGTCGATGGCTCTTGTGCGAAAGTGATGCCGCCTTCCGCCTTGACGATTTCGAGTCCCAGCGTGCCGTCCGCTCCAGTGCCGGAAAAAATGACGCCGATCGCGCTCATGCCGTGGCTTTCCGCCAATGAGCGCATGAAGAAGTTGACGGCAAGATGCCCACCGGCTCCTTTGCTCCGCTCCGTCAGTGCAAACGAGCCATCGGAGATGGACATGAAAGCATTCGGCGGAATCACATAGACGCAATCCGGCTTTACCCTTGCTTTGGCGCTGACTTCCTCAACCGGCATCGCGGTGGCTTTCGCGATGATCTCCGTCAACATGCTTTCATGGCTTGGGTCTAGATGCTGCACCAGCACAAACGCCATTCCGGTATCCGCCGGCAGTGCGTGGAAGAATTCCTTGTATGCTTCTAGACCGCCCGCCGAAGCCCCAATGGCCACCACCGGAAAAGTTCCGCTATGTATTGCTGCAGCCTGAATTGGAGAATTCTTTCTTCGTGGTGCAGCCGACTTGGAGGGTTTTCGCTTCATCTTTGCGGACGAGCCATTCTAATCCTAGACTTCTCTCCCGCCTTTAGATGCCGGAAAATCGAAGGTCGCATTGACTCGCAACCCGGAATGCCGACGTCAACGGGTGACTTCAGGCCAATGCGCTCATTAAAGCCCGAGATAAGCTTCCTTCGTATCTTGTGGTTCCGGCACGGTAGTGGACGCCGTGGCACAGAACTTCCCGGCGAACGCGGGAGGATGGCTTCCGATCGTCATCCGCCGGGAACGCAGTGCCGGGAAGGCAGTATGGACAAGCCGTTCTTTGTGACCTAATCAGGCGCTTAGTGCTTCGCGCCTTCCTTGCCGCCGTCTACGGCGCCTTTGGTCGTGGACTTGGTTTTGTGCCAGGCCTTCTTGGTTCCTTTTTTGGTTTTGTGATAGGCCTTTTTGGTGCCCTTCTTCACACCCTTGCCGGTGTCTTTCGCGGCGTCTTTGGTGTCGTGGCCGGCGTCTTTCATGTCCTGCTTGGCGCCGTCCGCGGTTAATGGCTGACTCCATCCGGGGGTCTGCGCAAAGAGCAGTGCGGCTCCCAGAAGCATGGCGGGGATATACGTCTTAACTCTCATATAGAGGAGCATACTCTTGCGGGGGTGGCTGGGCTGACGGTGCGGGCGATTTTGCCGGCACGGTCTCTCCTATACTTAAGCGGGAGTCCTGGGTCCGGAGCGCATAGGTGGAAAGCCGTATAAGGCCGATTGTGGAGCAAAGCGCGGAGGCAGCCGCCCGCGCCGCCCAGCAGCGCACGTTTCGGCGCAACCAGGTCTTCGGACTGGTGCTGCTGGCGGCGGCCATCTGCGTCTGGTGGCTGTTCCACACCAACCCGAAGTGGATTTTTCCGCCGGGCTGGTGGCGTCCATGAGTCATGCGGCGGCTTGCCGGGAGATCGACCGCGCGGCTGCGAACGATCCGCTGGTGATACTGCTTGCGGGGCCTACGGGCAGCGGAAAAACGGCGCTTTCGCTGCTGCTGGCGGAGCGTTTTGGCGGCGAGATCGTAAGCTGCGACTCGGTGGCCGTGTATCGCGGCATGGAGCTGGGCACGGCCAAGCCGTCGCTCGAAGAACGCAGGCGCGTGCCGCATCACCTGATCGACGTGGCCGAGCCGGACGAACCTTTCACCGCCGGCGCCTATGCCAGGGCGGCGCGCGCCGCGCTGGCCGAGATTACGGCGCGTGGCAGGCTGCCGATTGTGACCGGCGGAACGGGGCTGTATCTCCGCGCGCTCACTGAGGGCTTGTTTGCCGGGCCCGCTCGTCAGGAGCCGATCCGGGCGCGGCTGGCGTTGAGCGCGCAGCGGCGTGGAAGCGGATGGCTGCACCGCATTCTCACGCGGCTGGATCCGGCCACGGCCGAGCGCATTCATCCCAACGACGCGCCCAAGCTCATGCGCGCCATCGAGGTCTGCCTGACGGCGCGCCGGCCCATGTCGGCGGTGATGGGACGCGATCCGCTCACCGGCTACCGGCTGCTGCGGATCGGGCTGAATCCGCCGCGCGCCGCGCTCCCGCCGAATCAGGGTCTAGCGCGCGAGGGTCTTCACGAAGGTCTTTATGACCGGCTGAACCGGCGCTGCGCGGCCATGTTCGCCGCCGGGCTGGTGGAGGAGACGCGTGGACTGCTCGAGCGCTTCGGTCCAGTGAAAGCGCTCGACGCGCTGGGCTACCGGCAGGCGGTGGCGGTGCTGACGGGAAACTTGAGCCTGGAGGCTGCCATCGAGGCCGCACAGCAGGGACATCGCAACTACGCCAAGCGGCAGTTGACCTGGTTCCGGCGCGAGCCGCAGGTGCACTGGCTGGCTGGATTCGGAGACGATGCGGCGATTGCGGGCGCGGCGGCGAATCTGGTTGCGGCCGGTTATTGATCCGGCGATAAAACAGTGACATCGTATTCCCACCCATTTCCGCAAAAAACACGGAAATGGATTGGGCACCCTGACAGTATTCAGTTGCCGGATCCATAGCGAAGCGCCGCAACCATTTTCAAGAGCTATGCTCTCGCAGGCGCTATCATCGAGCGCAGGCAAAATCAGCCTCACATTCGTCACGAAAAAGGAATTGCGCATGAACACACTCATCAAGCTTGCAGCACTGGGACTGCTGCTGCCCGCCGCCGTGGCTCCGCTGGCCGCGCAACAGGACTACTTCAGCAACTGGCCGGCGGGCGACTCGCCACAGGAGGTCGGCAAGCGGGTCGCCGAGCACTTTGTCACCAGCCCGCACCAGGGCAAAACCACCATTGTGTACAGCGAGGTGGGCACCTGGTATGGCGGACTGACGTTTGCGCACCTGACCCACGACGACAAGCTGCGCGACGAGCTGATCCAGCGCTTTCAGCCGTTGATGCCGGACGGCGCCGAGGCCGACCGCATTCCCAAACGCGATCATGTGGACGACTCGATCTTTGGCGTGGTGCCGCTGCAGATCTACATGGAGACCAAGGACAAGAAGTATCTGGACTACGGCCTCACGTACGCCGACCGCCAGTGGCAGAATCCGCTGCCCGACGGGCTCTCGCACGAGACCCGCTACTGGATCGACGACATGTACATGCTCACGATTCTGCAACTGGAGGCGTACCGGGCCACCGGCGACCAGAAGTACCTGGATCGCGACGCCAGGGAGATGGTGGCCTATCTGGACAAGCTGCAGCAGCCCAACGGGCTGTTCTATCACGCGCCCGATGTGCCGTTCTTCTGGGGCCGCGGCGACGGATGGGTGGCAGTGGGCATGGCGGAGATGCTGAGCACGCTGCCTGCTAATCATCCTGACCGCGCGCGCATTTTGAAGGGCTACAAGCTGATGATGGCGGCGCTGCTGAAGTATCAGGCAGAGGACGGCATGTGGCGGCAACTGATCGACAAGCCGCAATCGTGGGAAGAGAGCTCGAGCACCGGCATGTTTACCTTTGCGCTGATTACCGGCGTGAAGAACGGCTGGCTGGATGGGCCAACCTATGGTCCGGCGGCGCGCAAAGCGTGGATCGCGCTGGCTGGCGTGGTGGACCAGAACGACAACGTGACCGGCGTGTGCGAAGGCACCAACAAGGAAGACAACCTGGACTGGTATCTGGAACGGAAGCGCCGCACGGGCGACTTCCACGGGCAGGAGACGGTGCTGTGGTCGGCCTCGGCGCTGTTGCGCTGAATTGGGGTGGACCGATAATGCGTTTCCGGCCTGCTCTCAATCCAGCCGGGTGAGATAGGCTTCGCCTTCGCTCAGGCGCAGGTGGCTGGCGATGTATTCGGCTATCTGGCGGTTGTCGCCCTCGGGGCGGATGCGCACCCAGTAGCTGTGCTCGCCGGAGAACTCGATCACATTGGAGTCGGCATAGGTGCGCAGCAGCTCCTTCTTGAGTCGGATGGCGTCGCGCTCGGAATGGAAGGCGCCGATCTGCACGCACCAGCGGCCGCCGGTATTGATGGACTTGGGCGTCTCGTAGACATCGATGCGCACCCTGGCCAGTCCGGCGCGATAGACGCCGGTGGCCCGGGCCGAGGCGATGGTCATATCGAGGATGCGGCCGCCGACAAAGGGACCGCGGTCGTTGATGCGCATGGCCGCGGACTGGCCGGTGACGAGATTGGTGACCTGAATCAGCGCGCCCAGCGGCAGGGTGCGATGCGCGGCGGTCATGGCGCTGTCACTGAAGATTTGTCCGTTGGCGGCTTTGCGTCCCTTGTAGGGAGCCGTGTACCAGGTGGCATAGCCCACCTGGGTGAGAATGGGCCGGTGGGTGGCGATGTAGTCGAGGTCTTCGGCGGTGACTCCGCCGGGCGGCACCGGGGTGATGGGAATCCGCGCCGGCGGCGGAGCCTGGGCCTCGGCAGGAGGCACGTACACTGGCTGTTGCGGCGGAGGGGGCAAGGCCTGCGGAGGCGGCAACCGGGACACATGATGGTGGCGGCAGCCGCTGGCCCCCAGCAGCACGACGGCCAACGCGGCCAGTAGCGGCAGACGCGGCCGGGAACAGGTCCGACTGGCACCGCTGAGCTGGTGCGCGGATGGGAACCGTTCCGGTCCGCTCAGGGCAAACCTGTTCAAGCCTGGCCCACTCAAATCTGGCCAGCTCAAATCCTGTCGGCTCAAATCTTGTCCACTCAAACCTGTGGGTCCCTGGGATCGTTTTGGGGTCCATTTGGGGGCCCGTCTGGAGGTCCGCCCGTCTTGCGGTCCATACGGTCCGCGAGATTGCGGAGGGTATCGGACAGCGTGCGCATGGCGGAGATGGATTCGCGGCGCACCTGCGGTACGACGGCGTCGTTCACGTATGCGGCGGCGTGGCGTAACTCCATCTCGATCAGTTCAATGGCTTCTTCAATGCGCCTTCCCACGCCGCCGGGACCCGGTGGTGGTGGAGGCGGCGGTGGATAGGAACTCATGGCAATAATCCTTTGCTGGCCAACTGGCACAGGCCAACTCGCGACCGTTCATCCGCCTCCAGTCTGCTGGACACCTGGCGGTGCGTCAATGCCCCAGCGGCGAGGGGTGCCGCATGTGTCACTATGCCGCCAGTAACGCATTTAGTCATTTAGAGGGTAAGGTCGTGCCATTTCGTTGTCTGCGGCCGGTTGTCTGCGGCGACCTTTTTGCTGAAATTCACGTCCCATTTGGAGAGGAAATCCGGCCCAGGAAAGCTTCCGACGCCCGCGCAAACGCTGCCCAGCATGGCGGGGCTTTGCCCGGGACCGGTGTGAAACTGTATCTTCATCTTCCAGTGCGGGGATTCGAGCGGCGGGGGACCGGCCTTGGCGGAAAATGATTGGCAGTCGATCCGGCGCCGTGGCGCTGGTTGCAGCATGGCGCTGGCGGTCCTTCTGCTGGCCTTTGCCGTGCAGGCTGCTCCGGCATGGGCGGCCCACGCGCCGGATGCCGACCCAGCCGGCGCTCTGCCCGACGCGCCCACGCCGCAGTCCGGAGCGCAGCCCGCGCCGCAGTCTGGAGCGCAGGCCAAACCGAAGCCCGAGCCGCAGCCACTCGATCCCTGCGACGTAAGGAATGCC
Source organism: Occallatibacter sp. (assembly GCA_036267475.1). Classification (GTDB taxonomy): domain Bacteria; phylum Acidobacteriota; class Terriglobia; order Terriglobales; family Acidobacteriaceae; genus Telmatobacter. The sequence continues at coordinate 16,123 of DATAVZ010000066.1, forward strand.
GGAGCGACCATGGCCTCCACCGCGGCGGTGCGGGCAGCGACGATTACCCTGGAAGGCGGCAACGCGCCGGCACATCCGCGGGTGGCCGACACGGTGGTGTGCATTCCACACATGCCCATGATCGACTGGTATGCGCGCTTTTTGAACGGGCCGCAGGTGAAGGCGCTCTCGCCGCTGCAGAAGGCGCATCTGGCAGCGCGCAATCTGCTGGATCCCTTCAACCTGCTCACCATCTTCGGCGAGGCGGCGATTTCTGTGGCGGCCAACTCCCACTCGCCTTACGGGCCGGGCATGAAAGGCTGGGCGCGAAACTCGGGGGTGAGCTTTACCCAGGACATGACCGGCGAGTTTTTCGGCACCTTCCTGATCCCTTCAATTGTGCACCAGGACCCGCATTACCACCGCCTGCCCAAAGCCAGCCTCAAGCGGCGGATTGCGCATGCGGTTTATCAGATTGCATGGACACAGGGCGATAACGGCAAAGGCATGCTGAACTACGCCGACCTGCTGGGCTTCGCCATCGACGACCAGATCAGCAACCTCTACGTACCCGACCGGCAAACCGATGCACGGGCGACCGCTTCGCGCTACGGGATCGGACTGGCTACTGCGCCGATCGACAACTTCATTACCGAGTTTTTGCCCGACGTGGCCAGCCACATCCATGTGCAGATTGTGGTGATCCAGCGGATTATCAACCAGGTAGCCAAGACTGACCAGGCTACGGGGCCGTGAGAAGTGTGGCATCTCGGTCTGTCGCCATTCCCCAAGATCACAATATTCATCTGCATCCATCTGCGTGAGGCAATTTCGAAGAATGGGCGAATATTCTCGTAGATACGGCTGCTAGGATTGGACGACAGCGGCATGCTCCATCTGCGTTCGGTGGAGGAGATAAGAAACCATGCGTAGCAATGTGATATTCGATCAAATTCGTTCGCCTATCGACGAGCTATCAGAGAGATTGCAAGCGGTCTGGCCAAGGATTTCTACCGCAAAACATGCTGCTGTGGAGAAGGTCGCTGAGCTGGATGAGGCATTGGCCGGCGAAACATCGGCAGATACCTCAGTAGTCGTCTACGGATCACTGGCTCGCGAAGAGTTTACGCAAGGTAGCGACTTGGACTGGACCCTCCTTGTGGACGGCCAAGCCAATCCACAGCATCAAAAGGATCTGTTAAGCATAAGAGAAAAACTTGCGAGTTTAGGCAAAGCACATGGACGGGAAAAAACGTTCGGTAAGCTGACCTTTAGCCATCCCATCCTGCACATGATCGGCGGTGAGGATGATACAAACGCCAACACAACGCGTCGGGTCTTGTTTCTTCTCGAAGCATCTCCCATAGGCAAGCATCGAGAGGCGTTCATGCGAGTCCGCAAGAACATCCTGCATCGATATCTCACCGAAGATCATGGCTTGACAAGAAAAGCTGATAAAGGGAGCGCTCGCTGGATACCCTTATTTTTGCTTAATGACATGGCCCGCTACTGGCGAACGATGACTGTTGATTTCGCATATAAACAATGGGATAGGGGGAACGAGGGTTATGCGCTCAGGAGCCTTAAGCTTGGCGTTTCAAGGAAGCTCATTTATGCGTCTGGGTTGTTGAGTTGTTTTTGGTGCGATCCGTTGATATCCAAGGAAGACCACCGCCAAACCAGCCAGATGGAGAAAATTTATATACTGAACCAAAAACTGAATGAGATGTTTTTATTGACCCCATTGGAACGATTCGCCCGTTTCTTCTTGACTCATGTCGAAAGCCGCTACCTAATCTCCACAGCAGGTCGCTTCTTCAAAACCTACGACGATTTTTTAGGCCTTCTTGAAGACGGCGATGTACGAAGTCATCTCGAGTCTCTTTCTTCTGATGAAATGGACGAGGATCCCGAGTTCAGGGCTGCACGCGCAATTCGGACTCGATTCGAGGGAGCCGTAAGGGAAATCTTCCTCGGCACAGACTCTCCACTTCATCAGCACACACTCTCAAGAGGAGTTTTCTAATGAACCCAATCGGATTTTCCACAGGGGCGTTAGCGCTGGGTGATTTCAGATTGGCCCTTGAGTATCTGCGTGGTAAGCCGTTAACCGCAGTAGAGCTTTCTGCTCTGCGGGTCTCAGAGCTTCCCCTTTTGCTGAAGGCAGTTCCGTCTCTAGATCTTAATCAATTCAACTATATAGCGTTGCATGCGCCGAGCAGTTTCTCTGCCACTGAAGAACCAGAAATAGTGCGTCTCCTGACAAGATTTCCAGACGATTGGAAAATAGTCCTGCATCCAGATGCAGTTCACGACTCAGTTCAGTGGCTTCCGTTTGGACATAGACTCGCGTTAGAAAATATGGATCGGAGGAAGCTTGACGGGCGAAGCGTTGAAGAGATGTCTCGTTGTTTCTCTTTGATGCCTGAAGCCCAATTCTGCCTCGACTTGGCCCATGCGCAGCAGTGGGATACCACCATGACTGAGGCATATTTGTTTTTGAGAAGCTTCTCAAATCGTATCTGCCAAATTCATATCAGCCAGTTGGATTCTGCGAGCCACCACTACCCTCTCTCAGAGGGGTCAATTCGGGCATTCTCAGAGGTAGCATGGTTAATTCCGGAAGATGTCCCATTCATCATCGAATCGCGGGTTTCGTCAAGCGAGATGGACGGTGAGATTGCGAAGGTGAGGAAAATTGCATCTTCAGCAGCTAGAGATGCTTACCAAGCGATCCCTGCCTAAAAACTGCAGGATCCAATCCCATTCCGGGTCTCTTCTCTACCGTTCGCTGGTGCATTCCGCCATTCGCTGCAGCCTGTTTGGGGGCGCCGGGCGGGAGATTTAACCTAATCATGAGTTTTGGCCCACCATGGCGCTTCCCCGCCGAGGCCAGCCAGGCAAGCCGTTCCCGCCGGGCGAATCTTTCTAAAGGAGATCGCAAACATGTCCAAAGCGATTAAGTACGCCGAGAAGGCCGTGGTGTATGCGGCGAAGGGCGCGTGGGTTATGTATGAGCGCTTGAACAGCATCAGCCCCAACCCGTCGTTCAAACCCAGGTGGAGCGACAAACCGCTGCTCAAGAGCTGGCAGAAGGAAAAGCCGCCGCTGGGCTGGCCGCGCACCACCGATTCGCTCTGTCCGAAGTGCGTTCCGGAGATTCGCAAGCAGATTATCGACGGCAAGCTTCCACACGAAGTGCTTTTGAACGAGAAGATTGGCGAAATCAAGGCGCAGATCATCGAGCGCGACGGCCAGATCCTGATGGTGAAGGACTGCCCCAAGCACGGCCATTTCGAGGACGTGATGTCGATCGATCCGGCCTTCTTCAAGCATCTGGAAGAAAGCTTTCCCGGCCGCGACATCCGGGCGCATAACGACGAGAAGCTGCACAATCACGGCACCTCGACGGTGACCCACGGGCGCGGCTCGGTGCTGACCATCGATCTGACCAACCGCTGCAACATGATGTGCGATCCGTGCTTCATGGACGCCAACCAGGTTGGATTTGTCCACGAGCTTACGTGGGAAGAGATCAAGACCATGCTGGACAACGCCATCACCATCAAGCCGCGGCGGCAGATGAGCGTCCAGTTCTCGGGCGGCGAGCCCACGCTTTCGCCTTACTTCCTTGATGCCGTGGCCTACTCCCGCAAGGTGGGCTACAACTCGGTGCAGGCGGCGTCGAACGGCATTGAGTTTGCCAAGAGCAAAGAGCTTTGCCGTGCGGCGGCCGAGGCCGGTCTGCGCTACGTCTACCTGCAGTTTGACGGCATTGGCAACGCGGCCAACTCACACCGCAAGGTGGGCAACCTGTTCGACGTGAAACTGCAGGCCATCAACAACCTGCACGAGGCCGGCGTGGAGATTGTGCCGGTGACCACGATCATCAACGGCATTAACAACGAGCAGGTGGGCCACATTATCCAGTTCGCGCTCGACAACCCGCGCAAGATCAGCTTCCTGAGCTTCCAGCCGGTGAGCTTTACGGGCCGCGATGAGGACATTACCGACGAGCGCCGGGTGGCGCAGCGGTACACCCTTTCGCACATGGCGCACGACATCAAGAACCAGGTGGGCTTTGGCGTTCCGGAGCGGGACTGGTTCCCGATCAGCTTTATGAGCACCTTCTCCGACTGGGCCGACCTGGTGCATGGGCCGACGGCGGAGTGGGGCCAGCTAAGCTGCGGCTGCCACCCCAACTGCGGCATCGGCATGGCCATGATGATCGACAAGGAAACCAAGGAAGCCGCACCGGTGACCGCGTTCCTGAACATGAACAAGGTGGCCAAGGACCTGGCCAAGGTGAACGACGCGGCCCGCGGCAAGTGGATGTCGGTGATCGGCTTCGGACTGGCGCTGTTGCGCAACTACGATCCGTTCCAGGCGCCTACGCACTTCAAGATCACAGACATGCTGAAGAAGATGGACAAGACCTTCAACGCCACCGGCAAGAACTACGGCAGCGTGAAGGGCGACCGGACTCTGGAAGACATCCAGAAGCGCCGCCAGGACCGGTGGAACTTCCTGTTCATCGCTGGCATGTGGTTCCAGGACCTGTTCAACTACGACTTCCGCCGCACCGAGCAGTGCATCATTCCCTACGCCACGCAGGAAGGCGAGATCAGCTTCTGCGCCTATAACACCGGCGTGGGCTGGCGCAACATCATCGAGAAGATGCACATGACGGCGACGCTGACCAAGTGGTATGACGAGCACGGCCGTCACGAGATCTTCGCAGGCGGCAAGAAGGTGGGCATGTCCCAGGTGGGCCATGACCTGAAACTCAACATGGAGCATGTGAATGCCGAAGCCAACCACACGCTGGACGAGCTGGGCATTGCCAAGAACGCCCGCGAAGAGCGTCTGCGCGCGCGCGACGGCAAATCGAACGAAGCGAAGCTGAAGCAGGATGCCGAAAACGCTCAGATGGCCAAGCTTTATCGCGAGCATGTTCTCGGCGAAAAACCGGTCGAGGGCCTGGTTCGCCTCGACGCCATTGCACCCGCCAAGCCGGCCATCCAGAAGGAAGCCGAGCCGGTCGCCGGAGACTGATAGCCTCTGCCTCTGGTTCTTTCGATGAAGGCCGCCCGACACAAATCGGGCGGCCTTTGTTGCGTGTGGGGTGCGCCTTGCTGCGTTTGTGGAACGGTTTCGATTCGGACATTTGCGGCTCGCGGGAGCTTACCATACCTCCAGCGCATAATCCCGGTATTCGCGGATGAGCTCGAAGTCGGCGCGGTTGGTGGTAATGAGCTTTGCGCCATGGGAACGGGCTGTGAGCGCAATCAGCACATCAAAGTGGAGATCGCGGAGCTTGGACGGCTCGAAACCATTATCCTTACGTATCTTTGCGAGGATTTTTCCGGATTCCAGCCAGTTCTTCGTGGTGGGCGTCAGAATGGGATGAGCCTCTGCGATCTCGCGCAGGAATTGCTGTTCTTCAGAAGTGGTGGCCCCACGCCCCAGCTCGGCAAGCACTACGGATGAGGTGCGAACGATGCTGTCGAGGTGCGACATGCGATGCAGATGACGATTGGTACGCATCTGATCGATCAGCACGGAGCTGTCGAAGACGACAATCTCACTCATCGCTTCCTGCGAACTGGAGCTTGCCGCCGTATTTCTTCATCAGCTTTTTGAAATGGTTGAGGCGCACGATCTCTTTGAGCGCGATGTGAACCGCCTCGGTTCGGGTCTTTACGCCCAGCGCGCGCTTGGCTTCGTCGGCCAGCTTTGTGTCCAGGCGAATCGATGTGAGAGTTCCTGCCATCATCTGCTCCCGTTGTATATATAAATTGTGATCTAAATATATACAAGCGTCAACCAGGCTTTTGACCGCACGATTATGTCCGCTCGATTCGCGGTTTCCGACATCTTGATTTTCCGACCTATGGATAGCACGGAACCGCGCATCACCGCCACAGGAATACGATGCGGTTCGTCCAGTCCCAGCTCGCAGTCTGTTTTGCGAGCGCGGTCAGAGCCGCGACCAACCCGCCAATCTCGCGCGAGGGGATTGTCTTCTGGCTGATAAAGACGGCTCCGCCATGTGGTCGCCCGGACTGAATCCAGTTGCTGAGGATTGTGGGGATTGTATCCAAGTCGTAGGTAACCAGCCGGGTGCCCCTCAATCCTTCGCGCTTTTGCGAAGGGTGGGAAAGCGCAGACCACAATCAGGGAGGCGACGCTCGGGCACCCCAGGTCCGTCCGCCCGGCGAATGACCTGGAATAGCGCGAATCCGTATCACCCTCCGCCACGCTTCAACGCCCTTTGCGCATTAATTCCCCAAACCTCGCTACTCTAAAACCATCCCGACAACCACGACCCCTGCCCTAACTCCAATCGGCACAGGAATCTGCGTCTAACTCCTTTCCTTCGAAGACTTTGGCGCAGCACTGCGCCGCAAATCAAAGAAAACAGCAAACTTCCTCCCAGGTTCCGGGGTAGGGGGAGCAAGGAATATCGCCATGTTCATCGAATGCCGTCACATCCTGCCCCGAGGCACGAAATGCAAATCCCCCGCCCTCCGTGGCAAGGTTTACTGCTACTTCCACGACCGCCTGCAGCGCTTCGAACAGGATGGGCAGCGCGACGCGTCCGAGCCGCTCCTCCTGCCCTCTCTCGAAGATGCCCGCGGTATCCAGATGGCCATCAGCCAGATCCTCGCGGCCCTCGGCTCCGGCCGCCTGGAGAGCCGCAAGGCCGGCCTCTACCTCTACGGCCTGCAGCTCGCCACGCAACTCCTCGCGCAGTTGCCGGAACCCTCCCCGCAGGAGATGGTGCGCACGGTCACCACCGGCGCCGACGGAAACTACATCGCAGCGGAAGAAACTCCCCAGGAAACTCAATTTGCCCACCTGATCGAAGGCCATGACGGCAGTAAAGCCAGCAGCAAGATCGGCAGCATTAAGGTCCGCGCAGGCGAAAAACTGCAACTCGGCAAACCGGGGCCCAATAAACCGGATTCCGCTAAACACTGGTTCGACACTCGCAGCGCCGAACAGCTTCTCGAATCGGAGGCGGCACTCCACTGACTCTCAAGCATGGTCTTCCCCGCGTCTTTGCTGCTTTCCGAATCGAAATCGCAAATCCGCTAATCAAAGACATTACCGTTTGATCGGGGGAACCATGGGTCGCAGCTTTGCGCAGATCGCTTTTACGCCGGCGGTGAAACAGCAGCAGGAGAAGCACGGCAGCCGGCGATCGTATGAGCGGCTTGAACAGCCGGGGCAATCGGAGCGGGCAGGCGAGGCCGGCGACCGTCTGGGTCCGGATGAGCGGGAGTTCATTGCCGGGCGGGATGGCTTTTACATGGCTTCGGTGAGCGAGACAGGCTGGCCTTACGTGCAGTATCGCGGCGGGGCGCAGGGCTTTCTGCGGGTTCTGGATGAGCGCACGCTTGGGTTTGCGGATTTGCGCGGCAACAAGCAGTACATCAGCGCCGGCAATCTGTCGCGGGACAATCGCGTAGCCCTTTTCCTGATGGATTATCCGCGGCAGAGCCGGCTGAAGATTCTGGGCCGGGCGGAGATTCACGAGGACGATGATGCGGCACGCAAGTGGATGGAGAAGCTACGCATGCCGGAAGAAAAGACGCCGGTGGAGCGGGCGCTGCTGATTCACGTGGAGGGGTTCGACTGGAACTGTCCGCAGCACATTACGCCGCGCTACACGCAGGAAGAGCTTGCCGAATTTCTGGCGCCGATGCGCCGCCGGATGGAGGCTCTGGAGCAGGAGAACGCGCGGCTGCGCGCCGTCCAGAAGTAAGGCCACCGTACCGATTCGATGTGACTTCACAAAATCTCACAAAATCCAAGCAACGAACCACTACCGGGAGCCACGATTCCTGTGTAGAGGGTTCACTCGCTGTGGGACGGGCCCAGGGAAGCCGTGTAAGGGGGCTTTCATGCAGGAATGGGTTAAAGTCGTCGTCCAGCCGCTGGGATTGGCCGGTTTTGCGCTGTTTCTCGTCTTCGGCCTGATCGCTCGCGCGAAACGCGCCGATGAACGCAAGGGGCTCTCGAGAGCCGCCCTGGCCATGGCTTTCGTTGCACTCGCAGGCGGTCTGTGCCTCGCCTTCGTCAAAGAGCGTGGGCAAGAGGCGGCAAAGCCAGCCGCTCCGCAGGTCCAATCGATTCAGACAAATGGAAGTGCGAGCCCGGTCTTCGTCGGCACTGGCGCGGTGAGCTTTACAGCCAATCAAAACCCGACGAGCAACAATGCTCCAGCCGCTGATTCCCAAAGCAAAACCGGGAACCCCCACCGCGGCGATTCGGGCGCCGGTGCGCTTGCCCAGCCGGCCTCACCTACCTCTGACCGAGGGAAGAAGCCATGACCCGGCTGCGGGCATTGTTTGCTGTTCTGGCCGCAGTCTTTGGCGTGCTGCTGGGTACGGCTTGCGGCGGGGCGCAGCAAATGCAGATCACCACCAATGGCTGGTGCAGCCCGGTTTTCGTCAATGTGGCGGGCCCGGTTTCAGTGAAATGCGACGGTGTGGATCCGGCGGCAGTAGCCACGTTAAACAAGCAGCTTGTCTCCCTGAAGCTCAGCCGGCATGATGCCTTGCAGCAGGCAAATGAGTGGGCGGAACGGTATCATCGCCTGGAAAAGGAACTCGCGCAGGAGTCCGACGGCAGCGAGATGGCAAAGAAGGCCGAGCAGGATTTACGCGCAGGCAATCTGGAAGAGGCCGTAGCGTTACTCAAACAGCTCATTGCAACCAAGGACGAGCCGGACCTGGAGAAAATCGCGCGGCGCTACTATGAGGCCGGCCTGGGCCTGGAGATGGAGTTCAAGACTCCCGAGGCCCTGCACTATCTTGAAACCGCCCAGCGGCTGGAACCTGACGAGCCGAAATACACCCTGGAGTATGCACGAGCATTGATCAAGGAAAACCGGCTCAACGAGGCACAACAGATATTCGACGTCCTGGTCCCCAAGCTCCATGATCTAACCACGCACGACATTCAATACGGGCGGCTGTACACGGACGCGTCGATCGACGCCGGAATGCTCTACACCCTCCAGGGCGATCTGGACAAGGCTCGCGACACCTACAACGGTGCATTTGCGTCCTGCCTGGCTCTGGGCCTGCTACCCACCGGCGCGCAATGCGATCTGCCCACCCTCACGGGCATTCTGGGGAATCTGGGCGCCGTTTTGCTGCGCCAGGAGCGATACGGCGAAGCGGAAAAGATATTCCAAGCGGTCTATGAAAAATATGAGGCGGCTTCGACCAACAGCACTGAATACGCCAGCGAAGAAGCGTCCGTGCTCACCTATCTGGGCTACGCTTATGCGCATGAGAACAAGGCGGATGAAGCGTTAGGCGTGCTCAACATGGCGCTTGCCATGCAAAAATTCCTGCTCGATCAGAACAACCCCGATGTCATTGCCGGTTCAGCGCAGACCGACCTGATCGTCGCGGATCTGAAGACCGATATGAACAATCTCGAGGAGGCTGAGCCGTATTACAGCCACGCGGCTGAAAAGCTGCGCGGCCTGGTCAAACAGGACGCCGATGCCTATTCGCCTGGCCTGGAGCGGGCGCTCTATATCTGGGGCCGAAGTGAGCTCGCAGCCAAGCGATACGATCAGGCCGGCCCGGTTTACGAAGAGTTGATTCCGCTGGCCGACCGGCTTTCGGCATCCAACTCGTCAGCCTATCTGGAAGATCTCGCCGTCAGTTACAACGCGCTTGCACAGGTTCGCGGCGCTGCTAATCAGATTTCGGAGGCGGAGGGCTTCCGCAAGCAATGTGCCGCTACCTACCGCAAAATGGATCGCACCCCCGAGAACCTAGCATCGCTTGCCGTCGCGCTCGAAGCGCTCGCCTGGGATGCCGGCGATGCCAAAGACTTCGACCTTGCCCAAACCTCGATCGGCGAATCCGAACAGATTTTGCGCAGCCTGTACACGCAAGATCATGCGGCATACGCCGATCGCCTGGGGCAAGCGCTGGTTTTTGAGGCGGTCCTGGCCAAGGCTACGAAAGGGGACTGCGACGCAGTCACAGCCAAGCTGAATGAAGCAACGCAGATATCGTCAGCGCAGGTTGTGGCGGGTGCAGCCCAGGCCATTCAGTCAAGCTGCAGTGTGCCGAAACCGAATCCCTGAGAAATGCCGGCTGTGAAAGAATCTTCGCAGACGGCGGTGCCGAAGTAACCCGGCTGCGATGCGATGGAATCACAATGCGGCGTGCCTGTGTCTGCTGCTCGTGCCGGTTGCGCTGGCGGCGCAGGCAGGCGGAGTGCTGGGCCTGTGGCAGGATCCGACCGGCTCAGTGATACGGATTGACCGGTGCGGCGCGGCCGTTTGCCTGTGGCTGGTTGCGTTGAGTCCGGCTGCCCCGGCTGTCACCGATATCCACAATCCCGATGCGGGTGAGCGCAGCCGCGCGCTGTGCGGGCTGCAGATCGGCGACGGCTTTTCGCTGCGCGATGCCGACCACGCAACCGGCGGAACGCTTTACGATCCCAAAACCGGCAAGACCTATCACGGCAGCCTGACGGCCGCGGGACAGAAGCTCGATCTGCGCGGATATGTTGGCATTCCACTCTTTGGCGCATCGCAGACCTGGATTCGCCACCCCGACGCTGTGCCGTCCTGTGGAAGCGGGCGGTGAGGCAAAGCGCTCGCGTGAAAGAGCCTGGGCGACTCGAGCGCGAAACGGGTAAGCTGTTGGGTGAGCGATGAAGACGCGAGGGAGACCATTGCGCATGGCAGATAAATTCAAGTTGCGGCTGCGCTGCGCGGCGGCGGCGTGCGCGCTGCTGCTGGCAGGCTGCGGCACGAGCGGGTCCGCAGCCACCACCACCACCACTACGACTACGCAGGCCGCCGCGCCCATTTTCTCCACCACCGCGGCGCAGAACGGAGCGGTGGTGGTGACGCTGACCGCATCGGCGGCCGGAGCGAAGATCTACTACACCGTGGACGGAAGCACGCCCACCACCGCGTCGCAGATTTATGAAGCGCCGTTTCTGGTTGCGTCCAACCTGACGGTCAACGCGATTGCCGCGGCTTCAGGCGATAGCAACAGCGCGGTGGCCACGCATAACTATGCGCCGAACATTCCGCCGGGAACGTTGGTGTGGTCCGACGAGTTCAGTAATGCGACGGCCGCGAATGCACAGCCCGATCCGCAGGTGTGGACTTATGACACGGGCGCAAGCGGTTGGGGCAACAACGAGCTGGAAGACTACTGCGGCTGGGGCTCCACGGCTTCGCCCTGCAACACGGCCAGCCCGAATGCGTATGTGGGCACGGACGGCTATCTGCATATTGTGGCGGAGCAGCCGTCGCCCGGCGTGTACACGTCGGCGCGGCTGAAGAGCGCAGGGCTGTTCAGCTTTCAGTATGGCCGCATCGAGTTTCGCGCGCAGGTGCCGGAGGCGCAGGGCTTGTGGCCGGCGGCGTGGCTGCTGGGCAACAACATTGCCACGGTGAACTGGCCGGCATGCGGCGAAATGGACGTGCTGGAGCGCGTGAACGCGGCGCTCACGCCGGATTGGAACGAGGGTTCGGTTCATGGCACCGGGTTTACCGGTGGAACCGGCCTGGGCACGAAGTATCTGTTCCCCGCGGGACAGACAGCGGCGGCCTGGCACACCTACGGCATGATCTGGAGCAAGGGCAGCGTGGCTTATTATGTGGACGATCCGACGCAGCCCTACGTGACCTACACCACCTCGAGCCTGAATGGATTGAGCGGCGCGGCATGGCCGTTCGATGGCGGACAGGCCAGCTTCATTCTGCTGAACATGGCGATTGGCGGCTCGTGGCCCGGATCGCCGACCGCGGGCACGCCGTTTCCATCGCAGATGCTGGTGGACTACGTGCGCATCTACACAAATTAACGCCGCGAGACCAATTGACGCCGTCGGACGAATTGACAACCGGACGCACGCGTACTCAGAGCTTACGCCAGCCGGAAGCGCGCATCGGGCACGCCGGGGGCTTCGACGCGCAGCGCAAAGAGGCTGCCGGAGAGCCGCTCGCTGGAACGCGCGGTGGTGATGTACAGCGTTCTGCGATCCGGGCCGCCGAAGGCGCAGGTGGTGGGATTGGCGACGGGCATTTTGACCACGCGATCCACGCGGCCATCGGGAGCGATGCGCAGCACGCAGCCGCCGTTGTACCGTGCATTCCAGAGAAAGCCCTCCGTGTCCATCGCGGAGCCATCGGGGCGGCCATCCTTGAAGCCGGCAAGCAGGTTTCGCTCTGCGGCAATTGCGCCGGTGCGCGCATCGTAATCGAAGGCCCAGAGCAGGTTGGCCGTGGTGTCGCCAAAGTAGAAGGTCCTGGTGTCGGGACTCCAGGCCATGGTGTTGGAGATGCCGATTCCGTCCTTCCACGCGGTTACGGTTCCATCGGGATCGAGCCGGGAGAGAACGCCGCCCTCGAACTTTACATCGATATTCTCGCCCTCTGCGCCCACGTTGTTGCGCATGGTTCCCATCCACAGCGAGCCGCGCGGGTCTACGCGCGCCTCGTTGAAGCGCATGGCCGGTGCTTCGGCGAGAGTGTGGAGGGTCTGTAACTCAGGATGCGCGCACGGCGACCAGAGCACGATGCGCGCTGCGAGAGCCAGTAAAAGCGCATCTTCGCCGGTGGTGAGGTTGACCGAGGTTACGGGCTCGTCGAACAGCCAGGTCTGGGTTGTGCCGGCGGCGGGATCGAATTTGTGGACCAGGAAGCGGTTGATGTCTGCCCAGTAAAGTGCGTTCTGCGCCGGATGCCACACCGCCCCTTCGCCGCAGATGTCGCCCGAGGGCACCACGCATTGCAACTCATCCTTCATGGCAATCTCCACTGCGGGCTACGGCATGAAATTTGCCGGGGTGAAACATAGGGCTTCATGCGCATGGCTCCGCGGACCATCGTACAATCCCCCGCCGGTGATGAGCCAGCAAGCTCTCCGCCGTTGCTGTCGATGAGGTCTGCGGCAACGAGTGAAGTTCAATTCACACGCCAGCCCAATCGTTATGCTCCTCGCGGCTAAGACACAGTACGTAGAAGAATCCGTCGGGGCTCTCGATATGGCTGAAGACATCGCGCGCCGCGAAAGAAGAATGCCGACTTGCCGATTCTGCGAGGGCGCAGGATCCTGACCGCGTTGGCTTGGTGATAGCGCATCGCAGGAAAATGCCGTTCGATCTCCGCCTTCATCGCGACCGGGCAAGCATGGTCTTCTCAGAACCTGTCCAGAAACCATCCTTCTCAGAACCGTTTTGAAAGGGCACGGCTTCAGCCGTGCCGTAAAGAGCTGAAAATAGGTTGGGCTTTAGCCCCTGAGGGACGATTTTTTGTCCACGTTCGACATCTCCTCAGAGTTC
>DATAVZ010000067.1:0-13291 GCA_036267475.1 Occallatibacter sp.
GGCCCCGTCCCTTCGGGTTGCGGGAAAAATCCGGCCATACTTCATTCTCGCCCTCGACGGTGGACCCGCCACAGCCTTCGGGCTCGGCTTCGTCTGGCCGGATTTTTCCTCGCAACGCTGTACCCTCAGAATTTGATGACAGGCCTAAGCATTCCTGGAGCGTAATCGAAATGGCGAAGGCGTTGAACCTGCGCTACGTGATCTTTCTGGCATGCACGGCCGCGCTGGGCGGGCTGTTGTTCGGCTTTGACGTGGCCATCATCACCGGCGCGGGGCCGTTCCTTGCGCGCCACTTTGCCCTGAGCGACATCAGCCTGGGGTGGGCCTTCAGCTCGCTCCTCTTCGGCTGCGTGCTCGGATCGGTTGCCGCCGGACGGCTTACAGACCGCTACGGCCGCAAGCGCATGCTGGTCTGGGTGGCGCTGCTGTTTGCCGCCACATCCGTGGCCACCGCGCTGGCCCCCAGCTTTGCGCTGTTCATCACTGCGCGGTTTCTGGGCGGCATCGCCGTCGGCGCCGTTTCCCTGTTGTCGCCGATGTATGTCGCAGAGGTTGCTCCGGCCGCCATTCGCGGACGCATGGGCACTTTCTATCAGCTTTCCATCATCGTCGGCATCCTGATTTCTTATGGCATCAATTACCTGCTGCGCAACACGGGCCCCGCCAACTGGCGCTGGATGTTTGCGACCGGCGTTATCCCTTCCGCGCTGTTTCTCGTCTTGATCGCGCTTGCGCCGGAGACGCCGCGCTTTCTGGTGCGCGCAGGCAAAACGCGCGAGGCCTTCGAGTTGCTCGAGCGCATTGAGAACGAACAAGCCGCGCGCGTGGAGATTGCCGCCATCGAATACAGCCTGCGGCAGACACGGCAGTCGTGGAAGTCCCTGCTGCGGCCGGGCGTACGCCGCGCGCTGCTGGTCAGCATCTGCCTTGCTGTGCTGGTGCAGACCTCGGGCATCAACACCATCGTCGATTACGCGCCGGCCATCTTTCTTGCTTCAGGATGGAAGATCGATGCGGCACTGTTTTCCACGCTGCTGGTCGGCCTCACCGAGTTCGTGTCAACACTCGCCGCCTTCTGGGTGATCGACCGCTATGGCCGCAAACCGCTCTATGTGGCCGGATCAACGGGGATGGCGGTCACGCTCTGCGTGCTCATGACCGCTGCGCTGCTGGATGCATTTCATGGCACGCTGGTGCTGGTACTCATCCTTGCTTATCTGGCATTCTTCTGCGCATGTGTGGGGCCGGTGTTCTGGACGCTGGTGCCGGAGATCTTTCCCAACGACGTGCGCGGCCGCGCCATGGCAGTGCCGGTGTTAACGCAGTGGGTTGCCAACGCCGTCGTCGTGCTGTTCTTCCCGTATGCATTTCACGTAATCGGCAAAGCCGCCACGCTTGGCTTTCTGGCTGTCATGTCGCTTACGCAGGGCCTGTTCACGTGGCGCTTTGTGCCGGAAACAAAAAATAAATCGCTCGAAGAAATTGAGCAGCACTGGATGCGCCCTGGCGCGGTCCCGGACGAAGTGTAGACCAGCGAAGCGAGCGAGGCTTCACGCGCATTACTTTTCAAACTGCAGCGCCACGCCGCCCACAATGCTGCGCCCCGGCATATTTACGCCGCTGATCTCCTGGTAGCCGGTGTTGCTCGCGTTGCTGAGCCGCACATAGGGCCGCAGCCGCCCGGCATCATGAGTGAGCGTTGCATTCCACACCGGGTAAACGGTCTGCTGATAGCGCTGCGCAAGTTCAACGCTGTTGGTCAGCGCAATGTGATGTCCAAGGCCCGCGCTCCAGATGGCATGAACATTTTCGACCGGGTAGTTGAAGACATACTCCGACTCGAGTCCATGCAGCGCGCTCTGCGCGCCGTGCAGCCCGGTCCACGCGATGCGCACCATCTGCGACTTTGCCGGAATCCATGTCAACGTGGATTCGACGCCGGCAAAGTGCAGGCCCTTGAGATTCGCCGCGCACCAGGTGTTGGCCGCCTGCGCTCCATTGGTCTCGCACGAGGCGGGCAGATTCGGATTCGGCACCGTCGCCGAGCGCACGTAATCGATGGTGTCGTGCTGCTGTGAGTAGAAGCCTGAAATCGAAAGCGACACGCGGCCTGAAGGCGTCCAGTCCGCGCCCAGGTCGCTGGACCACGCCGACTCCGGCTTGAGATCCGGATTGCCGAGGGTCGACGGATCGGAGTAGTAGAGATCCGTGTAGGTCGGAATCCTGAATCCATAACCGCCGCTTGCGCGCAGCTTGAGCGAATTTGTCACGCGCAGGCTGCCGGCAAGCTCCGGCGAAAACACTGCCTGCTCGCCGCCGGAAAAAATCTCCTCGCGCGCACCGGCCGACAGATTCCAGCGCTTCCGCGGCGGGTTCCAGTCCACGTCCACGTAGCCCGCGCCGCGGTTGCGCGCATGTACGCCGAGCGCAAATGAGCGAGCGCCGCCGGAAAAGTTGTAGCTTTGAATGCTGTCTCCGTCGGCCTCCAGGCCCATCAGCAGCACCGCGCCCGCCGGCAGATTGATCGTGTGCCGTAAGGACGCCTGCCACGATCCGTCGATGTGATTGTTTTCATACAGCGCCGGATCGTCGCGGAAGAGCGCGAAATCGTCGCTGTGGCGGCGATATCCAAATGCAGCGACGGTGCGGTTCCCCAACTCCTGCCGTGCCGAGGCGAACCAGCCCTTGGTCCGCTCCCAGGAGGGATAGTCGCCGTAAAACTGGTTGGCGCCAAACGCGCGATCGCTCGCGGCAAAAAGCAGGTCCGTAATGCCCAGGCGCGACGCGCTCCAACTCTCCGCGGAGGCGTCTTCGTTGCGGTAGTCGCGGTCGGTCATAAAGCCGGTGGAGAAATTGCGCTCCGCCGCGATACGGCCGCTCCATCTGCCGCGCGCGGCCGCCGCCAGCAGCGTTTCTTCATTCGACTCAAAGCTGCCGCCGCCGGCGCGCACAAAAAGTGAATCGCGCGCGGGCGCGGCGGTCAGGAAATCGACCACGCCGCTCAGCGCGTCCACCCCGTGCAGCGTGGAGCCTGCGCCCTCAAGCACCTGAATGGATTCCATCGCCTCCATGGGTACGGGCAGATCGAGATTGTGGTGCGAGGTCTGCGCATCGTTGATGCGAAATCCGTTCAGCAGCACCAGCGTCTGCTCAAAGCTGCCGCCGCGCAGCACAATGTCCGCCTGACCGCCGCCGGCGCCGCGCTGTTCAAGAAAAACGGAAGAGTCCTGGCGCAGAATATCCTGCGGCGACGCGGCAACCAGGGCCTGCTTTTTGAGCGGCAGAATCTCCACCGAGCGCGGCGACTCGGCCAGCGGCACCGGCGTGGCCGACCCCAGCACCACCATCGTCTCGGGCATCGTCTCGGGCATCGTCTCCGGCTGGCCCGCTAGCGGCGCCGCGGCATTTTGCGCGCAGGCCGGCAGATACGCTGCCATCAGCAGCAACAAAACGGTTTGGACGCGCACGGGGCAGGACATAAGTAGGCTCACTTCCATCATCGACACCTGGGCATAAGGTTTCAAGCACGGTTTTGTATTGATCTGGATAGTTGAGGTGCTAAACTACATGCTCCAACGCCATGCGCATCAACGCTTTTCTCGATGAAAGTCCCATGTTTGCAGTAAGCCGCGCCGCGCGACGGTTCGAGTCGCTGGCCGCCCGAGCGCTGGCCGGCGACAAACTCGGCTTTCTTGAAGGGCTTACGCTGGCCGCGCTGTTTTTTGAAGCACCCCGGCTGGTCAAGCCCTCGCAACTGGCAGATACCTTCGGCACCACGCGCGGCAACGTGAGCCACTGCCTCTCGTCGCTCGAAGCCAAAGGCCTGCTGCAGCGCCGGATCGACCCCGAAGACGCGCGCGCCTATCAGCTTACGCTCAAGCCGCAGGGGAAACGCTGCGCCGTGCGCGTGATTGCCGCATTCGACCGGTTGCAGAAGGAGTTCGAGAGCGAGATCGGCAAGACCGCGCTGGGGGAGATGTTGAAAGCGATCCGCAAGCTGGAGGCGCGGGCCGCGGTCAAGTAGGATGCGGAGGTTTCCCACCCTTGCGACAAAAACAAGTACGTCGCAAGGATGGGGCACCCGAAGGCGTGTAGCGGCTTAGAGTATGTACCGCGACAGGTCCTGATCCTTCACGATCGACGCAACCATCTGCCTCACATAGTTGGCGTCGATGAGGAAAAGCTTCTCCGGACCCGAGGCCGTCATGCGCTCCTCATAGGGCAGCGGCGTCGAGCTTTCGATCTTGATCGCCTCGGCCAGCGCGGCGGCCGCCTCATCGTTGGGCGCACGGCGCGCCACATCGGGGGCCAAAAAGCTAACGTCTTCCAGCACTCGTTCCATGATCGTGTGCAGGCGGCGCGCGCCGATATTTTCCGTGGTTTCATTCACCCGGAATGCGAAGTCGGCCATCTCGCGCAGAGCTTCGGGCACAAACTCCAGCCGCACGCCTTCCGTCTCAAGCAGCGCTGAGTACTGCTTGGTCAGCGACGACTTCGGCTCGGTGAGGATGCGCAGGAAATCATCTACGGTCAGCGACTGCAGCTCCACGCGAATGGGAAAGCGGCCCTGCAGCTCGGGAATCAAATCGCTCGGCTTGGACACATGGAACGCGCCGGCGGCGATGAACAGGATATGGTCGGTGCGCACCATGCCGTAGCGCGTATTCACCGTGGTGCCTTCCACAATCGGCAGAATATCCCGCTGCACGCCCTCGCGCGAAACATCCGGTCCGTGGCCGCCCTCGCGGCCGGCGATCTTGTCGATCTCGTCCAGAAAGACGATGCCGTTCGACTCCACGCGCTCCACCGCCGCGCGGTTCACCGCATCCATGTCGATGAGCCGGCTTTCTTCTTCCTGCACCAGGTAATCGAAGGCGTCGCCCACCTTCATCTTGCGTTTTTTCGACCCGCCGCCAAAGATGTTCGGCAGCATGTCCTTGAGGTTCATCTCCATGTCTTCCATGTTCTGGTTGGAGATGATGCCGAACTGCGGCGTGTTGCGTTCGCGCACATCCAGCTCCACCATGCGGTCGTCGAGCTTGCCCTCGCGAAACTGCTGGCGCAGCTTTTCCCGCGAGCGCTGGTGACTGTCTGCGCCGGGCAGGGTGAGCTGGCCCTCCTGCGGGGGCTGCGCCGGCGGAGGAGGCAGCAATACGTCGAGCAGCCGCTCTTCGGCGTTCATCTCCGCCTTGTCTTCCACCTCTTCCAACCGCTCTTCGCGCACCATGTCGATGGCGATCTCCACCAGGTCGCGAATCATCGATTCGACATCGCGGCCCACGTAGCCTACCTCGGTAAACTTCGAGGCTTCCACCTTGAGAAACGGGGAATTGGTCAGTTTGGCCAGCCTGCGCGCAATCTCGGTTTTGCCCACGCCCGTGGGGCCAATCATGATGATGTTCTTGGGCATGATGTCTTCAGCCAGATCGGGCGGCAGCTTCTGGCGGCGCTGACGGTTTCTGAGAGCAATTGCCACGGCGCGCTTGGCGGCCTTCTGGCCGACCACGTGTTTGTCGAGCTCGGTCACGATCTCGCGCGGCGTCAACTCGTCGAGCGCAAGGTCTTGTTCTTCAGCGGATGCGGGCAGGTAAATGGCCATTCTGTGTGTCGGTTCCCTCGGGGGCGGAAGCTCCGCATCATTGATCGGTATATCGATCGGTATTTTGACCCGTATTTCGTGTTTCCGAACCGTCCTTGCGGATGCGTCTTTCTTCCTGGCGCGATCGGAATTGAGCCTACTTCCATTACGTGGGCAATGTCTGTTGTGTTCCGCGCCCGCTCAGCGTTTCAAAGCGGCGGGCTGTGCTGCATCCGCTAGCTCTTCAACTCTTCAATCGTGATGCGGTCATTGGTATAGATGCAGATGTCGCCGGCAATCTTCATCGCTTTTTCGGCGATCTCGCGGGCGCTCAGACTGGTATTTTCAAGCAGGGCGCGGCCCGCGGCCGTGGCATAGCTGCCGCCGGAGCCAATGGCGGCCAGCGCCTCGTCCGGATCGATCACGTCGCCCGAGCCGGAGATCAGAAACGTCTGCCCCTTGTCGGCCACCAGCAGCAGCGCCTCCAGATTGCGCAGCATCTTGTCCGTTCGCCAGTCCTTGGCCAGCTCCACCGCGGCCCGATTCAGGTTGCCGGCGTGCTGTTCCAGCTTGGTTTCAAAGCGCGTAAACAGGTTGAAGGCGTCCGCCGTCGATCCCGCGAATCCGGCCAGGATGCGCTCCTGATAAAGGCGCCTGATCTTTTTGGCCGAGTGCTTCAGCACGTGGTCGCCCAGCGTCACCTGGCCGTCGGCGGCCATGACCACCTGGCCGTCGCGGCGCACGCAGATGACTGTGGTCGACCGGATGCGGCCGCGCCGTTCTACCGCATTCTTATCCTTCAAAGCCAAGAAAAACCCTCCGCGCGGCGCCCGAAGCTACCGGTAGCGGCTCAGCTTGAAGGAGGCATTGCCTCAGGGGCTAAAGCCCGCGTTGCTCTGAGGCCAGTTATGTGTACGGGCTGAAGCCCGTACCCTTCAAGCTGCAGCCCGTACCCTTCAAACTGAATCGCTACGAAACTGCCGTCCCTTGCAGCCTTGAGTATAGGGCATTTACCCCTTAGTTGCCGGTCGTGGCTCCGGCTCCACAATCCTTTGCCCATGGCAATTGGACCTGCGCTATGCTCTATCTGGAACCCTTGGGACAGGTTCGAAAAAAATGACACTCCTGACCAAAACCGGATGGGAGATCGCAGGCGGACTGGCAACCGTGGCCGCCACGGCGGCGGTGGCTGCCTGGATGGCCCTGCGCAAGCGCCCCAGCGCCGACGAACTGGAACTGGCGCGGAGACAGTTGCTGGTTCAATCGGGCAGGCTGGTCGATGGCATGTTGCTCGACATTTGCAGCGTGGACGCCGCCGACGGCCGCACGCTGACCATGCTGCTGTTCAGCTATCGTATTGGCGGCGTTGACTATGAGTGCTCCCAGGACATCACCATGCTGAGCGACGTGGTGGACCCCACGGGCGTGCGCGCCGGGTTTCCCTGCACGGTGCGCTACCAGCCCGGCAATCCGCAAAACAGCCTCGTTGTCGCCGAGGGATGGTCAGGCCTGCGCGAAGGGCTGCCGCACCTCCGCATCTTCGAAGGCCCCGGTCAGCGCAGCCTGAGTTACGGGAATCTGACGCGCGGAACCAGTAGCCGCGAGATCGTGACGCGCGAAATCCAGCCTCGCGCGCGTCCCAGCCGGAGCTGACCCTGCCATATCAGTCCGGCCAGACTTTGATCCCGCTATAGCCGCCACAGGACAGTCGCATGAACGTGGGAAGAACTGTGCAATGGGTCGCGCTGCCCCTACGGGGCGACATTGTTCTGCGATTTCGCCTCCCAGGACTGCGCTTCGCTTGTCCATGGGCTATTGTCGGCGCGTCCCTCCGGGACGAAATTGACCGTGGCACTACTCGATATACCCAAACAGAATTTAACTCACCGACAAAAGGCGTTCATGCGATTGCCCTTATAGCCGCCATTCCCGATTGGCGCCGGATACCCATCCCCGGTTACACTTGTTGTATGCATGTCCACGCGGCGCCCGCGGGGCCGGGCGCAAAAAGGACAACGACGGTTCTGCGCATCTCCCTGGTGGCCACCCTTGCGTACGTGGTCATCACCTTCGTAGCCGGTCTGCGCGCCCACTCCCTGGCGCTGCTGTCGGAAGCCGGGCACAACATCTCCGACTTTCTAGCCCTGCTGCTCAGCTTTGCCGCCGTTTATTTCCAGTCGCGTCCGGCAAACGACTCAAAGACCTTCGGCTACCAGCGCGCCGGGGTGCTGGCCGCCTTCGTCAATGCCGCTTCGCTGATCGTCATCTCGCTCTGGATCGCCGTCGAGGCCGTACACCGTCTCTCCAGCCCGGTCGCGGTGCAACCTCGGATCATGATGGTGGTGGCCGCCGCCGGCGTGCTGATGAACGGCGTCATCGCCGCTATGCTGTGGAGCGTGGCCCGCGATGTCAACCTGCGCTCGGCCTTCATCCACATGGCCGGCGACACGCTCTCCACAGCCGCGGTCATCGCCGGCGGCGTGGCCATTCTGTTTACCGGCCACAACTGGATCGATCCCGCGCTTTCCCTGCTTATCGCCGCGCTTATTCTCTGGTCCAGCGTGAGCATTGTGCGCGAAACCCTCAATATTCTGCTGGAAGGCACGCCGCGCGACTGCCCACTGAGCGAGATCCGCGCCGATATGGAGACCGTCGAGGGCGTCTGCAACGTACATGACCTGCATATATGGAGTCTGGGCTCGCAGTCCCGCGCGCTGGCCTGCCACGTCACCATTGCCGACATTCCGCCCTCTGAGAGCGCCTGCATCCTGGTTCGCCTCAATCATCTGCTTCACGACAACTTCCACATCAGCCACACCACCATCCAGTTCGAGCACATCGGCTGCGGGGAACTGGAGGGCTGCGTGGTTCCACCCGAGCAGATGGCCGCCGCCGGGCTGGAACACCATCACGGACACGTACACTAGAACTGCGATTGGGGATATCGGGTGGTCTCCCAGGTCTCAAAAGCGAGACCAGGGGCACTCAAAATGAACGGCACGATCCCATAATCACGCGGTCACGGTACTAGACTGGTTGCCTCCACGGCTTGATGACGGGCCGCAGACCCTGAGTCCGCTTCCGCGGCGCCGGCACATTGGTTCGACTGGCTCGCACCTCGTCTCAAAAGGGGCTACTGCTTGCGCTCTTCTCTCGCCCGCCTGGCATGCTGCGCTGCCTTTGCGCTGCTCGCCTTCTGCGGCGCAGCTTCTTATGCCGCGCAGGCTGCTGCGTCCGCCCCCGACGCGATCGACGCTATCAACGGACTCGAGGCGCTCGCCGGCCAGTACGCCGACCCTGCCGAGCCCGATACCCCGCTCGATATCTACGTGCAGAACGGCAAGCTCTTCGTCGAGTCGGAGCGCTTTTATCCCGCCGAGCTTACGCCTGAGTCGGCCACGCGCTTCCGCATCGCCGGCTCGAAGGACACCGTGCTCTTCACACTCGACGGCGCAGGCCGCGGCTCAGCCGTGGTCTCCTCAGCAGCGCCCGGCATTCTCTATGAGCGCAGTGGCGCGCCGGTCCGCCACATCTTTCACGACTATCGCCGCTCCGAGGTCATGATTCCCATGCGCGACGGCGTCAAGCTGCACGCCGTCATCCTGAAGCCCGCCGACATCGCCGCGCCGCTGCCGATTCTGCTCACGCGCACGCCCTACGGAGTGGACGGCACCACCCGCGAATCGTTCGTCGCCCAGCGGCCGGAACTGGCCAGCGACGGCTACATCTACGTGGCCGAGGACATTCGCGGACGCTTCAAGAGCAAGGGCAAATTCGTCATGATGCACCCGCTCGCCGACCATGGCAACCCGCAGGCGACGGACGAGAGCACCGACGCCTATGACACCGTGGCCTGGCTGATCAAAAACCTGCCCGGCAACAACGGCCGCGTGGGCGTTGTGGGCACGAGCTATCCGGGCTTTCTCGCCATGATGGCCGGCATCGATCCGCATCCCGCGGTCAAGGCCATCTCGCCGCAGGCGCCCATGATCGACGTGTGGATGGGCGATGACTTCTTTCATAACGGCGCCTTTCGCCAGAGCTACGGCTACGACTACGTGCTCATGATGGAGTCCAGCAAACAGAACAGCGACGTGAGCTACGGCAAAGACAAAAACGGCGATCCCGTCGATGGGTTCAACTACTTCCTGGAGCGCGGATCGTTCGCTCAGGATGTCAAGCATTCGGGATCGAAGATGCTGCCCACCTGGAAGCTTTTCCTCGATCATCCCGCCTACACCACCGTCTGGAGTTCGCGCGCGGTGGAGCAGTGGCTCGACAAGGTCGCCGTGCCCACCCTCACCGTGGGCGGCTACTATGACCAGGAAGATATGTGGGGTCCGCAGGAAGAATATGCCCGGCTCGAACCGCACGACACAAAGCACGAAAACTTTCTCGTCCTCGGCCCCTGGCGTCACGGCTCATGGAACTCCTCGTCGCGCTCTCTCGGCAATCTGCAATACGGCCAGCCCATCGGCAAGGAGTTCCGCAGTGACATCGAGGCAAAATTTTTCGCTCACTATCTCAAGGACCAGCCGGGAACCAATCCATCCGGTTTCGACCTTGAGGACACGGCCAGCTTCCAGACCGGCTCCAACACCTGGAAGTACTATCCGCACTTTCCGCCGCCGCAGTCCCGGCCCACCAGCCTTTATCTCCAGGGCAACGGGCTGCTGAGCTGGAGCGCGTCCACAGCGGATACCGCAACTCGCTACGTGAGCGATCCGGCCAATCCGGTTCCCTACCGTCACCGGCCCATCCAGCCCACTTACAGTGTGGGCTCGCAGTGGTACAACTGGCTCACTGAAGATCAGCGCTTCGTCACCGGCCGCAAAGACGTTGCGGTATGGAAGCTGCCCGTGCTCGCGCATGACGTGACACTCACAGGCGAAGTGGTGGCCGACGTTTACGCCGCTACCACCGGCACCGACAACGATATGGTGGTCAAGCTCATCGACGAGTATCCCGAGGGCGATCCCGATACGAAAATGCGCGGCTATCAGTTGCTCACCAACGCCGAGATCTTCCGCGGCCGCTACCTCGACAGCTTCACCACGCCGCATCCCATCCAGGCCGGCGCGATCCGCGAATACAGGTTCAGCCTGCATGACGTCGACCACGTCTTCAAGACCGGACACACCATCCTGGTGGAGATTCAGAGCACGTGGTTCCCACTCTACGACCGCAACCCGCAGACCTTTGTGCCCAACATCATGAAAGCCAAACCCGCGGACTACAAGCCGGCGACGATATCCGTTGAGTCCGGCGCGGGCCACGCTTCGCGGCTGATCGTGCCGGTCATGCCGAATTGAATCGCCGCAGCCGGCAAAGCTGCCGGGCCTTCCCCGCGTTTCTGCCTCAGTTGGACCGCAGCGCCACCATCGGATGGATGCGCGACGCGCGACGTCGCGCAAAATGCCATGAGACTCCATACGAGATGGGATAGAATAAGAAATGCAATGAGCCTCCACCAGCCCATTCCGGCCCTTCTCTAGCGGCGCCCGCCGCATTTATCTGTGTTGCTCCTGCCAATTCATTACTCCAAAACTTGAAACCCCGGAGGGGGCTTATGATCGATCGTCTGGAACAGATGGAGCAGCGCTACCTCGATCTGCAGGCGCAGTTCGCGCTGCCCGAGGTCCTGAATGACCACGAGAGATATCAAAAGACCGCCAGGACGCTGCGCGAGATTGAGGCGCCGGTCGAGAAGTATCGCGAGCTGAAGCAGATTCGCCAGGGACTGGCCGAGGCCCGCGCCATGCTGGCCGAAGGCGACCCCGACCTGCGCGAGCTGGCCGAGGCCGAGATTGCCGCACTTGAGCCGCGCGAGCCGGCGCTGGAAGAGGAACTGAAGCTTCTGCTGCTGCCCAAAGATCCCAACGACGAAAAGAATGTCATCCTCGAAATCCGCGCCGGCACCGGCGGAGACGAGGCCTCGCTGTTCGCCGCCGAAATCTTCCGCATGTACACGCGCTTTGCCGAGCAGCATCGCTGGAAGGTTGAAGTGATGTCGCTGTCGGAGTCCGGCGTGGGCGGCTACAAGGAAGTCATCGCCATCATCGAGGGCGCTCGCGTGTTCTCGCAGCTCAAGTGGGAAAGCGGCGTACACCGCGTGCAGCGCGTGCCCGCAACCGAGACTCAGGGCCGCGTCCACACCTCGGCCGTAACCATCGCCGTGCTGCCCGAAGCCGAAGAGGTGGACGTGAAGATCGAGGCCAAAGACATCCGCATCGACACGTTCTGCTCCTCCGGCCCCGGCGGCCAGTCAGTCAACACCACTTACTCCG
The DNA here is from genome assembly GCA_036267475.1 of Occallatibacter sp. Classification (GTDB taxonomy): domain Bacteria; phylum Acidobacteriota; class Terriglobia; order Terriglobales; family Acidobacteriaceae; genus Telmatobacter. Next base: position 11,866 of record DATAVZ010000067.1, read on the forward strand.
CGGTGCGCATTACCCACCTGCCCACCAACACCGTGGTGAGCTGTCAGGACGAAAAATCGCAGATCAAGAATCGCGAAAAGGCAATGCGCGTGCTGCGCTCGCGGCTCTATGAGGTCGAGCTGGAACGGCAGAATGCGGAGCTGGCCAAGGAACGCAAGCAGATGGTGGGGTCCGGCGACCGCAGCGAGAAGATCCGCACCTACAACTTTCCGCAGAACCGGCTCACCGATCATCGCATCGGCCTCACCATCCACCAGCTTGACCTAATCATGGAAGGCCGGCTTCAGTCTGTGGTCGACGCGCTGATTGCGCACTATCAGGCCGAGCAATTGAAGGCCAGCGCAGCCCAGGCGGCATAGCACGGTGACCGCGCTCACACTGGCCGACTCGCTTGCTCAAGCCGAGTCGCGCCTGAAAGACGGCCCTCATCCGGAGCGCGCCCGGCAGGACGCGGAGTGTCTGCTCTGCCATCTGCTCGGCAAGAACCGCGCGTGGCTGCTGGCCCACCGCGACGCCGGCCTGGATCACGCGCAGTTGGAAATCTACGAGCGCATGAGCACCCGGCGGCTGGCCGGCGAGCCCATGCAGCACATTACCGGCGAAGCCGAATTCTACGGCCTGCCCTTCTCAGTGAACCGCGAAGTGCTCATTCCACGGCCTGAGACCGAACACCTGGTTGAGAAGACGCTGGAACTGGCAGCGCCGTGGGGTGCGCCGCGCATCGCCGACGTGGGCACAGGCTCGGGCGCAATCGCCGTCGCGCTGGCGCGCCATCTGCCTGCGGCAGCCATCGCAGCCGTCGACATCTCGGAGACCGCGCTCGATGTTGCGCGAAAGAACGCCAACCGCAATCTTGCCGGCAGCCGCATTCGCTTTCGCAGCGGCGATCTGCTGGCGCCGTTCCACGGCGAAACATTCGAGCTGATCGTCTCCAATCCGCCCTATGTGCCGGAGAGCGATCGGGATTCGCTGGCTGTCGAGGTGCGCGACTACGAGCCCGCGCGTGCGCTGTTCGCGGGCGAAGACGGCCTGGCCATCTATCGCCGTCTCATCCCGGAAGCCTTCGGCGCCCTTGTGCCGGGCGGATACATCCTGCTTGAAATCGGCTGCGGCCAGCGCGCCGGCGTGCAGGCGCTGCTCGCAAACGCCGGTTTTGCAAGTATCGACTTCACCGCGGATCTGCAGGGCATTCCGCGCGTCGCCTCGGCGCGGCGCGCATGAATCGCGAGGACAATCGCGTTTGAAAGTCGTTACGAGCAGTTTGCCGTAGGGCGGGTTCTCCGTTCTAAACGACCACCGGCTGAAAGCCGGTGGGTTGAGTTGCGACTGAAAGTCGCCGGTTTGCGGCTGAAGCCGCCTGAAAGGTTCCCGGCTGAGAGCCGGCTTCAAGGCTCGGTGGGCGCGGTGATCTTGAAGTTTTCGCCCG
>DATAVZ010000068.1:0-21678 GCA_036267475.1 Occallatibacter sp.
CTGAGGAGATGTCGAACGTGGACAAAAAATCGTCCCTCAGGGGCTAAAGCCCAACCTATTTTCAGCTCTTTACGGCACGGCTGAAGCCGTGCCCTTTCAAAACGGTTCTGAGAAGGATGGTTTCTGGACAGGTTCTTAGAGACGGGAAACGGGAAGATGTTCGATTTCGACGCTCTAGAAGCGGAGCTGGCTGGGACCATTTTTGCCGGCAGGCTGCACTTTGCGCCCGTCACCAGCTCGACGAACGACGATGCGCTGACGGCTGCGCGCGGCGGAGCGCCGCATGGGTCAGTGTGGTTTGCCGACGAGCAACTGGCCGGGCGCGGGCGCGGCGGCAACGCGTGGCGGTCGGCCGCGGGCGAAGGGTTGTATGTGAGCACGCTGCTGCGGCTGGCGATTTCCGCCGAGCGGAGGCTGCTGCTGCCGCTGGCGGCGGGTCTGGCGGCGGCGGAAGCGATTGGCGGCGTTGCGGGGCTGGCCATCGACCTGCGCTGGCCCAACGATCTGCTGATCGGTTCCGCGAAAGCCGGGGGCATCCTGGTGGAGGCCGGCTCAGATGCCGCAGGCGGTTCTTTCGCCGTTGTGGGCATTGGCATCAACGTCCACCAGCGAGGCTTTGACCAAGGGCTGGCCACGGCGGCCACCTCGCTCGATGTGGCCGCTGGAAGCACGGTCAGCCGGCAGGCGCTGCTGATCGCCCTGCTGCGCGGGCTGGAGCGCGAGTCGCTGGCGCTGCTGGACCCGGCTACGGCGGCAAGCGTTCCGGCGCGGGTTGAAGCGGCTTCATCCTGGGTGCGCGGGCGCGCTGTCGAAGTGCATGGACCGCAGGCCTGCGCGGGGGTGACGGCGGGCCTGAATGAACGCGGGTTCCTGCAGGTTGAAACCGCACAGGGACGGGTGACCGTGCAAACGGGCGGCATCCGCGGTAGTAGCTCAGTTTGAAAGGAAGATTGCCTCAGGGGCTAAAGCCCGCGTTGTTTTGTGGCCAATTATGTACGGGCTGAAGCCCGTACCCTTCAAACTGAGCTACTACCGCATCCGCTCCACCGGGATACACTGAGACCATGCTGCTTGCACTGGACGTGGGCAATACCAATACGGTGCTTGGCCTGTACGGACTGGAGGGAGACAATCCCGGTCCGGCCATCGTGTCTGCCGACAATGGAAGCGGCGAGGGCTCTGCAAACCCCAGGCTGGCCGCGCACTGGCGGGTGACCACGCACCGCGCGCGCACGGTGGACGAGTACGGCGTGCTGTTCGTGAATTTGTTTGAGATGCACGGCATATCGACCAGCGTGGTGACGCACATTATCATCGCGTCAGTGGTGCCGCCGGTGGACTCGACGCTGCGCCAGGTGTGCGAAAAGTACTTCCACGTCGATCCGATGTTTGTGGAGCCGGGCATTAAGACCGGGATGCCCATGCTTGTGGACAATCCCACCGAGCTTGGCGCCGACCGGCTGGCCGATTGCGTGGCGGCGTATGCGCGCTATGGCGGCCCGTGCATCGTGGTGGACTTTGGAACGGCCACCAAGTTCGAGGTGATCTCAGCCCGCGGCGAATACCTGGGCGGAGCGATTTCACCGGGGCTTGGAATCAGCGCTGACGCGCTGTTTTCGCACGCCGCGCGGCTGACGCGGGTGGACATCAAGCGGCCCTCGAAGGTGATCGGCACCAACACCATTGGCCACCTGCAGAGCGGCATTTTCTTTGGCTACATCGGGCTGGTGGACGGCATCCTGGAGCGCATTCTGGGCGAGCTGGGCGCGGGCACGCAGCCGCACATTGTGGCCACCGGAGGGCTGGCGCGGATGATCGCCGCCGACTCGCGGTTCATCCAGGACATTGACGAGATGCTCACGCTCGAAGGACTGCGCATCCTGTTCGAGCGCAATCGCAATGCTCGCCCGCGCGGCCGTGCGCAAGAGGCGAGAAGCAGCGGCCAGGGCGCGCGGACTGAAGCCAGGGTGGGAGAGCGGCAGGGCTGAGTCTGCGGTTTCACTCTTGCCGGCGTCCTGATTCCGAGCAAGATCGGCGAATGCGGATTCAAGCGGTGCAAGGGCATCCCCAGGGGCTAAAGCCCATTGATTTTGCTTGACTTACGGCACGACTAAAGTCGTGCCCTGTTACAAAACCGCGCCGCTCGCGGCTTTGAGAACACAACCGGTTGGGTTACCTGAGTGAATTAAATGCCCATCTATCGCAATTATTTCAACTACTTCACTGAGATCGAGGAGCGCTTTCAGCAGCGGCGCGGGTCGATTCTTCTGCTTTCGACGCTGGACTGGGCGCTGATCGAGACCTGGCGCGAGGCGGGCATTCCACTGGAGGCCGCGCTGCGCGGCATCGATGCGGCCTTCGACAAGTATGAAGCGCGCCAGAAGCGCGGGCGCATGCGGCGGGTGAACGGGCTGGCGTGGTGCGCGCAGGCGGTGATGGACGCAGCGGTGGAGTTGAATGAAGCGGCCACGGGCACGGCTTCGGCCGCAGGAGCGGCGGCGCAGGATTCGGGCTTTGAGCATGAGCGCGTGGCGGCTCATCTGGAATCGGCTGCGGCGGCACTGGATTTGGCCGCTGCGGCGCAGCATGCGGCAGCCGTAGCGCCCGAGGCATGCGCGGCGACTGCGGCGCGGCTGCGCGAGCTGGCCGTGGAAGTGCGGGCCGGATCGGGTGTGGGAGCGGATATGGAAGCTCTGGAGCGCTCGCTCACGGTGCTGGAAGAAAAACTTTTCGCTGCGCTTACGGCCGCGGCGCCGGAACAACTGCTGGTGGGGCTCAAGGAACATGCGGCGCGGGAGCTTGCGCCGTATCGCAGCCGCATGGGCGCGGTGCAGCTCAGGCAGGTGGAGCGGCAGTTCGCGCAGAAGCAATTACTGGTGCACTACAATCTGCCTCGGTTGAGCCTGTTTTACATGAGCCAGCAATGAAGCCGCCTATGCCTGTTGAACCCGAGCCGCAGCTGGTGCGGATTGAAAAGCCTATCTACGGCGGGGCGTTTCTGGCGCGCATGGAAGGCAAGGCGGTGTTTGTGCCGCTGACCCTGCCCGGCGAGCAGGTGCGGGTGCGCATGGTGGAAGACAAGCGCGGCTATGCGCTGGCCGAGGCGCAGGAGGTGCTGGCGGCAGCGGCGGAGCGCGTGGCCCCGGGCTGCACTCACTTTGGCGCGTGCGGCGGATGCGATTATCAGCACGCGCACTACGAGGCACAGCTCGGATTCAAGCAGGCGGTTCTGCGCGAGACGCTGGAACGCGGCGGCGTGCGCGCGCCGGAACAGATTGAAGTGCTGGCCGCCAATCCCTGGGCGTATCGCAACCGCATCCGGCTGGCGGTGGATGGGGCGGGAAAGATTGGCTATCGCGGCCGACGGTCGCATGCGGTGGTGGCGATTGCGGAGTGTCCGATTGCCGCTCCGCTGCTGGCGCGCGCGGCGCTGGCAATTGGCGAGATGACCGCAAAAGCGTTTCTGCAACTGCGCGGCGTGGACATCTCGCTCTTCTGCGATGCGGACGAGATTGCGCTGCTGGCGGGCATTCACAGCGAGAGGCCAGTGAAGATTGTGCTGGAGGATTTCTGCGCGGCGCTGTCTGAAAAGATTCCGCAGCTCCAGGGCGCGGAATTGACGAACGAAGGCGGCGCGGGAGAGACGGCGCGGTCCCGATCGCGAGCTGGGGCACGCGCTGGAGCGCGCGTTGGTGCGACAACGGGAGCAGCGACCGTGGCCCGATCTGGAAACACTTCTCTCACCTATCGGGCGGCGGGTTTTGCCTATCGCGTGGATCAGGGCGCGTTTTTTCAGGTGAACCGCTGGCTGGTGAATGGGCTGGTTGAGGCGGTGACCGGCGGGCGGCAGGGCGGGCTGGCGTGGGACCTGTTTGCGGGCGTGGGACTGTTCGCGCGAAGGCTTGCTTCGAGCTTTGCGCGCGTGGTGGCGGTGGAGTCCGCGCCCGGCGCGACGGCGGCGCTTGAGCACAATCTCAGTGGCGCGGAAGCGCGGGCGGTGAAGGCGAGCACGCTCGAATTTCTGCGCCGCGGGCGCGACGGCGAGCGGCCCGATCTGCCCGATCTGATCGTGGTGGACCCGCCGCGCAGCGGGTTGGGAGAAGAGACCGCCGCGCTGCTGGCAGGCGTGGGAGCGCCCGCGCTGGTGTATGTTTCGTGCGATCCGGCCACGCTGACACGCGATCTGCGGGCGCTGGTTGCCGCCGGTTATGGGATCGAGAAAATGACGCTGGCCGATCTGTTTCCACAGACGTTTCATCTGGAAACCGTGGTGCATCTGCGCCGCTGAGGCACGGCCGGCAACGTTATTGATCCGGCAATAAAACAGTGACATCGTATTCCCACCCATTTCCGCAAAAAGCGCGGAAATGGATGGGGCACCCTGCGCCGCTGAGGCACGGCCGGCAAGGTTGGCGCACCGTAGAGGGGTTTCCCTGTTAGGCTTTTGGTCAACCTGTCAACCTGGTCAAGTTCGTTCACCTGGTCAGTCAACTCTGACAGCTTGCGAGCGCAATGCACACGGGTCCCATTACGCGCATTCCATCGAGGAGCGGCCTCAGGACTGCGCCACTCTTTCATGCGGCATGGTTGTTTGCGTGCGGCATTGTGGTTGCGCGCTGGGTGTGGCTGCGGCCGGGCATGGTTCTCATTGCTGCCGCGCTGGCCGCGACTCTGGGCTGCGTGGCGGCGTTGCGGGCGCTCAGGATTGCGTGGCTGCCGCTGGCGGCGCTGTGGGTTCTGCTGGGCGCATGGTGCGGCCTGATGCAGCCGCAGCCGGCTCCGTCACCCGCGCTGGCTGCGGTCTCGGACGATCTGCTGCGCGCCGTGGAGGGAACTGTCGTCGCTACAGGACCGGTGCGCGCGGAGACGGAGGAGAATGTCGACGCGCCGGCAACGGAGTCGCCCACGCAACGGATCGATGTACAGGTTGCGAGCGTGGAGCAGGTAACCGACACCTTCGATGGACAGACGCCGGTTGCGGGCCGGGTACGGATCACGGTGCGATGGCCCTCCACTGGACTCTCTACTGACAAAACGGTGCGGGCTTTTCGCTGCGGGGAACGCATTCGGGCGGTGGTTCGTCTGCTGCCGCCGGAGACGTATCACGATCCTGGCGTATGGAGCCGTGCGAGCTACCTGCTCGATCAGGGAATTACGGCCACGGCCAGCGTTGCGGTCGATCGCGTGGAAACCCTGGGCGCATCGCCGGAGAGACTGGCCGGCTGCCGGCTGGCTGAGTGGCAGCATGACACGGCTGCGCGCCTGCTGGCGCTGCCCGGCGCCATGCGCCGATTGCCGCCGGCGCTGCGGCTCACGCCAGACGACGCGGCCATGCTGGCGGCGATGATTGCCGGCGACCGCACTTACCTTGCGCAGTCGCTGCGGGTGGGTTTTGAGCGCACCGGCTCGTTTCACATGCTGGTGGTGTCGGGATTGCATCTCGCGATTGTGGCCGGATGCCTGTTCTGGGTGCTGCGCAAAGTGCGCCTGGGGCGCGGGCCGGCGACGTTTGCGACCATCGCCGGATCGTTTGCGTATGCGCTGTTCACGGGATTTGCGACTCCGGTGCAGCGATCGCTGTGGATGATCTCGCTCTACCTGCTGGCGCGGCTGGTGTACCGGGAGCGCAATACGCTGAACACGATTGGCTTTGCGGCGCTGTGCCTGCTGGCGGCGAGCCCGCGCAGCCTGTTCGACGCCGGACTGCAGATGACGCTGCTGGCGGTGATTGCGATTGGCGGCGTGGCCGCGCCGCTGCTCGCCGCCACGGTGCAGCCGTATGTGCGGGCGACGCGCAATTTGCGCACTGTGGCTATCGACACGGAGCTTCCGCCGAGGCTGGCGCAGTTTCGCGTAACCATGCGCATGTTTGCCACGCGGCTGCAGGCGGCGGCCAATTCCGCCAATTCCTTCATTGCGTGGCGCGCCTTTCCGTGGACGCTGCGCTGCCTGTTGCGCATGGTGGAGCTGGTTGCCATCTCCTGCGTGGTGGAGCTGGCCATGACGCTGCCGATGGCGTTTTACTTTCATCGCATCACGCTGTTTGCGCTGCCGGTGAATCTGCTGATTCTGCCGCTGCTGGCGCTGCTGCTGCCCGCGGCGCTGCTGATGCTGCTGGTGCTGCTGGCGTGGCCGGCGGCAGCGGTTGTGCCGGCCATGGCGGTTGCCCTGCTGCTGCATCTTGGCGCGGGGCTGGTGCGCGTCTTCGGTTCGCTGGCATTGGCCGACCTGCGCGTGGCCACGCCGCTGCTGTGGCAGACTGCGCTGTTCTGCGCATTGCTGGCGGCGGCCGTGGTGCTGGCGCATTCCGGCCGGTGGGCGCGGCGCGCGGCGTGGGCCGCATTGCTGCTGGCGGCGCTGGGCGCGATGGCGCCACGGCCGCCCGATCATCCAGCACATGCGCTGCTGGTGGAGGCGATCGATGTGGGACAGGGCGACTCGATCCTGCTGATTGCTCCCGACGGCAAAACCCTGCTGGTGGACGGCGGCGGACCAAGCGGCGGACCGGGTGGCGGACTGGGCCACGCGGCGCAGGAGTTCGACATCGGCGAAGAGGTGGTGTCGCCGGCGCTGTGGGCGCGCGGAATTCAGCACCTGGACGCGGTGGCGCTGACCCATGCCCACTCCGACCACATGGGCGGACTGCCGGCGGTGCTGCGCAACTTTCATCCCAGGCAGTTGTGGGTGGGGAACAATCCGCCGGTGCCGAGCTACAAGGCGCTGCTGGCCGAGGCGGCGCGCCTGCATGTGCAGGTACGCAGCTTTCACGCGGGCGAGGGCTTTTCCTGGGGCGGAATCCGGGTGAACGTGCTGGCCCCGCTGATGGGCTACCAGCCAGGACTGGAGCCGTCGAACGACGATTCGCTGGTGCTGCATGTGGCGTACGGCGCCAGCTCGGTGCTGCTGGAGGGCGATGCAGAAGCGCCGGTGGAGCGGGCGATGCTGAGCGAACCGGGGCTGGCCAGCTCACTGCTCAAGGTGGGCCATCATGGCAGCATCACTTCCACCCGCCCGGAGTTTCTGGCGCGCGTGGAGCCGCGCTGGGCGGTGATCTCCTGCGGACCGCACAACCGGTACGGCCATCCGCGGCAGGAGGTGCTGGACGAGCTGGAAGCGGCGCATGTGCGCACGCTGCGCACCGATATAGGCGGGATGGCGTGTTTTGTTTTGAATGGAACGTCGGCGGCTCCGGATTTCCGCTGCGGATGGCGATGGGGACCGTAGAGCCTGGTGTTCTGCGCGGCGGCCGCCGAGTCAGGGCTGGGATTTGCTTCGTTCGGCGGCGGCGCGCCTTTCTTCGATGGCCTGGGCCAATTCCTCGCGGCGGCGGCGGCTCAGATCGAGAAACCGGAAGCCGATCATCTGCTTGTCGTAGATTTCCTGGCTGACGCCGGCGAGCTGAAAGTAGAGGCCGCGGATGTGGAAGCTGATTTCCACGCGAACGTAGATGCCGAGGGTAAACGGCCGCATCAGATGGAGGGTGCATTTTTCTAGGGTCAGATCCACCACCGCGCCGGCAGTCTGCGACCCATCTTTGAGGAAGTGGACGACGGCTTCTGAGTCCTGCTCCGAGTCGGCGGAGCCGGGCGCATGCGCGGCCGATTGCGGCGCGGATTGCGGCAAAACCGGCGAAGGCGTGGAGGCCGCGCGGATGGCACGTGCGCCGGGCGTAATTACGGCGGCAGCCACGGCTTCGCGGACAGCCTCGGCGGAAACTTCATCGATGAGGCCGATGAGCAGCGCGGCAAACTGATTTTTGGCCTGCGGCGAGGCATGCATAAAGCGGACGCCCACCTGGTGGTCCTTGGTAGTCCACTGGGTGATGCCGGCGATGCGCTGCGGGAGACCGTGGAGGTCGAACGCCACCTCGACCCCGGCCAGGGCGCCGGCGGCGAATCGCTTCTCAGTGCGGAGACAGCAGCCGCCCAGGCTGATATCGATCAAGCGGCAGGCTATGGCGACTTGATGGTGGATCAGCTTGCCTTCTGTATTGGCGAGGTCGTAGCGCTCCCAGGCACGGCGCTCGCGGTTGGACATGGAAGTGGCGGCTCGAACATTCGGTTCGACTCTGGGAGGCCGTGCAATGCTCACCTGACTCTTCCTCTCGGGCAGAAATTTGAGCAAAATCGGAAGATGAATATCAATCTTGTTCCGGCGAGTTGCTGGATGGGATCGAAGGCAATAGCCGTGGTGAAGGGTAGAGCCCGCAGGGGTTAAAACCCAAATTCATTTCCTGGCCATTTCGGCACGGCTAAAGCCGTGCCCTGATACAAGACCACAACGCGTCGACTCCACTTGTCGAAATCCCGGAGGTAAGTTGATATTCATCTTCCGAAAATGCTATAAATCCGCGCAAATCAATCCCGGCATCTTTCTGCCTGATGAAAATCCGGCGGGATTTAGAATGGCCGAGCAATTCCCTGTCCCGCGGCGAACGGTATGCGTGGGATTTCTCTCATAAAGCCGCTCGTAGGGCGCAGCTATTCGGCAGCGGCGCGGATGGCCAGCAGCTTTTCAAGAAGCGGGCGGAGCAGCTTGAGGTCCAGCGCATTAGCTCCGTCAGACTTGGCATTGGCCGGGTCGTCGTGGACTTCGAGAAAGAGCCCGTCTATGCCGGCGGCGACGGCGGCGCGGGTGAGCAGCGGAATGAACTCGGGCTGGCCGCCGCTGACGCCGTTGGCCGCCGAAGGCCGCTGCACGGAGTGGGTGCCGTCAAATACAACCGGGGCGAGGTTGCGCAGAACGGCCAGCGAGCGGAAGTCGACGACCAGATTGTTGTAGCCGAAGCTGGAACCGCGCTCGGTGAGGAAGACGCGCTCGTTACCGGTGGAGCGGACCTTCTCGACTGGGTGAGTCATGTCCCAGGGAGCGACGAACTGGCCCTTCTTGATGTTGACGGCGCGGCCGGTTTTGCCGGCGGCGACCAGCAGGTCAGTCTGGCGGCAGAGGAAGGCGGGAATCTGGAGAATGTCGACGGCTTCGGCGGCCACCTCGCATTGGCTGGGCTCGTGAACGTCGGTGAGTACGGGCAGGCCGGTTTCGCGGGCCAGCCTGCCCAAAATACGGGTGCCTTCCAGCAGCCCCGGACCGCGAAAGCTGCGGACGCTGGTGCGATTGGCCTTGTCGTAGCTGGCTTTGAAGATGTAGGGAATGCCGAGATCGGCCGTGATGCGCTGCAAGGCGTCGGCCATGGTGCGGGCGTGATGCTCGCTCTCGATGACGCAGGGGCCGGCAATGAGAAAGAGCCGGTCCGCACCTGCGAGGACCGGCCCGATTTCAAACGATCTGCTCACACAGCCGATTCTATATCGCCGCGTCCGCTACGGGTAGCCGTGGCATCGGTCAACACGTCGACACGTCAACCCGTTTGGACGTCTGGGTCAACCCGTCTGGCTGCGGGTCCACTGCCAGAGCGCGCGGTCCAGGGTGCGCAGCGGCGTGGGCGCCGGCAGATCGCTCTGCGGCTTGACAATGTTGCTATCGACCAGGCGCTTGCAGAAAGCTACATACTCCTCGTAAAAGTGAACATCGTGACGGGCATGGCCCAGCGCCTCAAGCACCCGGAAATCGAGAACCGTGTAGCGCTCGGGGTAAATAGCAGCCAGGATCGCCGAGGCGACCGGGATATCGACGCCATGCAATTCCTGCAGCGCGTTGACAGCCTGTTCTGTGTTGGATTCGGGCGCGGTGACCACGGCCAGCACCTCGCGGATCTTTTCATTGCTGTTGCCGATCAGATAATGTACGGCGCGCTCCGACTTCCAGCGCACAATCGCTTCGACATTTGCGAGTGTAAAATCACCGTTTCGAATTGCCTGGCCAGCTTCAAAAGCAGACTTCTCTAATTCGTGTTCCCTTGCATCTGCCTTTTGCCAGTACTCATCTGCCAACTCCTGTAGCTCCGCTTCCTCTGGCTGGAGCTGAAAGTACGCAACCATTTTGACTTGACTCCCTTCCACTTCTCCGTGACGGTTCTCAAAACTGTGTGGCTCTTTGCTTGAGAAGCGCCACTTGTAAGATGCCGGAAACTCCACCTGATTGCATGAACGTCACGAAAAACTTTCACAAGATATGTCCAACGCGAAAGCGTTGTCAATAACCCACTTGAGCCCCCCAAAGGTAACCAATCCGCCATGCCTTTCGATGACTTGCTCCGAATACTTGCGAGGAGCGGTTTCCGGCCCGATTCCCGATCTGAATGCGCGCTCAAAAAAGGCTCGTCTGTACACCTTCAGCCAGGACGTGGCACAGGGCGCTTCCGCTCAAGCTGCCTGAGGCTGACCTCACGCCTCCGGGAGATTAGACGGACGAATGCCCAAGGCGGATAGACCGCTAGTTGGAGCGCACATTTCCATAAATATGCTAATATGCGTTTATGCGGACCACCATCGACATTCCGGATGAGACCTACCGGACCATCAAAAGGATCGCCGTCGAGGACGACTCCACGGTGAAGCGGATGGTGCTTGAGGGACTGGCGCTGCTGGTGGCAAAACGGAACAGCAACCCGCCGAGAAAGCGCCTGGACTTGCCGCTGATTCGTTCCACGCGAACCGATCTTCTCGATATAGACAATGAAAAGATCTATGAAATCATTGATTTTCCCTGATGTGAACGTGTGGTTGGCGCTCAACTACGAAAAACACGTGCACAGCCCGTCCGCAGTCCGATGGTACAAGTCCCTCGATCCCGCGGCTATTTTGATATTTTGCCGGCACACGCAGCTCGGGCTCTTGCGGCTGCTCAGTTCCGAGGTTGTGTTGAACGAGGACGTGAAGCGGCAGAGCGAATGCTGGGGCATCTTCGACCGCTGGATTGAGTCCGGCGAAGCACTGCTCCTCCAGGAACCACAGCATCTGGATCGTCCTCTTCGCGCGCGAACCTCCGCAGCGGCTGTCTCACCCAAATTATGGGCTGATGCCTATCTGGCGGCGTTTGCCGAGGCCGCGGGCCTTACGCTGGCGACGTTTGACCGGGCGCTGGCGGGGAAAACCAGGGGCGCGGTGTTGCTCGGCTAGTGTGGCGTCCCCGAAGTTCATCGCATAAATCGAGGCCCCAACTGCGGGTCCCTCGATTGCGTTTGGCGCAAAAATCGCGCCAACCTACGCTCATGGCGACAGCATTTGTATTTATTTATCAATGTAGATCTATCTGTCGACACAGCCTAAGGAACCTCTGAACAAGTTCTTGTTGCGAAGCCTGCATTCCCTCGGGGGCTGAAGCCCTGTTGACTCTGCGGGGCTTCATGTACGGGCTGAAGCCCGTACCCTTCGAGTCATCGACTTATGCGGAGATTTCTTAGCTGGCGCGGCGCACACAAAGCCGCCGATCCTTTGCCGGCTCGATCCTCTGTCGGTTTTGGTGTGGCGTGGCGGAATTTCGGCTTTCAGGATGGCAGGGTGTTGGTGAGGACTGATTCTTCCCTGGCTCCGGCTGAAACCTGCTCCTGCCGGTTTTTGTAGCTGGCGATCACGAACTCGCGGAAGAGCGGGTGGGGCTCGAGGGGCTTGGATTTGAACTCGGGATGGAACTGGCAGCCCAGGAAGTAGGGGTGGCCGGGGATCTCGACGATCTCAACGTAGGTGGCGTCGGGGGTGGTGCCGCTCAGGCGCAGGCCGCCGCCGGTGAGCAGGGCTTCATACTCGCGGTTGAACTCGTAGCGATGACGATGGCGCTCGCTGACCTCGGTGGCTCCGGCGTAGGCCCGGGAGGCCAGCGAATCCTCCTGCAGGACGCAGGCCCAGGCGCCCAGCCGCATGGTTCCGCCCATCTCTTCCACGCCCAGCAGCTCGCGCAGCTTGTAGATGACGCGATGCTGGGTGGCGGGATCGAACTCGCTGGAGTTGGCGTCTTTGAGGCCGCAGACGTTGCGGGCAAACTCGATGCACGCAGTCTGCATGCCGAGGCAGATGCCGAAGTAGGGTACGCGCTTTTCGCGCGCATAGCGGATGGCGTTGAGCATGCCCTCGATGCCGCGCTTGCCAAAACCGCCCGGCACCAGGATGCCGTCAAACCCTTCGAGCTGCGACTCGTAGCTAAGATCGCCGGCGGACTTCGACTCCAGGCCCTCGGCTTCGATCCAGGTGACCTTGAGCTTCAGGTTCTGGGAGATGGCGCCGTGGGTGAGCGCCTCTTTGAGAGATTTGTAGCTGTCCTCGTACTCCACATACTTGCCGACAATGGCGATGGAGACTTCGTCTTTGGGGTGGTAGCAGCGATCGACCAGATCTTTCCATTTGCTGAGATCGGCTTCCGGCGCTTCCTTGTGCAGATACTTGAGGATGAGGGTGTCGACGCCCTCCTGTGCAAAGCCCAGCGGCACCTCGTAGATGGATGGCACATCCTTGGCGGCTACGACGGCGCGCTCCTCGACGTTGCAAAAGGCGGCGATCTTCTGCTTCATGTCACGGCTGAGGTTGCGGTCGCAGCGGCAGAGCAGGACGTCGGCCTGGATGCCGATGGAGAGCAGCTCCTTTACCGAGTGCTGGGTGGGCTTGGTCTTGAGCTCCTGCGCGGCGGCGATCCAGGGAACCAGCGTGAGATGGACGAAGACGGTGTTTTCGCGGCCCATTTCCTGGCGCATCTGGCGGATGGCTTCAAGGAACGGGAGCGATTCGATGTCGCCCACGGTGCCGCCGATCTCGACGATGGTCACGTCGGCTCCGTTGGAGGAGACCTTGCGCATGGCGTTTTTTATTTCATTGGTCACGTGCGGGATGACCTGGACGGTCTTGCCCAGGTAGTCGCCGCGCCGCTCTTTCAAAATGATCTGCTCGTAGATGCGCCCAGTGGTCAGGTTGTTGTCGCGCGAGAGCGGGGCGTGGGTGAAGCGCTCGTAGTGGCCCAGGTCAAGATCGGTCTCGGCACCGTCGTCGGTCACAAAGACTTCGCCGTGCTGGAAGGGCGACATGGTGCCGGGATCGACGTTGAGATAGGGGTCGAACTTCATCATGTTGACGCGCAGGCCGCGGCTCTCAAGCAGGCAGCCGATGGAAGCAGCCGCCAGCCCTTTACCTAAACTGGACACAACTCCGCCAGTCACAAAGACATACTTTGCCGACATGGGTGCAACCTCTTTTTGAAATGCTGGGAATGGACGTACCGGGTGGGCACAATCAAGTATGGCAGAAATTGCAGGCCGGACAAAGTGGAAAAGTGAGGCGCGGCGCCAGGGCGGTCAATCTTTCGCGGAAGGCCGCTGCGCACTCTTCTGCTTTGCGTCAAAAGCTTCACGTGCGGCGGTGACACGTGCCTGGTTGGTCTCTTTCCACTTCCAAATGCCGCAGACGGCCTCGCCCAGGCTTTCGCCCAGCTTTGTGATGCGGTAGTCGACATGAGGCGGGATCACCGGATGGACATGGCGCGTGACCAGGCCGTAACGCTCCATCTGGCGCAAGGTCTTGGTGAGCATCTTCTGGCTGATGCCGCCCACCTGCTCCTGAAGCCGCGTAAATCTCAGCTCGCGCGCCTCGGAGAGCACCTCGATCACCAACAGCGTCCACTTGTCGGCGATGAGGTCGAGAATCTCGCGGCCGAACTGCCAGCTCGGGTTCTTGAGAATCTCGCTGTAGGGCGGCCTTACAGTATCCATAAGGTATGTATAGAAGAAAAAGGTGCCTACTTGCAATTGGAAACTGTGAGAAGTAGCATTTCGTTTGGAGGAATCATTCCTTATGACTGCTACCACTGAGCAAGCCCGGAAAGTTGGCGCAACCGGTCCGGAGGTCTTTCCGATCGCGCTCGGCTGCATGGGCATGAGCGGAGTGTACGGCGAATCGGATGAGAAAGAATCCATCGCCACCATCCACGCGGCCATAGACGCGGGCGTAAACCTGCTCGACACCGGCGACTTCTACGGCATGGGCCACAACGAGATGCTGGTAGGCCGCGCGATTGCCGGGATGCGCAACAAGGTGCTGCTGTCGGTGAAGTTCGGTGCGCAACGTGCGCCCAACGGCAGTTTTCTCGGTTTCGATGGGCGGCCGGCGGCGGTGAAGACTTCGCTGGCTTACTCGCTGAAGCGGCTGGGCGTGGACCATATCGACATCTACCGGCCCGCGCGGCTGGACCCGTCGGTGCCGATCGAAGATACCGTAGGCGCCATCGCCGAAATGATCCAAGCGGGCTACGTTCGGCATGTAGCCCTGTCGGAGATGGGTGTTGAGACCGTTCGCCGTGCCGCGGCCGCGCATCCCATCGTCGACCTGCAGATCGAGTACTCGCTGGTGAGCCGCTCACCGGAGGAGAAGATCTTTCCGGCGCTGGATGAGATGGGCATTGCAACCACCGCGTACGGAGTGCTGTCGCGCGGGCTGCTCTCGAACTCGAAGCCCGCGGCCAAGGGCGATTTTCGCGCCGGCCTGCCACGCTTTACGGGCGACAATCTTGCGCGCAATCAGGAACTGGTGGCAAAACTGGGCGAGATTGCGGCGGCACGTGGAATCTCAACCGCGCAACTGGCGCTGGCCTGGGTGCTGGCAAAGAGCGGCTCGATTATTCCCGTGATGGGCGCACGCAAACGAACGCAGTTGGCCGAAAGCCTGGCCGCGCTGGACGTGAAGCTCAGTACGGAAGAGATTGCGCAGATCGAAGCGGCCGTTCCACAGGAGGCCGTCGCAGGCACGCGCTACGACGCCCACCAGATGCGCATGCTGGACAGCGAGAAGTAAGATAATGACCGACCGGATCCCCATCGTCAAGACTGATATCACGACGCTCGCCGTGGATGCGATTGTGAACGCGGCCAACAGCTCGCTGCTGGGCGGCGGCGGCGTGGACGGAGCCATTCATCGGGCTGCGGGGCCGGAGCTGCTGGCCGAGTGCCGGCTGCTGGGCGGCTGCCGCACCGGGCAGGCGAAGATTACCCTGGGCTACCGGCTGCCGGCGCGGTTCGTGATTCATACCGTGGGGCCGGTGTGGAACGGCGGCGACCACGGAGAGCCTGAGCTGCTGGCGAGCTGCTATCGGCGCTGCTTCGCAATTGCGCGGGAGCGCGACCTGCGCACGCTGGCCTTTCCGGCGATCAGTTGCGGAATCTACGGCTATCCGATTGCACAGGCAGTGGAGATTGCGGTGGGGGAGACGCGCGCGGAGCTCGAAGCTGGTGCGGAGATCGAGAAGGTGATCTTCGCCTGCTTTGGGGATGAGGTGTACGAGGCTTATCGGCTTGCGGTGGGGTAGAAATTCACTGCTTGCCGGCGCTGCTTTCCCAGGTTGGTGCATATTCAAGCGGTCAGAGAACTTGTGTCCTGAGTCTTAAGTTGTTTGCAGAAATCAAAGTCCCGAACCGCAGATGTTTCTGATTGCGCAGGCCGCAAGAAACGCGGCCCGCTTCGCTCAACATGACAATCTATTTGTAACGCGAATTTCAGACTCAGGACGCTAAGGAATCTCTAACAAGCTCTTGTTGCAAGCCTGTATTCCCTCTGGGGCTAAAGCCCAGTTGACTCTGGGGGCTTCATGTACGGGCTGAAGCCCGTACCCTTCAACTGAAGCCCGCCCGTACGCTTCAGGCCCGTACGCTTCAAGTCTGTACCCTTCAAGTCATCGGCTTATGCAGAGATTCCTTAAGGCATTTTCAGGATTTCTGTGGAGTCGCCGGAATTCGCGAAGGTGGATTTTTCTTGATGAAAAATTCACTCAGCAGCAGTGGCTTCGCTCTACACCTATCCTGAAAATGCTTTAGCGGCGGTGATAGGAGCCGTTGCCCCAGGGGATGGTGACGGAGACGGCGCAGCCTTTGGCGGTGATGGTTTCGGTGAGGATGCCGGCGGTTTTGCCGAAGACGTAGGGCAGCTCCACGAACTGAAAGTGCCCGGCGGCGTCGACGGATTTTTTGCTCTGCCGCTGTTCGCCGGCTGAGTTGTCCCGCACCACGGCCTCGGAGTTGGGCGGAAAGCCGTTGCCTTCGATCAGGATGGCCTCGCCGTCGGGCTCGGCAAGCAGGGCGGACAGCCTGCAGGCCTTGTCGGCGGATTGGATGGGATAGGGGACCAGGGTGCCGGGCACGAGGACCTTGTTGTCCGCGCTTCTGAGCAGAAAGCGGAGGGGCTCGCCGTCGGCAGCCTGCACGCCCAGGTCGTACTCGGCGTCGGGGGCCACCGTGTCGCTGTCTTCTTCCGCTGCGTTGGGTTTGCGGGTAAGCAACAGCCCCTTGCGATTCACATAGACGGCATCGGAGAGCACGTTCAGCTCATCGACGCTCTTGCCTATGGTCCACGCGGCAAGGATGTAGGCCGGGCCCTCGGGAACGCCGGCCGCGTAGATGCGATAGCGCGTGTAATGGCCCTGTGGGCGCGTGACCTCATCGACCTTGGCAAAGCGCAGGCGCGACCCATTGGGATGGTTGAAGCCGTTGTCCCACACGACCTGGGCGTTGAGCATCTGCGCAACCTGCGGCGGCACCTGTCCGGTGGACGTGGAGGGCGCCTGGCCGCGAATCGCAATCGGAAAAGCCAGTGAACACAGGACCAGGGCGCAGAAACGGATTTGGCCGGGCATGCGCATAGTATGCGCGATGGCCCGGCCCGGTCACAATTGCGGCGACTGGTTTAGGGAACCTTGAATAAGTTCCTATCGCGCAGCCAGCAGTCCATCAGGGGCTGAAGCCCCGTTCATTTTGAGGGCTTGATGTACGGACTGAAGCCCGTACATCAAGCCGTTTACTTGCAAGTCGTTTACCTGCTCGGAGATTGCCTAGAAGTTGAACGTGACTTTGGCCGTGAGGGCGCGCGGGGTTACGTAGTGGGTGCCGCTGAAGGTGGAAAGGAAGTTGTAGAGCGCGTATTTGTTGGTGACGTTGATCGCTGTCAGGTCGAGATCGACCTTGTAGCGCTCGGCGTGGAAGAGGTTGGACTTGCCCACCGATACGTCGAAGAGGTTGCGCGGGTCGATGCGCGGCGGGTTGTGGTCATTGTCGCCGGTTCCGGCTGCGGGAATGGTCACCAGGCTCGACTTGTACTGCGAGGCGAGGCAGGTGGAAGGCAGCGGGCTGCCGGGGGTTGCGACCTGACCGTTGCACTCCATGCCGGCCTGGAACTCCTCGTCGGCTGAGAGCCCGCTGAGATCGACGGCGGGCTGGCCGCCGATGGTGAGCGAGGTGGGATCGCAGGCGCTGTTGGGGTCGTGGGAGAGCGGGTTGTAGCAGGGCACGGCGCCGGCGACTTCGCCGGAGTCATAGCGCCAGTTGAAGCCGCCCCACAGGCCTTTGAGCAGCCGGCCGCTGGAGTAGGTGTACTGCACGTGCGCGTTCTGGTTGAACTTTTCGTCGTGGTCGATGCGGAAGGGATAGTTGGTGCCCTGCGCGACGGTGGCTCCGGCGCCGGCCACCTGCGGCGGGAAGAAGCGCGCCGCTACGGAGGACATGACCGAGTAGGCGCTGAAGTTGTGGAAGCTGGGCACTTCGATGTGCATGGCGTAGCCGGGAATCTTGGAGTTGTGCCAGTCGATGGGGAAGGTGATGGGAGTGTTGCCGAGCACACTGAAGTCGAAGGCGTTGTGGGTGTACTTCCAGATGTACTCGCCGCTGAAGACGATGTTTTTGCCAAGGGCCTGCTGCAGACTGGCGTGGAACTCGTTGCGGTAGCCGGGAGCCATGGTGGTGGAAACGCCTGACGAGCAGGCCAGCAGCGGCGCCAGAACGGCGTCGCCGCATCCCTCGCTCGAAAGCACGAGGTTTTCGTTGAAGGGCGTCTCCAGGGTGCGCGCATAGGAGATGCCCATCACCGTGCCGGAAGGCTTGATGTTGTAGGCGACGCCAAGGCGCGGCTCAATCTGGTTGGCGCGGGTGAGGCCGTTGTAGACATCTTCGCGCAGGCCCAGGTTGAAGTCCCAGTTACTGACCTTGATCTCGTCTTCGGCGTAGAGGGCAAGCTCCTTGACGTCGGTGTGGCCGAGATAGCCAAATATGCCGCCGCCGCGGGTGAGGTCATAGGGCGCGAGCACGGCGAGGTAGTTGGGATTGGGGTTGACGCCGGGCGCGATGCAGTCAGAAGGCGCAGAGTAGCCGGGGAGCGGATTGCCGGCGGCGTCGATGCAGGGCGAGTTGTAGGTGCTTTCCACAATGCCCAGGCCGTCGCTTTCGCGCAGGATGGTCTGCCCGTATTGCGCGCCGATCTTGATGTTGTGGATGCCGCGGTCGTAGGACCAATCGGAGTGAATGGCGCTGTTGAGCAGCGAGCGAGCCTGCGAAATGGACGAGGTTTGCAGGTTCGACGGCCCCAGATCAGAGAGCGGATTGCCGCTGGGGTAGTAGTTGTAGTTGTCTTTGCGGACGAAAGCGCCGAGGTTGAAGACCGAGTAGTTGCTGAGGATGCGGGTGTAGGTGGGTGAGATGTTGAAGGTGCCGATCCGGGAGCGCTGGTCTGTGTTGCCGACACTGGCGAAGACGGGACTGGCGCTGGCGCCGCCGCTCAGCACGTTCTGGACGTTGAGATTGTCGTAGGCGTTGGGGTTCTGGAACCAGGAGCGGCTGTAGTTGAGGTCGAGATGAACGGAGTCGACCGGGGTGAAGCTGTAGTCGATGCGGTCGAAGACATTTTCCTCGTTGCCCTTGTCGTGAAAGACGGTGAACTCGGGCGCATCGAGGAAGCGGCTGGTGCCGAGACCGTCGGCCTCAATGAAATTGCCCCAGGTTTTGCTGCCATAGGAGAGATCGAAGGCGCCGGTGGACGAGCCGAAGGAGCCGTAAGAGGAGCTGATGCTGCCGGTGGGTTTGGTAATTCCCTGACCGCTGCGCGTGGTGGCCACGATGACCAGGCTGGTCTTGTCGCCGTACTCGGCCGGAGGCGCGCCGCTGATGACTTCAATGGACTGGATGGAGTTGGAAGGAATCTGGTTGGAGAAGACCTTGCTCTGCTGGTCGGTGATGGACTGGCCATCGACGGAGAAAGAGTTGGAGGCATGATCGCCGAGGCCGTGAAAGAGGCCGTTGGAGTCGGCCGAGACGCCGGGGACGGTCTGGGTGACTAGCGCGCTCAGGCCGGAGGACTGGCTCTCCAGCGGGACCTTGGTGAACATGTCGCGGTCCACGTCGGTGTGATAGGTGGAGGTGTCTTCAACCTCCGGGCCTTCGGACTCGACGGTCACCGTCTGGCTGGCGCCGGCTATCTGCATGACCAGCTTGAGGCTGGTTCCGACCGAGGATCGAATTTCAACATTTTGCGCCGCGGATGCGAAGCCCTGGGCCTTGACGCTGATGTGGTAGGGGTTGAAGGGCACGTCGTCGAAGGCGAACTGGCCGGTGGCGTCCGAGGTTGCGGTGTGGTCGAATCCGCTCACCTCATTGGTCAGGCGGACGGTGGCATTGGGAATGACGGCGCCGGAGGGATCGGTGACAGTGCCGTGGACGGAGCCCGCGTTGCCGCCCTGCGCCGATGCATAGACGGCGGCCAGAGCCAGGACGAACAGGGAAAGAATGCGCAATAAACCGCCTCGATGGAAAGGCATGAAATGACTCCTCGAAAAAAGCCGGCTGGAAAAGCCTGACCAGAAAAACCTGCCCGGAAATACCGGGCTGGAAAAATGGGGAAGGTTGCCGCGCATGTAATCGCGCGGCAGCTACCTGAGGCTTGAGTGCGTCCATCCGCTCGATTGCCACCGGGTAAATATCCTGATGCCTGGCCGCGTAAGAAAAGGCGGGGAGGATCGAATGATGACCTGTGGAAAGAGCCAGATAAACGCTTAGCAGGCGGTGGGAGGAGGACGAATGAAGAGACTGGATTCGGGCCGATGCGCGGCGGAGCAAGGCTCAGTCTGCGGCGCGGGTGTGCCCAGCGGCACCAGCACGACAACGGCCGCAGCCACTGTGACCGGAGCCGCCGAGTGCATGACCACGCAGAGTGGGCACTGGTCCGCATCCGTCTGATTGGAGTGGAGATGGGTAACCTGGACAAAGGCCAGCAGCACCAGCAGTGCCACGCACACCAACGCAACCGGCACACGAAGCCGGGAGCTGGCGCGGCTGTTGCCGCTGCAAAAATGTGTCCTAAATCGAATCAAGACACCAGTCCCCACCTATCCAGCATACACACACCCAGTTGGACGCCGCGATTGGGGCAAAGGTTTCAAGGCCGGGTGATCGGGGCTGCCAACCACAGAAGGTTCGACTTCGTCTAAACTAGGTTTCCATGGCGGAGATGACGCATTGGCGGGCAGTTTCGCGAGCAGCCTGGAGGGCCGTTTCAGGTGCGGTTCCGGTGGCCATTGCGGCTATGGCCGTGCTGCTGTGGGTTTCGGCAGCGGTTGCGGCGCAGAGCAGCCAGAGCACTCCGGCGGACAACAGGCAGCCTGCGCCGCTGAAGTCCGAGCTGCCCGGGCTGGGCAAAAATCATCGCCTGATTCTGAAGGATGGCTCCTACCAGGTGGTGCGCGAGTACAAGATCCAGGGGGATCGCGTGCATTACTTTTCGCAGGAGCGCGGCGACTGGGAAGACCTGCCGGTGGAGCTGGTGGACTGGGACGCGACCCGCAAATGGGAGCAGGATCACGCAGGCGTGGATGGCGAAGGCGCTTCGCCGGCCATGCAGGAAGCAGCGGCAATCGACAAGGAAGAGGCCGATGAGCGCAGCGACGACAAGGCGCGCATGCCCGAAGTGGCCAGGGGGCTGGAGTTGCCCGATGAGGACGGCGTGTTTGTGCTGGACACCTACCAGGGAACGCCGGAGCTGGTGGAACTGACGCCGAAAGATCTGCGCATGAATTCCAGGACGCATCACGGCCTGGGGGTGCTGAATCCGCTGGCCGGCGAAAAGGAGGGCCTGGAGATCGAGGGCGCGCATGCCAAGGTCCACCTGCACGTGAACGATCCAGCTATTTATCTTTCGCTGGACGTGGCGGACTCCAAAGAACCGGTGCTGTCCGATCCGTTCACGGTGGATACGGCGAGCGCGAAAGCCGCCCAGGAGAACAGCCACGGCGCGCGCTCGGCGCAGTCAGGATTTGCGCTGGTGAAGGTGGACGAGCGCAATGCGATGCGGCTGGTGGGAGCTATTCACGTAAGCCTGGGCGGGAAGGTAACGCAGGATGAGGACGTGATTCCGGCAACCACCGAGGTTTTGCCCGGCAAGCACTGGCTCAGGATCATGCCGGCGCAGAAGCTGGTGATCGGCGGCGAATACGCGCTGGTGGAGATTCTTTCGCCGAGCGACATCAGCGATTCGGTGTGGGATTTTCGCGTGGACCCAACCGAGGGCGACAATCCCGGATCGCTGGCGCCGATTCTGGCGCAGAAGAGCGAACGCTAGAGACGCTCTGAATAAGTTCTCGTTGCGCGGTCCCTCGGGGGCTGAAGCCCCGTCGATTTGGCGGGGCTGAATGTACGGGCTGAAGCCCGTACCCTTCAATCCGTCGACTTGTTCAGAGATTCCCTAGAGCAGTTCTCATCTAGATGTGTACCGTGCAGCCGAAGACTTCACTTCGTATCGCCGAAAAATCCGAATCGCGCATTTGGAAAAGTCTACAACCGAACGAGAACTGCCCTAGGTCCGTGACCGCATGATTTTGTTCCTTCGATTCGTGCTTTCCCAGGCCTCAAAAGC
Source organism: Occallatibacter sp. (assembly GCA_036267475.1). Lineage (GTDB taxonomy): Bacteria > Acidobacteriota > Terriglobia > Terriglobales > Acidobacteriaceae > Telmatobacter. The sequence goes on from DATAVZ010000068.1 coordinate 21,537, forward strand.
GAGACGTGGGAGCCTCTTGCAAAAATCCGCGGGATGGTTGATTTAGTGGGTAGGGGTGGGAATCGCATGCTTTAGAATCTGGTTTCCACACCATAGATTCGCGGAGCGATCCCACCGTATGCAGTTTAACGTTTCCTGCTTA
>DATAVZ010000069.1:0-47697 GCA_036267475.1 Occallatibacter sp.
TGCGGAAAGCACCCAAAACTGATCGCTCCACAGTGCCCCTAGAATCGATCCGTAAGGCCTAGGTGATGATTTTGTATCCCCCAAATTTGGCCCTTTCGCTATCCATTCGGAGTTTTTCCGCAGCCTGTTTAGCCCCTGAGGCAATGGCATTCGAGTCGACCTGCCCTTCTCGACCATAAAGAACGGATGCGATTACCGAGACGCTACTCTAGTGTTCCATCGGAATTCCGAATGAGTAGAGGGTATTGTCGTGAGTGGTAAAGAAGACATGACCATCGGCCGCCGACACGCCGGAAAGATGTGTGTAAGTAGGAACTGCGTCTCCGCTGGAGTACAGCTCCTTCCCTGTTGTGGCGTCCAATGCATAAAGGATCGCGTGATCGGAAGCATCCCCTCCGGCAAGAGCAAATACGACTCCATTGACGATTGTCGGAGGCGCGGGATTTCTCAAGTCGCGCGAGATCCAGGCCGGCGTCAGCACCGGGTGACCGTCCTTGTCCTCCACCTTGAACGCAACGACGCTGCCGTGCGGCGCAGATCCGTTTGTGCTGGCAAACTCGACATCGCGCTGCACCGGTGCCGAGATGGACGCCAGAACCCACAGCCCGCCGCTGTTGTCCAGCCAACTCGCCAGGCTCTCCCATGCGCCCTTCCCGGAGGCTTTGGAAATTTGACTCGTCTCAGCCAGCGGAGTGTGATGATCCTTTCCACCGAGCGATTCGCTGTCCAACAAAACAATGCTGCCGTTTTTACCCGCTGCCGCCACCAAATCCTTATCCTTATAATGGACGACAACCGGGCTAACATTCAGCATCCACCGCTTCCCGCTACCCAAAGGTGTGTACCAGTCCTTGACCTTCAGATCCTTTGCAGCCAGCGCTACAACGCTACTGGCATACACTCCAACAGAGTCATCCGATGTGCCCGCGCCAGTAGATATATAGACAGTCCCATCGGATCCAATCGCCGGTCCCGTCAAGTCCACCGGATGGACTTTCTGAGATGGATAACTGGCAACGGAATGCTCCGGCGTGTTCAGGTCGATCGACCAGACCGCATTGCGAGCATCGCCGCATCCCTGATTCGATTCCGTATACACGAATTTGTCGTTCATGTTCAGGCCGGATAAATCTCCAGCGGATGCAGGAAGAAACTTCACGGCCGGGGCATAATCCAGACCTGTCGCCAGGATTTGTTCATGGAGGTATCCGTCACGAGTCAGTGCGTAGACTCCGTTCAGGGAAAAGTAGCCGCCTGCCGCCGCAGAGCCAATCCAGCGATCCGCAGTGGCAGGAGGAGGTGGCTCGGAAGTGGAATGCGAGGTATGAGACCGCCGGGCGCCAAAGTGAATGACACGTGGCGGGTCCATAAGAATCTGGATATGCGAACCGCTACAACTTCCACTGGAACCCGCAGACTCGATGTGAAAGTCCTTTTGCCATAGAAGCGTTCCAAGCGCGTAATCCACCGCATACAAAGAATTCGAGTCGCCCCACAGCACGATGTCTTTAAACCCCCGGCCACTAATGATGCTCGGAGTGGCCAGGGGCTCGCTGAATCCCTCCGCTTGTGGGGCCTCGTTTCCGAGTTTCAGCTTCCACAGCAACTTGAACGAACTGGCTACGGTCGTGGACGAAATCTTCGATTCGGCTTTTTGCCAGCCCTCATGTGCGGCATCGCCGCCGGCCACGTGCCAGCGTCCGCGTGCTTGAGCCCGCGCCATTGCCGGCCCCAGGAATGAGGCGACAAAAAACAGAGTGAGTGACCAATCCAGAAATCTTCGCATCAATCAGCATTCCTCGTTCACATTCGAATAGGGATTCCGTGGGTTAGGACTTCGGAGGCTGACAGGTTACGGCGCCCCGAAGCAATAAATCGTCCCATCAAACGTGCCAAAAATCACTCGCCCACCCGCAACAGCGATGCCGGCTTGGTGCAGGAAAGACGTCACCTGATCCCCGCTCGAATACAGTTCTTTGCCGGTCTTCGCATCGAGTGCATATAGCTTCGCCGGAATCGACCGTTTCACGCGTTCTTGCCAGCTGTAGAGTCCCCCGTCGATATCATTGGCCTGCCCGGTGAATTCTCCTGCTGCCAGCACAAACACCACGCCGTTGGCTACGACCGGCGGCTCGGCCGTCATCATGTCGCGCGACACCCACGCCGGCGTCAGTTCCATCTTTCCGCCATTCTCGGTTAACTTCATGGCAATCACACCGCCATTCGGCGTTGCCCCGTGCGCAATCGGAAATGGCACCGCAACCGGGCCGCCGATGGGCGCCAGCACCCATCGCGTTCCCTCCTGATCCTTCCAACTTGCGAAACTCCCCCACGTGCCTTCGGTCTGGAAATTTACGTTGGTATTGGAAATCAGCGGGCTGCGGTACAAAGGGTCAAAGTGTTTGGGGCCACCCATGGATTTGCTGTCCATCAGAAAATAGCGGCCTTCCTTGCCCGAACCAACTAATAAGTCGCGCCCCTGATAGGGGAAAACGACGGGCGTTACATTCATATCCAGGTCTCGAATGGTCAACCATTCATGATTGATGGGTGTGTAATAGTCCTTGAGGGTCAACGTGTCGTTGGAAGATGTGTAAGCCTGCACCGTCGTTGATAACTGCCCAGTTGCCGGGTTGTAGGGGCCGTCTCCGGTTTCTAAATAGATGGTTCCGTCCGCTCCAATCGAAGGCCCGGCCGTCCCGAAAATTCCTCCCTGTGGAACCGGGGAAGAAAAAGCCTTTCCATTGGTTAGATCGACGGCATACAACTTGTTCGGGACGCCGTAACAGCCTTGTCCCGTAACTGTGTACACCACATTGTTCATCAGGTTCAGGCCGTAAGGTTTCCCGTAGGCAGCGGGTAGCATCTGCATCGGCGGTTTTGTTTCATCGCCCGTAGACAGGTCCAATGTGTGCAGATAGCCATCCGTACCCAGCACGTAGAGGAAGCGGTTCGCCGCTCCGGCCGGCGTAACCACAGGCGTTGCAGACAATGCTTTGGAGCAAATAAAACCGCTGTCGATGTCCGATGTCTCTGGTTTGTCCGATGCCCATTTCAACTGTTTCTGCCACAGAATCGTGCCGCTGTCCACATCGATGGCATAGACTTCATTCGCGGCTCCCGCCAAAATCGCCAACGTCTTGACACCGTTCGCCGTATGGATACCTGCGACGATCAGCGGCTCCCGAAAGGAGTGCATTCCCATCGTCTCGTTATTGGTCTTCACCTTCCAAAGAAGCCGTATATCTTTCGCATTCTCTGGCGTCAGCTTGTTTTCATTTCTCTGCCATCCGTCACGCTGCGCATCAAAGCTGCCGGTGCTCCACTCCGGAGCGCCCGTTGACTGACCTCGGGCCGGAGAAAGTCCCAGGTACGCGGAACAAAGGCAGGCAACCATCAGGAAGCGAAATATTTTGGGGATCACTGCAGAGGATTCAGTCGGATTCGCCCTGACGACTCCGCGAAGGAAGGAAATCTTCGGCCGCATGCTCAAGACTCGCCGACTTCTTTTCTTGCTTTGCTGAATTACATCGTTATTCATGTGCTCTGGGATTGAGAATTCCTTTCCCCGGATGTAAAGAAATAGCGCTTGCGAAGCGACGGCCAGTATACGCTTGCGCGCGAAAAAACGTCAATAAACGAACCACCCGCGCCAGGGCCGACGCATCTCAAAACCCCCAATACCTTGAAGAGGCAGTCTGGGTCCCAACCGGCTTTGAGCCGTTTTCCGTTAAAGCTTCGCTGGAGCTTTTTTCCTGTTTGAGCAGGTTGAGGATGATGCGGTTGAGTAGGGAGAAGTTCTGTGTGGCATGGCTGGCGCGTTTGCGGTCCAGGCCCTCACTCAAGCCTGTATCGACCACCCAGCGGAGTTTGTTTTCGATAGCCAACGCTGGCGAACGACCGCATTCAGGCGCATCGCGTTGGGCTTCAGGATGCTGTCGATGGCAAACTCGGCCGTGTCATGATCAATGCCCACGCTCACCCAGCCCTCATTGCGCCCCGCCAATGTTTTTCATGCAATTGAAAAACTTCTCCTTGTGGCGCTTCTTGTATGCACTGCAGAAATGAAGCTGCCGTTCAAATCCGCGCGGGGCGCGTTGAAGAGCCGGGCGAAGAAGGGTTCTTCGCCCGATTCTTGCGGCGGATTGAACTCAGAAGCGCAGTTTTGCGCCGAGCTGCACAGTGCGTGCGGCATAGGCCGCCGTTACGACACCGAAGTTTGTGTTGGTGTTTCCGCCGCCTTCCATATAAGGGGCGCTCGGATCGGCTGGCGGGCCTGCTGTAAATGTTGAATTCGGATTCTGAAGATTTGTCCTGTTGAGTGCATTGTAAGCTTCGATGCGAAGCTCCAATTCCGTGCGGTCCTTGATATGCGCAGTTCTGAAGAGCGACATATCGAAGTTCACTTGCGCCGGCCCGCGAATGGGTGAATAGGTGCGCGGCACATTGCCGAAGCTATAGTCTGCCGGATCCACGAAAGCGTTAGGATTAAACCACTCGGCCTTGCTCTGATTAGGAGACTTCATGCTCACGCCGGATTTGAAGTTGGGGCGCGTGGCGATCCCTTGATTGGTGGCTCCGGTAATAAGCAGCGGCCGACCAGATTCGAGCGTCATGATCACGTTATATTGCCAGCCGCCTGCGATCGTAGACAGGGCGCCATTGCTATTAAGAAACCGTTCACCTTTACCGAAGGGAAGGTCGTAGAGTGCCGAGACAGTTGCGCGTTTGTTCACATCAAAGGTATCTACGCTGTAGTCGGCGCGCAGGTCGTAGGGATTCTGTGGGCCGTCGGACGTGGATATGCCGCCGCCGGGAGCTGTCGAGAGATCGGTAAAGATCGGCAGGTCTTGCACCTTGCCATACGTGAAAGAGGCAAGTATTGCCAAGCCGTGGGCCGCGCGGCGCTGCGCCGTTACGTAAAGAAAATTGCCGTGCGAGAAGCCGCCGCGAGGATAGCTCGGATAGACGGAGGAGTAATAGGGATAAGGCTTGAGGAGCGTCGCATTGGTGAGTGTTGCGGCGCCAAGGCTGCCCGGCACCTCGCCTGCGTAGGGATTGGGCGCAGAGGCATTGAGATAGGCCGTGCCCAGGCTGTAATAGCTCGGATTGAGAAAGTTTTCGTTGTACTCGTTCAGTGTGAAGTGACGCCCGTTGTTGCCAATGTAAGTGGCATCAAGCACCCACTGGAGCGGTAGCTGGCGCGAGAAAGTAAGCGTGTACTGCAACGAATTGGGGTCTTTTTGTATGGGCAAGATTGTGTAGACGGACTGGCCCAGGAAGCCAGTCTGGCCAAGGGCGCGGCCCGCGACAGGCGCAATTGTTCCCGGCATGCCGTTGGAAAACTGCGAGAGTACGCCATTCGATGTGGAAGCGGTGAATGATGTCGTGAGGCCGGTGAAACCATTCGGATTTCCATCTGATTGCATATACTCCTCACCGGAGGTAGAGGCGTAGTAAAGCGCGCCGCCGCCGCGCAGAACGGTGCGGCCATCGGGCGTGAGAGCATAAGCGAAGCCGAGACGAGGACCCCAGTCGTTAAAATTCTCGTTGGCAAAGTTTCTACCGTAGCCATCGGTGCCCGCGAATTCGACCAGTCCTTTCAAGGACGAGTTAGAGCCATTTGGCTTGGTGAGATCGACGTTGTCGAATTTATCCTGCTTGGCATAGGCATTCCCCATGTAGTCGTAGCGCAGACCGGCGTTGACAGTCAGCCGCGGAGTTGCTCTCCAGTCGTCCTGCATATAACCGGCATACATCATGTGTCGCCACGCAGCGCCGGCCACCGGCGTGTTGCTGGCGCTGTGAACGGCGCCGATGAGAAAGCTGGCGTATTGGCTGCCTGTCCCGGAAGTAACCGTGGAATCGTTGCCTGCCGCCGTGGTGCCTGCGATGAAGTTGAAGGTGCCCGATGAGGCATTATCCTGATAGTTGTAGGTCTCAGTAAAGCGCACGCTAGCGCCCACCGTGATGGTGTGCTTGCCATGTATCATCGTGGCGTCATCGATGAGCTCGCCGATGGTGTTGGAGCGGAAGCCGAGGGTCGCATAAGGCTCGGCCATACCATTGCTGACCTGCAGCGCGGTCAGGTTGCTGCCGAGAAACGGAGGCATGCCGATGGCTGCGACGTTGTCCTTGCCTGCCTGCGCTGAGGCGAAGAGGAAGTCGGTGCGCACCAGTCCGAAACGTGCCTCGTTCACAAGATTCGGCGAAAAGACGTGCGTCTCCGAGAGAAGCGCGTTCTGCTGCTGGTCGTGATCGTTGCGATTGAAGGCCGCGTCGTATGCCTGCGCATTGTTCTGCGTGCTCAGGTAATAGGCGTATCGCGCAACAAAACTGTCATTTGCATGTAACCGGTAGTCGGCGCGCGCCAGGCCCAGTCTGTCCCCCACAATCAACTTCGGACTCTCGATGTAGTTGTCCGCATGGGTGCACGGGTTGTAGGGCCCCGAGGTGTTATTCGCCTGCGGATAAAACAGCTTTTGATACGCCACCGCGGAAGAGTCGATGCTGCCCGAGGGGATTACGTTGGCAACGCCATTGCTGCTGAACTGCGTTCTGGTTCCGGTATTGGTTGCCGTTGTCGGATCGTAGATGGGCACCTGCGCGCAAACGCCATTCTTCAGAACGCCTAGATCGCTGAAATCTCCCTGGTATTCCTGCGCCGTAGGAACCGTGGTATAGGAGGGCGTGTCTGAAATGTACTTGTACTGCTCATAGTTGGTGAATAGAAAGAGGTTCCTGGTGTGCGGGATGGGACCACCGAACGTCCCGCCATAGTTATTAAAGCGCGTCTCTGGCTTGCCAAAGGTAGGTTTGGGGAATGCGATCTCCGCATCCAGTTTGTCATTGCGGAAAAATTCATAGAGGCTACCGTGATAGTGATCACCGCCACCGCGGGTGATCACGTTCACCACACCGCCGGAAGTATAACCGAACTGCGCCGGAATCACGCCGGTCATGATGCGGTACTCCTGAACCGCATCGGATGTGATGTTGATACCGATCTCGCTGGTAAACGTTGTCACATTCGTCACGCCGTCGAGCGTGTTGTTATTCACGCCCATGACGCCGCCTGAGATGCGGATCGACGAGACGGCCGAGCCGCGATTGGCAAAACCTTCGCTCACTGCGCCCACGCCGGACTCAACGCCAGGACTAAGCGTAGCCAGTGCAAGCACGCTACGGCCATTCACCGGGAGTTGCTGCGCATTGCGTGTGTCGATGGTGTCGCCGACGATGGCGTCGGTTGTGTCCAGAGCTGGCGGAATTGCCTTCACAGAGACGGTAGTAGATGCCGAACCCACCTGAAGTACAGCGTTTTCCGTCACGTGTGCCGCTGCGTCTACGACGACGTCCTTCACCATCCATGGCTTGAAGCCGGTCATCTTGATCTCAATGGAATACTGGCTCACCTGCAGCCGCTCAGCCTGGTAATATCCGCTGCCGTCGGTGATCACATCCACAGCGAGTCCATTATTCAGGTTCTTGATGTGCACTTGGACGCCGGCGAGGCCGGCGCCGCTCTGATCCGTCACCGCGCCCACAATGTAGCCGACATCCTGCTGTGCATGAGCGATCCTGCTGCCAATGCAGAGAGTCAGCAGCAGCAGCAGCGCGAGGTACCGCGCGACTTTGGTGCGCAGCCTGTCAAATCCGGGTTCTTGCCTGGTCACTGGACTATCTCCAATCGAATCAATCTCGTCTGCCGGCCGTGCTTTGCTTCGCTACACCTCTTGGGCGCACTGTGGCCGCCTTCGGTGCAAGCCACAGCACTGCAACCATGCAAAACATCCCTGGAGGAGCGCCGCGGACGGACAGAATGACAATGGAGCGACTCTATGCTCCAGAGATAAGGGCTGGCATCTGCCAAAAGTTAGATTGGGGGGAAATTATTTGCGGGGCCCATGCGCGCTGTTGCGGACCATTTTCAGGACGGCAATAACATTGACGTGGAGAGCTTTAGATATGGATCAGGCCGCGTTGCAACGCAGTAACGACTGCTTGCGTACGATCGCGCACGCTCAGTCGGTTGAGAATGACGCTCACGTGGCACTTCACAGTGCCTTCGGTAATGCCCAGGTCGCCGGCGATCTCGCTGTTGGACTTGCCCTGGGCCATCAGCCGCAGAACATCGCACTCGCGCTTGCTCAGCGACGAGTCGGGGACGCGGGATGCGAGGGTCCGCGAAACGGGCGAAGGCAGAAAGCGGCCGCCTATATGGACGCGGCGTATCGCTTCAAACAAAATCTCCTGCGGCATATCTTTGATCAGGTACCCGGAGGCGCCAGCTTCCAGAGCCTGGTAGATGTCTTCATCGCCGTCATACGTGGTGAGAACAATGAAGCGGGCATTCGGGCTCTGGCCGCGAATCTGGCGGATGGCTTCAACGCCGTTGATGCCAGGCAAGCGCAGATCCATCAGCGTAATGTCGGGGCGATGCTGTGCGTGCAACGTGATGGCTTCTTCTCCACTGCGCGCCTGCACTACCACCTCCATCTCCCGGCTGGATGAAAGCAACGCGCCGATCCCAACCCGAACGATGGGGTGGTCGTCGACGATCAGGATGCGAATGGCCGCCATAGGAGACAGATGATTATAGAGCGGGCCGTGTAGCAGTGTCTGCCACGGTGCCGTGCTGAGGAGCGATGGCGGCCCTTGGAATTTCAACTCCGACGCGCGTTCCCTGATGCGCCGCGCTCTCAATTTCAAACTTTCCGTGGAAGCGGTGGATGCGCTCGCGCATTCCGCGCAGGCCAAAGTGGCCTGCGGTAAATGCGTCAGAGGCATCGAAACCGCGGCCTTTGTCCTTCACGGTGAGCGAAAGCGAGTCAGCTAGATAGGCGATCTCGACATCGATCTCATATGCATGGCCGTGCAGGATTGCGTTGAAGACCGATTCTCTGGCAACCATCAGAATCTCATGCGCAGCCTGCAAACTGATCGGGAATGGTTTTCCGCGCGAGCGGTTAGTTACTCTAAGGCCGTGCTCGTGGCACACGCGGTCGGCCATGCGCTCAAGAGCCGCGGGCAGGTCGACCGAGGCGCGTTCTTCGCCGCGCAGGTTCCAGACGGCCTGGCGCGCCTCATCGATAGTGCTGTGAATCTGAGTAGAGGCGTAGTCGATCAGATGGAGCCGTGATTCAGGGTCGTCAACTTCGCCGCTCGATGCCGCTTTCAACAGCGCGGAGACGGCGATACAGCCTTGAATGAGCGTGTCGTGCATCTCGCGCGCCAGTCGCGTGCGCTCTGCCAGCACCGCCTTGAACCGGCCTTTGATCTGCTGCACGTGCATCCGATAGGCGAAATAGGAGAGCAGTACCGCGCCAAGTACACAAAGGACGATGAACCATGGCGTCTGGTAAAAATAGCGCAGTTTTACAATCGTCACTGACGCGCTAACCACGCGGCTGGGATAGGCGGTCTCCCAGGCTTCCACCAAAAACGTAAACTTGCCGGGAGGAAGATTGGTATACGTTGCAAGCCGCTGCTGTGCGCTCGCGTAGGTCCAGTTCTTGTCAAAGTCCTGCAGTTTATAGCGAAAGCCAAGGCCTTGCTGCGGGGTGAGTAGCACCGGTTGATAAGCGATGTCCACGTGATTGCTGTCTGCATTCAGGCGCAGCCTTTGCGCCGGCGGTTGAGCCTGGCCGTCCACAGTAACCGCGCCGATATGAAGATTGAAATGGATGGGACGGCCTGCGTCGCCTGGACTGATCTTCCACAAGCCCTCGCTGGTGGGAAACCATGCTGCGCCGGATGCGGTGAGAGCGCCTGCCGATTGCATTCCTCCCAGCACCTGAACAGACTCGTTACCCTCGCTTACTTCGTAGGAGCGAAGCGAAAAGGTTCTGCCGGAGTTGGGAACATATGTACTCAGCTCCGCACGGTTGAACAGCATCACTCCGGTAGGACTGCTTACCCACAGATGATTCTGCCTGTCACCGAGAATGCAATAGAGGGTATTGCTGGTCAGCCCGTCGGCCATTGTAAAGTGCGACAGGTGTCCATTGCGGTAGTAGTACAGGCCGTCTCCATGGGTGCCGATCCAGACGCCGCCGTCCACGTCCTGGTAGAGCGCCCAAATGCGCTCGTCGCCCAGCTCTGCCGTGAGCGCATCATGAACGAATGCGCCATCCCTATATCGCCCTAACCCGCGTTCCGAGCCAATCCAGATGGTGCCATCGCGATCCTCTATCAGCGAGCGGATATAGTTGGCCGCCAGACCATCCTGCGTCGTGAGGTTGTGCAGCCCGGCGTGGTCAAGATGGCTTACGCCGTAATTGGTGCCGATCCAGATCGTTCCGTCGTGTGCTTCAAGAAGTGCCTGCACAAAGTTACTTGAGAGGCCATCTTGCGTGGTGAAGTGCTGGTCGCTTTTCGCCGAAGAGTGATAGACGCCGCCGCCGATGGTGCCAATCCAGAGCGAGCCATCGCGGCTGCGCAGCATGTTGCGAACCCGCACATCGCCCAGTTGAGGAAAGCGGATCGGCCGCGCTGCATCGCCGCGGACGTGCATGAGTTGGTTGGATGCGAACCAGAACGAGCCGTCTGTGTCCAGAGCCACGGTGCCGAAGTCGGCGCCCGCAGCCTCAGGTAAAGAGAGAACGCGTCCCTGCGTCTGGCTCAGGCACATGATGCCGGTGAGTGTGCCGATCCAGAGATCGCTGTCGGAATCAACATAAATGGTATAGACCGTATTGCTGATTAGCGTGGATGGCGCCTGCAGCCGCGTCACGTTATTATCTTTAATCCTGAAGATTCCGGCGCCGATGGTGCCTGCCCACAGCTCATCGCCAGCAAGCACGCGTAGCGTGCGGATTAGTCCGAAAACTCCGGGCACAGGCGCGAGACGATCCTTTCCCGGCAGCAGGCGATAGAGTCCGCTGACGGTTCCCACCCAGAGGGTGCCGTCGGCTGTTTCCGCCAGGGATTTCACCTGATTGCGGTTGTCGGTGCCCGGCAGCGCATACTCGCGCGAGTGGCCATGGCTGAAGACGTACAGGTGAGAACCGCCTGCCCATACGCGCCCGGTATGATCCTGGAGCACCGCGTGCGCATCGGTCACCCGGACTCCCAGCGATTCGTCCACGTGCACAAGTTGGTTGCCCTTGACCCAGAACAGCCCACCATCGGTGGCGACCCACAACTGGCCACTGCTGTCCCGCGCGAGCGCGCGGACATACGCAACGCTCTGGCCCCTTTCTGTCGGATAGGCGCGAAACACACCGTTCTGCCACTCGATCAATCCTGCGCCGCTGGTGCCGATCCATAGATGCCCGTCCCTGTCGGCAAGCAGACTGAATACATCGTCTTCGCCAAAGGCGGGTGTATTGGCGTGGTTGAAAAGATGAAAGCTCGCGCCGTCAAAGCGTAGAAGGCCGCCGGTTGTGCCTATCCAGAGATAGCCGTCGGGGGTTTGCGCAAAGGCTTGCACCGACTCCTCAGGCAAACCATTCTGCAGTTGCCAGGAGCGGATCATATAGTTCAGCTCTTTCCCCTTTCCTGCGCGCGGACTTACGGCGAGCTGCTGCGCCGACACGCATGCTGCTGCTCCAGCGCAGAGACAGGCGGCAATCAGCAAACAGCAGAGAGAATTTGCGGCCGGCAAACGCCGCAACAGCGGCTCCATTCGATATGAGCTGAAGTTCAGAGCACAGCCTCCAACGGTAACCGATTTGACTAGAGTGCGCGCTGGTCTGTCAGTTTTTGCCACGCAACCGGGAGCGTGCGGAGCAGTCCCGGTTACTGCAGCGCGATTGCAGATACGTGCGCGTGAAAAAATCCGGCCAGTCTTACTTTCGGCAGATTCAAACACAGACTTCGCGGGCCTATGATCGTTCTGCGCAATGAGAAAGCCCGCGGCAGCGAGTTTACAGCGCTCGCGCAATCGCCGCAAAATGAGCCTTGCCTGGCAACCGGGCAGGAGAGCAGCAGCACTCTTTGCGAGCGGTTACTCGAATCAGAGCCAAAGGATGTTCATGAGCAAAGAATCCGCATCTCTCTCGTATCGCACTCTCTCCCGGCGCTCTGTGCTTGCGACGCTGGCTGCCACAGCCAGCTATGCATGCGCACAGAGCTTTTTGCCAGGCATTCCCAACGTAGGCCTCAAAGGCGACGACGATCCACACCGCACAGAGAGCGGTGTGGGCGCGCTAATGCCGTGGGCCGACGCTCTCTACGCAATGACCTACAACTCCTCTGGCACCGGCGGCAGGGCAAGCGGAGCAAAAAGCGGTAGCGGGCTGGGCTTATACCGTATCGACGATACTCTCAAGCCAGCCATGATCGACGAGGTGAACGGAGTCTTTGCCAATCGCTTCATTCACCACAGTTCCAATCAGTGCCTCATCGGACCATACATTATCGACGCCGCTGGAAAGTGGCGGCGCATCGAGGGATTGCTGCCGCATCGATTAACGGCCACCATGCCACATCTCACTGATCCTGAGAACCGCGTCTACTACCAGACCATGGAAGGGCTGTTTCTTGAGATGGACATCACCGACCTGAAGCCGCGTGTGCTCTTCAACCTGACTCAAGAGATGAAGATCACCGAACAGCCACACTTCAAGGGCGGATACACTGCGCAGGGCCGCGTGGTCGTGTCCAACAACGGCTTCTTTGCCTACGGGGATACGCAGGCAGGCCTGTTCGAGTGGGATGGCGGCAAGAGCTGGCAGCGCATCTCGAACAAGCCGCACATGGACGTGGCCGCGCGCGCCAATATGGGTAGCGTGCTGTTCACATCCGGCTGGGACGAACGATCAGTGCTGCTGGATGCACTCGTGAACGGCGAGTGGCAGCATTACCGGCTGCCCAAGGCGTCACACGCATTTGAACAGGCATGGCAGACGGAGTGGATGCGCATTCGCGAGATTGAAACCGAGCACTACATGATGGACATTCAGGGCATGTTTTACGAGCTGCAGCCAGTCGCCTTTGAAGGCCGTATCTGGGGTGTGAAGCCCGTCTGCCAGCATCTGCGCACCATTCCCGACTACTGCAGCTTTCGCGGGCTGCTGGCGCTTGGCGGCAATGAGACAACGCCCAACGTTGACAATAATGCTGTGGTCGGCCAGCCACAGAGCGGCATCTGGTTCGGAAAGTCAGACGATTTGTGGAGCTGGGGAAAACCGCAGGGATGGGGTGGTCCGTGGCGTAACGATCCGGTCACCGCAGGCATGCCGTCCGACCCGTTTCTGTTCACCGATTTTCGCCGGAAGATGCTACATCTAGTCTCGGAAAAGGCTGCCGAGGTGGAGATTCAGGTGGACTTCCTGGGCAACGGCATGTGGGAAAAATACGAGACCATCAAACTGAACGGTGGCGAATATCATCCGGTGCTTTTTGAAGACGCCTTCAGCTCGCAGTGGGTTCGGCTGGTGCCAAGTGTTTCTTGCAAAATGACAGCGGAATTCATGTTCACATAGTTTTTTGTAAACACACGATTCACGGCCGCCAGGGCTACGATCAAGAGCAGCTTAGTCAGCAAGAGAGCCAAATCAACTAATCGGATTCATAATAAAAAGCGGGCTTGTTATGACCGAACAGTTGCTCTGACGGGCCCACTTATCACTGGACTTTGACACTCTTCGATCGCAACAAGCTGCGGGTATCAAGGGCCGCCATCCTCGCGCCACTCGATGTAGTAAACGCCCTCGCCGCGAGTCTCAGTGCGCCCGTTGATGCGCACGCGGTCGCAGAGTCGTCTGTCGGATTCGCGCACCACCGGGCACAGCTTCCATCCTCTACTGGTTCTGACCTTCTTGAGCACGTTGACACATGCTCCGGGTCGAGCGCCGTTCACCGTTCTCGCATGAGCGGGCGCATGAGCGGGATTGTGTGTCCTTTTCAAAACTCACGCACAAAAACGCGGCGAAGTGGACACCACGATGGACACCAAAACTGTGATTTTTGGGGCGCCAGGATGGACATCATGGCGTTAACTCATGAATTGGGAAGAAACTGGTGCCGAAGAAGGGACTCGAACCCCCACACCCTTGCGAGTACGTGGACCTGAACCACGCGCGTCTGCCAATTCCGCCACTTCGGCACGGGAGACATGTTCAACAGGAATTGCTGAACAGGCAGCAATATTGAGTTTCGCAAATGCAGCCAGATGTGTCAAATGGCTGTGGTCATTGGCTATGCGCCAATCCGGCTCAATTCATATCGCGCCCGGTGCGGATGCAGAAACGGGGCGTGATATTTGCTCTTACAGCCTGCCGGTGACCTCCCGTGTATAGCAAGCTCCACAATTGCCATACGCCGGAGCTGCCGCTGCAAATTCGCATCTGCATTGTGTTCCGCGGCCCCCACGGACAGGTCTTCGTCCGTAGGGGATCGGTCCGTAGGGTCCCGGATAGGCGCACATGAATTATGGAACCACTTAGACCAGCTTGTTAGACCAGCTTCGCGTCGAGTGTGACCTCGGTATTGTTGGCGAAAAGTTTTGAAATCGGGCAGCCCGCCTTCGCGTTAGCGGCAGCGGTGTCGAAAACTTCCTTGGTCGCGCCGGGCACTTTGGCCGTGGTGGTAAGCGCAATCTTGGTCACCGCGAATCCGCCATCCACTTTGGCCAGCGTAACCGCCGCTTCGGTCGAGATGGACTCCGGGGTAAGCCCCGAGCCGCCCAGTTGCGCGCCCAGCGCCATCGAGAAGCAACTCGCGTGAGCCGCCGCAATCAGTTCCTCGGGAGTCGTGCCCGAGTCAGCGCCCTCAAACCGCGTGGCGAACGAGTAATTGGCATCCTTCAACACGCCTGTCGCTGTGGAGATGGTGCCCTTGCCTTCTTTCAATGATCCGGTCCAAACTGCACTTGCTTTGCTTGCCATACGTCCCTCCTTGGGGGATTTTCCTCTTGATCGTGGTGATAAATTCTGCTTGTTTCGGCGCAACTCGAGCAAGCCGGCACGCCGCCATAGTCCATAGTGTTGATGCATCCGGCACCTGCCCGGTTGTGGCGCGGCAGGCCGCCTCTTCTCCATGCTAATCTGTCGGGCATGCTGCCGCGGATGCCCACCTGTCTCAATCCCGATTTCGCCCCCGATATTCCGGCCGATTTCTCACAAAGCGGTGTGGCCTGCGCCGCTCCCGCCCAGGGCACCCAGATAGCCGTGGAGCATCACTGCCAGATATGTCCCACCTGCGGCAACCGGCTCACCGGACACCACTGCAAGCTCGTATGCACCTGTTGCGGTTACTACCTCAGTTGCGCCGATTATTACTGAGCCTCACTCTGCTTCCGCGCCCTTTCAAACTCATCTCCATGCTGCCACTCGATGGGCTTGGCCTGCTTGCTCGCCAGCCAGCCCAGCACAAAGCCAAAGCGCGCCAGCTTGGCGTTACCGCGGAAGTCCCAGTTGGCCTGGTACTCGTCCGAAGGCTGGTGATAGTGGTGCGCCACGTAGTCTTCCATCTGCGCGCGGCCCCACGCATCGTCGTGGCCTTCAAAAAGATCGCCCTGATCCACTGAAAACGCCGGAATCCCCACCCGCGCCAGAGAAAAATGGTCGGAGCGGTAGTAGTGCCCGGCGCCCGGCGTCGGATCGGGCTCAATCCTCAGGTCGAAGTCTTTGGCCACGCGCTCAACCGTAGGCCAGAAGTCGATGCGCTCAGCTCCGCCCAGGTCCACCGAGCGCGGAATGCCGATGGGCAGCAGCATGTCGTAGTTCAGATCCAGCGTGATCCTGCCGGCCGGCACCGGCGGATGCATGCCCAGATATTGCGAGCCCAGCAGCCCCTGCTCTTCAGCCGTGACCGCGGCAAAGTACACATCGTGCGGTGGGCGCGCCACGGACTGCGCAAAGGCCCGCGCCATCTCCATCAGAATGCCGCAGCCGGTGCCGTTGTCGGCCGCGCCGTTGTAAATCTTGTCGCCCTTCGCGTCAGGATCGATGCCGAGATGATCGTAGTGCGCGGTATACAGAACCGCATTGCCCGTTGAGCTGGCCCCGCGCACCCGGCCCACAACATTCGAGCTCACGTAGCGCCGCATCCGGCTCTCAATATGCGCGCGCAAACGCACCGGCAGTTCAATGGCGTGGAATGCGCCGGGCTTGCCGGCCTGCTCAATCGCCTTGTCCAGATCGCCCAGGCCGGCCAGCGTAAAGAGCCGCTGCGCAACCTCGTGCTGAATCCACGCCGCGGCGCGCAGCGTGGCCGAAGGATCGCCTTCGAGGTAGCTCTTTTCCACCGTCTGCGAGTTGCGCACCACGTCCCAGCCGTAGCTGGCCAGATCGGTGCGATGGATAACCAGCACGCCCACGGCCCCGCGCCGCGCCGCTTCTTCATACTTGTAGGTCCAGCGCCCGTAGTAGGTCAGCGCCTTGCCCTTGAAGAATTTTTCGTCCTCTGAAGGCGGCTCATTCACGATAACCAGCACCACCTTGCCCTTCACGTCGATATCTTTGCCGTCCGGGCCCGCGTAGTCGTTCCAGTGATATTCGGGCGCGTCAATCCCGTAGCCGGCAAAGACAATGGGCGCATCGATGTCGGCGCTCTTCTGGCCGGTCTGATCCTTGGCCACAATCCCCGTGCCGTATGTCAGATCCACCGGCTGCCCGCTCGCCGGCACAAAAGCAAACTTGGTCTTGTCCTCAACCGTGTGTACCGCGTAAAGCGGCACCCGCTGAAAATACGTGCCGCGGTCTCCGGCCGGCTCAACGCCGGCAAGCGCGAACTGCGTGGCAATATACTCAGCGGCCAGCTCGCCGCCGCGCGTGCCGGGTCCGCGCCCCTCCAGCAGATCGAGCGAAAGAAAGCGCACCTGCGCGCGAATCCTTTCCGGATCGATGGACTCGGCCGCCGCGCGCGCCGCCGGGGGCAGGCCCTTTGTTGCCGGAACCAGGCGCGCCGGAACATGGCCGGCGCCCGCAGCTTGCGCGCAAAGGTGAGAACCGGCGAAAACACTAGCAGACAAGGCAGCCAATATCCACTTGTGATTCATGCACTCTCCCGCAATGTTGGTTGAAGGCCTGCAAGCGCAGCCGGAAAGCAGGCCGCCCACAGCAAAATTAGAATTGGTGGAAGGCGAGTTGATGCTACTGAGAACCTGTCCAGAAACCATCCTTCTCAGAACCCTTTTGAAAGGGCACGGCTTCAGCCGTGCCGTAAAGAGCTGAAAATAGGTTGGGCTTTAGCCCCTGAAGGACGATTTTTTGTCCACGTTCGACATCTCCTCAGAGTTCCTGGACAGGTTCTAAGAAAACGATGTCTTGCACAATTTTCGCGATCCACATGGGAAACTCCGATTTTGCACTATTGATCCGGCAACTAAATACTGTCTGGGTGCCCCATTTATTTCCGCGTTTTTTGCGGAAATGGGTGGGAATACGATGTCACTGTTTTATTGCCGGATCAATAATCTTCAGACTACGTCCGCGCCGCGCCGCGGTGCAATCGGTCCCGCTGAACGCGCCACAAGCGCATCGAGCGGCGCCACTGGCAGCAGATGCGCGCGCGTGAGCACCTTGCGCGCCAGCCCGGTAAGCGCCATGCCCGCGGCCTGCTGCACTGGAACCCAGCGCCGCTCTCCGCCAGCCACCGTCAGCGCGTCCACATCGTCTTCAAAGACCGTGCGGATGCGCACGTAGTAATTCACGTGCATAATGGCGTGCCGCACCGCCATGCGCACCTCATTTTCCGGAACCGCCATTTCGCGCAGCGCCGGCAACTCCCACAGGCCGGGCATCACGCTTACGGTTGCAGGCCGCTGCTCCAGCAGCACCTCGCGATCGCCGGGGCGCGCGGCGCGGCCGGTGCGTACCGCGAGCGCATGCGCAATCTCCACGCTGATCATGCGCGCGCGCGGCGGCCGCTTGTGTTCGCCGCGCGTGATGCAGTCCTTCACTAGCGGGCACACCGGGCACTGCGGATTGCGAGGCAGGCACACCGTTGCGCCCAGTTCCATGAGCGCCTGGTTAAAATCGCCCGGCCGCAAGGGGTCGACAAGCTGCGCGGCGAGATTCCAGATCTCCCGCTTGAACGCCGCGCGGCTGCTCGCTGCTCCATCCGCTCCAAGCCCTTCCGTGCGGCAGAGAACCCGCTCCACGTTACCGTCCACAACCGCCGCGCGCTCGCCATGCGCAATGCTTGCGATAGCCGCCGCCGTGTAGGCGCCAATGCCCGGAAGCTGTTGCAGCGCCTCGGCGGTTGCAGGCATGGCGCCCCCGCAACGCTCCATAACGAACTGCGCCGCCTTGTGCAGCATGCGCGCGCGGCGATAGTAGCCCAGCCCGCTCCACAGCGCCAGCACATCCTGCTCCGGCGCGGCTGCCAGCGCGATGATCGTGGGAAAGCGCATCAGGAACTCCTGGTACCGCTCCACCACCACCGCGACGCGAGTCTGCTGCAGCATGATCTCCGATACCCAGATCGCGTAAGGATCGCGGCTGGCGCGCCATGGCAGATCGCGGCGATTGCCGTCATACCAGACAAGCAGGCGGTGCCGCTGCCGCACAATTTTCGGGGATTCCCGATTTACTCTTGCCATCTGCCCAACCTATGGCGCTTTCTCCGGCGAGCCGGTTTCGAGCCGGTTATAGATAGAAGGGGCGCGAATGAAAAGCGAAAGAGTCGCGTGACAAATCTGCGCCAACACAATCGCCACCGCGGAGATCGATGATGTTATTCAAGGACATAGGACTATCAGCAAATATCCATTTGATTGAGTCAAATCAATTCGCGCAACAAAAGTAACGTTCTAGCGCGCTCATTGGTAACCCATGTTAGGTTGCTAATAGGCGTTCTCATTAAAACATGGCTGTCCGCTTGCGTCGCAGAACGTGCCGAAGAAATTTTCGGCCCTCGCACTTTAAAAGAGATCTTCCAAGTTGAGGAGCACCCTTGAGAATCAGTCCGGAGACTCCATTTGAAATATACAAAACTCCCCCTCTTCATTGCGCTTATCAGCATCCCAGCGGTCATGATGGCGCAACCGTCAAGTTTCTTCGCTAAACCCGATGCCAAAAATGCGAGCTCCGGCGTGATCGTCGCCTCCCCCCTTCGCAATCCTCCCGATGCGCCCAGGCCCTTTTCGGAGATTGCAATCGGCGGTGGTATTTCGGCGCTCGGAATCAACTTGCAGATAGCTACAAACTTGAACCGCCACATGAATCTGCGCGCCACCGGCAACGTCCTGCAACTCACTGAGAGCAATATTTCAACCAACGGATTCATGGTAAACGCAAACTTGAATCTTGCCTCGGCAGGCGCGTCGCTTGATTACTACCCGTTCCCCAATCATGGACTTCGCTTCAGTCCCGGCGTCCTGTTTCATAACTCCAACGGGGTAAGCGGCGCCTTTACCGCCGACGGCGGCACCAGCTTTACGCTCGATAACAGCACCTATTACGCGTCGACAACGAATCCCGTGAAAGGTTATGGAAGCGTTGGCTTGCACGGCAACAATCCTGCCTTCACCGCGACCGCCGGTTGGGGCAACGCATTTCCGCACAAGGGCGGACATTTCTCCTTTCCGTTTGAAGCAGGCGTCGCGTTGATCGGCGCACCTTCTGTCAATGTGGTACTGAACTCGGGACAGGTCTGCGATGCCCAGGGCGAGAACTGCGTCAACGTAGCCACTGATTCTGATGTCCAAGCCAATCTTCAGGCACAGATCGCTAAGTACAAGAATGACCTGGCCCCGTTAAAGACCTATCCAATCGTTTCGTTCGGCGTAACGTATAACTTCCACGTTCGAAGCAGAAACAGGATGTAACCATAAGTGCTGCTATGACTCTGACCGCTTGAACATGTACCAATTGGGTGCCCCAGGTCTCGGTTTTGAGACCCGGGAAAGCACGAATCGAAGGAACAAAATTATGCGGTCAGAAACCTATAAGTGGCAATTCCGCCTATGGCAGCACTTAGGCGGCTTCGTCGTTTCAATTCCGCCATTCTCGCCCCGCCCTTGCGCCATTCCTGGCTGCGAAGGCGACTGATAGAGGCACGGGAAGCTATCTATCCGAGCAACTCTCCAACAATCCCCGGCGCAGCCTTCAGCGCGGCGTCAATCTGCGCCTGATCCTTACCCCCGGCTTCGGCAATCTCGGCTTTCCCACCCCCGGAACCTCCAACCAGCTTTGCTACCGCTCCAACCAGCTTGCCCGCCTGAACGCGCTTCACCAGCCCCGGCGTAACCCCGGCGATAATCGCCACCTTGCCTTCGGGCTGCGCGGACGCCAGCACCACCACGCCCTCGCCCAGCTTCTGCTTCAGATTGTCGACCAGCGTGCGCAACTGGCCGCGTTCGAGATGGTCGGCTCGATGCACCAGCACCTTCGCGCCCTTCACCTCAATGGCCGATGCAACTGCCGCATCCAGTCCGCCCGCGGCCGACTTCATCCGCATCTCTTCCAGCTCGCGCTTCAGCCGCTTCAACTCATCTTCGTGTGCAGCCAGTTTGGCGCGCAGCGCGTCGGACGGGCTGCCATCCGCCGCTGGAGCCACCTGCGAAGCCACCTGCGCCACGGCAAAGTCGCGCCGGAAAGTGTCGAGCGAACCCAGGCCGCTGATGGCCTCAACCCGCCGCACGCCTGATGAAACCGCGCCCTCGCCGGTAAGTTTCAGCAGGCCAATCTCGCCCGTAGCCGCGGTGTGCGTGCCCCCGCACAGCTCGGTTGAAAAGCCGTCGGAGAGCTTCACCACGCGCACCTTGTCGCCATACTTTTCGCCGAACAGCGCCATCGCGTGGTACTCGTTCACGGCCACATCGATCGGCACATCTTCCAGCGTCTCCACGCGCGCATTGCCCAGCACCTCGCGATTCACAATGCTTTCGATCTCCTCCAGCTCCTCGTCGGCCACCTGCGCAAAGTGAGAAAAATCGAAGCGCAGCCGCGTCGGATCCACCAGCGAGCCCGCCTGCTTGACATGCGTGCCCAGCACCTGGCGCAGCGCCGCATGCAGCAGATGCGTGCCGGTATGGTTACGCCGGATCGCGTCGCGGCGCTCCCCGTTCACGACCGTGTTCACGCGGTCGCCCACCGCGAGCGGCTGCTTCAGAATCGCCTTGTGCGCGCGCACGCCCTGCACCGGCAGCACGCAGCCAACGATCTCCGCCACAGTAGAATTCCCGTCCGGAGTCAGGAAAAATCCGGTGTCGCCAACCTGCCCGCCAGAGTCGCCATAAAAGCTCGTATGGTCGAGAACGACTTCAACCTCATCGCCCGCAGCCGCCGCCGGAACGCCCACGCCGCCCTTCACGATGGCCAGCACTTCGCAATTCGTCGACGAGAGCTGCCGGTAGCCTTCAAACACCGTCTTGGGAAGATCGCGAAACGCCGGGCTCGCCGTCTTCTGGCTTCCGCCCTTCCACGAAGCGCGCGCCCGCGCCTGCTCCTCAGCGCGAGCTTTTTCAAATCCCTCATCATCGAACCGCACGCCCGCATCGCGAGCAGCATCCACCATAAAATCAAGCGGCAGGCCGAAGGTCTCATACAAGGAAAACGCCGATCTTCCTTCCAGTGAAGCCTCAAATTCCTTGGTTGAACCAGAGATCATTTGGGTATACCAAAGAACCGCGCGATAGAGAATCGAGGGTGAGGCGTGTTCGAATCGCGGATCGATACTCCAATCGGTGGCATGAAAGTCGGTCCAGATATGTCGGATGTTCGTTAGCGACGTCTCGTTGAATTTCTCGATAGCCGCTATCATCGCCATATCAAGCACTTCATTTAGCTTGGCAACGCCAACCTTCAGCACGCGATCGAACTGATTCTCTTCCGCCTCCACCACCCGTGCCACGCGCGAAGCCGAATCGATCAACTCCGGATACGCCCCCTGCATCAAATCCCGCACCGCATACACCATCTCAAACAGAAACGGCTTTTCCTGCCCCAGCAGCCGCCCATGGCGAATACCGCGGCGCAGAATCTTGCGCAGCACATAGCCGCGGCCCTCATTCGAAGGCAGCACGCCATCATTAATAAGGAACGTGGCCGCGCGCGCGTGATCCGCAATAATCCGCAGGCTGGCATTGCCGACGAATGCCGCCGATCCTGACGCGCTCGCCAACTCCGCTGACTCCGCCAGCCCCGCTAACTCCGCCGCCCTCGCAATCAGCGGCGTAAACAAATCCGTCTCGAAGTTCGAAATCTTGCCCTGCAGCACCGCCGCCACCCGCTCCAGCCCCATACCCGTATCAATAGAAGGCTTGGGCAGCGGAGTCAGTTTGTAGCCAGTAGTCTTGCCCGCCGCATCCGCAATCGCGGCACGCTCGAACTGCATGAACACCAAATTCCAAATCTCGACGTAGCGTGCGTCGTCCTGCCCAAAAGGCTTGTCCACGCCGGGCTGCTCGGCCGCTTCGATGCCCATGTCGTAGAAAATCTCCGAGCATGGCCCGCACGGCCCGGTCTCGCCCATCTGCCAGAAGTTGTCCTTCAACCCGTACTGAAAGATGCGCTCCTTCGCCACGCCCGTCTCGATCCAGAACCGTTCGGCCTCGTCATCGCGCGGCACATCCCAACCCGCGGAGTCAGCGCCCTCGAAGATGGTCACGTAGAGCCGATCCTTGGGCAGCCCGAACCATTCCGGACTGGTGACCAGCTCCCACGCAAAGCGGATCGCGTCCCGCTTGAAGTAGTCGCCGAACGAGAAGTTCCCCAGCATCTCAAAGAACGTGTGGTGCCGCCGCGTGAAGCCCACGTTTTCCAGATCGTTGTGCTTGCCGCCCGCGCGCACGCACTTCTGCGATGAAGTCGCCCGGCTGTAATCCCGCTTCTCCGCGCCCAGAAAAAGGTCTTTGAACTGGTTCATTCCGGCGTTGGTAAACAGCAGCGTCGGGTCATTGGCAGGCACCAGCGAGGAAGAGTGCACACGGCGGTGCCCCCTCGACTCAAAAAAGCGCAGAAACAGCTCGCGTATCTCGTTCCCTGTGCGGAGTTGCATGGCTCTCTTAGTGTAATGTGCGGCAGAGCCTGAGTAACCATTGCCGCACCGGCGCCATCATACGGATGAAACTTCTCATGGAGGATTGAATGGATACGTGTGCGATTCTGGCGCTGCTTGAGGCCAAACCCGGAAAAGAGCAGGAGCTGGAAGCATTTTTGAAGTCGGCGCAGCCGCTGGCCGTCGCCGAGGCCGCAACCACCACCTGGTACGCCGTAAAGCTGGGTCCCGCCCGCTTCGGCATCTTCGACACGTTCCCCAACCAGGAGGGCCGCGAGGAGCACCTGAACGGCGATATCGCCAAAGCGCTCTTCGCCAAAGCCGACGAGCTGCTGGCCAAGGCGCCGCAGGTGGAGATGCTCGAGATTCTTGCCTCCAAAGCCTGACTCGCCGAACCGGCTCGCCGTCTAACCGGATTGAGGTTGGAATGACCGGACAGATCGGGAAGACTCGGCTGGCGTCCCTATTGCTTATGACCGTATTGCCGGCCGCGGCGTACAGCAGCTCGCCCGCGCCGCAGTGGCAGCGGCTTGCCACGTCCAGCGGCATGGCCGATTCCTATCGCATCGCTCTGGGCGGCGCCCAGTTGCAGGTGGACTTCGCGCCCGGCCCGCTCGACCTGGGCGATGCTCCGGTCCTCGATCACATCCGCATAGCGGCCAGCGCGGTTGTCGCCTACTATGGCCGCTTCCCGGTGAGCACCGCCGGCGTGCTCGTGGTTCCGGTGGCCGATCGCGGCGGCGAGCCGCAGGGCACCACCTGGGGCGACATGCACGGCTTTCCCGGATTCACCCGCCTGCGCATAGGCCGGCACACCACCCAGGCCGACCTCGACGACGACTGGGTCGCCACTCACGAACTCGTCCACATGGCGTTCCCCTCGCAGGAGCGCCAACACCACTGGATCGAAGAGGGGCTGGCCACCTACGTGGAACCGCTGGCGCGCGTAAAAACCGGCGAGCTGCGGGCCCAAAAAGTCTGGAACGACATGGTCCAGGGCATGCCGCAGGGCGAGCCCGCACCCGGAGACCAGGGGCTGGACCGCACCCACTCCTGGGCAAACACCTACTGGGGCGGCGCGCTCTTCTGCCTGGTAGTCGACGTTGCCATCCGCCGCGAAACCCACAACCGCAAAGGCCTGCAAGATGCCCTGCGCGGCATCGTCGCCGCCGGTGGAACCATCGACCAGGAATGGCCGCTCGAAAAAGCATTTGAAATTGGCGACAGCGCCACCGGCACGCACGTGCTGATGACCATGTACGCCAGGTGGAAGGACGCGCCGGTGACCGTGAACCTCGACAAGCTGTGGAGCGAGCTGGGCATTCGCCGCGTCGGCGACGGCGTCGAGTTTGTGTCCACCGCGCCGCTGGCCAATATTCGCGAATCGATTGCCAGCGATCGAGCGCCCGTCGGCCGCTGATCTATTAATCCGGCAACTAAATACTGTCAGGGTGCCCCATCCATTTCCGCGTTTTTTGCGGAAATGGGTGGGAATACGATGTCACTGTTTTATTGCCTGATCAATAGTGTCCTCTCACTAAAGTTCGCATCAAAAATGTGCTGTCAACTTGAGCGTAGTTTGGCGCGCTTTTTTGCGCCAAACGAGCCGAAAGCCTGCCCTGAGCGGAGTCGAATGGGATCTGCGGTTGGGACTTCGATTTATGCGATGGACTTCAATGACACCACACTGGCTATTCTTCGCCCCCGGCCTCGCCAACATTGTCCAGCGCCGCCAGCGACTCGTCCGGCACATTCCACTGGCGCAGAATCTTATAGATCGTGCCGGTTGAAAACCCCGCCGCCACCAGCCGCCGCATCACCCGCGCGATTTCCTTTTCGTTTTGCGGCTTGGCAATGCGCTTGCGTTCCAGGTACGCGCGCGCCAGAGTTTCCTCGTCGGTTTGCCCGTAGCTCGCGTCCATGGTCTGCTCCACCAGATTCGCCGCCACGCCCTTCTGGCGCAGGTCCTGCCGCACTCGGCGCTGGCCCAGCTTCTGATTTTCCTGCCGCAGCCGCGCGTAGGTCTCGGCAAAGGCCTGGTCGTCGAGATAGCGCTGCTCCTTGAGCCGCGCAATCACCGCGGCAACCACCTGCTCGCCGCCCTCGCCCGGCTCCACGCGCTGCCGCATCAGCCGGCGCAGTTCGGCCTCGGTGCGCATGTGCCGGCCCAGCGCCTTCACGGCGTAGTCGTACAGGCCGGTTTCGTTCAGAAACTCGCGGGCCTTCTTCGGTGATTTGCGCGAGAAAGACATGGAGGCTCGTTGAATTCGGAGGTGGTTGAGTTCTGTGCTTTCCCAGGTCTGAAAATCCAGACCTGGGGCACCCGGGCGCATTTCCTGATTCTTGTTCCCTGTTCCCTGTCCACTGATCACTGTCTACTGCCTTGTTCACTGCCTCGTCCACTCGTCCACCCAGTCGTTCACCGTCTTGTACCAGAGCTCGGAGTTCTGCGGCTTCAGCACCCAGTGGCCTTCATCGGGAAAGTAGAGCATTTTGCTGGGCACGCCCAGCATCTGCAGCGTGTCAAAGAGCTGGAAGCCCTCGCTCACATCCAGCCGGTAGTCGAGCTGGCTGTGGATCACCAGTGTCGGCGTCTTGAAGTTCTTTGCCGAAAGCGAAGGCGACCACTCGCGGAAGGGATTCTGCGCATCGGGCTTGCCATAGTAATCCCAGGGATGCCCCTTGAACTCCCATATGTTGAACCAGTCCTCTTCCGTCGATCCAAACGCCGACTCGGCATTGAACATGCCATCGTGGGTAACGATGCACTTGAAGCGGTTGGTGTGCCCCAGGATCCAGTCGGCCATGTAGCCGCCATAGCTGGCGCCCAGCGCGCATTCGCGGGTCTTGTCGATGAAGGGATAATGCCGCTCGGCATAGTCCAGGCCGGTCATCAGATCGGTATAGGGCTTGCCGCCCCAGTCGCCGTTCACCCCGTCGACAATTGTCTGCCCGTAGCCCACTGACCCGCGCGGATTGATCATCACCACCACGTAGCCGTTGGCGGCAAACAGCTCCGCGTTCCAGCGATAGCTCCAGTCGTCGCCCCACGCGCCCTGCGGCCCGCCGTGAATGAGGAACTTCACCGGATACTTCTTCGCCGCATCGAACCCCGGCGGCCGGATCAGGAACCCTTGCAGCTTAGTGCCATCCTTCGCCGTGAACCAGAAGGATTGCATTTTGGGCAGATCGAGCTGGGCGAGGAGGGCGTCGTTGAGGTGGGTCAGTTGCGTCGTCTGCGACACGTTTGAATTACATATGGTTGAATGGCATGAACTAGAGAACATGAATACTTCACCCGGCAGTCGAACGTTCGCGCACGTCGCGATTACTCTTCCGCCTTCAAAATGCCAAGCGCTGCAGCCTTTGTACAACGGCGATTCCATCGGCTGCTTAAACCGCGGATCGGGTTCAATGAAAGCGCTATATTGCGCCTCTTCGCCTTCGTCCTCTGCAGTAATGAACACCTGCTGTTCCGTGTCCCACTTAAACTCGTCTACCCAGCGATCGAAGTTCGGCAACAAATCCCTGATCGTCTTCGCCTTCCGGTCATACAACACCAGCCGGAACTTGTCGCTCTCATACCCGGCCCGCGCCTGCGAGCGCCACGCCAGCCACTTCCCATCCGGCGAGTAGGCGGGCGAAAAATCTCCGCCCAGCGACGTGCTCACCTTCACCGGCTTGGCCGCCGGATCGGTCAAATCCAGGGTGAAGATATCCACATTGGTCGAGGTGGCCGGGTCGGGCACATCCTTCTCGGTAAACGCCAGTTCCTTCGAGTCGGGCGCAAAGTCGCAGCCGCAGCTTGAGTCGTCCAGCGAGAACGGCGGCACATCGTGCGTATCGCCAGGGTTCAAGTCCCGGACGCCACCGCCCTGAACCGAAAGTAGAAAGAGGTGGAACCTCTTGTCGCCCGTGAAGTGGTTCCAGTGGCGATAAAGCAGGTGGGTAAAAATCTTCGCCTTCACCTTGCTGGCCGCCAGCGCCGCGTCCCGATCCTCGTTACAACGGTTTCCCGCTTCGCCGTCCGCAGGACTGATCGCCGGACAGTCGGGATAAACCGCCGAAGTAAAGACGATGGATTTGCCGTCGGGCGACCATTTGGGGCTGTCAGCCTCGGTGGCAATGTTGGTCAGCTTGCGTGGATTGCTGGTTGCGCCGGTGACGGGGTCAAAGTCCGCCAGCCAGATTTGCTGGCCGCTCTCTCGCCCGGAAAGGAAGAGCACCGAGTGTCCGTCGGGCGCGAACTCCGGATCGGCGTCGCCAGCCAGGCCCACGGCCAGCTTGATTGGGTCGCCGCCGGAGATCTTCTGCAGCCACAACTCTGCCGTTTTGGTGTTCTGCTCCAGATCGACGCTGGTAACCGAGTAAGTCAGCCAGCGCCCGTCCGGCGAAACGGCGGTCTCGCCCAGCCGCTTCATCTGCATCATGTCCTTAAAGGTCATGGGCCGCCCAGACTGTGCGGAAACCATCGAAGCGGCGACAAGAAGACAAAATACGGAAACAACGACCCTGCGCATGGAGATCCCCCGGTGCGTCGGAGTGAAGAGACGAGTGTACATCGGAACAACAGCGATTACAGGCGGGAAAGTTGCCCGAAACCGAGAGCGGCAAACCAGGGGCAGCAGACCATGGTTAGCCGACCAGGGGCAAAGGCGGCACATCTCCAGCCCGGCCGCATCTCGGCGGCTCTACCGGTTGGCGATTCTACCGGTTCTCGTTGCCTGTAAGCCGGAACGTGATTGTGCCCCAGAACGAGCGCGCTCGCATCTGCACCGGCAGATGCCGCTCATCGTCCGTGTACCAGATCCAGATATTGCCGCGATTCTTCACCACACCGGCGTCGGCTGTGGGCTGCACGCGGATGGTCTTGAAGGTGCCAAGGGTGGTCTTGATCTCCTCCCGGCCTTCCACTTTCATGGTTACCGGCACGGTGCGCTGCGCGTCCGCGATTGGAACCACAAAGCTGTGCCCCACCTCGAGCGGCTGGGAGGCGGTATAGAACATGCCCGTAAGCAGGTCGGTCAGGCAGCCCGGCACCGGCGTCTCCACGTGCTTGTTCTGCCCGGTAACCAGGTTCTTTTCATCCAGGACGGACTTGTTCCGGCTGTAGTCCAGCCGCAGCGTGGAGTTGATCTGGCGCCGGCCTTCCACGGTCTGCTTGTCGAACTCGTAGGTGCATCCCCTGGCGCGGTCGAAACTGGTCTGAAAGTGGTCGCTCAGGTGAAAGAGCAGGTTGATGGCGCCGCTGGTTTCGGCGTTGGCCGTCAGCCGTTCGCGGTCGCCGTCCGCCTCAAAGTGGATCTGCGCGGTAGCCACCGGAAACACCCGCCAGTCCACCGAATAGGTAAGGGTCTGCTTTTGCGGGAACGCAAAGCCGGCCCGCGGCGGAGTGAGCGTGGCCGGCTGCTGGCCGTAAGCCAGAGCGGCGAGCGCAAGAGTGAAAAGCAGGGTCGCTTTCAATGCAGAAACTGGCTCCTTCACAAAAAACGTACACGCCCCCCACACTCTCATCGTATCCCGTGCAGCAGGACCGAGAGCGCCGGACGCAAGAACAGCAGGCTGAGATAAAGCAGAGCGGCCCCTATTGCAGCATTGTACTCGCGGTGCTTCAAATAGCGGTCCAGCGAGAATCCGGCAGCGGCAGGCCCTGGGTCCTGCGCTGGGTCTTGGACCGCCGCGTTCCGGCTCCGGGCCGGAGTAAGGCGTGGAATCATCCGCGGAACGCTGCGGCAGTAGGCATCAAACTCCGGGAAAGCAGCCCGGAGAAATCGCTCCTCCGAAGCAATAACCGGTATATAGATGAACGCGAAACCGGCTGCAAGCACTGCCGCCATCGCCCAGCTTTCGAGCGCCACCGCAAAGCCGGCCGCCATCAGCATGGAGCCCAGGTAGAGCGGGTTACGGGTGTGCGCGTAGGGACCGGTCATGGTGATTTCCCTGTTCTTTTTGACGTATCCGGCGGCATAACCGCGCAGCCACAGGCCCGGTAGCACCAGCGCTAGGCTGCCGGCAATGGCAACCGGCTGCGGCGCGCGCCGCCACAGCTCAAAGAGATAAAGCGCGGCCGTCACAAAGCCCAGCGGCACCCGGATGCGCCGCGCAACCCTCTGCCACCGTTCCACCCCACCGGCGGCAGGCTGCGAAGCGGCGTCCCGGTGCTGCCCGGAGCCGGCTCTTTGAGGAGTGTCCGGGCCGCTCATTGCGCCTTCTCCATATCGATACCAGGATCGGGATCGGGATTCGGCTTCACATCCCGCTCCTCGCCCAGCAACTCGTCGGCCGCCCGCAGAACCGCTTCCGGCGTAATGGTGAGCAAGCCGGCCTCGGGCTCCGGACGGCGGGTGTGGTCGCGGCGGCTCTGGGGGTTGCGCAACACCCGGAAGCGCGTGCCATAGGGCCCGTTGCGGCTGGGGTCCGTCGGCCCGTAAATGCCCACTACCGGCCGGCCCAGCGCGCACGCCAGGTGCAGCGGCCCGGTATCCCCGGCAATGCACAACGCCACGCGGCGGGTGACGGCAATGAGCTGGTCGAGCGACATGGCCAGCGGAATGGCGGCGCCGCTGGCCTCTTTCACGATCACGTCCGCCATGGGCTCCTCGCCGGGTCCGGCGTTTACCAGCACGCGCAATCCACGGCCCATCAGTCCGCGGGCCACAGCGGCATAGCGTTCCACCGGCCAGCGCTTGGCGCCCCAACCGGCCCCTGGATTGATCAGCGCTACCGGCCGGGCGCCGCTCGACCGAACCAGCTCGTCACACCAGGCCTCGGCGGCGGGGTCGACCGGGAGCTGCGGCCGCACCGGCTCAAGCTGGTCACCGGCGACCTGCCCGGCCAGCTCAAAGTCCTGCTCAATCACGTGCGCGCCGTAGGTAGGCACGCGCTCGGTAAACAGCCAGCGCGCAATGCCCTCACGCGGCGCGGCCTCGCCGATTACGCGACGGTGGCTGGCCATGCGGCCCACCACCGCCGAGCGGAGAGCGCCTTGCAGGTCAATCACCGTGTCATAAGCGGCCGCGCGCAGCTCCCGGCGCAGCTCCCTGATGCCGTGTAACGTGCTCGGGCTCAATGGTTTGGATCGCCACTCGCGGGTGGGTGCAAAGTGCAGCCGGTCCACTACCGGCATGGCCGGACCCCGCTCCGCGGCACCGGCGGCAGCCAGCAGTCCGCGCCAGCGCGGTTCCACAACCCAGCCGATCACCCAGCTCGGGTGCGTCTGACGCAGGGCCGTTACCGCCGGCAGGGCGTGCAGAATATCGCCCATGGCACCCAGCCGCACCACTAGCAAACGGAACTTGGACTGCATGTGCAAGCTCTCATTTTCGCACAGCAGCGGCTGCCGTTCGACGCGCATCAGGCCGCGCCGGCGTCGGGTCAGCTCCCATGACCGTTCCCCAGAACTGTTCTCAGGGGGCCGTCAGGCTCGATCGGAAAAAATGATCGCGTTAAGAGTGAATATCCGCGCAGTGCGGCTCGCCCGGGTTAGGACGCTTTGGAGCGCAGCATCTGCTCGGCGCGGAACCAGTCGTCGGCATCCGATCCGTGCTCATGGCCGCGCTCCATCCAGAGCTGATGGGCCAGCATCGCTACCTGGTCGTAACTGACGGCTGGCATCTCGGTCAGGTTTGTCGATGCGCCGTTCACGCCGTTCACGCCTTTTTTGTTCGCCGCGGTCTTGCCCGGCTTGGCGGGCGCCTTCGGTTTGGCGCTTGCTTTCTTGACGGTCTCTGCCATGGAATCATCCTCCTGTTTGGGGGGTGGGGTGGGGTGGGCCAACTAACGGGCCGTCTCCCTTATGATACCGGATTGGGAGCCCGCCGGTAAGCCCTAATGGTACTCAGGGAACCCCGGCGACCAATATGGGCCGGAATCGGATCTGAATCCTGTCTGGATTCTGGCGCCCGGCGGGTTGACAGGGCCGTTTGCCGTCCTTAATCTGCTTGGGCGCCCCCGGCGCCGCTCCACAGTGACGCTGAACCCATTCTTATAGATGCCCAAAAGGATTGACAGTCCATGAAATTCGGCCTTCGCCCCTCTCTGCTTCTGGCTTCCCTCGCCCTGGTTATTGCTGCGCCGCTTGCGGCCACGGCCCAGGCCCCACCGCACATCCTGTTGACAGTGCAGGACTTCGCCCGGCTCAACCGGCTTGCTCGGCAGCAGCCCTGGGCGGCCAAGCAGCGGCAGGCCATCCTGGATGAGGCGAATGACTTCCCCGCATCCTACGAGAAACGCTTCGGGCTCACCTCTGTGGAGTTGCCCCCGGAAGGCGGCCAGTGGCTGCACTATTACGCCTGTCCCGATACGGGATCGGCGCTGGTCTTTCATCCGCCTGACCAGAGCGTATGCCCGGACAACGGCAAGGTCTTCAAGGGCTATCCATACGACCAGGCCGTCTACCAGCTCCGCGCTGACGCTCTGGAAAAGGCCGCGCTGACTGAGGCGCTCGCCTTCCGACTCACCGGCAACCGCGAATACGCCCAAAAAGGCGCGGACATCCTGAAGGCTTACGCCGACAAGTACCTGAGCTACCCCATGCACGACAACCAGAACAAGCAGTCGCAGTTTGGCGCCAGGGTTTACTCGCAGACCCTGGACGAGTCCATCTGGCTGATTGACCTGTCCTGGACCTACGATCTGCTGCGCGACACCGACCAGTTCACCCCGACCGAGCGCACCCACATCGAGCGCGACCTGCTCTACGCCTCGGCGATGACCGTGACCCGCGCCAACATGGGACCGACGGACAACATCCAGACCTGGATTCTGGGCGCCGAGACCGCCGTGGGCTACACGCTGGGCGATCAGGCGCTGATCAACAAGGCGATTGACGGCCCCAAGGGGCTGCGCGAGCAGATGAAGACCTTTGTCAACGACGGCTTCTGGATCGAAGGCGCATGGGGCTACCAGTTCTACGCGCTGCGGCCCATCGAGTTCATGGCCATGATGTCCACCAAGGCCGGAGTGAACCTGTGGAAGCAGGAGCCGAATATCGGCGCGCTGCTGGCCTCGCCCCTGGGCGTGATGTTCCCCAACGGCATGCTGCCGGCCTTCAACGACTCGCACGAGGTGAATCTGTTTGAGGAGGCTCCGCTCTACGAGCCAGCCTACACGGCGCTCAGGAATCCGGATTTTGCCGCCATCGACGAGCACGCCGATCGCGACAACCGCAATGCCTTTCTGTTTGGCGTGCCCTCGATCAGCGGCGCCCGGATGCCGAAGCTCGTCAGCGCCGTCTTTCCGGAGGCGGGATACGCCACTCTGCGCGCGCCCAAGGGCGACCTGACCGAGATCATGAAGTTCGGCCCGCACGGCGGCGGCCACGGCCACTTCGACAAGCTCAATGAGGTGATCTACGCCAAGGGCCAGACCATGAGCGTGGATCCCGGCTCGCATTACTACGGCATCCCCATCCACAAAAGCTGGGACAAGATGACCGTGGCCCACAACACCGTGAGCGTGGATGAGGCGGTGCAGAAGCCGGCCACCGGAAAGCTCATTGCCTGGCAGGCCGAGCCGGAGTTCACCGCCGTGACGGCCGACGCGGGGCCGGTCTACGACAACATCGATCTGCAGCGGACCTCGATTCTCACCTCCGACTACGTTGTCGAGATCACCACCGGCAAATCGACCGACGGCAGCGAGCACGACTTCGACTGGAACTATCACAACTTCGGCACGCAGCAGGCCGACGGCAGCTTCTCGCCCTACTCCGGCTTTCCAAAGGACAACGGCTACGACAACCTGACCGACAACCAAAGCGGCGACGTCAGCGCCGGCCTGCACAGCGTCTTCACCATGGAAGGCGGCCTGGCAATGAATCTCTGGGTGCTACCGGACGGGGCCGCGACCCAGGCCATCACCGGCCTTGGCCCTGGGCCCGATCTGCGCGTCAAGGTTCCATACGTCATCGTCCGCAGGCACGCCGCCTCGGCCAAGTTTATTGCCGTGCTCGAACCGGGCCCCACCGACGCGAAGATCGTCAGCGTGACCAATCAGGATGGAGTCATCCACATTCGCAGCGCTCGATGGGAAGACACGATCGAGCTGGGCACGAAGATTACCTATCACCGCAAGGCGATCGAGTAGTTGAGCAATTGCCAGCCAGGGTTTCGGAAGCGAGACTTAGGGCACCCGGCTGAGCGTGAAATATGTGGCGGGAATGCAGGGTTTTGTATGGTTTTTGCAGGGTATTGACGGGTCGCAAAGCTGCCATACTTTGAACGGACTGTTCTGCAAGTTGTTGGTTTTGCAGTTGGTTATGGGTTGTAATTGGTTCGCAGGATGGGCATTTTCGCTCCCCCGACAGGGGGGAGGGGTGGGGGTGCCGGTTTTTTGGGTCATGCCAGGCCGGAGACTGGAGTCGTCTCGATTCGATTGTGAGCCTGGTTCAGAGAATATTGTGCAAGGAATGCCAGGAAATTGCCGCGAACTTTGACTCAGGACGCTAGCGGGCAGGAATGAAAGCTGGGCCGCTGGCCAGCGGAATTGGCCCCCTGACCGACACCGCTTCGGTTCCCGGAAAATCCTTTGGCACGGGAAACGTGACTGGACGGCGCGCCAGCCACTCGAGCGCCCGCGGAATAATCGTCTGCACCGCCGCATCGCGCATGCTCGCCGGCTGCACATCCTCATCCCACACGTGCCCGTAGGTCGAAATGTAAACCCGCCCACTCCCAAACGTGGTCGTCCACTCCACCGGCCACAGCATTCCCAGCCCCGGCTCAGCGTCCCGCGCATAGGCCAGCACGTGCAGATGCTGCGCTGGGCCGCGCGCGTAGTAGTAAACCTCCAGCCCCGGTGACAGCCACGCCCGCGGCATTCCCTTATGGATCGGATCGTTACCGAGCCGCGTCACCAGCACAGTTCCGCGCGTTCCATGCCCGGTGCCGCGTCCCACACCGGGCGGAATCCGCACCAGCTTTCCGGCATCGGTCAACCGGATCGCGGCGCCATAATCGGCGTTGCGCCAACTGAGGCCCACCATCTGCTCATACGCCTTCCAGCCTACAAACGCGTTCTCGGCCGAGTGGAAGATATACACGCCGCCGCCCTTGCGCACATACTCCACAAAGTCTTTCTTCACCGCCTCGGGCCACTCCGGCAGCTTCTTCACGCCTGCCAGTTCGCCGTTGCCGCCGTTGTCGTTGCAGGTCTGGATCACCACATCGTAGGCGGCAAAGTCCGGCCGCCAAGTCGCCCACGCCGCCGAGCCCATGGCCGGCATGGTGCTCACGCTCACGTCGAAGCCTCCGGCCTGATCGAGAATTCCGCGCAGAAGCAGCGTGGTCTGACGCCAGTCATGGTTGCTGAATCCATCCACAATCATGACGCGAATCCTGCCGCTGTGGGTCTTCGCAAGAGCGGGGAGAACGCCGGCAAACAGGATCGCCGCCAGGCAGGCAACAGACCGCATTTTCATCTCTTCAACCTATTCACGCGAGCAAAGTCGTGTCAATCCTGAGCCATTGGCCCGCGGGGGAACCGATCGCCCGGTTTCCACACCACGACATCTTCTGCGAAAATGTCGCTGGTTTAGAGACACGAGGATGACCGCACTCACCGTTGCAACATGTCGATCGGCTGGGTGAAATCTGTTACCCGGATGAGCTTGGCCAGCGCGGGGTGCTGGCGCTGCAACGCTAAATACATTTCCCAGGCGACGCGGCGATAGCTGAAGTGGCCGGCGGGGCCGGAGCGCAGCTCGCAGATGTACTGCGCTTCGGCAAAGTCCATCTTGAACAGGCCGCGGATGCGCGTGGCCAGCGGCAGCAGGTAAAGCGACGACTGCGCGGCGGCTGGCGCCGTGCCCGCTACGGCGATGCTGGCGCTGGCGGTATGGGCGGACTCGATAGCGGCGCGGTAGTCGGAGAGGATGCCCGCTTCGACCAGAATGTCGACGCCGGGGGCCAGATCGCCCGAGGCCGGCGTCTCGTAGCCGTGGCGCGTGGTGAATGCCTGAACGATCTGGGTGCAGCGGCGATGGCGGTGCATGTCACGGAAGCCGCCGATGTCCATGAGTATGTCAAACCGGAGTGCGGCTCCGGCGTGGAAAGCACGCAGCGCCTCGTCGTGGCGGCCGCGATGCCTGGTGCCAAGCTCAATGATCTCTAAAACCTGAGAGCCGGGAAGGCCCGAGACCAGATCGCGAATCTGGCGGTAGGGATGGTGGCTTACCGAGTAAAGCAGGGTGGCGGCCAGCTCCACTTCAAGAGATTCGGTGCGCTCCACCAGATCGACCACGCGGGTGAGGGCGATGGGGGTTCCGTTGAGCAGCGCGGCCGCGGCCTGGCCCAGCGCGGCGCGGGTTTCGGCTTCATAGGCGTTGGGTTGGGCGTATTTGACCAGCGTGGGCGCGGTGCGCACTTCGCGGGTAAAAAGCTGCTCGGCCTCGGCGGCAAGGCTTCCCTCAGGGGCTAAAGCCCCTTCTTCTTTGAGTCCGCCAATGTACGGGCTAAAGCCCGTACCCTTCATCGCCGCCGCATTCTCTCCCTGGGCCTGGCTGGATTTCTCGCCCTGGGCCTGGCTGAATTTCTCGCTCTGGGCTTGGTTGAATTTCTCGCCCTGAGCCTGGCTGGATTTCTCGAAGGCCGCGAGTTTTTCGACAAAAGCTTGCGCGGCCTGGGCATTGACGTTCCAGGCGGCGCCGGTGGCGGCTTCGCGCAGCTTTTCGCCCAGGTCGCGCACCTCGGCCAGGGGGTGGGCAAGCAGCCGGGAAACCTGGGTCTCCAGCGTGCGCGCGCTCACAATCTGGCCGAGCGAAGTGTTGGTGGCCAGTGGCAGCAGGTAGCGGGCCACGTCAAAGGCGCGGGCGCGCAGGGTGCGCTCATAGGCCTCGGGCTTGAGCGAATCGGGCCGCGGAACCCGGCTGCGCAGCACCTCCAGCACGGCGGCGGTGGTGTTTTGATAGCCGGCGAACAGATTTTCAACGGTGTGGGAATAAAGCTCGGCCGAGGCAGAATCGTCAGCAAAGTCTGGAAGATACCAGCCCGACTTGAGGAAATTCTGATAGCGGGTGGAGCGTTCCTGCCCATCCCAGCGCTGCTCATCGACCAGCACGATGGCGGCCAGCAGGCTCAGCCGCTCCACCGCAAAGGCCATGTGGGCCAGGTCGGCTATGGAGCGGTGGCCGTATTGAAAATAAAATGTGTTCAGGAACTGCTCGGCTCGCTGGGCGCTGATTTCGGTCAGCGACTCCCGCATGGAAAGCGCGGAGCGCGAGTATTTGGCCATGGCATAAGCCAGAATTTCCGGATCGGCGCCGTGTACGGCGAAGACCTCGGTCTGATTTCTGGCGCGGGGGGGCGTAAAAGATTCACTGGACATGTGAGCGGTCTCGCGAACAGAATACTTCATTGAGGTTGGTGCGCAGCAGCACAGTGTTTTCGGCATTCTTCGGACGGCATCCTCCCGTTGAGAGCAGGAGCCTTACCGGACAAGCTGGAGTGGGACATGCAGGAATTTCTGTTTCGCACGTCGCACAAACCGCGACCCCTGCCTTCAGGACGCTGGGCCATGACCCAGCGCTGGAACGACCTGTTGTTTGCGCACTGGCCGGCCTCCGCCTCAGCCATGGCCGCGCTGCTGCCACAGTGGCTCGACGTGGATACTTTTCAGGGATCGGCGTGGCTGGGCGTGGTGCCCTTCTGGCTGGACCGCATCAAGATTCGCGGCCTGCCGCCGGTTCCCGGAGTGCGCAGCTTTCCCGACCTGAATCTCCGCACCTATGTCCGCGACAGCCACAGCGGCACGCGGGGCATCTACTGCTTCTCGCTCGACGCCAGCAACCTGGTTGCGGTGGGCGTGGCGCGCCTGTTCTACCACCTGCCCTACCACTGGGCGGAAATGCGTCTCGAACGACGGTCGGATCGGGAGTTTGCTTTTTACAGCCGCAGGCTCTTCGCCGGGCAGCAGGTGGTGTTCAAGGCCCGCTATCGCGGCCTGGGGCCTACCCGCAAAACCGCCGAGTGCCGCAGCGGCACCTTCGAGTACTTTATTACCGAGCGCACCTGCCTGTTCAGCTCCAACCGGGCGGGCGAGCCGGTGCGGGCCAACCTGCACTACGTGCCCTGGCCGCTTGAAGAAGCTGAGGCGGAGATCGAGCGCAATGACCTGCCCTCGACCATCGGCATCGAGCTGCCGGCCATCGAGCCCGTTCTGCATTACTCGCGCCGTCTGGCAGTTTACATCTGGCCCACTGAACTGGCACGGCCGGCCATTACCAGCCGCCCGGTGACGGTGGCGGCGACGCCCTCGGGCTGAGAACGGCGCAGCACGAATCTACATGCGGAGGGCCCTGGTCCAGATCAGCTTTCTTCTGCCGCAGCGGCGTGCCTGCGCACCTTTACGCCCAGCCACAAAGGGCCGACCAGCGCGAGGACATTCAGGATGGCTTTGCCGATGAGATCGAAGCGCGTCCAGCCGGCGGTGCTGAGGTAACCCACAGACATGCAGGCCATTGTGGCGCCAAAGCTCGCGGCCCAGCGCTGCGCATCTCCCCAGGCGCTGGAGCTGAGCGCGCGGAAGAGCGCGTAGGTGCTGAGCGCGCCGGCAAAGCCCGCTATCATAGGTACCCACGCCGGAGAGTGAACCGGAGTGAACACCATGGCAATCAGCTTGAACCATGCGCAGCCCAGCGCGAAGGCGGCGATGCCCGCGGTGAAGGCTATGGCCTGGGCAATCGTCCGCGTAGCTCCGGGCGTGTGTGGCGGGCGGAGGGAATTCATCGCCGTCTCCCGGCCCACGGCGCGCAGCGCATAGGCAACGATGCCGAGCAGCAGGATGGCCGCAATTCCGGATGCGATGGCAACCAGCGGCGGGTGGTAGGGCGGCACGTGCATCTTCCTGGGCAGCGCTCGCTGTGTCCAGGTAAACCAGGCAATGTAACAGCCCACGGCGAAGACAGAGCAGGCGGTGATGAGGCCGCCGCGGCGCAGCCAGGGCTGGCTGCGCCGCGAAGGGAAGATTAGCTCGGTGAGAGTGACGGGCACCACCGCAACCCACACGCTCTCATAGCCGAGCATAAAGAGAAAGTAGACCCAGTTGACGCCCCACAGGCGGCCGTACTGCGCGTGAGCGCCGGGAAACGGCAGCGGCGCAAGCGAGGTCTGCTGGATGACGAACTCCTCGGCGATGGAGAGCGCCAGGCCAAGCAACAACAGGCTGGTGGCCCCGCCGCGCCAGCGGCGCACCAGTTCGCGGCACAGCAGCGCGCCGCAGCCCCACACCATGGTTTCCGGCACATAGACGAAGATGAAGCTCATGCGCGTGGAGCCGCTCAGCACTTCGGCAATGAGCGGGGCAAGCAGCACCAGGGTCCAAATTGGCCCGGCATAGCGGATTTTGGCTGGACTGCCGGTTGCGGGCGTCGCATTGAGAGTTTCAGGCTGCATGGGCTACTCCTCTGTAAGACCGGCGGCCTCGGTTCCGGCCTTGATCTGGCGGTAGATTGCGTCCAGGTCCCACGTAAGCCGGCCTTCGCGCAGATCACGGACCAGGCCCGCGGTCCAGTCGAGCTCGGCACGCCGAACGGCCTGCAAGTATTCGCTTTCAATCAGGTTGATCCGAGCCACCCGCGCGGAGACCACGGCCAGGGTCGCCTCTGTCCGCCCGATTTCCTCGTTGAGCACCCGGCAGCGCTGCTCGAGGTGCGGAATCGCTTCCTGAGGGGTGAGATGGATGAGGTAGGCCATGGCGGCCATGAACTCCGAGCTCTCGCGACGTGGCGTGGAGACGATCTTGCGCAGCGTGGCCAACAGCGCGTCGCGCCCGGCCGGGGTGAGCTGATAGGTGGTGCGCTCAGGGCGGCGGCCATCACGGGTGGTGGAGACGACCGCGATCAGCGAGGCGCGCTCCAGGCGGCCGATGGCGTGGTAAAGCGAGCCGGGCCTGAGCGCGAGAAGTTCGTCCTTGTGCCGATCGTGAAGCAGCCGTTGCATCTGGTAGGGGTGCATGGGCGCTTCGCGCAGGGTGGCAAGGACGGCGATTTCCCAGATTCCGAGTTCTTTTGTCATATACTTCATTTGAAGTATATCATACGAATTATTTCTTACGAGATATTTCTGCGAAATTTCTTCATCAAGTGGAGAGCGGCCCGGAGCACGGTGAGTTCCTATAATGTGTTCTGGTCCATATCTGAATGCGTTTGGGTCTGAATGGGTTTGGGTCTGAACGGGTGTGGCCTGAATGGGGCTGAACGGGTTGAGTTCCACCGGTTGGGTCCGGATTCAGCCGTGACGGAGGACATTCGAGAAATGCCGAGTTTAGAGGGACGGATTGCGCTGGTCACCGGGGCTTCGCGTGGAATTGGGCGGGCCTGTGCGCTGGAGCTGGCCAGAGCCGGGGCCACGGTGGCGCTGGCGGCGCGGAGTGAGGATCTGCTGGCCGGGGCGGTCGGGGAGATCGAGGCCGCGGGTGGCCACGCAGCGGCCTTTGCCATGGACATTGCCAGCGAAGAGTCGATCAAGACCGCAGCCAAAGCGGTGCTGGGACGATTCGGCAAGGTCGAGATCCTGGTGAACAACGCGGGGATTACCCGCGATGGGCTCATGCTGCGCATGAAGCGGGCCGACTGGGATGACGTGCTGGGCACCAACCTCACCGGCGCCTTTCTGCTGACGCAGGCTCTGCTCAGTCCGATGCTCAAGAACCGCTGGGGCCGCATCATCCATATTTCGAGCGTGGTAGGCCGTACCGGGCAGGCTGGCCAGGCCAACTACGCGGCCTCGAAGGCGGGCCTCATCGGGCTGACCCGCGCCATGGCCCGCGAGGTGGCGTCGCGGGGCATTACCGTGAATGCGGTGGCTCCGGGCTACATTGAGACGTCCATGACGGCGGCGCTCAACGAAGAGCAGCGCAAGGCGATGCTGGCTGAAATTCCGCTTGGCCGCGCCGGCACCGATGTGGAAATCGCCCAGTCCGTAGCGTTTCTCGCCTCAGACGCGGCAGCCTACATTACCGGCCATGTGCTGGACGTAAATGGCGGCATGTTCATGGGTTAGAGTGCCGATGCCCGATGCGCCTGCTCCCGTCCGGCTCCCGGGTTACCAAAGGCAACACTTCCGGTTGTCTGTTCACCCGCCTGCGGTTGAAGTCTGAAGACCGTAACGCCGATAAGGGTTTCGTCTGGAGTAATTAAAAAAATGGCGACGAAAGCTGCGGCCGTCGAATGCCCTGCGGCAGTGATGCAGGAAAAGACTAACGGGCTACGATATGTGGCGCGTCAGCCGATCCTCGATCTGCACGGCCAGGTTCATGCCTACGAGCTGCTGTTCCGGAGCGGTCCCGATCAGGTGTTTCGAGGCGACGGTAATCTGGCCACTCGCACCATGCTCGACAACACGCTGGTGTTCGGACTGGAACGGCTCACTGGCGGCGCAACCGCTTTTGTGAACTGCACGCAGGAATCGCTGACCGACAGCCTGGTTGAAATTCTGCCGCCCAGCATGTGCGTGCTGGAGATTCTGGAGACGCTGGAACCCACTCCCGAGCTGGTGAATGCCTGCAAACGGTTGAAGAAAGCCGGCTTCCGGCTGGCGCTGGACGACTTTATCTGGAAGCCGGGCTACGAGCCGCTGGTCGAACTGGCCGACTACATCAAGGTCGATTTCATCCTCTCCGATGAGCGGGAGCGGCACGAGCTGCTCAAACGCCTGCATGGCGCGCCGGTGACGCTGCTGGCTGAAAAGATCGAGACCCAGGAGCAGTACCGGCAGGCGCGCATGGAGGGATTCACGCTCACCCAGGGCTATTACTTCTGCCGGCCTGAGCTGATGGAGAACCGCAAGATTCCCTCCAACCGGATCACACAGATTGAGATTCTGCGCCTGCTGCGCCAGGAAACCTTTGACCTGCAGGAGCTGTGCCCGCTGGTGAAGCAGGACACCTCGCTCACCTACCGGCTGCTGAGGCTGATCAACTCGCCGATTTACGGGATGCGGCAGCAGATCAACTCAGTGAACACGGCGCTGATGGCGGTGGGCGAAATCGGCTTCCGGCGCATTGCCACGCTGGCCATCACCAGCGAACTCAACGGGGACCAGCCCAGGGAACTGCTGCGCATGGCTTTTATCCGCGCGCGCTTCTGCGAGCTGGCTGCCGGCCAGTGCTCCATGGATGCGACCGAGCAGTATCTGCTGGGATTGTTGAGCCTGCTGCCGGCCATGCTGCGCGTGCCCATGAAGGAGCTCACTCCTTCACTGCCGCTGCGCGAGCAGGTGTGCGTGGCGCTGATGGGTGCGCCGGTTCCCGAACGCAGGCTGCTGGACTGGCTGCTGGCTCACGAGCAAGGCGACTGGCCGGGGTGCGACGCGATCATTGCACAGCACTGCCTGGACGGCGAGGCGCTGCTTGCGTGCTACGAGCAGGCTGTGGTGTGGGCTGAGGCCGCGGTCCGCTTTACGTAGTACTGCGACCGCGAATATTGGTGGTCTCCCAGGTCTGAAAAGCGAGACCCTGGGCACCCAGACGATCGGGACGATTCCATCATCATGCAGTCACGGTAGCCGGTTTCTGACCGTGTGAATTTGTGCTTTCCCACCCTTGCCGCAATGAAGCCGCGTCAAGGATGGGGCATCCCGCGGTGGTGCGAAAACAAGCGGTCAGAAAAGCAGAGCCATGTCTCCTACCTGTTCGCGAGACTTGAGGGCGGCAGCAGCTCGTAGCTCACGAAGGCCAGCCTCTTGCTGTCGGGAGACCAGGAGGGCACGTTGATGGTCCCCTGTCCGCCGAACAGCCGCGTGAGCAGGTGGACCTTTTTGCCCGCCATCGACATCAGGCGCAGCTCCACATCCTTTTCGGCTGGATGGCCGGTCACGCCGGGCGCATAGGCCAGAAAGGCCATCCATTGCCCGTCCGGCGAGAGGTGCGGGAACCAGTCGTTGCTCTCATCGGAGAGGACCTGCTGCTGGCTGCTGCCGTCGGGCTTCATGCGCCAGATCTGCATGTGGCCGCTGCGCTCGGAGTTGAAATAAATGTAAGCGCCGTCGGGTGAGTAGCCGGGGCCATCGTCCAGGCCATCGGCGGTGGTGAGCCGCGTCTCCTGCGCAGGGCCGCCCGCCGCGGGGATGAGCGCGGGGATGGTGTAGATATCGAAGTTGCCGTTGCGTGCGCCGGTGAACGCGAGGGTCTTGCCGTCGGGCGACCAGCCATGCCAGTAGGATGGCCCGTCCGCGGTGACCTGGCGCGGCGTGCCGCCGGCGATGGGCACAACGTAAACGCGCGACTTTCCATCCGGCGAGGAGGAATCGCTGAAAGCCAGCATGGTTCCGTCGGGCGAGATGCCGTGATCGTTGTTGCAGCGGGTTTGAGTCGCGGTGTCGATCGGGACGGGCTGGCTGGCGCCGAGAGCGAGACGGCGCAGGCCGCCGTCCTGGTTGAACAGCAGCGCCGAGCCGTCGGGGGTCCAGTTCGGCGCTTCAAAGTGCGCGGCGGCCACGTACTCCACATGCCGGTCGGTCGACGCGACGTTGATGGTCTCGATCGCGCTCACCAGCACCGGCTTGCCGGGCGGCTCGTCCTGGCGCAGGCTGAGATGGGAAAAGACGGCCTGCTGGACGGCGCTCTTGTTATGTGCGCAGACGCCGATGCCCACATAAAACGGCCCGGTGAA
This sequence comes from Occallatibacter sp., assembly GCA_036267475.1. Lineage (GTDB taxonomy): Bacteria > Acidobacteriota > Terriglobia > Terriglobales > Acidobacteriaceae > Telmatobacter. The sequence continues at coordinate 42,500 of DATAVZ010000069.1, forward strand.
CACGATCCGCGTGGAGGCGCCGGAGGGCGCCAGCTTGCCGTCCGCGCCGGAGACGAAGGCGTAGAAGAAGTCGCCGTGCTTTTCAAGACGCACGGCGATGGGCGCCTGCACGTTGGCCTGGACCTCGTGCATGTTGTCGCCCGCGGATGCGCGCCATTGCAGCGAGGTGAGCCCGTCGCCGTGCACGGCCAGGTCGACGGCGGTTGAGTTGCCGGCGAGGGTTTGCCGCACCATCAGCACGGCTTTACGATGCGGATCGCCGCCGGTGCCGGGAAGCTGGATCTGAGCGGCGAGCGAGAAGTCGCCGGTGACTTTCTTCCACACATAGTGAAAGTCGTCTTCAGCCCACCACAGGTTGTCGCCGCTGCCGGTAAGGCTATAGGCGCCGGTGGCCGCGTCATAGTGCGCGGAGCCGGCATGGAGTATGGTGCCCACATCGCCCTGGCCCTCGAAGATGCCCAGCGGCGCAGCAGCGGCGGGCGCGGCAACGGCCATGCGCGCCGCCGCACAGAGAACGGCTGCGACGAGAGTGCACAGGTAGAATGAGCGGGACATGAACGAGCGGTACATGAACAGGCCTCCGGGAAAAAGCGCGATCCTAAAACCACGATCCTGAAAACACAATTCTGGACCGGGAAGAAGGATAGCGTATTCCCCTTGGCCCAACCACCTGCCTGATGCGGGTTCAACCTGCCCAGGACAAATCGGATCGAACGAATTTGTATACGCCCCCTGACGCGCAGGGCAATCGCATGGACGCGGGAAGAACTGTGCTATGGGGTCGCGCCGACCCTACGGGGCGGCTTTGTGCTGCGATTTCGCCTTCCCAGAACTGCGCTTCGCTTGGTCTGGGCTATTGTCAGCTCGTCCCTCCGGGACGAAATCGGCCATGGCACTCACTGTGGCAGTTCTCGATACGCGCAAACAGAACCTGACTCGCCGGCAAGAAGCGTTCATGCGATTGCCCTGGCGCTGAAGGGTAGTGTCCTAATTTCATCCCATGCATTCCCTCAGAGGCTATTGATTCCTGCAAATGAAATGTCCTTGCACCGTCCCTACGGGACTTCACAAAGGTATTGCTGGGGTATTGCGGGACTCCCTTTCCCCACGCTGAAGCGCGGGGCTAACGATCCTTGCGCCTACGGCGCGCCTGATCGGACATTCCCTATGCAGTTCTCAATAAAGCCACAGTCGCAAGTTATGCATTTGTGGCACGGCTGAAGCCGTGCCCTTTCAATGCAGAAGCAGATTGGGGCACTACTCCCTGGCGCGCAAATTGGCCGGCCCGGCGGAGATGCAAGCGTATACTGTTGCGTTCTCAAATACTGAGCCATCGCTGCGCCCAAATCGACTTTTCCGTCCTCGGGCGATGCTGCTTCAAGCGATGTGCTTTCAAGGGATGTTCCATCAGGCGATTTTTCAAGGAGCCGTTATGTCTACTGTGCGCGGAGTCGCGCTTTGCCTTTTTGCCCTTTCCGCCGTTGCAGCCGCGCCCGCGCAAACAGCGGATGCGCCGGCCGCGCAGGTTACCTCGCCGAACGGGCAGATCACGCTCCAGCTCTTCAACAGCGCGTCAGCCGACGGCGCTCTGAGCTACGCCGTCCAGTTCCGCGGCAAAACCATGATTGAAGAGTCGAAGCTGGGACTCGAGTTCAGCGGCGGCCAGAGGCTGGGGCCGGGGATGCATTTGTCCGGCTCGCAGCCGGAAAATATGGACGAGGACTACACCCTTCCCGTAGGCAAAACCCGCACCGTACACAACCACTACAACGGCGTGCGCGCCGAGTTTGCCGACGGCGGCGGCCACAAGCTCAGCATCGAGGCGCGGGCCTTCGATGACGGCGTGGCCTTCCGCTACACCGTGCCCGAGCAGCCGGGACTGGGCAAGGTGAGCATCACCCGCGAAGACACCGAGTTTACTTACTCCAAAGATGCCGTGAGCTATCCGCTCATTCTCAATGGCTACGAGTCGTCGTGGGAGGACGAGTATCAGCTTCGCCACGTGGGCGGCCTGCATCCGGACTGGATCATCGGGCTGCCCTATCTGGCCAACGAGCCGGGCATCGGCTGGCTGGCCATTACCGAGGCCAATATCGACAACTACGCGGGCATGTATCTGCGCAAGGAGCCGCACTTTGGCGGATTCACGCTCACTGCCGATCTTTCTCCACACCGCAATGAAGCCGGAGCCGCACAGCCGGACGGCGTTAAGGTGGAAACCGAGACACCGTTCTCGACTCCCTGGCGGGTGTTCATGATCGCCGACCAGCCAGCCAAGCTGATCGAGTCAAACATTGTGCTCAACCTCAATCCTCCGTCGAAGATCGCCGACACCTCGTGGATTCAGGCGGGCAAGTCGGCGTGGGACTGGTGGTCAGGCGAGGCCGCGCCCAGCGTACACTTCAAAACCGGCATGAACACCGCGACCATGGAGCACTACATCGACTTCGCTTCCGCCTCGGGCTTTCCCTACATGCTCATCGATGCCGGATGGGCGTTGTCGGCCGCTCGCAAGGGACCGCAGGACTACGCCGCGATGGCCGACATTACACAGGTCACGCCGGATATCGACATGCCCGAGTTGCTGCGTTACGCCAAAGAGAAGAATGTGAAGCTGTGGCTGTGGGCCCACTGGACATCGGTGGACAAATACATGGACCAGGCCTTTCCGCTGTTTGAAAAATGGGGCATTGCGGGCGTAAAGATCGACTTTATGAACCGCGACGACCAGTGGATGGTGAACTGGTACCGGCACGTGGCGGTTACCGCGGCCGAGCATCACCTGATGGTGGACTTTCACGGCGCCTTCAAGCCGGACGGCCTGCGCCGCACCTATCCCAACGTGATCACGCGTGAATCGGTGATGGGCAAGGAATATCTGAAGTGGAGCGCGCAGGTGACGCCGGCGCACAACGCCACGCTGCCGTTTACCCGCATGCTCGCCGGCCCCATGGATTACACGCCCGGCGCGTTCGGCAACACCGACCTCAAGGACTTCATCCCACGCCAGTTTGAGCCGATGGGACTGAACACCCGCGCCCAGGAGCTGGCGCTCTATGTGATCTTCGAGAGCGAGCTGGAGATGGTCTCCGATTATCCCGAGCGCTACGCCGGGCAAAAGGAGTTCGCCTTCCTGAAGCGCGTGCCCTGCACGTGGGACCAGGTCCACGCCATTGGCGGCGAGCCCATGCAGTGGGTCTCGCTGGCCCGGCGCAGCGGCCGCGACTGGTATGTGGGCTCGCTTACCAACTGGAACCAGCGCGATATCCAGGTGCCGCTTAGTTTTCTTGGGCCGGGCAAATATGAGGCGGAAATCTATGCCGACGCGCCCGACGCGGCTACTGAGGCCACCCACACCACGCTCACCCACCAGGCCGTGGACTCCACCACCGTACTTGACGTGCACATGGTCTCGGGGGGCGGCAACGCGATGTGGATTCACCCGGTGGAATAGCCGGCGAAGGCCCCTTGGAAGTGAATCCCGGCAGCGGTTTTGCTCATCTGAGAGAATAGTGAAGGTGAGCAAACCGTTCCATTTTTGCCTGCGGCGACCGGAGGTGTTGTTTGCCTCTCTGGCCCTGTGTTTTGCGGCCCTGGCCGCGCATGCGCCGGCGCAGAATCCAAGCTCGGCCAACGACCCCTATTGGGGCAGCGTGACCGCGCAGCCGGTGACCGGCGAGCCGCTCAAGCTCTCGCTCGACGATGCGATTCGCCGCGGCCTGACCAATAATCTGGGCCTGAAAGAAGCCGAGAATAACGAGATCACCCTCAAGGGCGAAAAGAACGAAGCCCTGCAGGAGTTTTTGCCTACCATCCGGTTCAGCGCCGATACCGGCTTCTACCAGCACAACCTGGCGGCCCAGGGTTTCAGCCAGAGCGAGCTCTCCAAGTTTACGGGGTTGTTTCCCGGCGGCCAGCCGCCGGCCGGCCTCTCGTTCATCACCAAGGACGACCTGACCGACGCCACGCTCCACTATGACCAGACGCTGTTCTCCGGCCCGGTGATTGCCGGATACAAGGCGGCGGGCGCGGCTTCTCGCTCGGCCTATTTTGCCAAGATGACCGCTCGCGGGCAGGTGGTGCAGGACGTGGCAACCACTTATCTGCGCAGCATTGCCGACGCCAGTGAAGTGGAGAATGCCGGGTCGCAGGTGAGCCAGGCGCAAGTGCTGCTGAACCACGAGCATCTGGCGCATCTGGCGGGTACCGCCGCCAACCTTGGCGAGCTGCGGGCCAAGGTACAGCTCCAGGTGCAGCAGCAGTCGCTGATCGCCGCGCAGAACGGGCTCGACAAGGAGCTGATCCTGCTGAAGCGCGAAATCGGCATTCCCCCGGCGCAGCAGATCGAGCTTACTGACCCGGCTCCGTATGGCGATCTCGCCGCGCAGACGCCGGAAGAGGCGCTCCAAACTGCCTATAAGGACCGCCAGGACTACCAGAACCTGCGCAATCAGGCGGTCGAATACAAGGCCATTCACAACGCCTATCGCAGCCAGCGCCTGCCCACGCTCAAATTTTCAAGCTATTACCAGACCAGCACAGTGAACGGCGGCGGCACGCACGGCAACTTTGCCGCATTCGGCACGCTGAGCCTGCCCATCTTTCGCGAGGCCGGGCTGCGCGGCGCTGAAGACGCGTCGCTGGCCGAGAAGAAGTCGGTCGACGACCAGCTCGCGGACCTGCGCGTGCATATAGATGAGCAGGTGCGCTCCGCGCTGTTGGACGTGAACGCCAATGAGAAGCTGGTGGATGTGGCCCGGTCCAACGTGGACCTGGCCGCGCGCGAGCTGAGCGACGAAACCGACCGCGTGAACGCCGGCGTGGACGACAACCTGCCGCTGGTTACAGCGCAGGCCTCGCTGGCCACCGCGCAGACCAACCTGGTGGAAAGCCTCTACCAGTACAACGTGTCGAAGCTCGCCCTGGCCCGCGCCAGCGGAGTGCTGGAGCAGCAGTACCGGCAGTATCTGGGCCGGTAAGTTCAGTGGTGTCCGCCTTAAATAGCATCTGCTATTCACGAGCTCAAATTGACGGATGGCGCAAGCGGACATTCCCTCAGAACCTGTCCAGGAACTCTGAGGAGATGTCGAACGTGGACAAAAAATCGTCCCTCAGGGGCTAAAGCCCAACCTATTTTCAGCTCTTTACGGCACGGCTGAAGCCGTGCCCTTTCAAAAGGGTTCTGAGAAGGATGGTTT